>JAEBET010000013.1:0-221812 GCA_049998195.1 Streptomyces sp. cmx-11-4
ATCGCCGAGGTCGCGGTGGGCGCCGTACTGCAGGACCTGGCGCAGGTGGATCCGGCCGACGGGCCGGTACTGGTCCTGGTCAACGGTATGGGGGCGACGCCGCTGCTGGAGCTGTACGGGTTCCACGCGGAGGTGGCGCGGGTGCTGGAGGCACGCGGGGTGCGGGTGGCGCGCACGCTCGTCGGGAACTACGTCACCTCGCTGGACATGGCGGGCTGCTCGGTGACGCTGTGCCGGGCCGATGAGGAACTGCTGCGCTTGTGGGACGCCCCGGTGCAGACGGCCGCGCTGCGGTGGGGCCGCTGACCGTAAGGTGGCGGTGAGGCCCGCCCGGGCTGAGCCCGATACGAGGAGATCCGGTGCGTGACGCAGACTTCTTCCGGCGCTGGATGACGGCCGCGGCGGCCGCGGTGGAGCGCGAGGCGGACCGGCTGACCGAACTCGACTCGCCCATCGGGGACGCGGACCACGGGAGCAACCTGCTGCGGGGCTTCGTCGCGGTGCGGGCGGCCCTGTCCGCGCAGGCTCCGGCGACACCGGGCGCGGTGCTCCAGCTCGCGGGGCGGACCCTGATCTCGACCGTCGGCGGCGCGTCGGGGCCGTTGTACGGGACGCTGCTGAGGCGCACCGGCAAGGAGCTCGGGGAGGCCGCGGAGGTCTCCGACGAGGCGCTGCGCCAGGCCCTGCACACGGGGGTGGGCGCGGTGGCCCAGCTGGGCGGGGCGGCGCCGGGCGACAAGACGATGCTGGACGCCCTGGTCCCGGGGGTGGCCGCGCTGAGTACCTCGTACCGGGCGGCGGGGGACGCGGCGGAGCAGGGGGCGCAGGCGACGGTACCGCTGCGGGCGCGCAAGGGCCGGGCCAGCTACCTCGGCGAGCGGAGCATCGGGCATCAGGATCCGGGCGCGACCTCGTCGGCGCTGTTGCTGGCGGCGCTGGCGGAGGTGGCGGAGGTGGCGGACGACCCGGGAGTGGCCGCCCCCGCGGCGGCCACCGCCGGGCCTGCCCCCGCGGGGGACATCGGCAACACGGGTCAGGACCTGGTCGGCATCGTGCTGGTCTCGCACAGCGCGCAGGTCGCCGAGGCGGTGGCGGAGCTCGCCCGGGGCCTGGCGGCCGGCGGCCCGATGGCTGCGGTGGCCGCGGCGGGCGGCACGGCCGAGGGCGGCCTCGGCACGAGCGCGGAGCGCATCCTCGCGGCCGCGCGGGAGGTGGACCGCGGGGCCGGTGTCGCCCTGCTGGCGGACCTGGGCAGCTCCGTGCTGACGGTGAAGTCGCTGCTGGCGGACGGCGAACTGCCGCCGGGTTCCCGACTGGTGGACGCACCGTTCCTGGAGGGCGCGGTGGCGGCGGTGGTCACTGCCTCCGCCGGAGCCCCCCTGTCGATGGTCGAATCCACCGCAGGCGAGGCCTACACCTACCGCAAGGCCTGACCCCCAGCCCCCGACCGCCCCGCACACCCGGTCGGGGCCGCATGGGCCCGAAGCCGAAAGCCCGGCCCCGCGGGCCTGACCCGGAACCGGGCAGGAGATTCGGACCCGGGCCAGGGGCTGGACCCCGGGAGCCGGACCCGGAGGCCGGACCCGGAGGCCGGACCCGGAGGCCGGACCCGGAGGCCGGACCCGGAGGCCGGACCCGGAGGCCGGACCCTGGGGCCTGACCCGGGAACCGGGCAGGAGATTCGGACCCGGGCCAGGGGCTGGACCCCGGGAGCCGGACCCGGAAGCCGGGCCCGGGAACCGGGCTGGAGGTTCGGAACCGGGCCGGGGGCTGGACCCCGGGAGCCGGACCCGGAGGCCGGACACGGAGGCCGGGCCCGGGAGGGGCCTGGGCCGGCGGCTCGGGGCGCGGGTGTGGGGCCTGGTTCCGCCGGAGGCTACTGGCGGCCGCGGAGGGTTTCGATCTCCCGGCGTTCGCGCTTCGTCGGGCGGCCCGCGCCGCGGTCGCGGATGCCCACCACCGCGGCCTCGATGGGGCTCGGCGGCGGCGGGCTCTTGTCGATCAGGCACTCGGCGGCGACCGGCGCGCCCACGCGCTTGGACACGGGCCGGCGCACCACGACGATGCGCTCCCGCCCGGCGTGGAAGAGCCGCACCTCGTCACCCGCGCGCACGGGCTGCGCCGGCTTGGCGCGCTCCCCGTTGACCTTCACGTGGCCCGCCCGGCAGGCGGTCGCCGCCGTCGAGCGGGTCTTCGTCAGGCGCACGGACCAGATCCACGCGTCCACCCGCACGGATCCCGTGTCCGCGTCCGTGCCCGCACCCCTACCCGATCCCGATACCTCATCAGCCATGCCCCGACTTTAGCGAGGCGGGCCCGGAATGGCCGAAGGACTTTCGGCGGATATCACAAGGGCAATGGCATCTGCCATGTAGATGCCCCCAAGCCGATTGCAAATGCGCCACGGATGGCTCTACCTTGTCGCACGTGCAGTCCCGCCGCATCCAGGACCGCCCCGGTCCCGGCACAAGGCCGGCCGCCGACCCGACCGAGGAGCTTCAGCCCATGCCCGCGACCCCGAACCGCCGCCGTGCCGCCGCGGGGCTGACCGCCGCCCTGCTCGTCCCGCTGGCCGCCTGCGGGAACGGCGGCGCAGACACCGAGCCCGCCGCCGATTCCGGCAAGTCCTCGGCCTCGGCCTCCGCCTCCGCCGAGCCCAAGGCCGCGAACCTCACCGTCCTCGCCGCCTCCTCCCTCACGGACGCCTTCAAGGCCGCGGGCGCCGCGTACGAGAAGGCCCGCCCCGGCACGAAGGTGACCTTCTCCTTCGCCGGTTCGCAGGAGCTCGCGGCGCAGGTCAAGCAGGGCGCCCCGGCCGACGCGCTGGTCACCGCCGACACGAAGACGATGGACGGCCTCAGGGGCGAGACGGGCGACGCCAAGATCATCGCCAAGAACCGCCTGGTCATCGCGACCGGCAAGGGCAACCCGTTCAAGATCGCCGCCCTCGAGGACCTCGCCGACACCAAGATCAAGGTCGTGCTCGCCGCGCCCGAGGTCCCGGTGGGCCGCTACAGCAAGGAGATCCTGGGCAAGCAGGGCGTCACGGTGAAGCCCGTCTCCCAGGAGCCCAACGTGCGCGCCGTGCTCAGCAAGGTCGAGCTGGGCGAGGCCGACGCGGGGCTCGTCTACAAGACGGACTCCGCCAAGTCGGGCGACAAGGTCGTCGCCGTGGACATCCCGGACGCCGAGAACGCTGTGGCCTCCTACCCGGCCGCCACGCTGAAGCAGTCCAAGAACCCGGAGGCCGCCACCGCGTTCGTGGCCTGGCTGAGCACCCCGGAGGCGCAGAAGATCCTCCAGGACGCCGGTTTCCAGCAGGCCTAGGCCTGAGACCGGCGGGCGGCGGGCCCCTCCTGGCTTGTGCCGCCTGCCGCCTGCCTCCGCACTCCGAGAAGGGCTGCCCGGTCCGGGGGGACGGGCAGCCCTGCGCCGTGTGCGCGGCCGGCCCCCGTACGCTTCCCGCAGCCGCCCCCGAGCCAGGAACGCCCCATGAGCAGACTCCGCACCCGCACCCGGCCCCCCGTGACCCTCGCGCTCCCGGCGCTGCTCGCCGTCGCCTTCCTGCTGCTGCCGCTGATCGGCATCCTCAGCCGGACCCAGTGGAGCGAGCTCGGCTCGCACCTCGGCAGCCCCGGGGTGGTCCAGGCCCTCAACCTGTCGCTCGTCGTCTCCTTCTGGGCCCTCGGCCTCTCACTGCTGCTCGGCGTGCCGCTCGCCTGGCTGCTGGCCCGCGTGGAGTTCAAGGGCAAGGCCCTGGTCCGCTCGCTGGTGCTGCTGCCGATGGTGCTGCCGCCGACCGTCGGCGGTGTCGCCCTGCTGCTCGGCTTCGGCCGGCGCGGTCTGCTGGGGCCCTGGCTGGAGGAGACCTTCGGGGTCACCCTGCCCTTCCACACGTCGGGCGCCGTCGTCGCGGCGACCTTCGTGGCGATGCCGTTCCTGGTCATCAGCCTGGAAGGCGCCCTCGGCGGACTGCGGCAGAGCTACGAGGAGACCGCCGCGTCCCTCGGCGCCTCGCCCGTCCGCGTGTTCTTCACGGTGACCCTGCCCATGGTGGCCCCCGGCCTGATCGCCGGCGCCGCGCTCACCTGGGCCCGCGCGCTCGGCGAGTTCGGCGCGACCATCACCTTCGCCGGGAACCTGCCCGGCACCACCCAGACACTGCCGCTCCAGGTGTACCTGCTGCTCCAGGACGAGCCCGAGGCCGCCACCTCCGTCTCCCTGCTTCTGCTCGCGATCGCCATGGGCGTACTGATCGCACTGCGCGGCCGCTGGACGGGCACTCCCGTCATCCGCAAGCCCGCCGGGGCGCCGCCGCCGGCCGAGGAGCCGTCCGAACCGACACCCGCACCCCCTGGCGGAACGGTGGAGACCGTACCGGCCGAGGCCGGGCACTGGTCGCTGCACGCGACCGTCACCGGCTTCAACCGGCTCACCCTCGACGCCGAACCGGGCACCACGATCGCCGTGGTCGGCGAGAACGGCGCCGGGAAGACCACCCTGCTGCGCGCCCTCCTCGGCCTGACCCCGCGCGCCCACGCCGACCTCAGGCTCGGGGACACCGACGTCACCGACCTGCCGCCGCACCGCCGGCAGGTCGCCTGGGTCCCGCAGGACGGCGCGCTCTTCCCGCACCTGAGCGCGCTGGCCAACACCGCGTACGGGCTGCGGGCCCACGGGGTCGGGCGGGCCGAGGCCCGCCTCGCGGCCCAGGCCTGGCTGGACCGGCTCGGCGTCGGGCACCTGGCCGCGCGCCGGCCCGCCCAGCTCTCCGGCGGCCAGGCCCAGCGCGTCGCCCTCGCCCGCGCCCTGGCGGCCCGCCCCCGGCTGCTGCTGCTCGACGAACCGCTCGCCGCCCTCGACCAGACCACGCGGGCCCACGTCCGGCACACCCTGCGCACGCACCTGTCCGGCTTCGGCGGGGTCTGCCTCATCGTCACGCACGACCCCGTCGAGGCGGTCTCGCTGGCCGACCGGGTCCTCGTGCTCTCCGACGGGAAGACCCTCCAGGACGCGCCGCCCTCCGAGGTGACCCGGCACCCGCGCTCCCCGTGGGTGGCGCGGATGCTGGGGCGCAACGCCTGGCCGGGCACGGCGTCCGCGCACGGGCTGGACCTGGCCGCCGGGGGCCGCCTCGTCGTCGCCGAGGCGCTGCCCGAGGGAGCGCAGGCCCTCGCGATCATCGCCCCGGAGGCGGTGGCCGTGCACCGGGACCGCCCGGGCGGCAGTCCCCGCAACGTCTGGCCGGGCACGGTACGGGAGATCACGGCGGTCGGCAGCAGGCTGCGCGTGCTGATCGCCCCGGAGGAGGCGCCGGACCTGGTCGCGGAGATCACCCCGGAAGCGGCCGCAGAACTGGGCATCGTCGACGGGGCCAAGGTCTGGACAAGCGTGAAGGCCACCGAGGTCACGCTCGTACGCCTGTAGCGCGTCCTGCCACCGGAATCAGGCGGCGGCCGGCTCCGGGGCGGTGACGGCGAACTCGCACCACACGCACTTCCCGCCGCCCCGGGGCTCCACGCCCCAGGCGTCCGCGAGCTGTTCCACCAGGAGCAGCCCGCGTCCGGAGACCGCCCAGTCCCCCGCCTCCCGGCGCCTCGGCAGGGCGCTGCTGGAGTCCTCGACCTCGATGCGGATCCGGCCTTCCGCCGTCAGCCGCATGCCGACCTCGGCGGGGCCGTCGGTGTGGACCAGGGCGTTGGTCATCAGCTCGTCCGCCGCGAGTTCGATCTCGTCGGCCCGGTCCCGCGCTCCCCAGGCGGCCGCGGCCGCCCGGATCAGGTGCCGGGCCGTCGCCGGGGCTTCCGGGTCGCCGGGGTCCAGCCGGTGGCGCAGGGGGCCGCCGCCGCGCCCGGTGGGCGTGCCGCGGCGACGCAGGACGAGCAGGGCCATGTCGTCCCCGCTGCCCGAGTCGCCGACCAGGTCGCACAGGACGTCGGCGAGTTCCTCCACGTCGACCGGGCCGGCGCGGACCGCGGCCATGAGCTCCCGCATGCCGGAGTCGGGGTCCGCTCCGGGCCGTTCGATCAGTCCGTCCGTGCACAGCAGCAGGGTGTCGCCGGGGTGCAGTTCGAGGCTGGTGACCGGGTAGCCGGAGCCGGTCCCGAACTGCTCGCGGGGCGGCAGCCCGAGCGGCAGCCCGCCCGCCACCTGAACCCGGTGGCAGCTGCCGTCCCCGCGCCGCACGACCGGGTCGAGGTGGCCGGCGCGGACCATCCGGAGCATCCCGCTGGTGAGGTCCACTTCGGCGTACGTGCAGGTGGCGAAGCGTTCGGTCTGCAGCTCGCGCAGGAAGGTCGAGGCCCGCGCCATGGCGGTGCCGGGGGTGTGCCCCTCGACGATGTAGGCGCGCAGCACGATGCGCAGCTGGCCCATGACGGCGGCCGCGTCCGTGTCGTGGCCCTCCACGTCGCCGATCATGACCCCGACGCGGCCTTCGCCGAGCGGGATCACGTCGTACCAGTCGCCGCCGATGTCCCGCCCCATCCGGGCGGACCGGTAGCGCACGGCGATGCGCGCGCCCGGCACGTCGGGGATCCGGCGGGGCAGCATGGCCCGCTGGAGGCCCTCGGCCAGGTCGTGCTCCTGCTCGAAGAGCATGGCGCGCTGGAGGCTCTGCGCGATGCCGCTGCCGAGCGCCATCAGCAGGTTGCGCTCCTCGGCGGTGAAGTCCCCGTCGCGCGTGTAGAGCAGCCCGAGTGCGCCGATGGGCCGCCCCTGGGCGATCAGCGGCAGGTAGACCCCGCTGCGCACGGACAGCGGCTCGATGTACGGCCACAGCTGCGGGTACCCCAGCTGGAACTCCTCCCGTGAGGCGAGGTAGACCGGCTGCATGGTGCGTACGGCCTCACTCATCGGGAGCTGCGCGTCGATCCGCGTGTACTCGATCTCGGGCACGTACGAGCCCAGCTGGCCCTCCGCGACCAGGTGGATGCGACCGCCGTCGACGACGCCCAGCATCACGCTGACCGCGCCGAGGTGGCCGAGGGCCTCCGGGTCCTTGAGGACGTCGGTCACGTCGTTGACGGTGCGGGCGTGGGCGAGGATGGCCGTGGTTCGCTCGACGACGCCGGTCATCCGGCGCCGCCCCTCGGCGCGCTCCCCGGTGGCGCCGGGCTCACCGGGGTCGTGGGCGGCGTCGCGGAGGATCCCGATGACGCGGTACGGGCGCCCGCCCGGGTCCCGCATGATGTGCCCCTGGATGTGGAGCCAGGCCAGGGTTCCGTCCCGGCGGCGGCCGCGGACGTAGGCCCCGTAGTGGCTGTGCCCGTCCTCGAGGGCCCGGGCGACGCGGGCCTCGAGCCGGGCCTCGTCGGCGGGCGGGATGCGGGGGCGCAGCCCGGCGGTGGTCCCGTCGAACTCGTCCGGGCGCAGGTCGATGACCTCGAGGGCGGTGGGATCGAGGAACATCCGTCCGCTGTCGAGGTCCCAGTCGAAGGTGCCCATGCGGTTCAGCGCCAGGCTTGTGTCCGGCCGCGCGGGCCAGTCGACCTCGGGATTCTCTCCCCACTGGGCCATGCAGCCAGCGTCTCACTGTCCGCGACCTTTCTCCTCATATCGAAGGGACAAAGGCGTGGAGCCCGGCTTATCGGGACCTTTCCGGAAGAGCTGCTTGGGCGACGGGCGGCTCGTCGGGGCCGCGCGCTCGTCGGGGCAGGGACGCTCGGCCCTGGCCTGCGCGGGCAGGTGGAGTCCGCGACGGCCGCACCGCGTCCGCCGAGCCCGCGCCGGCCCATGCGGGCCGGGACGGGCGAGGTACTGGTTACCAGGACGCGACGGCCCGGTGGCGGGGACCGGCCACCAGGCACGTACGAGCGCAACGCGGGCCGCTCGGGCGGCCTCCGCCGGCTCCGGTGCGGCGGGCTCCTCCGGCTCCTCCCCCTCCTCGGACCCGAGCTCCGGCACCCCGCCGCGCCAGGGCACCGAAGCCGCGGCGCCAGCGGGAACGTGCGCGGCCCCGGCTTCGGCGCCTGCCACCCGAATCCGTACGGCCGGGCCCGCCGGCAGCGCCGACCGCGCGGACTGCGCCGGCCGGACGGACGGGACCCGTCCTAGCCGTGCGGCGTGGTCGCGTCGTGCACCAACAAGGCGATCTGGACGCGGTTGTTGAGGTGCAGCCGGGTCAGGATCCGGGACACGTGCGTCTTGACGGTCGGCAGCGCCAGGTGCAGTTCCCGCCCGATCTCCGCGTTGGACATGCCGCGCCCGACCGCCAGGGCCACCTCCCGCTCCCGCCCGGCCAGCAGCGCCAGCCGTTCCCGGGCCGCGGCCGTCCGGGTGTCCTGGCCGGTGCCGGCCGCGACCCGGTCGATGAGCCGGCGGGTGACCGCGGGCGAGAGCACCGGGTCTCCGGCGGCCACCGCCCCTGGTGCCCGAGGGCTACGAGATCTACGGCTACGTGGTGATGGTGGCGCTCGGGCTCGCGGTGGGCGCGGCCGGCGACGCGCTCGCCGGGCGGCGGCGTACGTAGGGGCCGCCTCCCCGCTGGGGGACGGCCCCTACAGGCCTCTACAGGCCCTACGGGCTGCTACTCCTCGGGTTGGTCGGGGCTGGGCTGGACCGGTTCGGGCTCCAGGGGAGCGGGCTCCTCCGCGGTGGGCACCTCAGGGGCGGGCACCTCCGGGCTGGGGACGACCGGCGCCGGCGGAAGCGGCACCGAGGGCGCCGGAGACGGGATCGGGGCCGGCGACACCTCCACCTCGGGCGAGGTCGGCGGCGGGGACTCCGGTTCCACCGAGCGCGGTTCGGTCGGCGGCACCGAGGTCGCGGGCTGGGTCTCCTCAGACGGGGACGGCGTGGGCGACTCGGCGGGCGACTCGGACGGAGACTCCGAGAGGGACTCCGTGGGCGACTCCTCCCGCGACGGGGTCTCGGAAGGCGTCTCCGACGGGGTCTCCGACGGGGTTTCGGAAGGCGTCTCGGAAGGCGTCTCGGACGGGGTCTCGGAAGGCGTCTCGGACGGGGTCTCGGAAGGCGTCTCAGAGGGGGTCCTGGACGGCGTCTCGGACGGCGTCTTCGACGGGGACTCCGAGGGCGTGCCCGACGGTGTCGGCGACCCGGTCGGGGTCGGCGTCACCGGCGATCCGGTAGGCGTCGTCGACGTAGGGAACGACGGAGTCGTCGTGGTGATCGGCGGAGTCGGGAACACGGGCGGCGGTACCCGCCGGTCGGGCCTGTTGGGGCGGTCGCCGCGTTCCCGGTCGTACCAGTACCCGGTGCGCTGGTCGTAGATCACGAAGTTGTTGACGATGGTCACCGACGGTGCGATGACGACGACCCGCGCGGGCTGGTACGAGTTCCACACCTGCCCGAAGCGCTTCGGATTGGCCCTGAGCGCCACCGGCGGCCCGAGCGGGTTCCCGCACGCGCACCGCACCCGGGGCACCCCGCGGTCGTCCACGAGCACGGCCGTTCCGGCCTGGAGCACCGCCTGGTAGGAGGTGGCCTTGCCGTCACGGAAACCGTGGTTCGTGACGCGGGTGTCCATCCGCAGCTGCATCGGGGTGAGCGAGCGGAGGTAGCCGGGGACGGCCGCCGGCTGGATGCCGAGGGTCGAGGCGAAGGCGCTGTTCCTGGCCGGCTGCGCGGACAGCACCCTGATCTGCTTCTCGACGTCACAGCTGGCGACGTTCCTGGCGCCGCCGTACACGCCCGGCGAAGAGCCGTTGACGGTCCGGGTGCCCGTGGGGGCCGCGGTGCCCGGCGCCCTGGTGACGGGCGGCGTCCTCGTCTCGGGAGGCTTCCCGGTCTCAGGAGGCTTGCCGGTCTCGGGAGGCTTGCCGGTCTCGGGAGGCTTGCCGGTCTCAGGAGGCTTCCCGGTCCCGGACGGCGGTGGGGTCTCCGGCGGCGGCGGGGCCTCGCTCACCGCGGTGGACTCGGTGAACGGGTCCGGGCCCGAGGCGGCCACCGGCTGGAGGAACACCTCGCCGCCCGCGGCCGTGCCGGTGGGTCTGGTCAGCACCACGGCAAGGGCCACTGCCGCCGCCACCGCGACGAGCGCGGTGGCGAGCCGGGGTACGGACCGCCACCACGGGCCCTTGGCCGGGCCGCTGGGTCCGCCGGGTCCGCCCGCGCCACCGGGCCCACCGGGCGGTGCGGAAGGTGGCGGCGGGGGAGGAGGCCCCTGCTGCCCGCCCGAGAGCGGGCCTGACGGCGGCCCGGTGGGGCGCTCTGACGAGGGCGGTCGGCCGGAGGGTTGCGTGGTCACGGGCTCTCCTTCACAGGAGGAGTGAGTTCCCTGCGGACCATTGTGTGCGCCGTCCGGGTGGTGCCCGCAAGCCGAGAGTGCCACGGTTGCAGGGTGACCCAGACACCGAGATCACCGTTGCCCGGGGGCTCCGCGGGAGCATGGCGTGACGCCCTCGTCGCCGTTGTCGCGGCCTTCGCGGTGATGACCGCGGTCGCCGCGGCCGGCCTGGCGTTCGCGGGCGCGGGCGATCTGCCCGGCGGCGCGTTCCCCCGCGTGGTCGCCGCGGTCGTCGTGATGGCGGCCGGCGGTTCGGTCGAGGTGTCGGGCGGTGCGGGTTTCCTGGCGGGGGCGGACGCGAACCTGTCGGTGCTCCCCCTCTCGGTGAGCCTGGCCGGCGCCCTCACGGCCGGCTACTGCTTCCTGCGCCCGCTGCACAACCGCGCGGTCGCCCGGCCCCGCGAACTCCTCGGCCGGGCTGGCCCGTTGATCGTGCTGTGGCTCCTCGCGCTGACCGGCGCCGCCCTCCTCGCCCGGCAGACCTTCGGGCTCTCCAGCGGCGACTCCCCCATTGGAGTGATCGGCGAACTCCTCGACTCCGCCCCGACGGTGGGCTTCCAGGCCAACCTGCCCGCCACGCTCCTCTACGGACTGCTGTGGATCCTCGGCCTGTTGCTGGTGGCCCTGCTGGTCTCCCGCCGTGCACCGCTCCCGGCCGGGCTGGTCCGCTTCCACGCGGCGGTGCGCCCGGCTGCCTTCGCCACGGTCGTGCTGCTGCTCGCGTACGTCGTCCTCGGCATCGGGGTCGGCGTGGTCGTGGCCGCCACCCAGGGCCACGCCGCCCGGACCCTGGCCGTGATCCTGCTGGGCCTGCCGAACCTGGTCTGGCTCGCGCTCACCCTGGGCTTCGGCGGCGCCTGGGAGGGCAGGGTGGAGGGCCCGTTCGGGCTGCCGATGCCCCAGTTGCTGGACCACGTCCTGCGCGGCTCCGACCTGTCCGCGCTCGACGTGGCCTCGCTCGCGGAGCGGGACTCCCGGGCGTGGTGGCTGGTGGTGGTGGCCGCGGTCCTGCTGCTCGGCACCGGCGTACTGGCGGCCGTACGGTCCCCCGCGCACGTCCGCCCCTGGCAGCACGCGCTCCACCTGGCCGTGGCCCTGGCCCTCGCGACCCTGATGGTCTGCCTGCTGGCGCGGGTCCAGGCCCAGTTCGGCCTCTCCCTCCTGGGGATCGGCGAGGCGGACGGCCTCGGCGGCAGGGTGGAGCTCCTCCCCGTCCTGTGGCGCACGGTCGGCCTCGCCCTCCTGTGGGGTGCGGTGGCGGGCTTCCTGGGCGCGCTCCTGGCCCGCCCCCTGCACCACCCCGGCCGCGTCGACGAGCCCACAGCGGTCCCCCGCCCTTAGCCAGGGGCCCCACAGGCCATGGGGACACCACGGCAACATGTACGGAGCCGGAGTCAGGCATCCCGTCCGAACACCGGAAGCGCCCACGCCGGAGGAGGCGGGGGCGCGGGGTTTCGCGGGGGCGCGGGGCGGGGCGGGGAGTGGGCGGCGGACGAGGCGGCGCGGCGGAGGGCTCCGGTGAACTCGAGGCAGGTGCTCCAGCGGTCCTCCGGGGATTTGGCCAGTGCCTTCGCCAGGACCTCGTCCAGCGCTTCGGGCAGGCCGGGCCGTCGCGAGCTCAGTGGCGGCGGCGCATCGTACTGGTGGGCCCACAGCAGGGCCATGTCGTCGTCCCGCTCGAACGGCGGGCCCCCGGCCAGGGTCTCGTAGACCACGCAGCCGAGGCTGTACACGTCGCACCGGCCGTCCACCGGCTTGCCGGAGATCTGCTCCGGCGCCACGTAGTCCAGGGTCCCGACGAACTGCCCCACGCTGGTGAAACCGGTCAGGGACAGCGACTTCTTCGTCAGTCCGAAGTCCGTGAGGTACACGTGCTCGGGGTGGTCGCTGTCCGTGCCCCGCGCGACCAGGATGTTGCCCGGCTTGACGTCGCGGTGCACGAGGTCGTGGTCGTGCGCCGCGTCCAGCGCCGAGGCGACCTGCCCCGCGATGCGGGCGGCCGTGTCCACCGGGAGCGGCCCGGCGCGGTTCAGCATGGCCCGCAGGTCCTGCCCGGGGACGTAGCGCATCGCGATGTACAGGAGTCCGTCCGTCTCGCCCGCCTCGAAGATGGGCACGATGTGCGGGTGGTCGATGGCCGCGGCCACCCTCGACTCGTGCGCGAACCGCTGCCTGAAGGTGTCGTTCCGGGCAAGTTCGGGGGCGAGCAGCTTCAGCGCCACCGTACGGTCCAGGTTCAGGTCGCGGGCCCGGTAGACGACGGCCATCCCCCCGCGTCCGATCTCGCTCTCCACCACGTATCCGGCGATGCGTTTCCCCTGCAGGTCGGAGGGGCGCCCGCCCACCGGATCCGGCGTCGCCATCACTGGCCGCCGGGCCCGGGCTTGTCGACGATGCGGGTCGGGGCGTGCCCCACCTCCGGCTCGGGCTCCACGTCGAGCTGGACCGCGACCGGGTCGGGCGCCGACGGCGCCGCGGGCGGGGCCGCGGGTACGGGCGGGGTACCCGGTGCGAGCGGGGCTCCCGGTGCGGCGACGGCCGCGTAGGTCATCAGGCGGGACCCGTCGCCGTACATCCACCGGCCCGCCGACTCGTCGTACAGCCACACGGACTCCCCGTCGATGACGATCCCGGCGCGCAGGCCCCGTACGGACCGCCGGAAGGCCTCGCTGTCCGCACGCCCGGCGGCGAATTCGGCGACGGCCCGCCGGTAGCGCTCCAGGGCCGCGGCGCCGCGCTCGAGCTGCGGTCCGGGGTCCTCGGCGCGTCCCGGGGTCCGCCCTCCGGCGGTCGGCGGCGGCTGCGGTACGGAGATCAGCAGGCGGCCGTCCACCCAGGCGGACCAGCCGTTGGCGCACAGGACCTCCCCCCAGTCGCCGCGCCGGGTCAGCAGTTGTACGGGGAGGAACGCGTCGAGCGGCACGGTCGGGCGGGAGGCGTCCGGGGTCTCCCACGCGGGCAGGCCCTCCTGCGGGACGATGTGGGTGGGGTGGAAGTCCGCGACCCCCTCGGAGAACGTCATTTCCGCGGCTGCTTCCGCATGACGGCGGGCTCGGACCGGCGCAGCAGCCGGGACACCAGGACGCCGAAGAGCACGGACAGCACCGGCAGCATGGACATGCTGATCAGCCACATACCGGCCTCGTGCTTGAAGATCGGGTCCTGGGTGAGTCTGCCGGGGACGATCGCACCGAGCCCGATGGTGCCGCCCATCGCGCCCATCGCCCACCGGGCCGGCGCGAGCCAGGCCACCTGTTCGAGGACGGCGACGTCGTAGAGCTTCAGCAGGGTGCCGCAGAAGACGACCTGGACGATGGCGAGGAGGACCAGCAGGGGCATGGTGACCTCCTCCTTGCGGACCAGGGCGGAGATCAGCAGCCCGAGCATCATCGCCGTGAAGGACAGCAGGGCGACGGCGAGGGTGATCTCGACCAGCGGTGGCAGGATGACGCCCTTGCCGTCCGGGGCGTTCAGTTTCACTCCGCCGAGGGCTACGAGGGTCAGCACCACGGCCTGGCCGACGGTGATCGTGCCGAGTACCACCACCTTGGACATCAGGTAGGCGGAGCGGGACAGCCCGACGGCGCGTTCGCGCTGGTAGATCACGCGTTCCTTGACGACTTCGCGGACGGCGTTGGCGGCGCCGGTGAGCACTCCGCCGATGGTCAGGATGAGCAGGGCGTTCAACGCGGTCTCGGCGGTGAGGGTGCTCCCCGCGAGTGCGCGGGCCATGGCGCCCATCATGAACGGCAGCGCGATCATGATGATGAGGAAGGTGCGGTCGGCGCTGAGCACGGCGGCGTACCGGCGGATCATGGTGGACAGCTGGGAGCCCCAGCTCTGCGCCTTGGGTGGGGGCAGGGGGGCGGCCCGGGCGGGCCCTGCCGCCGCGTCGGCGGGTCCGGGCCCGCGGGCGGTGGCGTCGACGTAGCGGCGGTGGACCGGCGAGGCGCGGTAGGCCCCCGCCCAGTCGCGGTCCTGCTGGGTCTCGAAGGCCTCGAAGGCCTCCGGCCAGTGTTCGAAGCCGAAGAAGGCGAGGGCTTCCTGGGGCGGGCCGAAGTAGGCCACGCGCCCGCCGGGGGCGAGGAACAGCAGCCGGTCGCAGACGTCGAGGCTGAGCACGCTGTGGGTGACGACGACGACGGTGCGGCTGTCGTCGGCGAGTCCGCGCAGCATGTGCATGACCGAGCGGTCCATGCCGGGGTCGAGGCCGGAGGTGGGTTCGTCGAGGAAGAGCAGGGACGGCTTGGTGAGCAGTTCGAGGGCGACGGAGACGCGTTTGCGCTGGCCGCCGGAGAGGCTGTGGATGGGCTGGTCGGCCCGCTGGACGAGGCCGAGCTCACGGATCACCTCATCGACCCGGGCCTCGCGTTCGGCCTTGGCGGTGTCCTGCGGGAAGCGCAGTTCGGCGGCGTAGACGAGGGCGCGGCGGACGGTGAGCTGGGCGTGCAGGATGTCGTCCTGGGGCACGAGGCCGATGCGGCTGCGCAGTTCGGCGTAGTCGCGGTAGAGGTCGCGGCCGTCGTAGAGGACGGTGCCCCGGTCGGCGGGGCGCAGGCCCGTCAGCGCGCCGAGCAGGGTGGACTTGCCCGCGCCGCTGGGGCCGACGACGGCGAGCAGGCACTTGGCGCCCACGGGGAAGGAGACGCCCTCCATCAGGGTCTTGCGGCCCCGGTCGACGGCGACGGTGAGGTCCTGGACGTCGAGGGAGACCGCGCCCGTGTCCACGTACTCCTGGAGCTGGTCGCCGACGAGGCAGAAGGCGGAGCGGCCGATGCCGATGATGTCCCCCTCGGTGAGGCGGGCGGCCCCGTCGACGCGGGCTCCGTTGAGGTAGGTGCCGTTGTGGCTGCCGAGATCGGCGATCTCGTAGCTCCCGTCGGCCAGGGCGCGGAGTTCGGCGTGCCGGCGGGAGACGATGAGGTCCTCGATGACGAGGTCGTTGTCGGGGCCGCGGCCGATCCGGACGGCGGCGCGGGCCAGCAGCGGTCGTACCGTCGTCGGCTGCCGGAAGGTACCGGTCATGCCGGGGTGCGAGACCCGGGAGGGGCGGGCGTCGGGCGACCCGGCGGGTGCGTCGACCAGGACGGCGCGCGGGCCGTCGTCGGCGCTGCCGAAGCGCAGTTCGCTGCCTGGGCCGACGATCCATTCGTGGATGCGGTGGCCGTCGGCCCAGGTGCCGTTGGTGCTGCCCTCGTCCTCGACCGTCCAGTGGTCGCCGTCGGGGCGCAGGACGGCGTGGTGCCAGGAGACGCGGGCGTCGTCGAGGCAGATCTCGCAGAGGGGGTCGCGGCCGACGTGGTAGTTCCGGCCCGGGCTCATCCGTGTGGAGCCCCGGTCGGTCTCCAGAACGAGCTCGGGCGCGGTCGGCACACCGGGGCGCTGGACCATGACCAGATCTTCCCACGATCCGGCCGACGCGGCACCGGCCGAGCATCACCGCAGGTCAGAGGCCTCTTATGGGTAATGACAACGGTCCCCGTTGCAGCCTTTGCCCATTGCGCCGGGGTGCGCTTCACTTCACGCGACGGAACCGAACAAACGGGGGACGCCATGAGCGGGCACGACCACGCGTACGACCAGGGCCACGGCCACGCCGGGCACAGCCACGGCGTCTCGGCCGACGCCGACCGCCGCTGGCTGGCCATCGCGCTCGGTCTGATCGGCACGTTCATGGCCATCGAGGTGGTCATCGGTGTGGTGGCCAACTCGCTGGCCCTGATCTCCGACGCGGCGCACATGCTGACCGACGCCGTCTCGATCGTCCTCGCGCTGATCGCGATGCGGCTGGCGGCGCGGCCGGCGCGCGGCGGCTTCACGTACGGCCTCAAGCGGGCGGAGATACTCTCCGCCCAGGCCAACGGGCTGACCCTGCTGCTGCTGGCGGTCTGGCTGGCGTACGAGGCGGTGCGCAGGCTCATGGACCCCCCGCCGGTGGAGGGCGGGCTGGTGCTGGTGACGGCGCTGGCGGGCATCGTCGTCAACATCGCCGCGGCCTGGTGCATCTCGCGGGCCAACCGGTCCTCGCTCGCCGTCGAGGGCGCCTACCAGCACATCCTGAACGACCTGTTCGCGTTCATCGGGACCGCCGTCGCCGGTCTGATCGTGCTGACCACCGGATTCCGGCAGGCCGACGCGATCGCCACCCTCGTGGTGGTGGTGCTGATGGTCAAGGCGGGCTACGGGCTGGTCCGCGAGTCCGGCCGGATCTTCCTGGAGGCCGCTCCGGCCCATGTGGACCCGGACGCGGTGGGCGACCGGCTGGTCGGGCACCCGCCGGTCACCGAGGTGCACGACCTGCACATATGGACCATCACCTCCGGGCAGGCGGCCCTGTCCGCGCACGTGCTCGTGGAGCCTGCGGGCGACTGCCACGCGGTGCGCCGGGACCTCGAGCGGCTGCTGGCCAAGGAGTACGGGATCACGCACACCACCCTCCAGGTGGACCACGTACAGGACGCGCTCCTCACGGTCGGCCGCGCCGGTCAGGAAACGAAGGACGCCCACTGCGCGGACGCGCACGGCCCCGTCCACCGCCAGGGCCCGCACGACCACTGACCACCCGTCACCGGGCACCGGCGCGCCCGATCCATGACCGGCCGCCGTACGGGGCATACATGGGCCCATGACGCACAAGCGCAGTGCCGGACTGCTCCTGTTCCGCCGAACGGGTGAGGATTCGGACCCGGGGATCGAGGTCCTGCTCGGCCACATGGGCGGCCCGCTCTGGTCCGGGCGGGACGCCGGGGGCTGGGGCATCCCGAAGGGCGAGTACGAACCGGACGAGACCCCGCGCAACGCGGCCCGCCGGGAGTTCACCGAGGAGATCGGGCTGCCGCCGCCGGAGGGCGAGTACGTGCCCCTGGGCGAGGTACGGCTGGCCAGCGGAAAGCTGGTGACCGTCTGGGCGGTGGAGGCGGACCTCGACCCCGCGCTGATGGTGCCCGGGACCTTCACCATGCAATGGCCGCCGCGCTCGGGGACCGTCCAGGAGTTCCCCGAGCTCGACCGGGTGGCGTGGTTCGCCCCCTCGACGGCGCGGGAAAAATTGATGCCCTCTCAGATGCCGTTCCTGGAGCGCCTGTTGGAGATGCTGAAGGGCTGATACGCGTCGGCTTGCCAGCGGCACCGGCTGCGTGCACATTGCACACATGACGAACGTCGTGCTGGTGGGAACCCTGGACACCAAGGGTGCGGAGTACGGCTGGCTGCGCGAAAGGCTGCTGCGCGCCGGCGTCGAAGTGGTACTGGTCGACACGGGGGTGATGGGCGAGCCCCGGGTGCCCGCGGACGTACCGCGGGAGGCGGTCGCCCGGGCCGCGGGAACGGAACTGTCGCACCTGCGTGAGGCCGCCGACCGGGGCGCGGCCGTCACCGCCATGGCCCGGGGCGCCGAGGCGACCCTCTTACGCCTGCACGCCGAAGGCCGGCTGCACGGGGTCCTCGCGATCGGGGGCAGCGGCGGCACCTCCATCGCCACCCGGGCGATGCGCGCCCTGCCGCTGGGCGTACCCAAACTGATGGTCTCGTCCATGGCGTCCGGCGATGTCGCGCCGTACGTGGGCTCCTCGGACATCACGATGATGTACAGCGTGGTGGACATCGCGGGGATCAACACCATCTCGGCGCCCGTCCTGGCCAACGCCGTGGAGGCGGTCGCCGGGATGGCCAAGGCCTTCGCCCGCGCCTCCCTGGACCCGCGCCGCGCGCCCCGGCTGGGCGCGGGCGACCGCCCGCTGATCGCGGCGAGCATGGCGGGCGTGACCACGATCGGGGTGGACGCGGCCCGCGAGCGGCTGACCGAGCTGGGCTACGAGGTACTCGTCTTCCACGTCAGCGGGTCCGGCGGCCGCACCCTGGAGACGCTGGCCGGCCAGGGGGTCTTCGCCGGCGTCCTCGACCTCACGCTCAGCGAGCTCGCCGACGACCTGTGCGGCGGCATCCTCACCGCCGGCCCCGACCGGCTCAGCGCGGCCGGTCGGGCCGGGGTTCCGCAGGTGGTGAGCCTGGGGGCGCTGGACATGGTCAAGTTCGGCCCGATGGAGACCCTGCCCGACCGGGTCCGCCACCGGCGGGTCCGCGTCCACAACCCGTCCATCACGGTGATCCGTACGACCGAGGACGAGTGCGCGGAACTCGGCCGCCGGGTCGCCGGGAAACTCCGCGCGGCGACCGGCCCCGCGGCCGTCTGCGTCCCACTGCGCGGACTGTCGACGCTCGGCGCCCCCGGCGGGCCCTACCATGACCCCGGCGCGGACCGGGCCTTGTTCTCGGCGCTGCGCGACGGCTTGCGGGGCAGCGCCGCCCGGCTCTACGACTACGACACCCACATCAACGACCCGGCCTTCGGGCGGGCCGCCGCCGACCGGCTGCACGCCATGATCGGAGCGGTGTCGGCCGCGGCCTGACACACACCACGCGGGTGGGGAACCGGCCGTGGCGCAAACCACGTCCCATGTGACGCCCCGACCCGGGGCGCACACGGCGGCGGAACCACGGCCGGCAGGGGGGCGGGAAGCGATGAAGGACACCCGGACGGCATGGGCGGTCCCCGGTTACACGGAGGTCCGGGAGCTGGGTGCGGGCGGCAGCGGGCGCGTGGTGCTCGCCGTGCACGACGGCACGGGCACGGCGGTCGCGGTGAAGTACCTGAGCGACCGGCTGCGCCAGGACCCGGCCTTCGTCGGCGAGTTCCGGGCGGAGGCCCGGCTGCTCGGCGGGCTGCGTTCGCCGTTCGTCGTGGGCCTGTACGAGTACGTGGAATCGCCCGGCGGCGCGGCCATCGTGATGGAGCTGGTGGACGGCATCTCGCTGCGCGCACTGCTCCGGCAGGCCGGGCAGGCGGACGCCGAGGCCGCCCTGGTGGTGCTGAAGGGCTCGCTGCTCGGGCTGGCGGCCGCGCACCGGGAGGGCGTCGTCCACCGGGACTACAAGCCGGAGAACGTGCTGGTCTCGGCGGACGGTTCCTCGAAACTGGTGGACTTCGGGATCGCGGCGGGCCGCGGGACCACGCCGGGCGTGGCCGGCACCCCCGCCTACATGGCCCCCGAGCAGTGGCAGGGCCGGCCCGCGTCGCCCGCGGCCGACGTGTACGCCGCGACGGCGACCTTCTTCGAGTGCCTGACCGGGCGCAAGCCCTACGACGGGGAGAACTTCGCGGAGCTCGCCGTGCAGCACATCGAGGCGCCCGTGCCGGAGACCGAGGCCCCCGAGCCCGTGCGCCCGCTGATCCGGCGGGGTCTGGCCAAGCGGCCCGAGCAGCGGCCGGAGAACGCCGAGGCCTTCGTGGCGGAGCTGGAGCACGTGGCCCTCGCCGCGTACGGGCCGCGGTGGGAGGAGCGGGGGCAGCGCAAGCTGGCGGCGCTGGCGGCGCTGCTGCCGCTGCTGTTCCCCTCGGCGGGCGGCGCGGGCGAGGGCACCACCGCGGTGGCCACGACCACGCTGAGCAGCGGATCGGGCTCGGGCTGGGCCCCGGGCCGGCGCGGCTGGCTGGCGGCGGGGGCGGCATTGATCCTGGGCACGGCGCTGGTGCTCACGACGGACGCGATCGGCGCGGCGCCGGGCGGGGCCTCCGCGCTCAGCGCGTTCGCCACGACGAGCGCGGCCCCTCCCGGTCCGGGCTCCCCGGCTCCGAGCCCCACCGCGTCCCCTTCGGCGTCGCCGAGCCCGAGCCCTTCGGCATCGGCGAGCCCCTCGCCGTCCGCGTCGCCGTCACCGTCGCCGTCGGTTTCGGAGTCGCTGTCGCCGAGCCCCGCACCGACCGCGAAACCGACCGTCAGCTGGTCGCCCACGCCGACGCCGAGTCCCACGCCGACCCTGAGGGTCACGAGCGTCGACGTCTCGCTCAAGACGGGCGTCTACCGGGGCGACGCCACCATCTCGGTCGCGGCCACGGGCACCGGGCCGGTCACCGTGGTGGTGGAGTGGTTCCTCGGCAGCCGGCAGGGCGACTACTCCGTACCCGACGGCACGGAGACCTTCGTCGTACAGTCCGGCTCGCTCGCCCCGGTGGTCAAGTCCCACGCCTTCACCCGCGGCAGCGGCTGCTACGGCGGTGTCAGGGTGACGACCAAGCCCGCCGCGGGCAACAGGTCCGCGTCCGCCTCGCAGTACCTGCCGCGCTGCCAGGAGGCGCCCCGATGAGCGATCCCCGCGCCCCACAGGACGACGACTACAGCGCCACCGTCCTCGGCAGCCACTGGTTCTCCGGCCCTCCGGCGGCCCCCGAGGTGACCCCCGACCGGGTCGAGGGGTCGGTGCTCCGGTTCGGCCCCGGAGTCACGGCGGCCATGCCCGCGCCGTTCCCGCTGACCGCCCCCGCCCCGCCCGCGCGGCCGCGGCGCGGCGCGGGCCTGCGGCGCTACACCCTGGCCGCGGTCGTGCTGCTCGCGGTCCTCGCGTACCTCGGGTGGCAGCGGTTCGGTCCCGCGCTCGTCGTCCGGGACGTGGCCGTGACCACCGATCCCCAGGGTCCGGCCTGCGATGCGGCCGCCGATGTGGTGGCCGTCGTACGGACCAACGGGCGGCCGGGGCCCCTCACGTACCGGTGGCTGCGCAGCGACGGCACGCAGTCCGAACGGCTGACCGAGCGGGTGCCGCGCGGGCAGCAGGAAGCCCGGCTGCACCTGCTGTGGACCTTCCGGGGCACGGGGACCTACCCCGCGAAGGCCGAGCTCGAGCTGCTCTCGCCCGGGCAGAGCACCGCCGCGGTGGAGTTCACGTACCGCTGTTCCCCGTAGCGGGCGACCGGCTCCGGCCGCCCGTATTCCCCTGCGCGAGGGGTCCTTTCGTCCTTTCGGCCAGGGCGGCGATGGCCGTCCGGCCGAAGCGCGGGGACCCCGTCCGCTGGTTGACTCGAACGTGTTGACGAGGGCGCTCAGGACGCCCTCCGGCACCCCTGCGTGTCACGTTCCAGCCGGCGAACACCCCAACCGGAGCGTGGCCGTCCCGCACGGATGCCAAGTCCGCGCGGGAGGCCCGCGGCCGCTTTGGGGAGTGGCCGCGGGCCATTTCACGTCCGGCCGCTCGGCCGTCCCGTCCCCCGCCGCAACCGGGGAACGGAGATATGGGGGCTAGAACCGCGCGTGGGCGGTGATGTCCGCCTCGAACTCGCCCGTCATCGCCGGGGTCACCGTCGGCCGGCACTGCCGGACCGCCGCCAGGTAGTCCTCCGTGGTCGCGCCGAGCTGCGCGGCCGCGGCCCCCCGGCCGCCCACCGCCTCCAGGTCCCGTTCGAACGACACCTGCGCGGCGATCCGCGCCGCGTGCTCGATGTCGGCCGGGGTGAACAGCTCGGTCGCCGCCACCAGGGCCGCCACGTCTACGTCCGCGCGTCCCGCCGTGTAGCGGGACCAGATCGCGGCGCGGGCCCCGGCGTCCGGAGTGCCGATCGGGATCAGGTAGTCGAAGCGTCCGGGCCGCAGGAAGGCCGGGTCGAGGGAGCGGATGGAGTTGGTGGCGCAGACCAGCAGCCGCTCGTCGCCCTCGCGGAAGCCGGGTATCAGCTTGAGCAGCTCGTTCGTCACCCCGTGGATCCCGCCGGGCTGTGCGGGCTCCGTGCGCACGGGCGCGATCTCCTCGACCTCGTCGATGAAGACGAGCACCCGTTCCAGCTCGGCGATCCGGGCGAAGGCGTCGCGCAGTGCCGCGGCCAGGTTGCCCTCGTCGGCGAGCCGCGAGGGCAGCAGTTCCACGAACGGCCAGCCGAGCCGGGAGGCGATGGCCCGGGCGAAGGTGGTCTTGCCGGTGCCGGGCGGTCCGAAGAGGGTGATGGCGCGCGGCGGCCGCACGCCGTGCGAGGCGGCGCGCTCCGGCTCGGCGAGCGGCAGCACCACACGTCGTTCGATGAGGTCCTTCTCCCGCTCCATTCCGGCGACCTTGGCCCACAGGTCCCCCTGCAGGAAGCGGCCGCCGAGGTCGTCGAGGAGGCCCGCGGCCGGTCCGTGCAGCGGCTCGGTCTTCTCGAAGTAGGCGACGGCGGGCTGGCGGGTGTATCCGGCGTTGAGCAGCCCCTCGCCGAGCAGGTCCTCCTCGGGCAGGACGTACGCGATGCGGCCCACGCGGGCCGCGATGAGCCGCCGCTCCAGCTCGACGAGCAGCGCGCTGGCCAGGCCCCGGCCGCGCCATCCCGCGGCGATCGCGATGCGCATCACCCAGGCCCGCTCCCCGGTGACGCAGGCGAGCGCCGCGCCGATCGGCACGCCCTGGTGGACGGCGACCACGCAGGGCTGGCGGTCCGTGAGGGCGCTGATGCACTCGGCGAGCGAGAAGACGGACTCCTGGCCGAGTTCGGCCGTGGTGTCGATCAGGTGGACCACCGCTGCGAGATCGCTCTCGCGGTAGTCGTGGATGAGCCAGTTCACCGGGTACCGCCCCTCGTTCGTGCTCCTGCGGCGAGGCTAGGGGCGGGTGGGGTGGCGGCTCACGCTCCGCGGTGCACAACAGGGGGTCCGGAAACCGTCCGTGTCGTCCATAGACTGGTGGCTTCCGCCCGAACGCCAGACCGAGGAACCCAAGCCCTTCATGCTTTGCCACATACCCGCGGCCCGACGCGGGCATCTTCTATGGTTCCTCCCGTTCCTGTGGACCCTGGCGTTCGGTCTGTGGGGGCTCTCCCGCCAGGACAGCGTGTGGCGGGACGAGGCGGCGACCTGGCAGGTCGCCGGGCGGTCGACGGGCGAGATCTGGGACATGCTCGGCAACGTCGACGCCGTGCACGGGCTGTACTACCTGCTGATGCACGCTCTCTTCGAGGTCTTCGGGACGAGCACGACGACGCTGCGGCTGCCGTCCGTGCTGGCGGTCGCCGCCGCGGCCGGGTGCGTGGCGCTGATCGGGCGGCGCCTCGCCGGGTTCTGGGCGGGGCTCGGCGCCGGTCTGACCCTCGGACTGCTGCCGGCCGTGCAGTTCTACCTGCAGGAGGGCCGGCCGTACGCGCTGGTCGCGGCCGGGGCCGGGCTGTCGACCCTGCTGCTGGTGTCGCTGCTCGGCCCGGTACCCACCCGGCCCGGTCGGCGGGTCTGGCCGCGCTGGACGGCGTACGGGATCACCGTGCTGGTCTGCGCCCTGCTGAACTGGCTGTCGCTGCTGATCCTGCCCGCCCACGCCGTGACGCTGTGGTGGGTACGGGCCGGGCGCGGGGTGTGGCTGCGCTGGGCGGCGTACGGCGCCGGCGCCGTGGCGGGTGCGCTGCCGCTGGTCCTGTTCAGCCGGGGACAGTCCGACCAGGTGTCGTGGATACCCCCGCTGACCTGGCACATGCTGATCGGGCCGGGCATCCTGCTGGCGATCGGCGGCCTCTGCGCGTGGGCGGACCGCCCCGGCCGCGCGCGGCTGTCGGCCGCGGCGGTCGGGCTGCCGCTGCTGGCCGTGCCTCAGCTGGGGCTGATCGGCATCTCGCTGGTCCAGCCGCTCTTCCTGGACCGGTACGTGCTGTTCTCCATGGTGGGTCTGGCCCTGCTGATCGGCGCCGCGCTGGGCGCCGCCGTACGGGTCTGCGCACCCCGCTTCCCGCGGGCCGGCCGCCTGATCGTGCCGGGTGTGGTGGGGGTCGCCGTGCTGGCGCTGCTGCCGGTGGAGCTGGGCAAACGGGCTCCGGCGAGCCGGGTCGACGACGTGCTGTCGGTGGCCGGTGAGGTGGCGCGGCTCAAGCGGGACGGGGACGCGGTGCTGTTCGTCCCGGCCGCGCGCCGGGACACCGCGCTTGTCTCCCCCGGCGCCTTCACGGGCCTTGCCGACATCGCCCTGGCGAGCACCCCGGTCGCCTCGGGCACGCTCAAGGGCGAGGAGGCCGATCCGGCCCGCATCCGGGCGGAGCTGCTCGGGCAGCGGCGGGTCCTGCTGGTCACGGACGCGGCGAAGGTCGCGAAGGCGCCGTCGGCGGAGCGCGACAAGGCCAAGGCCGCGGTCCTGCGGGAGCGGTTCACGGTGGTGGAGGACCGGCAGGTCCGGGGCCGCCGGGTGACGGTGTACGAGCGGCTCGGGTAGGCGGTCCGGCCGGGCGCCCGGGTTTCACACGGGCTCCACCGGATTCACGGCGGGTCCACGATTCACAGCGGATTCATACGGAACATCGGGCTCCGGACATAGGTTCGCCGGGCAGGGTCGGAACATGATCCACCGCATGCTCCCCCAGTCCCGTGCCGTCGGCCGCGCGCGTGCCCGGAGGGTGGCCCGGATCCTTGCGGCGCCGGCCGCGATGGCCGCGCTGCTCAGTGTGGACGTGCCCGGAGCGGCGGCCGGGCCGCCGCTCGGCATCACCGCGCGGGCCGCGCCGGACGCCGCGGCGGACCGGGTGGGCGCGCTCTTCGCCGGCGGGCTCGACGGCGGGCACTTCTGCACCGCCGCGGTGGTGCGCAGCGACGACCGCGATGTGATCGCCACCGCCGCGCACTGCCTGGAGGACCCGGACACCACCGTGTTCGCGCCGGGCTACCGGGAGGGCGAGGCCCCGTACGGCACGTGGAAGATCACGGGCGTGTACGCGGCCCCGGGCTGGACGGACGGCGAGGACCCGGACGACGACATCGCCTTCGCGACGGTGGCCCCCGTGGACGGCGGGCGCTCCGAGCGGGTCGAGGACCTCGTCGGCGGCTTCACGGTCGCCGCGGAGCAGCCGGCCGATGCCACGGTGACCGTCATCGGGTACCCGCGCAGCGAGGAGACCCCGCTGCGCTGCGCCAACACCATCGCCCTGTTCTCGCCGACCCAGCGCCGCATCGAGTGCCCGGACCTCAGCGGCGGCACCAGCGGCAGCCCCTGGCTGGTGGACGGCGCCCTGGCCGGGGTCCTCGGCGGCCACGAGGGCGGCGGTACCGTGCCGGAGGTCTCGTACAGCGCGCTGATGGGCGACCAGGCGGTGGAGCTGTACCGCGAGGCGTCGGACGCCGGCTGACACGGCCCGGCGTGCGGGCTGCTCCGTGCGGGCTGCTCCGTGCGCGCTACTCCGTGACCGCGACCGGGTCCTCGAACCAGGTCGGCTCGTCACGCAGGGCGCGGTGGATGCGGTCGAGCGCGAAGGGCTCCAGCGGCGGCAGGGCGTCCACCTCGAACCAGGCGACCTCCAGCGACTCGCTGTCGTTCGCGCGCGCCTCGCCGCCGGTCGCCCGGCAGCGGAAGGTGATGTCCTGGAACTGGCAGACGTCGCCGTTGGGGTAGGTGACCGGCTCGAGCATCTGGACGAGGACCACGCGCTCGGGCACGCACCGCACCGCGGTCTCCTCGTACACCTCGCGCACGGCGGTCTCGGCGGGCTGCTCCCCCGGTTCGGCGATTCCGCCGACCACCGACCACCGTCCGGTGTCGGAGCGCCGGCCGAGCAGCACCCGGCCCCGGTCGTCGACGACGATGGCCGTGACGCCGGGCAGCAGGAGCAGCCGGTGCCCGAAGGTGGCGCGGATCTCGCGGATGTAATCGGGTGTGGTCATCCCCCGACCCTAAGGCCCCGTCCGGTCCGCTATGCCGCGGTCCGGCGGGCGCGGATCCGGCGGGTCAGCGTCCAGCCGAAACCGGCGGCGGCGAGGAGGAGCAGCGCGTACTCGGGCAGCGGTCCGAGCCGGGTCGCGGGGGTCTCGGTGGAGCGCAGCGGGATCTCGGTGACCAGCGCGTCCGCCGTGAACATCTCCGTCTGCCGCTCGATGGTCCCGTCGGGGCGGATCACCGCGCTCACCCCGCTGGTGACCGGGACGAGGACGGTCCGGCTGTGTTCGACGGCGCGGATCCGGTCCATGGCGAGCTGCTGGTAGGTCATCTGACTGCGGCCGAAGGTGGCGTTGTTGCTGGGTACGGCGATCACCTGGGCGCCGGCCCGGACGGTGGAGCGGACGGCGTCGTCGAAGGCGGCCTCGAAGCAGGTCACCATGCCGACGCCGCTGCCGGCCATGTCGAACACGCCGGGGTCCTTGCCGGGGCCGAAGTCGCGGCGGACCCGGTCCACGTCGGAGTTGAAGAGCCGGACGAAGGAGCGCATCGGGATGCGCTCGCCGAAGGGCTGGATCTTGCGCTTGTCATAGGTGGCGGTGGGGCCGCTCACCGGGTCCCAGAGGATCATCGTGTTGCGCAGCGGACCGGTCGGCGGGGACACGACGGCGCCGATGGCCACGGGCACGCCGATCGCCTTCACGGCTTGGTCGATGACCTCGTAGGCGTCGGGCTGGGAGTACGGGTCGAGGTCGGAGGAGTTCTCCGGCCAGACCACGAAGTCGGGCTTCGGGACGCGGCCCGCCTTGACGTCCTCGGCGAGCTGTTCGGTGCGCTGGGCGTGGTTGTCCAGGACCTGGCGGCGCTGGGCGTTGAAGTCGAGGCCCAGGCGCGGCACGTTGCCCTGGATCACGGCCGCCACGGCGGTGCCGTCCTCGGCGGCGTCGGAGACCAGCGGCCGGGCGGCGAGGCCGGCGCCGATCGGGGCGACGACGGTGAGCGCGGCCAGCGCGGCGGTGGCCCGGCGAGGGTGGTCGAGGGCGGTGCGCAGGGCTTCGTACAGCCCGAATCCGCAGAGGGCGACGGCGAAGGAGAGCAGCGGGGTGCCGCCGAGCGCGGCGAGCGGGGTGAAGACGCCCTCGGCCTGGCCGAAGGCGAGCTTGCCCCAGGGGAACCCGCCGAAGGGCACGCGGGCGCGCAGTGCCTCGCCCGCGACCCAGACGGCCGCGGCGAACAGGGGCCAGGCCGGAAGCCTGCTGACGAGGGCGATCCCGAGTCCGGTCAGGCCGATGAAGACGGCTTCGAGGGTGGCCAGCGCCAGCCAGGGCACGGGGCCGACCTCCTCGCCGGTCCAGACGAGGAGCGGCACCAGGTAGCCGAGGCCGGCGAGGAGCCCGAGTCCGAAGCCGGCCCGGGCACGGCGGCCGCGCACACAGCCGGCGAGCAGGGCGAGGGCGAAGGGGGCCAGCCACCACAGGGGGCGGGGCGGGAAGCTGAGGTAGAGCAGCACTCCGGAGAGGGCGGAGAGCAGCGGCCGCACCAGCCGGGCACCCTTGCGCCGCGCGGTCTGGGCGGGGCCGGCGGAGGGGGGCGCCGCGGGTCCGGTGACGGCTGCTGCCCGGACTGCGGCGGAGGGGTCCGCGGGCTCGTTCCCGGCCGCGCGGGTGACACTGCTGCTCATCTGGCGGAGTGTACGTCGTGCGCGTCCGCGTCAGCGGGCAAGGGCCCGCAGGTGGGCGCGGATGACCCGGACGGCGTTCTCCGCGTCGTCGACGGTGACCGTGAAGAGCTTCCCGTCATCGAGCCGCAGTTCCACGCCCTCACCGCGGCGGACGATGACCGCGGTGCCCTTCTCGGGGCGCCAGCGGTAGCCCCAGCCGCCCCAGTGCGTCGGGGTGATCCGGGGGACGAACTCGGCGGAGGTCACCTCCGCCAGGCGGATCGTGCGGCGCGGCAGCCCGATGTGGCCGCAGCGGACCACGAGGGCCTCGGAGTCGACGGTGACGGCCACGTGCACGAAGGCGAGGGTGCCGTAGAGGATGAGCAGCCCGGCGGCGAGGCAGCCGACCACGGACATGAGCAGGGGGACGATGCCGTTGTTCCAAGTGTTGTCGACGGCCAGCTGGATGCCGAGCGCCAGACAGGCCGCACCGGCCGCTGCGAGCAGCCACTGCGCACGGTTGGAGGCCCGGCCCGTCCAGAGCGGACCCGGGGGGTGACCGTTCATGAGTAGCAGCGTACTCACGTTCCGCATGCGCGCCACCGCCTCTCGCCCGGCCGGTCGGTGTATCGCGCGCCTGCCCACGCTTGACCTGAACCAAACTTGAGGTCCTACGGTCCCGTACATGACCACACAGCAGGCAGGACAGGGCACGGTCGTTCCCGAGCGCTACCGCTCCGCGGTGGTGCCGCACATCATGGTGGCCGACGCGGCCGCCGCGATCGCCTTCTACGCGGAGGCGTTCGGCGCGGTCGAGGAGTTCCGGATCGACCACCCGGAGGGCGGGGTGCTGCACGCCGAGATCCGGATCGGCGGGGCGGTGCTGATGCTGGGCGACACCTCCGAGGGCCCGTTCACCGCCCCCACGGCCCTGGGCGGGACCTCGGTCGCACTGCACGTCTTCGTACCGGACGTGGACGCGCTCGCACGGACCGCGGCCGCGGCGGGCGCGGAGCTGCTCCACGAGCCGGCGGACCAGTTCCACGGCGACCGGACCACCATCCTGCGGGATCCGTTCGGGCATCTGTGGGTGTTCCTGACCCACCTGGAGGAGGTGTCGCAGGAGGAGCTGGCGCGGCGCCTGGCCGAGGCGCAGCAGCACTAGTGCCGTGGCCGGGAAGGTCTGCCGGGTCAGGCCGAGCCCGGAAGGAGGCCCACCAGCGCGTCGCGCAGGCCGGGGCGGCGGGCGGTCATGAAGCGGTGCAGGGTCCGGGAGCCGAAGGCGACCCGCTGGGCGCTGCGGCGGCGCTCGGCGTCGTACGCGCGCAGGGCGGCGGGGAGCGCGCCGGGCCCGGCCGCGGTGCCCGCGGCGACGGCGCGGGTCAGCGCCTCGGCGTCGAGCAGGGCCGTGCAGGCGCCCTGGCCGAGGTTGGGGGTCATGGCGTGGGCGGCGTCCCCGACGAGGGCCACCCGGCCGGACGCGACGAAGGCGGGCAGCGCCGGGTACAGGTGGCGCATGTCGTAGCGGATCCAGGTCGCGGGGTCGGTCTCCGCCAGGACCCGCGGGATGGGGTCGTGCCAGCCGGCGAAGGCGTCCCGCAGCGCCTCGGCGGTGGTGGCCTCGGGGACGGTGGCGTACCAGTTGGTGCGGCCGGGCTCGACGGGGGTCATCCCGAAGAACCGGCCCTCGCCCCAGGTCTCCCCGTACACGCCGGCCTCGAACCCGGCGATGCCGATCCAGGCGACGGAGCCGATCGCGCGGGGGCCGCTGGTCCGGCCGAAGTACGCGGTACGGACGGCACTGTTGATGCCGTCGGCGCCGACGACGAGGTCGGCCTCGAGGTCCGCCGGGTCGGTGAGGCGATGCCCGTAGACGATCTCCGCGCCGCCGTTCCGGTCGAGCGTGGCGAGCAGGGCGTCGATCAGGCGCGGCCGGGAGATGAGCAGTTCGGGCCGGCCGGCCTTGCGTTCGATCCGTTCGAGCGGGAGCGCGGCCAGCACCGTGCCGTCGGGACGCCGGATCCGGGCCTCGCGGTAGGGGACGGCGTGCGCCCGCAACACCTCGCCGAGGCCGAGCCGTTCGAGGGCGGCCTGGGCGGTGGGGTGGATGCCGAAGGCGGTTCCGTAGCGTTCGAGTGCCGTCCGGCCTTCCAGTACGGTCACCGCCCAGCCCGCGCGCCGCAGGCCGATGGCGGTGGCCAGTCCGCCGACGCCCGCGCCCACCACGACGGCCCTGTTCTCGCTCCTCATGACCGACCCCTTCCATCTCCTCAACCACCACATCCGTGGTACTACATCTGTGGTACCACGGATGTGGTTATGCTGGCAAGGTGAATGCTGGAAACGTGAATCAGGCTCGGCGGGACCGGCTGCGGGACGCGGCCGTCTCCGTACTGGCGGACGCGGGCGGGCGCGGACTGACGCACCGGGCCGTCGACGCGACCGCCGACGTGCCGACGGGCACGGCCAAGAACTACTTCCCGACCCGCGACGCCCTGCTGCGGGCGGTGGCCGAGCGCAGCCTGGAGCAGTACCGGGCAGTGGCCGCCGCCCTGGCGGGGGCCGGACCCGGACCGTCCGACGCGCGGGAGCTCGCGGCGCTGCTCGCGGGACTGCTGCGGGACGTGGCCGGACCGGGCAGGGCCCGGACGCTGGCCTATCTGGAGCTACAGACCGAAGCGACGAGGCGGCCGTGGCTGGCCGGACTACTGGACCCGATCGCCGCCTCGGACTTCGCGGCGTACGCGCACCTGCTGAGCGCCGCCGGGCTGCCGGCCGGTCCGCAGCACGTCCGCGCGCTCACCCTCGCCCTGCACGGGGCCCTCCCCCACCTGCTGGCCGGGGCGCCGGCCACCCTGGCGGCGGCCGGGCTGGACGATCTGGACGCCTTCGCGCGCGGCCTGCTGGCCGCCGTCCACCCCGGGGAGACAACACGATGACCAGCCGGATCGACCGGGCCGTGGGCGCCGTGCTGGGGTCCGCGGCGGGCGACGCGCTGGGGGCGCCGTACGAGTTCGGCCCGCCGGGGCAGTTCGGCGAGCGTGGCGAGGAAATGCTCGGAGGCGGCGGCTGGGATCCGGGCGAGGCCACGGACGACACGCAGATGGCGGTCCTGGTCGGCGAGTCCCTGCTGGAACACGGCGGCCTCGAACTCCCGGACGTCTTCGCCCGGTTCCAGCGGTGGGCGGCGGGGCGGCCCAAGGACATCGGGCTCCAGACCGAGGACGTTCTGACCAACGGCGAGCCCTGGGACCTCGCCGCGGCACTGCACTTCCAGATCAACGCCCGGGCGGCGGGCAACGGTTCGCTGATGCGCGCGGCCACCTCGGCCGTGTACTTCGCGGGCGCCGGGCGCGAGGGGACCATGGACGCCGCCCGGCGGATCGCGGCACTGACGCACGGCGACCGGGCCGCCTGGGAGGGCACGGCCGTCCTCCACGAGCTGGTGCGCGTGGCCCTGGAGGGCGCCGATCCGCTGGCCGCGCTCCCCGCGACGCTCGACGCGGTCCATCCCGACCACCGCGAGCGCTACGCCGTGGTGCTGGACCCGGCCTGGCACCCGGACCTGGCCACCGAGTTCAACGGGGCGGTGTGGCCCTGCCTGGGCTCGGCGGTGTGGGCACTGCGCACGACCACCGGGTTCGCGGAGGCGGTACGGGCCGCCGTGGACCTGGGCGGCGACACCGACACGGTGGCCGCGGTGACCGGCGCCCTGGCCGGGGCCCGCTACGGGGAACAGGCCGTCCCCGACCACTGGACGAAGCCGCTCCACGTCCCGCTCCCCGGCTTCGGCGACCGTGTCCTCCACGCGGACGCCCTCCGCACCCTGGCCCGCCGCCTGGCGTCGGCCGACGGCGCGTAGCACGCCGGGCGCTCGGCCGGGGCTCGGCCGAGACGGGCGCCGGCCGGTCCCCGCAGCGGCCGGGAACGGCGGCGGCCGAGGCGGGGGCGGTCGAGGCGGGGGCGGGGGCGGGACCGGCGTCAGCCAACGACGGCGTCCCGGCCCGCGAGCAGGCGGCCCTCCGCGTATCCGAGGGCGGCGGCCGGAAGCGCGCCGAGGCGGCCGCTGCGCAGGACGGTCAGGCTGCCGGTGGCCGGCAGGCCGGGCTCGGGCCTGGCTCCGATCCGGCGCAGCGCCTGGACGGCGACCGGCTCGGCGGATCCGTGGAAGACCAGCTCGGCTCCCTGCGTCCGCTCGGCCAGCGCGGCCCGGATGGCGGTCTCGACCAGCTCGTAGTGCGTGCAGCCGAGCACCACGTCGGTGACGTCGGCCGGGGTCAGGGCCGCGGCCGCGGCCACGGCGGCCGTCACGGCGTCGTCGTCGGCGGCCTCCACCGCGTCGGCCAGACCGGGGCACGGCACCTCCGTGACCCGGGCCCCGGCGGCGAACTCGCCGATCAGCCCCCGCTGGTACGGGCTGCCGGTGGTGGCCGGGGTGGCCCAGATGGCCACGCGGCCGCCGGCGGCCGCGGCCGGCTTGATCGCGGGCACGGTCCCGATGACCGGGATCCCGGGCTCCAGTTCCGCCCGGAGGGCCGGCAGGCTGTGCACGGAGGCGGTGTTGCAGGCCACGATCAGCGCGTCGGGGCGGTGCGCGGCGGCAGCACGGGCGACGTCGAGCGCGCGTCCGGTGAGGTCGGCGGGCGTCCGCGGACCCCAGGGCATGCCGTCGGGGTCGGAGGACAGCACCAGCTCCGCGTCCGGCCGCAGCCGCCGCACCGCCGCGGCCGCCGCGAGAAGGCCGATTCCGGAGTCCATGAGCGCGATCTTCACCCGCCCACCTTAGTCGACGCCCCCCGAACCACCCCGACGGCCCGCTCCCACGACACCCCCACCCAGCGGGAACCGGCCAGCCAGACCCCGCCCCACAACCACCGCCCGCCCCCGCGGGCCCCCTCCCACGACGGCTCGACACAGAGCCCCGCGCAGCCGGACCAGCCCCGCCGACCCCGCCTACGCGGGCACCGCGGCCGGAGCCGCGACACGTCCCGCCGAGCCCGCCACGCGGGAACCCGCCGCCACCGGATGCGCGACACGCCCCGCAGGGCCCGGCACACTGCCGCCATGGGCACCCTCATCGCCGCCTGTGCGGCCTACGCCTCACTCGCCGCCTGGCTCTGGCTCACGCTCGCCCAGGGCATGTTCTGGCGTACCGACGTCCGGCTCCCGCCGCGCACCGCCCCCGCCCGCTGGCCCTCCGTCGCCGTGGTCGTCCCGGCCCGGGACGAGGCCGAGGTGCTGCCCCGGAGCCTGCCCTCCCTCCTCGCCCAGGACTATCCCGGCGAGGCCGAGGTGATCCTCGTCGACGACGGCAGCACCGACGGCACCGGCGCCCTCGCCCGGCGCCTGGCCCGCGAGCAGCCCGGGCTCCCGCTCACCGTCACCTCCCCCGGCGACCCGGCCCCCGGCTGGACGGGCAAGCTCTGGGCCCTGCGCCACGGCATCGCGCTCGCCCGCACCGCGCACGCCGCCGAACCCGACTACCTGCTCCTCACCGACGCCGACATCGCGCACGAGCCCGACAGTCTGCGCGAACTGGTCTGCGCCGCCACCTCCGCCGACCTCGACCTCGTCTCCCAGATGGCCCGGCTGCGCGTCGTCGGCGTGTGGGAGCGGCTCGTCGTACCCGCCTTCGTGTACTTCTTCGCCCAGCTCTACCCCTTCCGCCGGATCAACCGCCCCGGCGCCCGCACCGCGGCGGCCGCCGGCGGCTGTGTCCTGCTGCGCACCGAGGCCGCCGTCCGCGCAGGCGTGCCCGACGTCATCCGCCAGGCCGTCATCGACGACGTGTCCCTGGCCCGCGCCGTCCGGCGTTCCGGCGGCCGGATCTGGCTCGGCCTGGCGGAGCGGGTCGACAGCGTGCGCCCGTACCCCGCGCTCGGGGACCTGTGGCGGATGGTCTCGCGCAGCGCCTACGCGCAGCTGCGCCATCAGCCGCTCCTGCTCGCCGGGACGGTCGCGGGCCTGGTGCTCGTCTACCTCGTGCCGCCGGCCGCCCTCCTGTCCGGGCTCGCGTCCGGGCAGTCGGCCATCGCGTGGGCCGGCGGCCTCGCCTGGCTGCTGATGGCGGGCACCTACCTGCCGATGCTGCGGTACTACCGGCAGCCCGCGGCACTCGCTCCGCTGCTTCCGTTCACGGCGCTGCTGTACCTGCTGATGACGGTCGATTCGGCCGTGCAGCACTACCGGGGGCGCGGTGCGGCATGGAAGGGCCGTACCTATGCCCGCCCCAGCGACGCCTGAAACGGCGAACTACTGCCCGAAACAACGTCATCCGAGGTCACCGGCTTGTGACGCTGCGTCAGCAGCAAGTCGGTGCACTGCACAACCGGTGGGCACGAGTGCACACAAGATGGGGTGGAAGTGGCGAATCGTGCACGTGAACGTCAAGTGAAACGTGGGGTCCTGACCTGCGAATATGCAGGTCAGGACGGTGTTGACGACACCTCGCTATGGACCCGGTGAAGTCGTGGGCTTAACTTAGGTCCCATGACCTCCCCCCGCTCCACTTATGGCGGCGGTTACTACTCCGCGCCCTCCTTCCCGGACACCCCCATCTACGACTCGCTCGTCGCCGAACGCGGCACTCCGCAGATCGCCCCGATCCGCGTCCCGGCTGCCTACGAGTCCCCGAGCGCCGGGTATTCGAGCGGTGGGTACCTGCCGGCCCTCGCGTCCTCCCTCCCCGCGCTGCCCCCGGCGATGCCGCAGCAGCAGGCCCCCGCGTACGGCTACCCGTACCAGCAGCAGGCCGCGCCGCAGCCGATGCCGCTGCAGCACGCGCCCGCGCCGTACATCCCCCACCAGCAACAGGCGGCCCGCGGCGGGTTCGTACCGCAGCCCCAACCGCAGCAGCCCCGTCCGGCCGCCATGGCCACCGGGTACGAGGCCATGCGCCCGGCCGCCCCGCGCCCGATGCCGGCTCCCGCGCCGGTGCCGGCCGCCGGGTACGAGGATCCGTACGGCCGCCCGTACCAGGGGCGCGGCTACTGACCGACCCGCGGATATCCGCTGGGGCCGCGGAGGGGGCGCCTGGCAGGATGCACCCCATGTCGAACTTGCACGTCCAGGCGCTTCACGTCCATCCCGTCAAATCTGTGGCGGGGACCGCTCCCGACGAGGTGGCCGTGGAGACCTGGGGCCTGTCCGGGGACCGCCGGTGGGCGCTGGTCGACGCGTGGGGCACGGTCATCACTCAGCGCCAGCAGCCGCGGCTGGCCCTGGCGGCGGCACGTCCGGCGGGCGGGGGCGGGATCGCGCTGTCGGCGCCCGGCATGCCGGAGCTGCTCGTGGAGGTGCCCGGGCCGGGGCCGTTGGAGCCGGTCCTGCTGTTCGGGAAGAAGGTCGAGACCGCGATCGCGGCGAGCGCGGCGGCCGACTGGTTCAGCGCGTACCTCGGGGTGCCGGTACGGCTGGTGCACCTGGACGATCCGGCCGTACGGCGGCCCGTGGACCCTCGATACGCGCTGCCGGGCGAGACGGTGAGCCTGGCCGACGCGTACCCCCTGCTGCTCACGACCCTGGCCTCGCTGGACGCGCTCAACGCCCTGATCGCCCAAGGGGACCATTCCGCGGAGGGGCCGCTGCCCATGAACCGTTTCCGGCCCAATGTGGTGGTGGCCGGGGCCGGGGCGTGGGCGGAGGACGGCTGGCGGCGCGTCGCGATCGGCGACGCCGTGTTCCGCGGCGTCCGGGAGTGCGGGCGGTGCATCGTCACCACCACCGACCAGCGGACGGCGGAGCGGGGCAAGGAGCCGCTGAAGACCCTGGCCGCGCACCGGCGGATCGGCAAGTCCCTGGCCTTCGGCCGGCACCTGGTGCCGGTGCGGCTGGGCACGGTACGCGTCGGCGACGAGGTCCGCGTCCTGGAATGACACCTTCGAGGGGCTCCGCCCCTGGACTGGAACCACCGGTGCGACCACACCGTTGGATCAGTCAGGACAGGACGGAAGGCTGGCGTACGTAGGGGGAGCCGGACCGTGTGGACAGCAATGGGAGTGTGGCGCTGGCGGCGCAATCCGCTGCGCCGGCCGACCGATCTCTTCGAGGCGTGGGTGGCGTTCGCGGCGCTGCTGTGCGTCCTGCTGGTGGCGCCGGCCATCGGCTGCGTCGCGGGCATACAGGTGGACGGGACGCTGCAGCAGGCCGCGCTCGCGCAGCGGCAGGAGCGGCACCTCGTTCCCGCGGTCGTGGTGCGGCCGGCCGCGGAGCCGGCCGCGGAGCCGGCCGCGGACGCGTCCGCCGATCCCTCGACGCAGCGGACGGCCCCGTCCCGTACCCAGGTGGTGGCCGCGTGGACCGCGCCCGACGGCAGCAGCCATCAGGGGACGGTGCCGGCCGCCGAGGAACCTCCGCGCGCCGGCGAGCAGTTCCGGATATGGACCGACGCCCGCGGCCGGCTCGTCGGGCAGCCGCTCGACCCGTCCGTGGCCGCCCTCCACGCGGCGGTGGCGGGCCTGGCCGCCGCGCTCGCGGCCGCCGCACTGGTCGAGACGGTCCGCCGCCTGGTCGTACGAAGGCTGGTGCATCGGCGGTACATGCGCCTGGACCGCGCGTGGGCGGCGGCGGGACCGGACTGGGGCCGGGCGGGCGCGGGCAGTTGACCTGGCAACTCACGGGCCCCGCGCGCGCTACGGTGGACCGGCCAGACCAGACCGGCCGCATCGGCGGCCCGGCGAGTACGAGGGTGGGGGCACGACAGCACCATGGCTCAGGGCACGGTCCAGGTGACGCACGGCGGGGCCTCGCGCTGGCGGCGCCGCTCCGGTGAGTATCCGACGCTGGCCGCGGCCCTGGCCGTCGCGGGCGACGGGGACGTCCTGTCCCTCTCCCCCGGCACCTACCGGGAGAACCTGGTGCTGAACCACGCCGTGACCCTGCGCGGGCCCGAGGGCGGGCTGGGGTCGGTGCGCATCGCCCCACCCGACGGGGTCGCGCTGACCGTGCGCGCCTCGGCCGTGGTCCAGGACCTTCACCTGGAGGGCCAGGACCGGGCGGCTCCCGCGCTGCTGGTGGAGGACGGCGCCCCCGAACTGACCGACCTGCGGGTGAGCACCCGCTCGGCGGCCGGCATCGAAGTGCGCGGCAGCGGGGCCCGGCCCCTGGTGCGGCGGTGCACCGTGGAGAATCCGACCGGGGTCGGCATCGCCGTACTGGACGGCGGCGGCGGGGTGTTCGAGGAGTGCGAGGTCGTGGCCGCCGGACAGACCGGGATCTCGGTGCGCGGCGGCGGCCGCCCGCGCCTGGAGCGCTGCCGGATCCACCACGCCACGGGCGCGGGCATCGGGGTCACCGGCGAGGGCTCGGACCTGGAGGCGCTGGGCTGCGAGGTGTACGAGATCAAGGGCAGCGGGGTGCAGGTCGCCGCCCGCGCCACGGCCCGGCTCACGGACTGCTCGGTGCACCGCACCTCCGCCGACGGGGTCACGCTCGACACCGACGCGGTCCTCACCCTGGCCGGCTGCGACATCCACGACATCCCCGAGAACGCGGTCGACCTGCGGTCCCGTTCGGTGCTCACACTGAGCCGGACGACGGTGCGCCGCTTCGGGCGCAACGGGCTGTCGGTGTGGGACCCGGGGACGAGGGTCGACGCCGAGTCCTGCGAGATCCACGACAGCACGGGCGACTATCCGGCGGTGTGGATCAGCGACGGGGCCACCGCCTCCCTCGACTCCTGCCGGGTCCACGACGTGCCGGACGCGCTGTTCGTGCTGGACCGGGGTTCGCGGGTCGACGTGGTCGACAGCGATCTGTCCCAGGTGCGCAACACCGCGGTGTCGGTGAGCGACGGGGCGACCGCGCAGCTCGACGACTGCCGGATCCGGGAGGCCGCCACCGGGGCATGGTTCCGCGACCACGGCAGCGGCGGCACGCTCGCCAACTGCACCATCGACGCCGTGCAGACCGGCGTGATCGTCACCAAGGGCGCCGATCCCACCCTGGAGCGGTGCACGGTCACCTCTCCGGCCGAATCCGGCTTCTACGTGTCGGCGGGCGGCCGCGGCAGCTTCACGGCCTGCAGGGTGACGGGCAGTGCCGGCTTCGGCTTCCACATCCTCGACGGCTGCCGCACCACCCTCGCCCGCTGCCACACCGAGCGCTGTGCGCGCGGGGGGTACGAGTTCCCGGAGGACGGGCCGGTCGCCGAGGGCTGCACGGGCGACGAGTCCGGCCTCCGTGCCCAGGCGGCCTCGGACGGCGCCTTCGCCGGGGCGCGGGCGCAGTCCCGTCCGGCGGGCGCGGCGCAGAGCCCCGTACCGCAAGCGGCGGAGGTTCCGGTGGCGCGGTCGGCGGACGCGGGGGACGGTCAGGGCGGCGGCCCGGCGGCGGCCCGCGGCTCGGGCGAGGTGCTGGGCCAGCTCGACGCGCTGGTCGGCCTGGACAGCGTCAAGCGCGAGGTGCGTGCCCTCACCGACATGATCGAGGTGGGCCGGCGGCGGCAGCAGGCGGGCCTCAAGGCGGCTTCGGTGCGCCGGCACCTCGTCTTCACCGGCTCCCCCGGCACGGGCAAGACCACGGTCGCCAGGCTGTACGGGGAGATCCTCGCCTCCCTCGGGGTCCTGGAGCGCGGACACCTGGTGGAGGTGTCCCGGGTGGACCTGGTCGGCGAGCACATCGGGTCCACGGCGATCCGCACGCAGGAGGCCTTCGACCGGGCGCGCGGCGGGGTCCTGTTCATCGACGAGGCGTACGCGCTGGCGCCGGAGGACTCGGGCCGGGACTTCGGGCGCGAGGCGATCGACACCCTGGTGAAGCTGATGGAGGACCACCGGGACGCGGTGGTGGTGATCGTCGCCGGGTACACGGCGGAGATGGACCGGTTCCTGACCGTGAACCCGGGTGTGGCCTCCCGCTTCTCCCGGACCATCACCTTCGGCGACTACGGCCCCGAGGAGCTGCTGCGGATCGTGGAGCAGCAGGCGGAGGAGCACGAGTACCGGCTCGGGGACGGCACGGCCGAGGCCCTGCTCGGCTACTTCACGGAGCTGCCCAAGGGACCGGCGTTCGGCAACGGGCGCACGGCACGCCAGACCTTCGAGTCGATGGTCGAACGGCACGCGGGGCGGGTGGCCCAGCTGCGGGAGCCGAGTACGGACGAGCTCACCCTGCTGTTCCCGGCGGATCTGCCGGCCCGGCCGGCCCAGCCGGCGCCTTGCTGAGCCGCTGACCGGGTACTCCCCCAGCTACCGCTGGGCGGGGCCCCCAAGCCCGTGCCGCCGGGTCCAGGCGCGCGAGCAGGGCGTCGCGTTCGGCGGCGAAGGCGGGGTCGGCCTGGTAGTCGGAGTGGCCGAGGATCGGCGCGGGCAGCGGGTGGCGGGGGCTGCGGCCGTAGGCCACGGGGTCGGCGAGCGGGCCGCGGTCGATGTCCTGCGGAGTGCCGGGGAGCACCGGCCCGCCGATGGGGTCGGTGGCCCGCCACAGGTTGCGCCAGCAGTCGACCTCGCGGTGGAGGGCGGTGAGCGGACCGGGGCCGAAGTAGGCCGGGAACCAGCGGCCGTAGAGCCGGCCGAGTGGGGACCCGTAGGTGAGCAGGGCGACCCGGCGGCGGACGGGCGGCGGCAGCTGCCAGACGGCCGCGGCGGCGAGCACACTGCCCTGGGAGTGTCCGGAGATCACCAGGCATCCGCCGGTGCCACCGGTCCAGCCGGTCATCCGCCAGGTCAGGTCGGGGACGGCGCGCTCGGCGTAGCAGGGCGGCGCGAAGGGGTGGGCGGCGCGCGGCCAGAAGGTGCCGACGTCCCACAGGATGCCGATGGTGCGGCGGGCGGCGGGATCCCGGTAGGCGCGCCGGCCCCAGGTGACGAACAGGACGAAGCCGAAGCCGATGAGCCAGGACCCGCTGTCCTGGGCCGCCCGGGCGGCGGTCTCCAGGAACGGGCCGCTCCCGCGGGCCGCTTCGCCCGGCACCCGCCCCCCGATCCAGGCTCCGGCGAGTGCCCCCGCGCCGAGCAGCAGGGTGATCCCGGAGACGGCCGCCACGAACCACGGCGCGGAGTCGGTGAGCGCGGCGGCGGCCCGGGCACCCGCGATCCGGCGGCTCCGGGACCGGTCCGGCGCCTCCCCCGGGTACTCGGCGGCGACGCTCCCGGCGAGCCTGCGCCTGTCCCGGGCTCCGCGCACCGCGAACCAGGCGGCGACCAGCGCCAGTACGACGAGCAGCGGGGGCAGTACGGCGGCCTGCCAGGACAGCAGCACGGGCGGCCCGGGCAGCGGCGCCCCGGCCATCCCGGGGGTGGCGCCCCCGTCCAGCCAGTCGGCGACGCGCTGGGCGACCCCGCCGGACATCACCCCGCCGAGCGCGCAGCCCAGCATGGCGATGGCGGGCCCGCCCAGGCCGCGCAGGGCGGCGGCCGGATCGGGGGCCCGGCGGTGCAGACCGGCGGCGACCACGGCGAGGGCGAGCACGCACAGGCCCTGGCCGAGCATGAGCACCCCGAAGGCGAAGTCACCGGGGAGCCGCCCGGCGGAGGCCCACCCCGGACGCGACCAGCAGGCGTACAGGAGGACGGCGGCGAGGAGCGCGAGGGCGGCGCCGGGCAGCAGGGTGACGGCGGCCCGGTCGAGCCGCCGGTCGGGCCGGGCCTCGGTGCGGCCGCGCCGGCAGACCACCCAGGTCACGGTGAGTCCCCCGGCAGCGAGCAGCACCTCCAGCGCCCAGCCGACGGCTTCGAGTACGGGGGCCGCGGCGGCGCGGTCGTGGCGGGCGGTGGGCGCGGCGACGGCCGCGGCCACCGTGAGCAGCCCGGCAGCGGTGTGGGCGGCGCGCAGCCGGGCCACGATCCGTCGCCCGTACCAGAATCCGGGGCGGCCGAGCGCGGGCGCGGTGTCCGAGGCCGTGTCCGGGTCGGGGGCGCCGACGGGCGGCGGCTGGGACTCGTAGGCGCTCCACGTGCGGTTCGACAGGAACCAGAGCAGCCCCGTCAACGCGGCGGGCACCAGCGCTCCGAGGGCGAGCCTGCGCCCGGGCTGGGCCCACCAGCCGCCCTCGGCGAGGAGCGCCGGCCAGGAGCGGTCGGCGGTGCAGGTCGCGGATCCCGCGCACTGCCAGGCGAACAGGTCGAGCGCGACCTCGCAGGCGGCCGCGATCAGCAGCACGGTCAGGCTGAGCGCGAGGATCCGTACGAGGACCCCGTACGTGCGGACCGCGCGCGGCGCGGGGTCGGCGGCGGGCGTGGCCGGCCGGGCCCAGTGGGCGAGGTTGGCCAGCATGAAGGGCAGGAGCAGCAGCCACAGGGCGCGGGCGCCGTTGCCGGAGGTGAGCCGGGACCAGCAGTAGGCCTCGGGGACGGGCCGTCCGGCGTACCGCTCGGGGTGGGCTTCGGCTTCGGCGTCCTCGGTGCGGCGGAAGACGGCGGCGGTGGAGTCCCCGGTGACGCGCACGGTACGCGGGTCGCCCAGCAGCTCGGCGGGGGCGGCTCCGGCGACTCCGTGGACCAACAACTCGAGGGCGAGCGGCGGGGGCGGGGGCGGGGGCGGGCCTGGATCCGGGCTTCCGCTCGGGCCCGGGATCGGGATCGGGCTCGAGCTCGGTCCCGGTCCCGGACTCGGGTTGGGGATCGGTGGCGGTGTGGGCATCTCCGGGGTCTCCGGCACAGCTGGCTCCGCTCGCGGGGCGGGATCGACGCCGTTCCAGCATCCACCGCGGCGGGGGCCGGTGGCCAGGGCCACGCGCCCGCGGGCAGCGGAAAACCGCTTCGGAGCGGACATCTGACGAACAGCCAGCTATGGTGACGCGCGCAACCGTTCGACGCCCGCCCCAACCGTCGCGCACGCGCCGTACGCACCAACGGGAGGTACCGCCATGGCTCGCCGACTCCGCCCGGTGGGGATGGACTTCATCGGGGCCGCGCCGGTCCGGCTCGCCTTCGCCGCCGAGACCGCGACGCCGCCGGAAGCGGTGTACCAGGCGCTGGCCGAGGAGGTCGAGGACTGGCCGCGCTGGTTCAGGGCGGTCACCCTCGCCCGCCCCACGCACGGCGGCGCCGGCCGGGAGATCCGGCTGATGGGCGGGGTGCGGTTCCGGGAGACCGTCATGGCGGCTGATCCGGAGCAGCGGTACGCGTACCGGGTGGACGAGACCAACGCCCCGGGGGTGCGGGCCCTGTTGGAGGAGTGGCGGCTGACGCCCGCCGGTTCGGGCACCCGCGTCCGGTGGACCTTCGCCGCAGACGGCCCCAGGCCCTTCCGGCTGGCCCTGACGGCCGCCCGTCCGGCCCTGGGCCACTCGTTCCGCACGGCGGTCCGCACCCTGGACGGCCGGCTCACCGCCCGCCGCGCGGCCGACCAGTAGCCACCCGCCGACCAACTCTGACGTGAGAACGGCGAGTTGACGCGGGCGACCGCAGACGGTCAGGAGGCCGACGGCTCGCGCCAGACTCCCGTCGTCAGCAGGGTGTCGATGGTCTTCGCGTACGGGGCGATGTCGAGGCCCTGCGCCGCCAGCCACGTGTCGGAGTAGTACTTGTCCAGGTAGCGGTCGCCCGGGTCGCACAGCAGCGTGACGACGCTGCCCTTGCGGCCCTCGGCCACCATCTCCGAGACGATCTTCAGGGCGCTCCACAGGCCGGTGCCGGTGGAACCGCCCGCCTTGCGTCCTATGGCCGTCTCCAGCGCCCGGCAGGCGGCGACGCTCGCCGCGTCGGGGACCTTCATCATGCGGTCGACGGCGCCGGGCACGAAGCTCGGCTCCATGCGCGGCCGTCCGATGCCCTCGATGCGCGAGCCGCAATCGCTGCTCGCGTGCGGGTCGTTGTTGGTCCAGCCGTCGAAGAAGCAGGAGTTCTCCGGGTCCGGGACACATACGCGGGTGTCGTGCTGCATGTAGTGCACGTAGCGCGCGATCGTCGCGGAGGTGCCGCCGGTGCCGGCCGTGGCCACGATCCAGGCGGGCTCGGGGTACCGCTCCAGGCGCAGCTGCTGGTACATCGATTCCGCGATGTTGTTGTTGCCGCGCCAGTCGGTGGCCCGTTCCGCGTACGTGAACTGGTCCATGTAGTGGCCGCCGGTGCGGGCGGCGAGCTCCGCCGACTCCTCGTACATCTTCATCGAGTCGTCGACGAAGTGGCACGCACCGCCGTGGAATTCGATGAGGCGGCACTTCTCCGGGCTGGTGGTACGGGGCATGACGGCGATGAACGGGACGCCGATCAGCTTGGCGAAGTACGCCTCGGAGACGGCGGTGGAGCCGGACGAGGCCTCGATCACCGGGCGGCCGGGGCGGATCCATCCGTTGCAGAGCGCGTAGAGGAAGAGCGAGCGCGCGAGGCGGTGCTTGAGGGAGCCCGTCGGGTGCGTGGACTCGTCCTTGAGGTAGAGGTCGATGCCCCAGTCCTCGGGGAGGGGGAAGCGCAGCAGGTGGGTGTCCGCGGAGCGGTTGGCGTCGGCCTGGACCTTGCGGACGGCTTCTTTGAGCCAGACGCGGTATTGCGCGTCGCTGCGGTCGACGTCGATGGTCGTGGCCGTCGCGCCCGTGGTATTGGTGGTGCCCGTCGTTCCGCTGGTGCCGGTGGTGCTCATGCGCCGTGCTCCTTCGTGCGTTTATTCGCCCCCTGCTTTCGCAATGTACCTCCGTCACCTGCACAAATAGTCACTTTGGGTTTCCATGCGGATCGCTTTCGATCGCGTTCGGTTGCACTGCGGGGCACCGTGGGTGACCCTGGTGGAGCATTACCGAGGGTGCAGCACCCGTAACACTCATGTCGGGGAGTCGCAGCCGTGATCAGTCATTCCAGAAGGCACTGCGTCGTCGAACTACAGGCTTTGCCGGCGCGTATCGGCCAGATCCGCCGGATCGTTTCCGCGCAGTTGCGCCACTGGCAGCTCGATCCGCTCATCGACCGGGCCGCGCTCGGCGTGACGGAGCTGCTCAGCAACGTCCACCGCCACGCGCAACCGGACAAGACCTGCACCGTCGAGATCGAGTTCCGCCTGGGGCGGCTCACGGTCTCGGTCATCGACAGCGATCCGCGCCTTCCGGTGCTCCGGGAGGCGGCCATGGACGCGCTGGAGACCTGCGGACGCGGGCTCGCGCTCGTGGAGGCGCTCAGCGAGGCCTGGGGCGCCCGGCACCAGGCGGACGGACCGGGCAAGGTGGTCTGGTTCTCCCTCACGGCGGCCCCCGCGCCGGTGGCCGCGCCGCGTCCGGTACGGATCTCGTCCAAGCCCGTACGAGAACCCGCCCGGACCGCACTCGTCGCCGTGGACCCGGCTGTCGTCTCGGCAGGCCTGTCGGTGGCGGCGTCGGTCGGCGCCAGGCCCGGGTAGCGCACGGCCGCCGCAGCCTCCGGGGCCGGGGCGCAAGGGTCCGGACCGCGCCGGCCAGACTCCGCCGCCGGGCCGCTCCGGCTGGTGCCGTGGCCGGGCGACCCGGTGAACCTTTCCGGCCACAGCACTAGGCCGCGGTGCCCAGGGCCCCCAGTGGGTCGTCGAGCACCGGCTGCCACGCCAGCTCCGCAGCGCCGACCAGGCTGTTGTGGTCCAGGGTGCACGGCAGGATCGGCACGCTCCCGCTGCGCCCCCACAGGCTGCGGTCCGCGACCACCGCGCGCAGCCGCTCCGGATCGGCGTGGAGCAGCTCCCGGTGCAGTCCGCCGAGGATGATCCGGTCCGGGTTGAGGATGTTCACCAGCCCCGCGAGGCCGAGGCCGAGCCGGTCGATGAGCTCCTCGGCGGCCGCCCGTACCGCCGGCTGCGCGTACTCGCTCCGCAGCAGGTCCCGTGCCTGCTGGAGCAGCGAGACCTCGGGGCCCGGGCTGCGTCCCGCCGCGGTGAGGAAGGCCAGCGGGTCCGCCTCCACGTCCAGGCAGCCGCGGCTGCCGCAGTGGCAGGCCCGCCCCTCGGGGTTCACCGTGAGGTGGCCGACCTCCAGGGCCAGACCCGAACTCCCGCTGTGCAGTCGGCCGTCCAGCACCAGTGCCCCGCCGACCCCGCGGTGCCCGGTGGCCACGCACAGCAGGTGCTGCGCGCTGCGCCCCGCGCCGTGCCGGTGCTCGGCCAGGGCGGCGAGGTTGACGTCGTTCCCGGTCAGGGCCGGGCCGTCGATCCCGGCGGCCTTCACGCACTGGGCGAAGACGGCCCGTACGGGAGAACCGGCCGGCCAGGCCAGGTGCAGCGGGTTCAGCGCCGTACCCTCCGGCTCGGCGACCGCCGAGGGGACCGCGAGGCCCGCGCCGACGCAGCGGCGGCCGGTCTGCGCGAGCAGCTCGGCTCCGGCTTCCACCACCGCGCCGAGCACCTGCGCCGGGTCGGCGGAGACGGTGACCTTGCCGGGGGCGGTGGCCACGATCCGGCCTCCGAGCCCGACCAGCGCGGCCCGGAATCCGTCGGGGTGTACCTGCGCGGCCAGCGCCACGGGGCCGTTCTCGTCCACGGAGAGCCGGTGCGAGGGGCGGCCCTGTGTGCCGCCCGCGCCGCCGGGGCGCGAGTCGACGCGGATCAGCCCGAGCGCCTCCAGCTCGGCGGCGACCGCTCCGGCGGTCGCGCGGGTGACCCCGAGCTCCGCCGTCAGGACGGCCCGGGTCGGGGCCCGGCCGGTGTGGACGAGCTCCAGCGCAGGGCCGAGGGCGCCGCGGCCCCGCTCCAGTTTGGTCCTCGCGGAAGCCGTGGACACCGTGGTCACATCCCCCACCCGCCGCGGGGCCCCGTTGCCGTTCATGCACCCGATCCTCGCATGATCGGAGGGTGCCGGACGCCTCCCGCTAGCCGAGCCCGCCGACCCGGAGCGTGATGTTCAGCCGGCCGGTGAGCCCGAGCCCTCGCGGGCCCGTGCCGGGCAGGACCTTCGGCACCCCGTGATAGGCCAGTCGGCTCGAATTCCCGAAGACGAACAGGTCGCCGCTGCGCAGCTGCACGTCCTGGTACGGCCGGCCGCGCGAGACGGTGTTCCCGAAGCGGAACACACAGGTGTCCCCCAGGCTGAGCGAGACCACGGGCGCCCCGGACCGCTCCTCGGCATCGCGGTGCATGCCCATGCGGGAGTCGCCGTCGTAGAAGTTGATCAGGGCGATGTCGTAGACGACCTCCCGCCCCGGCGGCTTCCCGTACGCCGCGGCCACCGCCTCCCGCCCGAGGTCGGCGAGCCAGCCGGGCATCGGCTTGACCGGGGCCCCGTCGCCGTCGACGGCGGTGCGGGCGTAGCCGTACGGGTACCAGTGCAGCCCGAGGCACACCTGCCGGGCGGTCATCGTCCCGCCGCCGGGGGTGCGTACCGCGCGCAGGCCCGCGGGCGGGCGCGCCCACGCGCGGCAGGCGGCCAGCAACTCGCGCTGCCGCGCGGCTCCGAGCCAGTCGGGCACGTGCACGGCGCCCGGCGCGATCACGGTCCGCTCGCGCGGGAAGAGTTCCCCGTCCATGCCTTGATTGTCGCGGGCCGGCTGACAGACTTCCCGCATGGAGATCACCGAATACGTGAAGACCCTCGAGCGGGAGGGCGAGCTGCTCGCGGAGCTGGCGGAACGGGCCGGTACGGACGCCCTCGTGCCCACCTGCCCGCAGTGGCGTGTCGTCGACCTGCTCCGGCACACCGGTTCGGTGCACCGCTGGGCGGCCGGTTTCGTCGGGGAGGGGCGGCTGGACCCGGTGCCGTTCCCGGACGCGCCCGAGCTGACCGACGGGGAGCTGCTGGCCTGGTTCCGCGAGGGGCACACGGACCTGGTGCGGACCCTGGCCGAGGCGCCGGCCGACGTGCAGTGCTGGACCTTCCTCCCGACGGCCTCGCCCTCGCCGCTGGCGTTCTGGGCGCGGCGCCAGGCCCATGAGACGGCCGTACACCGGATGGACGCGGAGGCGGCGCTCGGTGTCGCGTTCTCGCCGGTCGCTCCGGAGTTCGCGGAGGACGGGGTGGACGAGCTGCTGACCGGCTTCCACGCGCGGCCGCGCAGCCGGGTGCGGACCCCGGAGCCCCGGGTGCTGCGGATCAGGGCCTTCGACACGGGTGCGGTGTGGACCGTACACCTGTCGCCGGAGCCGGCCCGTACGGTGCTGGGCGCCACCGACGACCCGGTCGACTGCGAGCTGTCGGGCGAGGCGGGCTGGCTGTACGCGGCGCTGTGGAACCGGCTGCCGCTGGCGGGGCCGGGGGTGACCGGCGACCCGGGGCTGGCGCGGCTGTGGAGCGAGACCGGCATCTGAGGCCCGGATCCGGGGCCGGAATGCGAGGGGCGCGGGCGGGCGCGAGGGTCGGGGGCAGCCGGGGCTCCCGGTGTTATGTAAGGTCTGCTGCTTCAGCGATCACGGGGGTAGCAGATGTTCCTTTCCACCGCGCGGAACGCCACGGTGCTGGCGGTCGTGCTGGCGGCGTTCACCGTCTCCTGCGGCGCGGACCCGGCGGCTCCGTCCGCCGGCGCACCCGCGGCGTCCGCGTCGGCACCCGCTGCGGCGTCCGCATCCGCGCCGGCGTCCGCGTCCGCGCCGGCACCCTCGCCCTCCGTCCCGGCCGGCACCGCCTCCGTGCCCGCCGAGAAGGTGCGGGACGCGTTCGCGGGGCTCCAGGCGACGCTGGACGACACCTGCACCCCGGCCCAGTGCGCGTACTTCCTAGGCCGGGTCTACGACGAACTCCACCGCCTGGACCGCGCGATGAAGGCGGACCCGAAGGGGCCCGGCCACTTCCCCGAGCCGATCGCGCTGATCGCGAAGCTCGACGTGGAACTGGGCGGCGACCGGTCCTTCGAGAACCTGAAGAAGCACCAGACGGCGCTGATCGGCACCCGGGACAAGATCAACACGTGGATGCAGGGCCACCCGGACGACTACCGCTGACCCGGCCCGGCCGGGGCGACGCCGCCTAACCGAGGGTGGCGGCGTGATCGGTCTGGCTGCGGAACTCCCATGCCGGTCCGGTGTTCCAGGGGTTGGGCATGACCGCGCTGGTCGCGTACGCGTAGCCCGCTCCGCGGTCGAAGGCCGTGCGCAGGGTCGCGCGCATCGCGTCGGCATCCGGGACCTCGTGGACCAGGTGCCAGAACGCGGTTCCGCTCGGGTCGAGTTCGCTACCGGCGCGGTAGCCGTGCAGGGGGTCGAAGACGTTGCCGCCGAGCCAGCCGCCGCCGGTGTAGGCGGCGTAGGTGTCCTCGTAGGTGACGAAGACGTCCGCGGTCCGGTGGCCGGGCTCCAGGTAGCAGTCGGCTATGGCCGTGCCGGGGTTGTTGACGACGAGGCCCGGGGCCGCGGGGTCGACGGCGTTCAGGATGTCCTCGACGTAGCGGCGGAGCTCCGCGTAGTGGTCGCGGGTGGCGTTGCCCGGGCCGCAGTCGCGGCTGACGACGTCGAAGAAGATGCCGTCGACGTGGAGGCGGCCGTCGGGGGCCTTGAGGTAGTTGTCGACGGACGCCTTGACGGCGGCGGCGTCGCGGTTGCCGTGGTCGGTGTGGACGTAGCCGAGCACTTTGGTCTTCTCCCCGGTGGCGGTGGTGCCGCCGCGCAGGGCATCGGCGCGGGCCCGCCAGGCGGCGTCGAACGGGGCGTCGCCGTTGCCGGGGTTGAGGACCACCACGGAGGCGGCCGGGCCGGTGGCGGTGAGATCGGCCAGCATGCGGTCGTTGGCCCAGACGTACGCCGGGACGCCGATCTCCAGGCCCCGCACGCCGGGCATCCGCGGTACGGGTGGTGCGGTGGGGCTCGGGGCGGGCGGAAGCGAAGGCGCTCCATCAGCCCGCGCCGGACCCCCGCCGCGCACCGGATCTCCGCCGCGCACCGGGGCCGGGGCCGTGACGGCGGGCGACGGGGCGGCGAGTAACGCGGTGACCAGTACGGCGTACAGGGCCTTCACGGCGCGGCGCATGAACGTTCCTCCGGCGGCGGCAGGGGGTGTTCGACCCGAGGAACACTAGACGGGCGGCCGGTGCTTCAAGGCTGAACCGCCCGCATTCGTCGGACAAACAGAAGAGCGACTTGTCGCCGCATCGCGTGAATCCGCCCCGCGATCCGCCGGGTTCGCCTCATACGGCGGGCAGCCCCACCCCGTGGGCCAGCTGGTCGGCGGCGTGCGCGAAGAAGCCGGCCCGGTCCTCGACCACCCGGTTGAACTGGCCGAACAGCTCGAAGGAGACCAGGCCGACCAGCTGGGCCCAGGCGGCGACCAGCGCGGCGGTGACCTCCGGGGGCAGGCCCTCGGCGAAGTCGGCGGTCATCCGGACGGCTTCGGGGCGCAGCGCCGCGGGGAGCGGCGGCAGGGCCAGGCCGTGGCCCTCGTAGGCGGCGCGGGCGATGGCGATGAACGTGTTCCCGACCCGGGAGGCGGGACCGATGGTGTCGGCGGGAGCGCTGTAGCCGGGGACCGGGGAGCCGTAGATGAGGGCGTACTCGTGCGGGTGCTCCAGCGCCCAGGTGCGAACGGCCCCACAGACCGCGACCCAGCGGGCGCGGGGCGGGTCACCGGCGGCGAGGGCGCGGGCGTCGGCCTCCTCGGCCGCCGCGCCGACGCTGTCGTACGCGTCGACGATGAGCGCGGTGAGCAGCTCGTCGCGGCTGGGGAAGTAGCGGTAGAGGGCGGAGGAGACCATGCCCAGCTCGCGGGCCACGGCGCGCAGGGAGAGCTTGGCGGCGCCTTCGGCCGCGAGCGCGCGGCGCGCCTCGTCCTTGATGGCGGCGGTGACCTCGATGCGGGCTCGTTCCCTGGCCCCTCGCACGGTGTTCATGCGCGCCAGTGTGCCATGCGGGCGGAGCAGTGCCCAAGAATCGGAGCTCCGCTCCATTTCGAGAGCAGTGCTCTTGCTTTGGTGCACCGATCCGTGCACACTGATCTCAGACGAGAGCAGTGCTCTCTATTTGGATGCCCGCACCGGAGGCCACCATGAACGCGTCCAGCCCCTACTACGTCCAGGCCGGCCCGCTCGCCGTCCGCTTCAACTCGATGTTCGGCAAGCTGGCCCGGATCGGCATCAGCCTCGCCGGTACGGCCGAGCTGTCGGTCCGCGGCCGCACGTCCGGCGCGATGCAGCGGATCCCGGTCAACCCGCACACGTACGAGGGCGCGCAGTACCTGGTCTCGGCCCGCGGCCACTCCCAGTGGGTCCGCAACATGCGCGTCGCCGGCGGCGGCGAACTGCGCGTGGGCCGCAAGGTGCGCACCTTCACCGCCACCGAGATCACGGACCCCGTCGAGCAGGCCGCCATCCTGCGCGCCTACCTGGAGAAGTGGGGCTGGGAGGTCAACCGCTTCTTCCAGGGGGTCACGGCCAAGTCCTCCGACGCGGAACTCCGGGCAGCCGCGGGCGACCACCCCGTCTTCCGCATCACGGTCTCGAACTGACCGCCCGCCCCGGCCGCGCGGGGACGCGGCCCGGCGACGGGGAGACGGGGACGCTGAGACGGGGACGCGGATTCACGTGGCGCCGCCGCCGTCCCCGGTCCCCAGTCCCAGTCCTCCCTCCCCGTACCCGTCCCCGTCCGACCGCCGGTCCTACTCCTGACCGCGGTCGCCGCCGCGGGCCGCCTGCCGGGCGTCCAGCGCGTGCAGCGCCCTGCGCGCCAGCGGATACGTACGCACCAGATCGGCCAGGGTCGTCGAACCCCGCGTGATACGGGCGAAGGCCCGCCACGCCGGCCGGAAGCCGGTGATCACCGCGTGCAGGAGCCCCGGCCGGGCCTCGAAGACGGCCAGCATCCGCCTCCCGACGCCCATCTCCACGCCCAGCCCCGCCTTCACGGCGAAGGTGTAGTTGAGCGCCTGGCGGCGCGCGTCCACCCCGTCCTGCGCCTCGGAGATCTTCACCGCCCACTCCCCCGCCAGCCGCCCGGAGCGCAGCGCGAAGGAGATGCCCTCGCGGGTCCACGGCTCCAGCAGTCCGGCGGCGTCGCCCGCCACCAGCACCCGGCCGCGCGACAGCGGCGAATCGGGCGTACGGCAGCGGGTCAGGTGCCCGGAGGAGACCGCCGGTTCGAAACCGGCGAGTCCGAGCCTGGCGATGAAGTCGTCCAGGTAGCGCTTGGTCGCGGCGCCCTCGCCCTTGGCCGAGATGACGCCGACGGTGAGGGTGTCGCCCTTGGGGAAGACCCAGCCGTAACTGCCGGGCAGCGGACCCCAGTCGATAAGGACCCGCCCCTTCCAGTCCTCCGCGACCGTGTCCGGGACGGGGATCTCCGCCTCCAGGCCCAGGTCGACCTGCTCCATCTCGACCCCGACGTGCGCGCCGATCCGGCTCGCGCTGCCGTCCGCCCCGACCACCGCGCGGGCCAGGACGGTCTCGCCGTCGGCGAGCACCACGGCGACGGTGCGCCGGTCGGGCACGGCCGCCCCGTGCTGTTCGACGCGGGCCACCGCGGTGCCCGTGCGCACGGTCGCGCCGGCCTTCTCGGCCTCGGCGACCAGACCGGCGTCGAACTCCGGCCGGTTGATGAGCCCGAACAGCATTTGCTTCGAGCGCCGGGTCCGGGACAGCTTCCCGTCCAGCGAGAAGGTGACCGCGTGGATGCGGTCCTTGAAGGGAAGCACGAAGCCCGGCGGCAGGGCGTCGCGCGAGGGTCCGATGATGCCGCCGCCGCACGTCTTGTACCGGGGCAGCTCGGCCTTCTCCAGCAGCAGTACGCGCCGCCCCGCCGTCGCCGCCGCGTACGCCGCCGAGGAGCCGGCCGGCCCGGCCCCGACCACGACCACGTCCCACACTTCGCCGGTTTCCCCGCTGCCCCCGGCCACCTCGTCCTCCGCCCCCAGTGCGGCGTTCCCCGCGTTTGCGTCGCGTACGTCGTCGCTGTCGCTGTCGCTGCTCACGATGTGCTGCTGCTCCTGATCACCCGTTGCTCCGATGCCGGGGAAATCCTACGGCGAGACACCGCCTCGTCCCGCTGTGCGAGGATCGGGACTGTCTTTCGCCGTACCCGGCATACGCACACCCACGCGGATGCGGGTGGCGTACACACAGCACAACGTCGCACCCAAAAGGAGCGTGCCCATGTCCCAGAATCCGATCGCCGAGACCGTCGCCTCGCTGATGCCCCGCGCCAAGCGGGAGCTGACCGAGCTGGTGGCCTTCCAGTCGGTGGCGGACTGGGCGCAGTTCCCCCAGAGCGAGAGCGAGGCCGCCGCGAACTGGGTGGCGGACGCACTGCGCACCGAGGGCTTCCGGGACGTGGCGCTGCTCGACACCCCCGACGGCACCCAGTCCGTGTACGGCTTCCTGCCCGGCCCCGAGGGCGCGCCGACCGTTCTGCTCTACGCGCACTACGACGTGCAGCCGCCGCTGGACGACGCCGCCTGGATATCCCCCGCGTTCGAGCTGACCGAGCGCGACGGCCGCTGGTACGGGCGCGGCTCCGCCGACTGCAAGGGCGGGTTCATCATGCACCTGCTGGCGCTGCGCGCCCTGAAGGCCAACGGCGGCGTGCCGGTGAGCGTGAAGGTGATCGTCGAGGGCTCCGAGGAGCAGGGCACCGGAGGCCTCCAGCAGTACGCCGAGGCGCACCCCGAGCTGCTGGCCGCGGACACCGTCGTCATCGGCGACGCGGGCAACTTCCGTCTCGGCCTGCCGACGGTGACGGCCACCCTGCGCGGCATGACCCTGATCAAGGTCAAGATCGACACCCTGGGCGGCAACCTGCACTCCGGCATGTTCGGCGGCGTCGCCCCCGACGCGCTGGCGGCGCTGATCCGGCTGCTGGACTCGCTGCGCGCGGCGGACGGTTCGACGACCGTGGACGGGCTGGCGTCGGACGCGGTGTGGGAGGGCCTGCAGTACCCGGAGGCGGACTTCCGCGCCGACGCGAAGGTGCTGGACGGGGTCGAGCTGATCGGCGAGGGCACCATCGCGGACCGGCTGTGGGCCCGTCCGGCCGTGACCGTGCTGGGCATCGACTGCCCGTCGGTGGCCGGCGCGACGCCGTCGGTGCACGCGAGCGCCGGCGCGCTGATCAGCCTGCGGGTGCCGCCGGGCGTGGACACCACGGAGGCCATCAAGCTGCTGGAGGCCCACCTGACGGCGCACACCCCGTGGCAGGCGAAGCTGGAGCTCGAGGTCGTGGGCCAGGGCCAGCCGTTCCAGGCGGACACCAGCAGCCCGGCGTACGCGTCGATGGCGGCGGCCATGCAGGTGGCGTACCCGGGTGAGGAGATGCAGGTCGCCGGCATGGGCGGCTCGATCCCGCTGTGCAACACGCTGACGCAGCTGTACCCGGACGCGGAGATGCTGCTGATCGGGCTGAGCGAGCCGGAGGCGCAGATCCACGCGGTGAACGAGAGCGTCTCGCCGCAGGAGTTGGAGCGGCTGTCGGTGGCGGAGGCCCTCTTCCTCGTCAACTACGCGGAATCCAAGCGCGGCTGACACGGGCCGCTCCGCCGGCCGCTCCGCCGATCGCTCCGCGGGTCGGAGCCGCACACCAGGCTGCGGCTCCGTCGGGCAGGCCCGCCCGGGCCGACGGGCCCGCAGCGACGGCCCGCGGCGACGGGCCCGGCCGCGCCCGGGCCGCGCCCCGTGCCCGCGCCTCAAACGCCGGCAGGGCTGGATGTGCCCCGCGCGCGGCCGGTGAGCTCGCCGTCCGCTGGGGCGCCCCGCGTGCCGGCGCACCGGCTGGACGCGCCCGTGATCCGCGGCGAGCGGCCCGTGCCCGAACCGGTGCTGCTCGACTGGGAGGCGGTGCCGCTGTACGCGCACGGCCTGACCGTCCCCGGGGCCCCGGGGACGGTCAGGAGGTCGAGGACGGTGACGCGCTGGGCTTCGGGGACGGGGCGTACGCGTTGCCCGCCCCGGGCCACACCGACGGCAGTATCGGCGTCCACCTCCCGTGCCACGGAGTGCTGTTCACCGGGGACTGCGTGGCCGCCGTCGGCCCGCTGATGCTCGGCGTCTTCAACGTGGACCGGGCCAGGGCGGTGGACTCGCCACGGCGACCCCCTGACGACGGACACCGCGGCCCGCACTCGCGAGGGCGGCAGCGGCCGAACCCGAGTCCTGAGCGGTCCCGTCAGCCGACCGGGACGCCCGCCTCCAGGTACAGCGGACGGCCGCGTTCCCGGGCGCGCAGGGCCCAGCGCAGGCGCTCGTAGCGGTGCTGCGGGAGCAGCCCGGCGGCCTCGGTCTCGGTGACGAACCGCCAGGCCCGCAGTTCTGGGCCGGGCAGCCGCAGCCGGGCCGCCGCGCCGTCCGGGAGGCGGCCTCCGTCGAAGAGCAGGCGCAGGCCCCCGTAGCCGGGCGGCTGCGGGCGCTCCCAGTCGACGACCAGCAGCCCGGGGGCCCGGTCCAGTACGAGGCCCAGTTCCTCGGCGACCTCCCGTACGCCCGCGCACGCCGGTGCCTCGCCGGCTTCGACGACGCCGCCGGGGAACTCCCAGCCCGCCTTGTACGTCGGATCCACCAGCAGCACCCGGTCCTGGTCGTCGAAGAGCAGGACCCCGGACGCCACCGTCTCCCGTGTGGGCTCCGGGGTCTGCACGATGTCGCAGACGGGGGCCGCCTCGGTGCGCACGGCTTCGGCGATGCGTTCCGCGGTCTCCCGCACGCTCAGGACGCCGTTGTCGATGACGTGCGCGTCGGCGGTGAGCCAGCCGAGCGCGTGCTGGTAGGCGGGCATGTGCTCGTAGGCCCACTGGCGGACGCGCAGGTCGACGTCCTGCGGCTCCCCCGGCTCCTCCCGCGTCGCGATCCGCGCTCGCAGGATCGTTTCCGCTGGGGCCAGGAGCACATGGCGCACCGGGATCCGCCGAGCCGCCAGCGCGCCGAAGATCTCGTCCCGGTACTCCTGCCTGAGCAGCGTCATCGGTACGACGAGGACCCCGCCCAGTTCCGTGAGCATCGCCGCCGCCGTGTCCACCACCAGGCGGCGCCAGCTCGGCAGGTCCTGGTAGTCGGAGACCTCCGCCAGGCGCTTGCGCGGCAGCAGGACCCGCAGCGCGTCGCCGATGAACTCCGGGTCGAACAGGGTGCTGTCCGGCAGGATTCCGGTCAGTTCGCGGGCCGTGCTGGTCTTCCCGGCGCCGAATGTGCCGTTGATCCAGACAATCACGTCTACCCCTCTCCCCATGGCTCGTCCGGAGCCCCCAGTGGCTTGCCCGTCCCACCCTGGCACGGAAACCTCACTATCGGCCGAGTGCTTATCCTCAAGGTCAGCGCCCTGCCCGATATCTCCGGAGGTTTCCCCGCCGTGCCCCACAGCCGCCGCCCGTCCGACCCCCGTTACGGAAACCGGCCGACCATGAAGGACGTGGCGGCCCGGGCGGGTGTGGGCCTGAAAACGGTGTCGCGCGTGGTCAACGGGGAGGCCGGCGTCACCCCCGACACCGAACGGCGGGTCCAGGAGGCCATCGACGCCCTGGGCTTCCGCCGCAACGACAGCGCACGCGTGCTGCGCAAGGGCCGTACCGCGACGGTGGGTCTGATCCTGGAGGACCTCGCCGACCCCTTCTACGGCCCGCTGAACCGGGCGGTGGAGGAGGTGGCCCGCGCGCACGGGGCGCTGCTCATCAACGGTTCCAGCGCCGAGGACCCGGACCGGGAGCGGGAGTTGGCGCTCGCGCTGTGCGCGCGCCGGGTGGACGGGCTGATCGTGATCCCGGCGGGCGACGACCACCGCTACCTGGAGCCGGAGATCAGGGCGGGTGTGGCCACGGTGTTCGTGGACCGCCCCGCCGGCCGGATCGACGCGGACGTCGTCCTCTCGGACAGCTTCGGCGGAGCCCGGGGCGGGGTGGCCCACCTGATCGCGGGCGGCCACCGCCGGATCGGCTTCATCGGTGACCACCCCCGCATCCACACGGCGACGGAGCGACTGCGCGGCTACCGCGCGGCGATGGCGGACGCCGGTCTGCCGGTGGCCGGATCCTGGGTCTCGCTCGGCTCCACGGCCCCCGAGCGGGTCGCGGCGGCGGCCCGGTCGATGCTCGCGGGCCCGGAGGCGGTGTCGGCCGTCTTCGCCGGCAACAACCGCGTGACGGTCACCCTCGTACGGGTCCTCGCCGACCGGGAGCGCGCCGGGTGGCGGGAGCAGCAGCGGGAGCACCCGGTGGCCCTGGTCGGCTTCGACGACTTCGAACTGGCCGATCTGCTCCGCCCCGGCGTGACGGTGGTCGCCCAGGACCCGGCGGCGCTGGGCCGGGTGGCCACGGACCGCCTCTTCCAGCGCCTGGCGGGAGCCGATCTCCCCCCGGCCCGCATCGAACTCCCAACCCGCCTCGTCCCCCGCGGCTCCGGCGAACTCCCGCCGGCCGGCGGATAGGGCGCGCCGGACCGGCCTCCCGCCGGCCGGCGGATAGGGCGCGCCGGACCGGCCCCGGCAACGGGCCACGGCCCGGCCCCGATGGAGGGGGCCGGGCCGCGGGAGAGCCGGCTCGGAGCAAGGAGGACGGTTACGCGGTCGCCGTCAGGGTCGCGGAACGGCGCGGGATCGCGAAGGCGTCCAGTTCCGCGCGGGTCAGGCCGGTCAGGGCGGTGACCTCCTCTGCGCCGACCGCGCCGCAGTCCAGGCCGCGGACCAGGTAGCCGGCCAGTGCCTTGGCGGTGGCGGGCTCGTCCATCACGTCGCCCTCGATCTTGGCGACGTACGCCTTCAGGCGCGCGGCGGCGGCTTCGAGGCCCTCGCGGTAGAACGTGAACACGGCCGCGTAGCGGGTCGGCAGGTGCGCCGGGTGCATGTCCCAGCCCTGGTAGTAGGCGCGGGCCAGGGCGCGCCGGGTCAGGCCGTAGTGCAGCTTCCAGGCCTCGTGGACGTGCTCGGTGGTGCCGATCGGCAGGACGTTCGTGGAGCCGTCGGAGACGCGTACGCCGGTGCCGGCGGCCGCGACCTGCATGATGGCCTTCGCGTGGTCGGCGGCCGGGTGGTCGCTCGACTGGTAGGCGGCGGAGACGCCGACGCAGGCGCTGTAGTCGAAGGTGCCGTAGTGCAGGCCGGTGGCGCGGCCCTTGGACGCCTCAATCATCCGGGCGACCGTGGCGGTGCCGTCGGAGGCGACGATGGACTGGCTGGTCTCGATCTGGATCTCGAAGCCGATCCGGCCCGGGCGCAGGCCGCGGGCGCTCTCGAAGGCCTCCAGCAGCTTGACGAAGGCGCTGACCTGCTCGGCGTAGGTCACCTTGGGCAGGGTCAGGACGAGGCCCTCGGGCAGGCCGCCGTGCTCCAGCAGGCCCGAGAGGAAGATGTCGGTGGTGCGGATGCCGCGGTCGCGGACGTTGGACTCCATGCACTTCATGCGGATGCCCATGTACGGGGCGTTCGTGCCGTTGGAGAAGGCTTCGGAGACGAGGCGGGCGGCGCGGGCCGCGGCCTGGTCCTCCTCCTCGTCGGAGCGGACGCCGAAACCGTCCTCGAAGTCGACGCGGAGGTCCTCGATCGGCTCGGAGGCGAGCTTGGCGCGGACGCGGTCGTAGACCGGTACGGCCAGCTCGTCGGAGATGCCCAGCACCTTGGCGAAGGTGGCGGCGTCCGGGGCGTGCTCGTCGAGCGCCGCGAGGGCCTGGTCGCCCCAGGAGCGGATGGTGTGCGCGGCGAACACGTCGCCGGGTACGTAGACGGTGTGGATGGGCTGGCGGGTGCCGGGGTCGCCCGGGTAGTGGCGCGCGAGTTCCGCGTCCACCGGGGCGAGGGAGGCGCTGATGCCCTCGCTGACCGCGCCTGCGAGGCTCGTCGCCACCTTCTCCTGCTGACCCATCGTGCACTCTCCTCTTTTCCGCTTCACGGAAGCTTAGATCCGCATAGCAGAATTTAGTCACGGGGTTCCGCTCAGTCAATGGTCCCCCGGCCGCCCTGGGGAAACGACTCGGGGCCGTGCGGTGAGAATCACCACACGGCCCCGAGTCGGAGAGATACGCAGGTCAGGGACTAGCCCTTGCGCGCCTTGATCTCATCGGTGAGCTGCGGGACGACCGCGAAGAGGTCGCCGACCACGCCGTAGTCGACCAGGTCGAAGATCGGGGCCTCGGCGTCCTTGTTGATGGCCACGATGGTCTTCGAGGTCTGCATGCCGGCCCGGTGCTGGATCGCGCCGGAGATGCCCGAGGCGATGTACAGCTGCGGGGAGACCGACTTGCCGGTCTGGCCGACCTGGTTGGAGTGCGGGTACCAGCCGGCGTCGACGGCGGCGCGCGAGGCACCGACGGCCGCACCGAGGGAGTCCGCGAGGTCCTCGATGATGTGGAAGTTCTCGGCGCCGTTGACGCCGCGGCCGCCGGAGACCACGATCGCGGCCTCGGTCAGCTCGGGGCGGCCGGTCGACTCGCGCGGGGTGCGGCCGGTGACCTTGGTACCGGTGGCCAGGGCGCCGAAGGTGACGGCGAGCGCCTCGACGGCGCCGGCGGCCGGAGCGGCCTCGACCGGGGCCGAGTTCGGCTTCACGGTGATGACCGGGGTGCCCTTGGAGACGCGGGACTTGGTGGTGAAGGACGCGGCGAAGGCGGACTGCGTCGCGACCGGACCCTCGTCACCGGCCTCCAGGTCGATGGCGTCGGTGATGATGCCGGAGCCGATGCGGACCGCCAGGCGCGCGGCGATCTCCTTGCCCTCGGCGGAGGACGGGACGAGCACGGCGGCCGGGGAGACGGCCTCGTACGCGGCCTGGAGCGCGTCGACCTTCGGTACGACGAGGTACTCGGTGAACTCGGGGGCGTCGGCGGTGAGGACCTTGACGGCACCGTGCTCGGCGAGCACGGCCGCGGTGGCCTCGGCGCCGGCACCCAGGGCGACGGCGACGGGCTCGCCGATGCGGCGGGCCAGCGTCAGCAGCTCGAGGGTGGGCTTGCGGACGGCGCCGTCCACGTGGTCGACGTAGACGAGAACTTCAGCCATGGGACTGCTCTCCTGCTATTGCGAAGTGTCTGGGGGCTATGGAGGGGTTGGCCGAAGCTCAGATGAACTTCTGGCCGGCCAGGAACTCGGCCAGCTGCTTGCCGCCCTCGCCCTCGTCCTTGACGATCGTGCCGGCGGTGCGCGCCGGGCGCTGCGCCGCGGAGTCGACCTTGGTCCAGGAGCCTTCCAGACCGACCTCGTCGGCCTCGATCTCCAGCTCCTCCAGGTCCCAGGACTCCACCGGCTTCTTCTTGGCGGCCATGATGCCCTTGAAGGACGGGTAGCGGGCCTCGCCCGACTGGTCCGTCACCGAGACGAGCGCCGGGAGGGAGGCCTCCAGCTGCTCGCTGGCGGTGTCGCCGTCGCGGCGGCCGGTCACGGTCCCGTCCTCGACCTTGACCTCGGAGAGCAGGGTGACCTGCGGGACGCCGAGGCGCTCGGCCAGGATCGCCGGGAGCACGCCCATGGTGCCGTCCGTCGAGGCCATGCCCGTGATGACCAGGTCGTAGCCGGCCTTCTCGATGGCCTTGGCGAGCACCAGCGAGGTGCCCATGACGTCGGTGCCGTGCAGGTCGTCGTCCTCGACGTGGATGGCCTTGTCGGCGCCCATCGACAGCGCCTTGCGCAGCGCGTCCTTGGCGTCCTCGGGGCCCACCGTCAGGACGGTGATCTCCGCGTCGTCGGCCTCGTCGGCGATCTGCAGCGCCTGCTCGACGGCGTACTCGTCGAGCTCCGACAGCAGGCCGTCGACGTCGTCACGGTTGACGGTCAAGTCCTCGGTGAACTGCCGGTCGCCGGTGGCGTCGGGCACGTACTTCACACAGACAACGATCCTCAGGCTCACGCCGACTCTCCTACCGCATCGTCTTTTCTGGTACCGCCTTGTGCAGGCAGCATAGGCGCCTTGTCGGGCGGATCCCGGTCGGGGCGGCCCGCGCTCCGAAGGGAATGTTACTCGTCAGTACACCGTGGCTCCCGCGCAGGCGCAAGCTCGGTGAACTGTGATCTGTCCAACGCCAACCGACCCGCCCCAACAGGGACGATTCAGTCGCGCAGCGCGTTGAAGCGACCTTGGTGGTACAGCAGGGGGCGCCCCTCACCGGCCGGATCCCCCGCGACCGCCTCAGCGATGATCACACGGTGCTCGCCCGCGGGCACCCTCGCCACCACCCGGCAGACCAGCCACGCGAGCACGCCGTCCAGTACCGGGACCCCGTGCGGCCCCGTGGTCCAGTGGGTGGCCGCGCCGAAACGGTCCGCCCCGCTCCGGGCGAAGAGGCCCGCCAGCTCCCGCTGGTGCTCGCCGAGTATGTGGACCCCGAGGTGGTCGCTGTCGCGCACCGCGGGCCAGCTGGAGGACCCGGTGCCGATGGTGAAGGACAGCAGCGGCGGGTCCGCGGAGACGGAATTGAGCGAGGTGGCGGTGAAGCCCGCCGGGCGCCCGCAGGTCTCGGCGGTGATCACCGCGACCCCGGCGGCGTGCCGGCGGAACACGGAGCGCAGGAGGTCCGGCGAGCCGGGGTGCCCGGCGGACCGGGGGGACGAAGTCGTCGGGGCCGCAGGAGCGGTCATCGGGGTACTTCCTTCTGCCTCTGCCGCGGAGCACGCGGGCGCTGTCGGGGATCCTGTCGGGGATCGGGGACCGGGACGTTCAGCGACCCCGACAGCGCGCGCTCGCGTAGCGGACCCGGTCCACGTGGACCCGTCCGTAGAGCAGGAGTTCAAACGGCATACGGCCAGCGTGGCGATCTCTCGTGTACACAGTCAAGCGGGATCCGTCAGATGTCAGGCGCGTCACGCCGCGTGCGGGCCCGCGGGACGGCGCGTGCACCGGCGCTCGCTTCATACGGCGGCGCCCAGGGCCGCGATCACATCCGCCTTGCGCGGCATCCCGGCCGCCTGCCGGACGATCCGGCCCGCCGCGTCCAGGACCAGCACGGTCGGGGTCCTCTCGATCCCCAGCGAGCGGACCAGCTCGAGCCGGTCCTCGGCGTCGATCTCGATGTGCGCGACCCCCTCGACCATCCCCGCGACCTCGGCGAGGATGCGCCGGGTGGCCCGGCAGGGCTGGCAGAAGGCACTGGAGAACTGCACCAGGCTCGCCCGCTCCCCGGGCTCCGCGCCCAGCTCCGCGGCGCCCAGCAGGCCCCGACCGCCGTCCCGGCCGCCGTGCCGCCCGTCGTCCTGCCCGCGCACCCGCGCTCCCCTCGCCGTCTTCGCTTACGCGCCCCGTGCTCGTACGCTCGTACTCTGATCGGAGCGCCTTGCGGAGGCACCGCATTCCCGGCGTGACGAGAATCTCCCTGGGCACAAGCGTCTGGGCTGGCCAGCAGCCCGCGTTTGGGGCACGATCCCCCATGGGTCGCGTACCTACGCTTCCGTAACTTCCGGCCGGGAGCACCTCCCCAGGCAGAAAGCGGGGTCTCCCCCACCATGGCTGAGCTCGTCTACCCTCCCGTGATCGGCGCCGCACACGGACTGTTCCGCGCGCTGGACATCCGGATCGACATGGAGGGCACCGAGAACATCCCCCGCAAGGGCGGGGCGGTCCTGGTCTCGAACCACATCGGCTACCTCGACTTCATCTTCGCCGGCCTGACCGCGCGGCCGCAGAAGCGCCTGGTGCGCTTCATGGCGAAGGAGTCGGTGTTCCGGCACAAGGTGTCCGGTCCGCTGATGCGCGCGATGAAGCACATCCCGGTGGACCGCAAGCAGGGTGAGACGGCGTACGAGCACGCCCTGGACTCGCTGCGGGCCGGCGAGATCATCGGGGTGTTCCCCGAGGCGACGATCTCCCAGTCCTTCACCCTCAAGAGCTTCAAGTCGGGTGCGGCGCGCATGGCCCAGGAGGCCGGGGTCCCGCTGATCCCGGTGGCGGTGTGGGGCACCCAGCGACTGTGGACCAAGGGCCGGCCGAAGAACCTGAAGCGCAGCCACATCCCGGTGACGATGCGGGTCGGCGAGCCGATCGAGGCGCCGACGGACCAGTACGCCGGGGCCATCACCCGCCGCCTGCGCGAGCGTGTGCAGGAGCTGCTGGACGCGGCGCAGCGCGCCTACCCGGACAAGCCCAAGGACGCCACCGACTCCTGGTGGCTGCCGGCCCACCTGGGCGGCACCGCTCCGACGGCGGCCCAGGTCAAGGAAGCCGGCTGACGGAACCCCGAAGCGCGGCCCCGCCCCTTGGGAGGCGGGGCCGCGCTTTCGCCTGCCGCTCGGTCTCAGTTGGGGTTGTCGGCGTGGGTCAGGGTCTCCCACGCCTCGAAGTGGTTCTCGGTGCCCGCCGGGCGCCGCCCCTCGGTGAGCCTGCGGGTGTTCTCCATGGTGATGCCGAGGCGGGTGTGCAGGGCGTTGTAGCCGACCTCGGTGGCCGGGCCGATGCCCTTGGTCAGGCTGCCGCCGCAGAGCCACGACGGCACGGCCTCGCCGAGTTCGTACTTCGCGTGGAAGCCCAGCGCGTGCCGGAAGCGGTCCTTGAACTGCGGGTACAGGTCGCGGCCCTGGATCCGCGAGGTCTCGGCGACGTGCATGGTCGCCGCGATGCCCATGCCGGTGTGCCCGAAGTCCCGGCAGGTCTCCTGTGCGAGGCCGTCCACGAAGGTGCTCTGGTCGTGCCAGTAGCCGATCAGTTCGCCACGGGTGTCGATGCTCGAGCGGGGCGGGTAGACGGGCTGCGCCCCGTCGGAGGCCAGGTAGAAGTAGGCGGGGACGCGGCCCAGGTAGATGCCCATCGCCTTGTCGTAGTTCGCCCGGTCGTCGAGATGGACCGAGATGCCGACGGCGGCGTCCATCATGATCAGTTCCCAGTTGCCGTTGTTGTTCGGCTTCCCGTTGATGACCTCGGGCAGGTAGACATCGCGCAGCATCGTCGCGAAGCGCGCCCGGTTCGGCCAGCCGCCGGTGTACGTGTGCTTGACGATCTCGGCGGCCCGCGGCCAGGTCGAGCCCGCCCAGCCGCTCTGCAGGGGTGCGTTGCTGTTGGTGTGGTCCTTGATCGTCGCGGACCAGGCGTCCATCAGCTCGATCGACTTCTTCGCGTACTTCGCGTCCCTGGTGATGTACCAGGCGAGCGCGTGGCTGTACGCGGCGATGGCGTCCTCTCGCTCCTCCGAACAGCCGTTGTTGGGATTCGAGTACGAACCGCACTCGACGACGGCGCGCGGCTTGGGCGTGCGGCTCAGCGCTCCGTACTTGCTCGCGAGCATGGCGTCGAACGCCTGCTTCCAGGGCTGCTGCCCCGCTTGCACCTTGGCCCGTACGAAGTCCAGCTGGGCGCGGCTGTTGAGTACTCCGGGGTGGGCGAACTGCGCGGGGGCGGCGGGGGCCGGGGGCGCCGCGACGGTGGGGGCGGGGACCGCCGCCACCAGTAAGCCGAGGGCCAGGGCGGCGATCCCGGCGGGGAGTCCGAAACGCATGGGGGGCCTTCCGGTCGGAGGGGTTCCGGTGGCCCGAAGATACTCATGCCCATGCCAACCTGACAACGATGTCTGACAAGAAAGTTTCCTGTCGTACGGCGGCAGCGCTCCCGCTCCGCCCGCTCCCCCCTCCCGTCAGGCTTCGCGCTTGCGGCGCCGATGGGCCGCCACCCGCGAGCGGCCGGCGCACGTGGTGGAGCAGTACCGGCGCACGCTGCCCGGCCCGGTGGAGAGGAAGAACCGCCCGCACCCCTCGGCGGCGCAGGCCCCCCAGGCGATCCGCCCGTACTCGGTGAGCAGCTGGGCGAGCGCGAGGGCGCCCGAAGCCAGGAACCAGTCGCCCCAGCCCGCCTCCTCGCCGCGGTCCACGTGCAGGTGCCAGGGATGCCCGTCGTGCCGGGTCAGCCGGGGCCGGGTGGCGCACTCCTCCAGCAGCGCGTTGAGGGCGTCGGCGGCCCGGTCCTCGTCGCTCTCGCGCAGGACGGTCGCCATCCGCCGGGCGGCGGCCCGCAGTTCGGCGGCGGCCGCCTCGGGGAACGCCTCCTCGGTGAGGTCCGCCGGACGCTCCCCGTGCCCGGCGAGCAGCTGCGCGAGCGCGGTGCGCGACAGTGCGGGGTCCGCGCGGACCGCCTCGGCGAGGTCGATCAGCCGCCGGGCCGCCGAAAAGCCCCCTCGCGGGTCCGCCATGCCTAATTCCTTTCCCCGTACACCCGAATGACGTAACGTCTTGAGCTGTTATCACGTTACAGCAGCGGGGAGGGGCCGGGATGACCGGGTTCGGGCGGTACCTGGCAGCGGCACTGGCCGCGCGGTTCGCCTCCGAGGGCATGGGCATGGCAGTGGTCCTGCTCGCCCTGGAGCGCACCGGGAGCGCCTCGTACGGGGCGTTCGTCCTGACGGCCTGGCTCGCACCGCACGTCCTGGCGGCTCCGCTCGCGGGCGCCGCCGCGGGGCGGACCAGCCGGCCGCGACTCTTCCACCTCGGCACGCTGGCCGGGTTCACGGCCGCCGTGGCTGCGCTGGCCCTGCTGCTGGGCCGGGCCCCGCTGCCGCTGGTGCTCGTGGTGGCGGTGCTCGGCGGCAGCTGCGGGCCGATGGTGACGGGCGGACTGTCCAGCCTGGTCACCGGGCTGGTCCCGGCCGGCGCCGGCCGGGACCGCGCCTACGGCTGGGACGCCTCCACCTACAACGCGGCCGCGGTGACCGCGCCAGCGGCGGTCGGCCTGGTCACGACACTGGGATCGGCGGCTCCCGCGATGGCGGTCCTGGCGGTGTCCGGCGCGCTGGCGGCCGCGCTCGCCGCGACCCTCCCGTACGGGGTCCCGGGCGCGGGCGCGCCCCAGGACGGGCCCCGGGCCGGGCTGGGGGCCGGGCTCGGCGCCCTGTGGCGGGTCCGGGAGCTGCGGGCCGTCACCTCGGCGACGACCCTGGCGTTCGTGGGCATCGGCTCCCTCACCACCACCTCGGTCCTGCTGGCGACGGGGCTCGGCAGCCCGGGCGCCGGGGGCGTACTGATGACCGCCTTCGCGGTGGGCGCCCTGGCGGGCTCGCTGACGCTGGGCCGGATGACGGCCGTGGAGCCGGGCCGGCTGGTGCGGTGGGCGCTGGCCGGGACCGGGGCGGCGCTGGCCGCGGCCGCGTTCACGCCCTCCCTCGCCGCCACGGTGGCCCTGTTCGCGGTGGCCGGGGTGTGCGACGGACCGCTGCTCACGGCCACCTTGCGGATCCGCTCGGAGCACGCCCCGGACGCGGTGCGGACGCAGGTGTTCACTCTGGGCGCCGGACTCAAGGTGACGGCGGCGTCGGCCGGGGCGGCCATGGTGGGCTTCGCCGCCGACGCACCCGCGTGGACGCTGCTGACCGGGATCGCGGGACTCCAGCTCGCGGCGGCCCTGCTGCACGTGCTGACGGCGGCGCGGGGGCCCGCACCGGCGGCCGCGGTCACAGGCCGGTCGGCAGGTTCTCCCACAACTGCGGCCGGTCGGCGGAGTCCCGGAGCGCCTTGAGCGCGGCCGGGTGCGGGGCGGCGTACAGCTCGGGGTAGTCGATCTCGCCGAGCTCCGGGCGTACGGGGAAGGCCAGTTGCTCCGCGTCGAGGCGGAACCGGGCTTCCACGCCGGGCTTGTTGCCGCGCGGGTCCACCCGGGCCCAGCTCTCGGCGCCGGGCAGCCGAAGCGCGACCAGGCCGTGGACCACGGGGTTCGATCCGTCGTCGCCGGCGAGGAGTTGGTAGCACAGGGCGGCCGGGATGCCCTGGGCGCGCAGCAGGGCGGCGAGGGCGTGGGACTTGGCGTAGCAGATGCCGTTGCGGGTGGCCAGGACGTCGGAGGCGCGCCAGGAGACCCGCGGGTCGCCGGAGTCGGCGGAGTGCGGGATGGCGTCGCGGACGAACTCGAAGACCGCCTCGGCGTATGCGTACGCCTCGCCGTCCGTGGCGGTCCAGAAGGCGTCGGCCGTTTCACGCACCAGCGGGTGCTCGTGATCTATGGCTTCGTCCGCCACCAGATAGGCGGCAAGGTCGGGCTGCTCCTGGATCAGTTCCATGATCCAGGAGCATACCTATGCGACCGCACGCACAACTATCGATTTATGCGGAGCGGAGCCGAGCGGAGCGAGCCGGCAGGACCGGCGAGCGGCTCAGCGCGCCAGTTCTTCCTTCAGCGCCTGGAGGAACCCGTCCACGTCCTCTTCCTGGGTGTCGAAGCCGCACATCCAGCGGACATCGCCCGCGGCTTCGTCCCAGAAGTAGAAGCGGTAACGCTCCTGCAGCCGCCGCGAGACCTCGTGCGGCAGCCGCGCGAACACCGCGTTCGCCTGCACCGGGTAGAGGATCTCCACGCCGTCCGTCTCGCGCACGCCGGCGGCGAGCCGCTGCGCCATCGCATTGGCGTGGCGGGCGTTGCGCAGCCACAGGTCCTTGGCGAGCAGCGCCTCCAGCTGGACCGAGACGAACCGCATCTTCGACGCGAGCTGCATCGACATCTTGCGGATGTGCTTCATCTGCCGGACGGCGTCCGGGTTGAGCACCACCACGGCCTCGCCGAACATCATGCCGTTCTTGGTGCCGCCGTACGACAGCACGTCCACGCCGACCGTGTTCGTGAAGGTGCGCATCGGCACGTCGAGCGAGGCCGCGGCGTTGGCTATCCGGGCTCCGTCGAGGTGCACCTTCATGCCCAGGCCGTGCGCGTGCTCGCAGATGGCCCTGATCTCGTCCGGGGTGTAGACCGTGCCGAGTTCGGTGTTCTGGGTGATCGAGACGACCTGGGGCATCGCCCGGTGCTCGTCCTCGAAGCCCCAGGCCTCCTGGTCGATCAGCTCGGGGGTGAGCTTGCCGTCCGGCGTCGGGACGGCGAGCAGCTTGAGTCCCGCCATCCGCTCCGGTGCGCCGCCCTCGTCCACGTTGATGTGGGCGCTCTTGGCGCAGATCACCGCGCCCCACCGGTCGGTCAGAGCCTGCAGGGCGACGACGTTGGCGCCCGTGCCGTTGAAGACCGGGAAGGCCTGTGCGTACGGCCCGAAGTGGCTGCGGAAGATCTTCTGCAGGTGTTCGGTGTACTCGTCCTCGCCGTAGGCGACCTGGTGGCCGCCGTTGGCGAGCGCGAGGGCCGCGAGGACCTCGGGGTGCACCCCCGCGTAGTTGTCGCTTGCGAAACCGCGAACCGCCGGGTCGTGGTGGCGCCTGGCGTCGGTCTTCCCGGCATCGGTTCTCACGGTTGCGGAGTGAGCCACAGACGCTGTCCGTTCACATCGATGGCGGGTCGCTCCCAGACGCCGGCGATGGCCTCGGCCAGCTCCGCGACGTCGGTGAAGCCCGCGAACTTCGCATTGGGACGCTCGGCGCGCATCGCGTCGTGCACCAGTGCCTTGATGACCAGGATCGCAGCCGCCGCGCCGGGCTCGTCCTCGCCCCCCGCCTTGCGGAAGGAGTCCGCGAGGGCCAGGGTCCAGGCCTCGGCGGCCGCCTTGCCCGCGTTGTACGCGGCGTTGTTGGCGACCGGCTTGTGCGCGCCGGACTGGCTGACCAGGACGTAACGGCCCCGGTCGCTGCGCAGGAGTCCGTCGTGGAAGGCGAGCGAGGTGTGCTGGACCGTGCGGATGAGGAGCTTCTCCAGGAAGGCCCAGTCCGCGAGGTCGACGTCGGTGAAGGTCTTGCTGCCGCGCCAGCCGCCGACGAGGTGGACCAGGCCGTCGATCCGGCCGAACTCCTTCTCGACCTGCTCGGCCCAGGCCTGGGTGGCGGCGAGGTCGAGGAGGTCCACGGTGTCGCCGGTGATGGTGGCGCCGCCGTGGGCGTAGCGCGCGGCGTCCACCGCCTCGGCGAGCCGCGCCGGATCGGCGTCGGACGCGACGACCACGGCACCTGCCTCGGCGAGGCGGAGCAGGGTGGCGCGGCCGGCGGGGCCACCGGCCCCGGCCACCGCCACTACCGCTCCGTGCAGCTTTCCGTTGCCGTTCCCGGAGCCGTTCATCTGTACAGCCTCCTGTGGGCGGTCGCTCACGCGGCGACTCGCTCGGCCTGCTCGGCATTGAGGGCGGTGATGCCCTTGGTCGAGGCGATCACGCCCTTGAGCTTCTTGGCGAGCGCCTCATAGAACATGCTGAGCGGAAACTCGTCCGGAAGCACGTCGTCCACGAGCTTGCGCGGAGGCTGCGTCATGTCGAGGGCGTCGGGGCCCTTGGCCCACTTGGAGCCCGGGTGCGGGGCGAGGTACGTCGAGACCAGCTCGTAGGCCTTGAACCAGTGGACCAGCTTCGGGCGGTCGATGCCGGCCCGGTAGAGGTCCTCGATCTCGGCGCACAGCTGGTTGGTGACCTGCGGGGCGCGCATCCAGTCGATCTTCAGCTTGTTGTCCGTCCAGCGCACGACGTCGTGCTTGTGGAGGTACGCGAAGAGCAGCTGGCCGCCGAGACCGTCGTAGTTGCGGTTGCGGTCGCCGGAGACCGGGAAGCGGAACATCCGGTCGAAGAGGACGGCGTACTGGACGTCGCGGCCGTGCTCGTTGCCCTCGGACTCCAGCTTCACGGCCTCCTTGAAGGCGGTGAGGTCGCAGCGCAGCTCTTCCAGGCCGTACATCCAGAACGGCTGGCGCTGCTTGATCATGAAGGGGTCGAACGGCAGGTCGCCGTGGCTGTGGGTGCGGTCGTGGACCATGTCCCACAGGACGAACGCCTTCTCGCAGCGCTCCTGGTCCTGGACCATGGCGGCGATGTCCTCGGGCAGTTCGATGCCCAGGATGTCGACCGCGGCCTCGGTGACCTTGCGGTAGCGGGCGGCCTCGCGGTCGCAGAAGATGCCGCCCCAGGTGAAGCGCTCGGGGGCCTCGCGCACGGCGATGGTCTCCGGGAAGAGCACGGCGGAGTTGGTGTCGTAGCCCGGGGTGAAGTCCTCGAAGGTGATGCCGAGGAAGAGCGGGTTGTCGTACCGGGTGCGCTCGAGCTCGGCGAGCCACTCGGGCCACACCATGCGCAGGGCAACGGCCTCCAGGTTGCGGTCCGGGTTGCCGTTCTGCGTGTACATGGGGAAGACCACGAGGTGCTGGAGCCCGTCGGTGCGCTCGGCCGCCGGCTGGAAGGCCAGCAGCGAGTCGAGGAAGTCGGGCACCCGGAAGTCGTCGGCGACCCACTTGCGCAGGTCCGCGACGAGCGCCTGGTGGTACGCCGTGGCGTGCGGGAGCAGCGGCGACAGCGCCTCGACGCCCTCGATCACGCACTCGACCGCGGCCGCGGCCTCGGACCGGGTGGGGGCAGTGGCGGCCTCGAAGTCGATGGAGCCGTCCTTGGCCTGCCAGGGGCGGATCTCCTCCACGGCGGCCTTGAGCGCGGGCCACGCAGGGTGGTCGACCACCCGCGTCCCGGCGGTTATCGCGGCACCGCCGGCACCCGGCACAAGAGTTTCCGTCATGTCACTTCCTCCACAGGAGAACCTCACGTCAAGGCAGGGTAAACGGCGCAGGCTCTCCCGTTCAAGTGGGATCTCGGGAAATTATCCTGCGCAACCCCCCGCTTCACCGTAAGTCTTCCCGTCTTTAAGGGTGGAATTGATGGCTCCGCCCAGTCGCGCCATGGCCTCCCGGGCCTGCGGCAGCACACCGGCGAGGGCCAGGAACCCGTGGAACATCCCCGGATGCTCGTCCAGAACGGTGGGGACGCCGCACTCGGCCAGCCTGCGGTGGTAGGCCCGCCCCTCGTCCCGCAGCGGGTCGCACCCGGCGACCACCAGGTGCGCGGGCGGCAGCCCGGTGAGGTCCGCCCGGAGCGGGGAGGCCAGCGGATGCCCGCCGTCGCCGCCCGGACCCAGGTACTGCTCCCAGAACCAGCGCAGGTGCGCGGCGGTCAGGAAGCAGCCCTCGGCGTACGTCCGGTACGACGCCGAGTCCTGTGCGGCGTCGAGCACGGGATAGACCAGCACCTGGAGGGCGACGGCAGGTCCCCCGCGCTCACGGGCCAGCAGCAGTGCGGCGGCGGCGAGGTTGCCCCCGGCGCTGTCTCCCGCGACGACCAGGGCGCGGGGGTCCCCGCCGAGCTCGTCGAGGTGCCCGCCGGACCAGCACAGGGCGGCGTGGGCGTCTTCCGCGGCGGCCGGGAAGCGGTGCTCGGGAGCCCGCCGGTAGTCCACGGAGACCACGGCCGCGCCGGCCGCCCGGGAGAGGGTGCGGGCGGTGGTGTCGTGGGTGTCCAGGTCGCACAGGACGAAGCCGCCGCCGTGGAGGAAGAGCACGGTGGGGCGCGGCCCGGGCCACTCCTCGGGGTCGGGCAGGTAGATCCGTACGGGGACCGGCGGAGCTCCGGGCGGGCCGGGGACCGTCCGGGCCAGAACGGCTCCGACCCGGGGCGGGTCGGCGGGCGGGCGGGGCGCGGCCGCCAGGATGCGCCGGGCCTCGTGGGCATCGGTGACGCTCCCGCCGAGGTCGGGGAAGGCGGCGGCAAGGGCGTCGAGGTAGGGCCGGGCGGCGGGATCGAGGCCGGTGTCCGCGCCGGGCCGGGCCGCGGGGCCGACGCCGCCGCCCGGGCCGGGCCGGGAGTCGGTCATCGCAGGCCCCGGAAGTGGGGGATGACCTTCTCGCCCCACTGGCGCAGGGTCTCCAGACAGGCCTCCTGCTCCACGGTGCCCATCTGGATCAGGCACATGATCTCGTCGGCCCCCGCCTCCCTGAGCCGTTCCACGTACGCGATGGCGTCATCGGCGCTGCCGTAGGCGTGGTCGGCGTTGAAGGTGGCGGTCGAGGTGGGACGCACCGGGATGTCCAGCTCGTGCAGCCGGGCCACCACCTGCTCGGCCGCCTCGCGCATCCGCGCACCCTCGTCGGCGCCCGCCACCACGGCCTCGTCGGGGATGCCCGCGCCGCCGTACCAGTGGCCGATGGACTGGGCGAAGAAGCGCTGACCGCGGATGCCGATCCGGCGCGCCTCCTCCCGGTCGTCGAGCACGATGGTCGGGCACAGCACCGAGAAGTGGTCGTTGACGGCGGTGGACACGAACCGGCTGCCGTCCCGCCCGGCGACCGCCGCGTCGTAGACGGCCCGCATCCCCGCGATCGACTCCGGCCCGGCGAAGCCCATCACCAGCGCCCCGATCCCCAGCTCGGCGGCCTGCACCAGGGTCTCCCCGCGGCTGCAGGCGAGGAACAGCGGCGGATGCGGGGTCTGCGCGGGCCTCGGCAGGATGGGATGGGGGTCGATGTCGATCAATGCGCCGTGGTACTCCAGCTCCTCCTCCTGCCAGGCCCTGCCGATGATCCGCAGGGCCTCCTCCACCTCAGCGGTGGTGCGCTCGCGGTCCACCCCGCACAGCGAGGTCTCCTGCTCGGTGCCCCCGCGCCCGGCGCCGAGGTCGAGCCGCCCGCCGGAGAGCAGGTCGAGCATCGCCGCCCGTTCGGCGACCCGGACCGGGTGGTTGAAGTTGAAGGGCATGCACACCACTCCGTGCCCGATGCGTATGGTGCTGGTCCTCGCCGCGACCCAGGTCAGGAAGATCTCGGGGGCGGACATGTGCGCGTACCACTTCAGCGAGTGGTGTTCGACCGCCCAGATCCGGTCGAAGCCCATCCGCTCGGCGAGCACGGCCTGCTCCACGCAGTCGCGGATCACCTGGTGTTCGCGCTCCACGGTCGGGTCGGCGAGCTGAGCTTCGAAGATCACGGAAAATTTCACGGTGCCTCCAGGGTTGCGTCCCGTGCCCGGTCTTACTTCAATGAGGAATATGACTAATAGTCAGAAGCGAAAGAAGCAAGAGTCCGGGAAGCGGGAACTGCCGCCGACCGCGTGGGCGGTTCTCGGCCTTCTTTCCTTCCCCGGGGAGCGCACGGGCTACGAACTCAAGAAGTGGGCGGACTCCTCGCTGCGCTTCTTCTACTGGTCGCCCGCCATCAGCCAGATCTACGCCGAGCTGCGTCGCCTGGAGGAGCTGGGTTACGCGGCTTCCGCCCGCTCGGGGCCCGAGGAGGTGCGGACCAAGCGGCGCTACGCCATCACCGACGCGGGACGCGAAGCGCTGGCCGGCTGGGCCTGCGGCACCGCGGACGCCGGGCCCCCGGTGCTCAAGCACGGGCTGCTGCTGCGGGTCTGGCTCGGGCACCTGGCCGAGCCCGAGCGGCTGCGCGCGATGGTGGACGAGCACCTGGAGCGCACCCGGGGCGAGCTGGTCGCCGTACGGGAGGCCATGGCGCAGGCGGGCGAGGTCCCGGAGTGGGCCTTTCCCGCGCTCGCGCTGCGCTGGAGCGAGCGGCAGCACCTGGCGGAACTGGAGCTCGGCGAAGCCCTCCTCACCGATCTGGCCGCCCTGGCCGGCCCGGCCGGCGTAGCCCGTCAAGCCGATGGGGACGCGCCCACGCCCGGGTGACGGTGACGCCCCCGCCACCGGCCGCGCGGGGGCTCACAACCCCGACGGGAAGCGGCCGGTACGCCTCCGCGGGGCCGTGCACGGGCGGTCCCTTCGCACCTCCGGCGCACTAGCATGCGACCTCATCGCGCGCGGCCGGTCGGGACACCGCGTCCGCGCGGGGAGCCGCCGTCGACGGAAGCGAGAGAACCTTGACTTTCCTCACCATCGGTCACCGCGGGGTCATGGGTGTCGAACCGGAGAACACCCTGCGGTCGTATCTCCGAGCGGAACGTTCCGGCATGGACGTCATCGCTCTGGACGTCCGGCTGAGCAAGGACGGCGCCCTCGTCGCCCTGCACGACCCCGAGGTGGACCGGACCACCGACGGCTCGGGGGCCGTCGCCGATCTGACCCTGGCCGAACTGCGCGGGCTGGACGCCGGTCAGGGCGAGCGCGTGCCGGTGCTCGAGGACGTACTGGACGCGGTCCGGGCCCCCCTCCAGGTGTCGGTACGGGACCGGGCCGCCGCCGGGGTGCTCGCGGAACTGCTGCTGCGCCGCGACCTGACCGCCCGGGTGGAGGTGGCCTCCTTCGACGACACGCTGCTCGCCGAGGTCGCGCGGCTGGTGCCGGGCGTCCGGACCGTGCTGCACGCAACCGCCCCCGGCGACGGCGCCGAGGACGTCGTGAGGCGGGCGAAGGCCGCGGGTGCGGCGACGATCGCCCTGGACATCCGGCGGCTCAGCCTGGAGGCCGTCGAAGCGGCGCACGCGTCCGGGCTGCGGGTGACCGGCCGGGCCGTCAACACCCTCGACCTGCTGCGGCTCGCGCGGGCGCTCGAACTGGACGGAGCCCTCACCGACTTCCCGGAGATCCGCAGCACGGGCCGCTTCACCGCGTAGGTCCGCCCGGCTACAGCGCCTTGACCAGCAGCTCGAAGGCCAGGTCGTCGCGGAGCGGAACGCCGAAGCGCTCGTCACCGTAGGGGAAGGGGCTCAGCTCGCCGGTGCGCCGGTAACCGCGGCGCACGTAGTAGGCGATGAGCTCCTCCCGTACGTTCACCACCGTCATCCGCATCTCCTTGGCGGCCCACGTGTCACGGGCGCGACGCTCGGCCTCGGCCAGGATCTCCTTGCCGAGGCCCGCGCCCTGGAGCCCGGGGCGGACCGCGAACATTCCGAAGTAGACGTAGTCCCCGCGGTGTTCGAGCTGGCAGCAGGCGACGATCTCGCCCGCGCGCTCGACGACCACCAGGGTGCTGTCGGCCGCGTCGATGATCTGACGGACCCCGTCCGCGTCGGTGCGCTGCCCTTCCAGGTAGTCGGCCTCCGTGGTCCAGCCGCCGCGGCTGGCGTCACCTCGGTACGCCGACTCCACGAGGGCCACCAGCTCGCTCACGTCCGCCTCGACGGCACTGCGGAAGCTGAGGGCGGCGGGGTTGGCGGTCGACATCGTGACTCCGTTCTGCGCGGTGGCATGTGACATGCCGAATACGGCAGGGAGAGCGTATCCCGGGGCCGCGTGAAGGCATCGTGAGAGGGGCATCCCTTCCCGTGACGCCGACGAACCGGGAGGTTCCGCCGTGCACGGTTCCGCCATGTCCTCCTCCGATGTCGCCTCCGCCTGGCTGCTCGTCGTGCTGTGCGCGGTGAGCGGGGCGTACTGCCTGCGGCAGGTGCGCAGATCGGGCGGCGCCGCGGCCGGGGAGGCCGTGATGGCGTTCGGCATGGCGCTGATGGCGGTGCCCCTCGGGGACCGTGACGGGTGGCAGGCGCTCGCGCTCGGCGCGGTGTTCTGCGCCGCCGCCGTACACGCGGTGTGGCTGCTGCGCGGCGGGGTGCACCACGCGCACCACCTGGTGGGCTCGCTGGCCATGGCCTACATGGCGCTGACGGCGGCGGCCGGGTACGGGCACGGCGGGGGGCCTTCCCTGGTCACCGGACTGCTCCTGCTCTACTTCGCCGGGTACGTGCTGCTGGGCGGGGCCCGGCTGGTGGCGGCGGGCGGCGGCACGCACGGCACCTACCCGGTGGCGTCGGCCGAGCTGTCCCGGGCCTGCCGACTGGCCATGGGGATGGGGATGTTGGCGATGCTGCTCATGATGTGAGGGCGCGGGCGCACGTGTCCTGCGTCACCAATGCCCCGCGACCGTACCCGCAGGTAGCCCCGCGCTCATAGGCTGCGGCCATGATGGTCCCCGCCGCTCTCCTGCTGCTCGGCGCCCTGACCGCGGTGCTCGCACCCCGGCTGCTGGCCCGCGCCCGCTGGCCCGAGCGCGAACCCGTCGTGGCCCTGTGGGTGTGGCAGTGCGTGGTGGCCGCGGTGCTCCTGTGCTTCGGGCTGTCGATGCTGCTGAGCGCGGCCGCCGCCTGGCACGCCGTGCGCGGGTGGCTCTTCGCCGCCGCCCCGCACGGGGTCGTCGACGCCTACGCCCTGGGGGCGTCCGGCGGGCCCTGGGCCGCCGGCACCGCGCTCGTACTGGCGGGCGGGGCGCTGTGGACCGCCGCGATGCTGGCCCGGGAGGTGCTCAGGGCGCGGGCCCGGCGGCGCGCGCAGGGCAGCGAACTGCTGGTGCGGGCCCCGCTGCTGCCCGGGGAGGAGCCCACGGGCGCGCGGCTGGTCGTACTGGAGGGCCCGCGGCCGGACGCCTGGTGGCTGCCGGGGGCGGCCCCGCAGCTGGTGGTCACGACGGCGGCGCTGGGCCGGCTGAAGGGGAGCCAGCTCGACGCGGTACTGGCCCACGAGCAGGGGCACGCGGCCGCCCGGCACGACTGGCTGCTGCACTGTTCGCGGGCCCTGGCCGGGGGATTCCCGCAGGTGCCGGTCTTCGCGGCCTTCGAGGCGGAGATGCACCGCCTGGTCGAACTGGCCGCCGACGACGTGGCCTCGCGGCGGTACGGACGCCTCACGATCGCGCTGGCCCTGGTCGGACTGAACGAGGACCGCGGGGTGTTCGGACCCTCCGCGGCCCCGCAGGCGCACGTCCAGGAGCGGGTGCGCCGGCTGCTGTCGGCCGCGCCCCGGCTGTCCGCGATGAGCAGGCTCCGGCTGACGGCGCTGGCCACCCTCGTCCCGGCGGTACCTCTGCTCGTGGCCTTCGTGCCCGGGCTGAGCGCCCTGGGGTAGGAGCCCGCGCGCCGTCCCGGTCCCGGGACGGTCGGTGCGAGGATCGCCCTATGCGGAACGATCACTTGCGTCAGGCGGGCATCGGCTGTGCCCTGCTCGCGGCCGTCCTGACGGCCCTGGTGGTGGCGCAGTGGCGGCCGCTGCTCTCGTTCGACGAGCAGGTGGTCCGGGATCTTCACCGCCATGCCGTCGCCCATCCCGGGGTCACGCAGACGATGCGGATCTTCAGCGACTGGGTGTGGGACCCGTGGGCCATGCGGGCCCTGGCCGCCGCGGCCTGCGTCCTGCTGTGGCTGCGGGGCCGGCGGGAGCGGGCGGTGCGGCTGGCGGTGGCGGCTCTCGGGGCGACCGCGGTGCAGCAGGGCGTGAAGGCGCTGGTGGGGCGGGAGCGTCCGCAGTGGCCGGATCCGGTGGACCGGGCGGAATTCGCGGCCTATCCCTCGGGCCACGCGATGACGGCGACGGTGGTGTGCGGGCTGCTGCTGTGGCTGCTCCCCCGCCGGGCCCCGCGGTGGGCGGTGGGCGTCGCGTGGGCCGCCGCCGTGGTCTCGGTGCTCGGGGTGGGCTTCACCCGGATCTACCTCGGGGTGCACTGGCCGTCGGACGTACTGGGCGGATGGCTGCTGGGCGTGGCCCTGGTGGCACTCGTCGCGGCCACCGCGGGCCCCCGCCGGGAGTGTGCCTGCCCTGGGCGATCCCCCGTGTCACCCAGAGCAGGCGGCCCCGCGCGCTGAGTATATTGGCTCCGAGCCAGTCAACGCAGGAGTAAGCATGTCCCCGCGCAGCGCATCGGTCAATGAAGAATTGCGCAGACGTTCCCGGGAGCGGCTGCTCCAGGCCACGGTCGAGCTCGTCGCCGAGCGGGGCTACGAGGCCACGACCCTCGGCGACATCGCCGACCGGGCGGGGGCGGCACGCGGCCTGGTCTCGTACTACTTCCCGGGCAAACGGCAGTTGCTGCAGTCGGCGGTGCACCGGCTGATGCACCTCACCCTGGACGCGGCCCTGGAGCGCGAGCCGCGCAGCGACGACGGACGGGAGCGGCTGGCGCGCGCCGTCGACGCGATCCTCGGGCTGGCCCGCGACGAGCCGTTGCTGATGCGGACGCACATGGCGGGCATCCTCACGGCCGAGGGCTTCGTGCAGTGCCCGGAGCAGCAGCGGCTCGCGGAGCTGCTGCGGGACACCGTCGCCCGGTACGGCTCGCCGGACGTGGACGCGGACTATCCGCTGCTGCGGGCGCTGCTGATGGGCGCGGTGGTGGCGGTCCTGCTGCCCGGTGCGCCCATGCCGCCGGCCCGGCTGCGGGCCGAGCTGTTCCAGCGCTACGGGCTGGACTGGGAGCTCGGCGTTCCGCCGGACGGCGGGCCGCCCGGCGGAACGATTCGCTGAGGTCGCCGGACCACCGGATCACGGGTGATCCGGATCACCGGTTCGCCGGATCACGGGTTCACCCGGCAGGCAGGTCCTCGGCGGTCAGCGGTACTCGGGCTGGGTCTGGACGTTGAGCCGGTCCATCCACACCCACTTGGCGCTCTCGGTGCGCCAGTCGTCGAGCCTGAGCACGTCGAAGCCCTTGGCGATGTCGTTCGAATAGATGTGGCCGTTGTAGTAGTACGCCGACCAGGAGCCGCCGAGTCCGAGCGCGTCGGTGGTCAGCGGGCCGCGTTCGAAGTACCCGATCTCCTTGGGCCGTGCGGAGTCGGTGAACTCCCACACGGAGACACCGCCCTGGTACCAAGCCTGCACCATGATGTCGCGGCCGCCGCCGACCGGGATCAGCGAGCCGTTGTGGGCCACGCAGTTCTCGGTGTCGGCCTGGTGGCGCGGGATCTTGAAGTAGCTGCGGAAGGCGAGCTTGCGCTGGTCCCCGCGGCCGGTGATGTCGTAGATCCCGTCGGCGCCCCGGTTCGGACCGGTGGCCTCGTTGCAGGTGGCGCCGCCACCGCCGCCGAGCTCGTCGGTGAACACCACCTTGTTCGCCCGCTCGTTGAAGGTGGCCGAGTGCCAGAACGCGAAGTTCACGTTGTCCTGCACGCGGTCGATGACCCTTGGCTGCTCGGGCCGGCTGATGTCGAAGAGGATGCCGTCGCCCATGCAGGCGCCGGCGGCCAGGTTCTTCGACGGCAGCACGGTGATGTCGTGGCAGCCGGTGGTCTTGGAGACGCCGGGGTTGGTGGGCCCGCCCGGGTTGCCGCCGTCCGGGAACAGCACCGGGAAGGCGACGACCGCGGCCTTGGTCGGCGCCTTCTTCGGGACCTTCACCACCGAGATGCCGTCGTGCGGCGGCTTGCAGTCGGGGAAGGCCTCGTTCGGGGAGTACGAGGCGACGTACACGTAGATGTCACGGCCGTCCGGCACCAGGGTGTGGGTGTGGGAACCGCAGTTGGTCTCGACGGACTTGATGTACTTGGGGTTCTTCTTGTCCTTGATGTCGAAGATCTTGATGCCCTCCCACGAGGACTTCTCCGTCGCGGGCTGCGAGACGCTGGTGCAGGAGTCGTCGCTGCGCGAGGAGTCGGTGGAGAGGAAGAGCAGGTCCCCGTGGACGGAGATGTCGTTCTGGCCGCCGGGGCACAGCACCTGGCTGACGGTCTTCGGTGCCCTGGGGTTGGCGATGTCGTAGATCGTGAAGCCGTTGTAGTTGCCCGCGTAGGCGTGCTTGCCCTGGAAGGCCAGGTCGGTGTTGATCGTCGCGCTCTCGCCGAGGGGGACGTTCGCCAGGTGCTTGATGTTCTTGCTGTGCACGATCTCGTCCTGGCCGGGGATCTCGCCGGGGGCGATCTCCCTGCCCTCGACGAGGCCCGTGTCCTGCCGGCTGCCGCCGCCCGGTGCGAGGTCACCCGGGTCGGGGGTGGCGGCCGCCGGTCCGGCGGTCAGGAGGGTGGCGAGGAGTCCGGCCGCCGCGACGGCCGCCCCCACCCTCCCTTTGCGCACTCTCGTGCTGTGGAACGAGCTCACTGTGCCCTCCCATGGGAGTCCGTTCGGTTCCGCTCGATGGGGGAACGGAACCCGGACCCCGGCAGTATCTTCCTTTCCATGGACATGGCAAAAGACCCCCGGAGGCGCGAGACACCGGGAACGCGGCGGGGCCGGTTCTCCGCGGCGGTCGTGGCCGCGGGCCTCCTGCTGGCACTCACCGGCTGCCAGGACGAGGACCGGCCCGACGGAGCCGCGGCGGCCGACGACGGCCGGGCCGTGGTCGTCGCACCGGGCAAACCGGGCGAGAAGGCGCGCACCCTCACCCCCGAACAGGCCGCTGAGGAAAAGCCCGACGACAGCCCGAACGCCGCCGACCACGCCTACGTACGGGGCATGATCGAACACCACCGGCAGGCTCTGACGATGAGCGCGCTGGCGCCGCAGCGGGCCTCGGCGGACGGGGTCAAGCGCCTGGCGGAGCGGATCGCGGCCGCCCAGCAGCCCGAAATCGGGGCGATGGACAGGTGGCTGGCCCTCCATCCCGCGCCGCCGGCCGGCTCCGGCGGGCACGGCCACGACCACGCGATGCCCGGCATGGCCACGGAGCAGCAGCTGCGGGAGCTGACCGGGGCCGCGGGCGCCGACTTCGACCGGCTGTTCCTGAAGCTGATGACCGCGCACCACGAGGGCGCTCTGAAGATGGCGGGCGAGGCGCTGGCCGGCGGCAACAACGTCGCGGTCGAGGAGATGGCCACCGAGGTGGTGGCCACGCAGACCGCCGAAGTACACCGGATGCGCGCGATGGGCTGACGGCCGGAGCGCCCGGTGTCATGCTGGGACCACCTGCGGGAGGAGCTCCGCCGTGCTTCGTATCGCCGTCGTCGGATCGGGCCCCAGCGGGGTCTACGCGGCCCAGACCCTGGTGCAGCAGCGCGAGGTGCCGGGGGTGCGGGTCGACGTACTGGACCGGCTGCCGGCTCCGTACGGGCTCGTGCGGTACGGGGTCGCACCCGACCACGAGAAGATCAAGTCGCTGCAGGGCAACCTGCGCACCGTGCTCGAGGACGAGCGGGTCCGCTTCCTCGGGAACGTCGAGGTCGGCGGTGAGCTGCTGTCCACGGAGCGGCTGCTGGAGCTGTACCACGCGGTGGTGTACTGCGTGGGCGCGGCGCGCGACCGCATGCTGGGGATCCCCGGCGAGGAGCTGGCCGGAGTGCATTCCGCGACGGCCTTCGTGTCCTGGTACAGCGGGCACCCGGACGCCGTCGCCGAGGCCTTCGGGCTGGCCGATGTGGACTCGGCGGTCGTGGTCGGCGCGGGCAACGTCGCGGTGGACGTGACGCGGATCCTGGCCCGGGGCGAGGCGGAGCTGGCTCCGACGGACATGCCGCAGCGGGCGCTCGGCGCGCTCGCCGAGAGCGGGGTGCGGCGGGTGGCGATGGTGGCCCGGCGCGGTCCCTCGCAGGGCAAGTTCACCACCAAGGAGCTGCGGGAGCTGGGCACGCTGCCCGGTGTCGACGCCGTGGTGGACCCCTCCGAGGCGGCCCTCGACCCGGTGTACGGAGACCCGGCCGCGGCGCTGCCCGCGGTGGCCCGGCGCAACCTCGAGGTGCTGCGCGGCTGGGCGGAGCGCGGCCCGGGCGAGGCGGGGCGCCGCATCGACCTGCGGTTCTACCTGCGCCCGGTGGAGATCCTGGGCGGGCCCGACGGCCGGGTGAGCGGCATGCGCTTCGAACGGACGGCCCCGGACGGGCGCGGCGGGGTGACCGGGACGGGCGTGTACGAGGACATCGGGGCACAGCTGGTGCTGCGGTCGGTGGGGTACAAGGGCGTCCCGCTGGCGGGCCTGCCCTTCGACCCGGCGACGGGTACGGTTCCGCACGCGGCGGGCCGGGTGGTGCGCGCGGGCCGGGCCTCGGTCGGCGAGTACGTGGCGGGCTGGATCAAACGCGGCCCGACCGGGGTGATCGGCACGAACCGGCCCTGCGCCAAGGAGACCGCGTCCTCGCTCCTCCAGGACGCGGGGGCGCTGGCCCGGCGCGAGCTGCCCGACGACCCGCTGGACGCGCTGCGCGCGGCGGGCCTGCGGCCGGTGGAGTGGCCGGGCTGGCTGGCGGTGGAGACCGCCGAGGCCGACCTGGGCGCCTCGCTGGGCCGCCGTTCGGTGAAGATCCCCGACTGGCAGGGCCTGCTGGGCGCGGCCGGGCTGGCCTAGGAGGTCTTACGAGGCCTTGCCCAGGCGGGCTTCCTCGGCGGCGGCCGCCGTGAGGACGCTGTCGAGGAGGCCGGGGAAGAGGTCCTCCAGTTCCTCGCGGCGCAGGGCGTTGAGCTTGGTGGTGCCGCGGTAGGTCTGGCGTACGACACCGCTCTCCCGCAGGACGCGGAAGTGGTGGGTGGTCGTGGACTTGGTGACCGGGAGGTCGAAGGAGGAGCAGGCCAGCGCCGAGGCCGAGCCGTCCAGATCCCGGACGATGGAGAGCCGGACCGGGTCGGAGAGCGCGTGCAGCACGCCCTCCAGGCGGATCCCGGCCGCCTGGGGGTGGGCCAGGGCGCGGGCCGCGTCACGTTCCGTCATGTCCCTGCTCCGCTCGCTCGCCTAGGTCGGGCTCCCATCGTACGAGAGTCGTCGTATGAGCCGGGCCGGTACGGCCCGGCGTCACCGGGGCCGACGCGTCACCAGGACCGGTGGTACGGGGCCGGCGTACGGATCTCCGCGCCCAGTTCGGCGGCCGCGCGGCTGGCCCAGTACGGGTCGCGCAGCAGCTCCCGGCCCAGCAGGACCGCGTCGGCCTCGCCGTTGGCCAGGATCTTCTCGGCCTGTTCCGGTTCGGTGATCAGGCCGACGGCGGCCGTGGGCAGGCTGGTCTCGGCCTTGACGCGGGCCGCGAAGGGCACCTGGTAGCCGGGGCCGACCGGGATCGTCACGCCGGGGGCGAGGCCGCCGGTGGAGACGTCGAGGAGGTCCACCCCGTGCTCCTGGAGCAGCCGGGCCAGCCGGACCGTCTCGTCGGCGGTCCAGCCGTCCGCCTCCAGCCAGTCGGTGGCGGAGATCCGGAAGAACAGCGGGAGCCCGTCGGGCCACACCGACCGCACGGCGTCGACGACTTCGAGGGCGAAACGGGTGCGGTTGTCGAAGGAGCCGCCGTACGCGTCGGTGCGCTTGTTGCTGTGCGGGGAGAGGAACTCGCCGATCAGGTAGCCGTGCGCGCCGTGGATCTCCACGACCTCGTAGCCCGCCGCGAGCGCGCGCTCGGCCGCGGTCGCGAACTGCCCGACGATCTCGCGGATCTCATCGGCCGTCAGCTCGTGGGGAACCGGGTGGGCTTCGGAGAAGGGCACGGCGCTGGGCGCGAGCGGCTGCCAGCCGTGCTCCTCGGGGCCGACGGGGCCGCCGCCCTTCCAGGTGCGGTCGGTGGAGGCCTTGCGTCCGGCGTGGGCGATCTGGATGCCGGGGACGGTGCCCTGGGCCTTCAGGAAGCCGGTGATCCGGCGCAGCGCCTCGACCTGGGTGTCGTTCCAGATGCCGAGGTCGTAGGGGGAGATCCGGCCCTCGGGGGAGACGGCGGTGGCCTCCTGGATGATCAGGCCGGTGCCGCCGGCGGCGCGGGCGGCGTAGTGGGCGAAGTGCCAGTCGTGCGCCACGCCGGCGTTCGGGCCGGAGGGGTCGGCGCTGTACTGGCACATCGCGGCCATCCACACGCGGTTCGGGACCGTGACCGAGCGGAGGGTGTAGGGCGCGAACAGGGCGGCGAAGGCAGCGGGGGCAGCACTCATCAGGGCTCTCCAGACGTCACCGGGCGGACCGGGGATCGGCGGCTAAGTACGAGACTCACCGTACTACGAAAACTCTCGTACTACGAGACCTCTCGTACAAGTGCGTCGAGCTCGGCACGCAGCGCCTGCGCCAGGGCGGGCAGATCCGGGACGGCCGACGCGTCGGCGACGAGGCCGTAATGGGCGGTCCCCTTGTAGGTGGAGACCGCGACGGCCAGGGACTGGCCGTGGGCCAGCGGGGCGAGCGGGTAGACCTCGCGGACCCGGCTCCCGCCGAGGGAGAAGGTCAGGCCGGGCAGCGGAACGCTGGTCACGAGGATGTCGAAGAGCAGCCGCGCGGCCTGGGCGACCAACGGCCCGCCGAGCCGGTGGCCGAGCGGGTGGACGTGGTCGGCGAGCAGGGCGACGGCCCCCGCGCCGCGGGCCGGTCCGGCGTCCTTGTTGCGGTCCATCGCCGCCCGCACGCGGTCCAGGCGCAGCAGCGGGTCCCGCTCGGCGAGCGGAAGCCGCAGCAGGTATCCGGAGAGCCGGTTGCCCCCGCCGCCTCCGGGCCGGCCACGGCGGGACACCGGGATCAGGGCCCGCGGGCCCGGCCCGCGGGGCGCGGGGTCGCCCCGGCCCTCCAGCCAGCGCCGCAGCCCGCCCGCGACCACGGAGATCAGCACGTCGTTGACGGTGCCCCCGGCGGCCTTGCGGACGAGGGTGACCTCGTCCAGGTCGAGCGCGAGCCCCGCGACCGTACGGGCCGCTGTGCCGCAGGCTCCCGCGGTGAGCGCCCCGGGGACCCCGAGCGGCAACCCGGCGCGGGCCACGGCGGCGCCGATCTCCAGGGCCTGGCCGACCTCCTGGACCCGGGCCGCGAGGACTCCGGACAGCCGGCGCAGGGCGGAGCCGGCCCGCTGCTCGGGGACGGGCCGCCCCGCGGGGCCGGGCCGCGCGGGTTGCCGCAGGTCCGGGCCCTCGTCGAACAGCGCCGCGGCCAGGGCGAGCGCGCCCAGGCCGTCGGCGAGGGCGTGGTGGAACTTGAACAGCACGGCGAAGGAGTCCGGGTCGGGCCCGGCCAGTACGTGCGCCTCCCAGGGCGGCAGGCCCCGGTCCAGGGGCCGCGCCATCAGCGGGCCCGCGGCGGCGTACGCGAGGGGCTCGTCCGTGCGGACGAGGAACACGTGCCGCGCCGGGTCGAAACGCGGGTCGGGCCACCAGGCGGCCGCGCCGACCGGCAGCAGGACGTCCCGGATCCGGCGGCGCAGGCCCGGCACGGCGGCGCAGCGGGCGGTGAGCAGTTCGGCGGCGTGTTCGGCGGCGCCGGATCCACGGCCGGGGGCCGTGAAGACGGCGAGGGCGCCGAGGTGCATGGGGTGGGCGGCGGATTCGATCCGCCAGAAGGCCAGGTCGAGCGGGGACAGGTGCTCGGTTGCCACGTACGTCCTCTCGCGTGCTGCTGGGTGGCCTGAAGTCAATCCATTCCGAACACTCGCATGCAAGCAACAACCATTGCCCGATCGTAAATGAGTCGTAAACGATCGGTTAGCAACCAGCGGCTCGGAACACCGTGTCGTCCACCGGGCCGCTGTCAGTGGGCGGGTGCAGACTGGCCGAAAAGCTCCGAAAAAACATGGACGACGAAGTCCGGAGGTACCGGCCATGGCCGACGTACTGCTGCTCGTGGGTACCCGCAAGGGACTCTTCATCGGCCGCCGCCGGGGCGCGGGGCCGTGGGAGTTCGACGGTCCCCACTTCAATGCCCAGGCCGTGTACGCGGTCGCCGTCGACCGGCGGGGTCCGGCGCCCCGGCTGCTGGTCGGCGGGGACAGTTCGCACTGGGGACCGTCCGTCTTCAGCTCCGACGACCTCGGGGCGACGTGGCAGGAGCCCGCCGCGGCCGCGGTGAAGTTCCCCAAGGACACCGGCGCCTCCCTTGAGCGGGTCTGGCAGCTCCAGCCCGCCGGACCCGAGGCGCCGGACGTGGTCTACGCGGGCACCGAGCCGGCCGCGCTGTTCCGGTCGGTGGACCGCGGCGAGTCCTTCGAGCTGGTCCGCCCGCTGTGGGAGCACCCGAGCCGCGGCAGCTGGCAGCCGGGCGGCGGCGGCGAGGGCCTGCACACGGTGATCACCGATCCGCGCGACCGGGACGCGGTGACGGTGGCCGTCTCCACCGCCGGGGTGTTCCGGACGAAGGACGGCGGGGCCAGCTGGGAACCTTCCAACGACGGGGTGTCCGCGGTGTTCCTGCCCGATCCGCACCCCGAGTTCGGCCAGTGCGTCCACAAGATCGCCCAGGACGCCGGGAACACGGACCGGCTGTACCTGCAGAACCACTGGGGCGTCTACCGCAGCGACGACGCGGGGACCCGGTGGACCGACATCGGCGGCGGACTGCCCTCCGACTTCGGCTTCGCGGTGGCCGCCCATCCCCACCGCCCGGACACCGCCTACGTCTTCCCGCTCAACGCCGACTCCGACCGGGTCCCGGCCGGACACCGGTGCCGGGTCTTCCGCACCCGGGACGCGGGCGCCAGCTGGGAACCGCTCACGAAGGGCCTGCCCGACGGGGACCACTACGGCACGGTGCTCCGCGACGCGCTGTGCACGGACGACGCCGACCCGGCGGGGATCTACTTCGGCAACCGCAACGGCGAGCTGTACGCCAGCCACGACGACGGCGAGACCTGGCAGCTGCTGGCCGAGCACCTGCCCGACGTGCTGTGTGTGCGGGCGGCGACGATCGGCCAGTAGAGTGATCCACCGTGGCAGCACGACCGTTGAACGAGATCGTCGAGCCGGGCTGGGCCCGGGCTCTGGAACCGGTGGCGGGGCAGATCGCCGCGATGGGCGACTTCCTGCGCGCCGAGATCGCGGCGGGCCGGACCTACGTCCCGGCCGGGGCGAATGTCCTGCGCGCCTTCCAGCAGCCCTTCGACGAGGTGAAGGTACTGATCGTGGGCCAGGACCCGTACCCCACTCCGGGGCACGCGGTGGGCCTGTCCTTCTCGGTCGCGCCCGAGGTGCGGCCGGTGCCGCCGAGCCTCGACAACATCTTCCTCGAGCTGCACCGGGACCTCGGCACCGGCCGCCCCGCGAACGGCGACCTCACCCCGTGGACCCGGCAGGGCGTGCTGCTGCTCAACCGCTCGCTGACCACCGCGCCCCGCCGGTCCAACGCCCACCAGGGCAAGGGCTGGGAGGCCGTCACCGACCAGGCCATCCGGGCCCTCGCCGCGCGCGGCAAGCCGCTGGTGTCCATCCTCTGGGGCAGGGCGGCCCGCAATCTGCGGCCGCTCCTCGGCGAACTGCCGGTGGTGGAGTCCTCCCACCCCTCCCCCAAGTCGGCCGATTTCGGGTTCTTCGGGTCCAGGCCCTTCAGCAGGACGAACCAGCTGCTGACGGACCAAGGCTCACAGCCTGTCGACTGGGGCTTGCCGTCCGTGAGTTGACCCTGTCTGCCCTTCACCGGATAAATGCGGACAGATGCCACCGGAGAAGGCCCTGCCCGAACACCCCGTTCCGATAAGCCAGTAGCATGCGGCGCCATGAGCTCCCCCACTGGGCCCGCAAATGGCCTGCCCGTACGAATGCCGCGACCCCGCCAGACCGGACGGCACCGCCGGCCCGAGCCCGCGGTGGCGCCCGAGGGCGCGCCCGCGCTGGTGCTCGCCGTGCCCGGTGTCCCTTCGGCCGCCTCGCGCGGGCTGGCGGAAGAGATCATCAGCATCGGCCGTTCCGAGCTGCCGGGCCTCGATGCCCGCATCGGCTTCGTCGAGGGTGACGACGCCTCCGAGTTCCCGTCCCTGTCCGGCATGCTGACCGCCGTCGCGACCGAGCGTGCCGCGCGCGCGGAGTTCGCCCGCGCCGCCGGCCACGAGGTGCCCGCGCCGACCGGCCCGGACGCCGTGGTGGTCCCGCTGCTGGCCGGCCCCGACGGCGACCTGCTCCGCCGGGTCCGCCAGGCACTGATGGACTCCTCGGCCGCGGCCGAGCTGGCCGACGTGCTCGGCCCGCACCCGCTGCTCGCCGAGGGCCTGCACGTGCGTCTGTCCGAGGCCGGGCTGGCCCGCGCCGACCGCGCCCGGCTGTTCACCGTGACCACCGCCGCCGACGGCATCGTGCTGGCCACGACCGGTGGCGAGGAGGCCGTACAGGCCGCCGGGATCACCGGGATGCTGCTCGCCGCCCGGCTCGCCGTGCCGGTCAAGGCGGCCGCGCTCGACGAGGAGGGCTCGGTGGCCGCCGTCGCCGAGCAGCTGCGCCGCGAGGGCTCCACGCAGCTCGCGCTCGCCCCGTACCTGATCGGCCCGGAGGCCGCCGACGGGCTGCTGGACACCGCCTGCAAGGAAGCCGACTGCTCCGCCTCCGAGGTGCTGGGCGCCTACGGCGCGCTCGGCAAGCTCGCCGTCGCGCAGTACTCGGCGGCTCTCGGGCTCCCCCAGGGCGCCTCTGCGCACTGATCCCGCTCGCGCACCACGACGCGAGGGCCCCCGCCGACACCGGCGGGGGCCCTCGCGCTTGCCCGCGTCAGCCGAAGACCACGCACGTGGCGGCGGGCACGGCCACCGAACCGGCCTGGCGCGGCTGCCCGGTCACGGGGTCGACGTCGAACCAGGTGACGTCCCCCGAGCGTTCGTTGGCCGCGTACAGGCGGCGGCCCGCGGGGTCGGCGGCGAGATCCCGCGGCCAGCTGCCGCCGCAGCCGACGACGCCGGTGAGCTCCGGCTTCTCGGCGCCTGCGGCCAGCGAGTAGGTGGCGATGGTGTCGGCCCCGCGGATCGCAGCCCAGACGAACCGCCCGTCGGGGGAGGCGACGATCGCCGAGGGGTAGGCCCGTACGGCCCCTGAGGAGCCCTCGGAGGCGATCGGAACCTCGATGACCGGTTCCAGTTGGCCGGCGGCCGCGTTCCAGCGGCAGACGGTCAGCTGCGGCTCCAGCTCGTGCAGGACGTAGGCGACCGCGCCCTCCGGGTGGAAGGCGAGGTGCCGGGGTCCGGTACCGGCCCGCAGGACGGTCTCGGTGTGCGGCCGCAGCCCGCCGGTGGCCGGGTCGAGCGCGCAGACCCGTACCGAGTCGGTGCCGAGGTCGACGCTGAGCACCCAGCGGCCGCTCGGATCCGGCAGCACCTGGTGGGCGTGCGGCCGCTCCTGCCGGTCGGGGTCGGGGCCCGATCCCTCGTGCGCGAGGACGGCCGCGGGGCCGCCCGGGCTGCCGTCGGTCTCGAGCGGCAGGCTGCTGACGCCGCCCGAGGTGTAGTTGGCGGTGAGCAGCCGGCCTGCGGCCAGGCTGAGATGCGTGGGCCCGGAGCCGCCGACGGGGACGGGTGCGCCGAGCGGGGCGAGGCCCTCGGCGGTGGGCGTGAAGGCGGCCACCGCTCCGTGTCCGGTCTCGCTCACGGCGTAGAGCACGCCCGTGCCGGGGGCGAGGGCGAGGTACGAGGGGTCCGTGACGGCGGCGCCGGTGGCCGCGAGCGGGGTCAGGGCTCCGCTGGACGGATCCACGGCCGCGGTGGTGACACCGCGGCCGCCCCCCGAGGTGAACGAGCCGATGTAGGCCCGGTGTCCGCCGCCCTGGTCCGTGTTCTGCGCGCCGTCCACGGGTTGCCCCTCTCCGCCGTTCCGGATCCGTCCGGAGCCGACGGTAACAGAAGGTCTATACCAAATCCCGTCCCTGGGCCCGGTCCTGGGCGCCCGAGTGGTGGACGTACACGGTGCTGCTCGGCCGGTCCTCGTACGTGCGATGGAAGACCGGGGTCGCCGAGCCGGAGATCGGCGGCACGATCCAGGACCAGTCCGCGCCCACGTCCCGGCCCTTGCGCTCCTCCCGTTCCATGTGGGACAGGAAGCGCCGGGACTCGGTGTGGTGGTCGGCGATGGTGACCCCGGCGCGGTCGAAGGAGTGCAGGACCGCCCTGTTGAGCTCGACGAGCGCGCGGTCCTTCCACAGCGAGCGGTCGCTGGAGGTGTCCAGGCCGAGCCGGCGGGCCACGGCGGGCAGCAGGTTGTACCGGTCGGTGTCGGCGAGGTTGCGGGCGCCGATCTCGGTACCCATGTACCAGCCGTTGAACGGCGCGGCCGGGTAGTGGATGCCGCCGATCTCCAGGCACATGTTGGAGATGGCGGGCACGGCGTGCCAGCGCAGTCCCCACTGCGCCCAGCCCTCGTCGTCGGGGTGCCCGATCGGGACTTCCAGGACGGCGTCCTCGGGGGTGTCGAACCAGCGCGGCTTGTCGTCGACGCCCTGGACCACGAGCGGCAGGAGGTCGAAGGGGGTGCCGGCGCCGCCGCGCCAGCCGAGCCGGAGCAGGGCCTCGGTCAGCGGGGCGTTGCGGGCGTCTCCGACGGTGACGGAGTGGTGGTCCCCGTAGCCGGCGTACCGGACGAGCTGTTCGCTCCAGATCAGCGGGCCGGGGCGGTCCGGGGCGTCGGGGGCGAAGACCGTGATCGTGGGCCTGACCCGGCCGCCGTTGGTCGCCTCGCGCAGGTGCTCGAAGCAATCGGCGGCGATGTCCTCGGCGTCGGTGCTCTCCCGACGGTCACGGACCCGCAGGGAGTTCCAATAGAGCCTGCCTATGCAGCGGTTGCTGTTGCGCCAGGCCACCCGGGCCCCGTGGACCAGTTCCTCGGATGTGTGCCGGTAGGTGCCGGTCTCCGCCAGTTCGGCCCGTACGGCGGCGAGCCGGTTGCGCGGATCACCGGCATCGTGGTTCTCCCTGTGGAAGAGTCGGATGAACTCCTCGGCCGCTTCCCACACCTGAGCGGTGGTGGAGCGCTGTTGAAGTATTTCCATTCCGGGCCGTTACCCCCTGTCCGAGCAGATCCACCCTGCGCATGCCGGATGAATGTGCAGTAAACAATCACCCGTTGTACATGCCACAGGTCAGCGCCGCGGGCAAGCACTGTCCGGAACACTCCTCCGAGTGATCTTCACGGATCGGCCTGCGGGCGGGGCTCGAAGAGGCGTACGATCCGCCGCAGTGCGGGAGTTGGCCCCCTTCATGAGGCGCGCGATCGGCACTCGCCGACGCGTCAGCGGCAGGGCCGGCTCATGAAGAGCGCCTGCTCCCCGGAGGCGGGCGTGGCGCCGTACAGGGTGGTGTCGAGACCGCAGAGGGTGAACCCCATCCGCCGATAGGCGTGCACGGCGGGGGCGTTGACCGAGCTCACCTCCAGCCAGAGGTGCTCGGCTCCCCGCTCCCGGGCGAAGTCCGCCGCGCACTCCATCAATGCCCGGCCGATGCCGCGGCCCCGGTGGCCGGGCGCGACCTCGATGTCCTCGATGGTCAGCCGCCGGTTCCACGCGGCGTAGCCCACGGCGGCGAAGGCGCACACCCGGCCGCCGTCGAGGGCCACGAAGGTCCGCGCGTCCCCGCCGGCCCCCCCTCCGCCGGACCCCTGCTCGTCGTGCTCCTCGGGCGGGAACGCCTTGGACAGGGGCGGGTCCACGGGAACCTCGCGGAGCAGGAACCCGAAGCCGGCGCCGTCCGGGGGGACCACCTCGAAGACGGTGTCGGTGGTGAAGGAACCGTCGAGGGCCTCGATGGCCCCCGCGTCCTCGGGGCGGGCGAGGCGGTAGACGATGCCGTCGGCGGAGCCGTGTGCGGTGGTCATGAGATCCACGGTACGCAAAAAATCCCCCGGCGGAATTCGCTGCCGAGGGAGGGAAGAGCGTATATTCAATGGTTCATGACTTCGCCGGAAAACGAAGACATGGGGAAGCTTTCTAGGACACTGTATCGCGGCAGGAGTGCAATTGTCAACCGAGGAATTCCGGAAAGAGCAGCAATTCGTCACCGACCTCTATGTGCGCCTCGACCACCTGCGTGACCAGGCCGAACATGCTATCGAGGGAGCATTGCGCGAGGTCGGGAACGGTGCTCAGGCACGTCTGGAGCGCGATGTCCTGGTCGCCGAGCAGTCCGGCCTGCTTTCCGCACTGAATGCGGGAGAGAACGGCCTGTGTTTCGGCCGTCTGGAGTTCTCCGACGGCCGTGACCACCACATCGGCCGCATCGGAATCCGCGCGGACGACGCGGAGCGCACGCCGCTGGTCCTGGACTGGCGGGCCGAGGTGGCCCGGCCCTTCTACCTCGCCACCGGCCACACCCCCATGGGTCTGCGCCGCCGTCGGCACATCAGCAGCCGCGGGCGGGTGGTGACCGCCCTGCACGACGAGATCCTCGACCTGACCGACGCGGAGCGCACCGGGTACGAGGGCGCCGATGCCGACGCCGTACTGCTCGCCGCGCTTGACGCCGCCCGGACGGGCCGGATGCACGACATCGTGCGCACCATCCAGGCCGAGCAGGACCGGGTCATCCGCTCCACGCACCGCGGCGTGCTGGTCGTCGAGGGCGGGCCCGGCACCGGCAAGACGGCGGTGGCCCTGCACCGGGCCGCGTACCTGCTGTACGCGCACCGCGAGCTGCTCGCCAAGCGCGGGGTGCTGATCGTCGGGCCGGGCCCGGCGTTCCTGGGCTACATCGGCGGGGTGCTGCCGGCGCTCGGCGAGACGGGCGTCCTGCTCGCCACGCCGGGCGAGCTCTATCCAGGTGTCCACGCGACGGGGACCGACCGGCCCGGCGCGGCCGCGGTGAAGGGCCGGGCCTCGATGGCGCGGGTCCTGGCGCGGGTGGTCGAAGACCGTCAGTGCCTGCCGGAGTCGGTGCCCGCCGGCACCGGCGAGGAGTACGACACGGTGCCCGAGCCCGCGCTGGAGATCGACCACGACGACTACGGGACGTTGCTGCTGGACCGCACGATGGCGTACGACGCGCGGGACCGGGCCCGGGCCACCGGGCTGCCGCACAACGAGGCACGGCCCTCCTTCGCCTTCCGGATCATCGACGCGCTCACCGCGCAGCTCGCCGACCGGCTGGGGGCGGATCCGTACGGCGGCCCGAACCTGCTGGGCCCGGACGACGTCGCCCAGCTGGGCAAAGAGATCGCGATGAGCCCGGCCGTGCACGCGGCGATCGACTCGCTGTGGCCCTCCCTGACTCCCGAGCGGCTCGTGCGCGACTTCCTGGCGGAGCCCACGCACCTGCCGGCGCACGAGGCGGAGCTGATCCGGCGCGAGCCGTCGGCGCGGCCGGACTGGACCCCGGCCGACGTGCCGCTGCTGGACGAGGCGGCGGAGCTGCTCGGGGAGGACGACAGCGCGCGGCGCGCCGCCGAGGAGCGCGAGCGCCAGCGGCGCATCGCGTACGCGCAGGGGGTGCTGGACCTGTCGGAGGGTTCCCGGTCCTACGAGTTCGAGGACGAGGAGAACGAGTACCTCGCGGCCCACGACATCATCGACGCCGAGCGGATGGCCGAGCGCCAGGAGGAGGCCGACCACCGCAGCGCGGCCGAGCGGGCCGCCGCCGACCGCACCTGGGCCTTCGGGCACGTCATCGTGGACGAGGCGCAGGAGCTGTCGGAGATGGCGTGGCGGCTGCTGATGCGGCGCTGCCCGACCCGCTCGATGACGCTGGTCGGCGATCCGGCCCAGACCGCCGAGGAGGCGGGCTGCGGATCGTGGGAGCGCATGCTCCGCCCGTACGTGGGCGAGCGCTGGGAGCTGGTCCGGCTGGGGGTCAACTACCGTACGCCCGCCGAGATCATGGAGGTGGCGGCCGCCGTGCTGCGGGACCGCGATCCCGGCTTCGCCCCGCCGAGCTCGGTACGGGCCACCGGAGTCCGCCCGTGGGCCCGGGCGACGGACGACCTGGCGGGTGCCGTCGCGGAGGCGGTGCGCCGGGAGCTGCCCGCGGAGGGGCGGCTCGCGGTGATCGCGCCCCGGGAGCTGCACGCCCCGCTGGCCGGGGGGCTGCCGGGGGTACGGGCCGGGGCGCAGCCGGATCTGACGCGGGAGGTCGTCCTCCTGGACCCGCGCCAGGCCAAGGGGCTGGAGTTCGACACGGTGATCGTGGTGGAGCCGGCCGATCTCCAGCCGAGTGACCTGTACGTGGCGCTGACCCGGGCCACGCAGGCCCTGGGGGTGGTGCACACCGCCGGGCGGCTGCCGGCGGGGCTGGAGGCGGCCGGGGAGGGGCTGCTCAGGCGCTGATGACCAGGGGCGCCCGCGGGTCGGTGCGCAGCGGGGCGGCGAGCGCGACGAGGGCGTGCTCGAGGCCGTGCAGGTGGGCGAGAGCCGGTTCCGCGGGCGCGGCGGGCCGGGGCCGGGGCGCGGCGATGGGCTCCGGGGTGCCGTCGGGCGCGGTGAGCGCCTCGACGGCGGCCTCCACGCGCCAGCAGGCGGCGGCCAGCCGGGCGTCGTGCGAGGCCTGCGGGTCCGCGGCGACGGCGACCAGCCCGCGCACCTCCCGGGCGCATTCGTCGAGCAGCGCCAGGACCTGCCGGGCCCGGGCCTTGCGGGCGCGCAGCGGGCTCAGCGGGTGGACGAGGGGCGCGAGGGCCATCCGTACCCGGCCCAGCAGCAGTTCCAGCTCGGCGGCGTGCGGGGCGGGGTCGGCGGCGGGGTTGCCCGCGAGCCGGTCCAGAGCGGCGGCGGTGGAGGCGCGGACGCAGTGCAGGGCGCGCTGGATCCAGGCGTCGTTGGCGGCGTGGGTGGTCACCGGCAGGATGATCACGACGGCGAGCGCCGCGCCGAGCGCGCCGATCGCCGTCTCCTGGAAGCGCAGGAGCAGCAGTCCGGGGTGCAGGACCCCGAGGAGGCCGTAGAGCAGCCCGGCCATGACGGTGACGAAGAACATCATCCAGGAGTAGGAGGGGGCCGCGGTGTAGAAGATCCCGAAGACGCACACGGCGACGAGTGCGGCGGTCGGCGCGGGCGCGCCGTCCAGCGGTACGGCGATCAGCAGCCCGGCGGCGATGCCGAGGACGGTGCCGAGGACGCGGCGGAAGCCCCGTACGAGGGTCTCGCCGCGGGAGGCGGTGTTCACGAAGATCCACCAGGCGGTGCCGACGGCCCAGTACCAGCGGTCCTCGGAGAGCGCCTGGCCGATGGCGAGGGCGAAGGCGCAGGCGGCGGTGGCCTGGAAGGCCTGGCGGGTGGTGGGCCGTGCGAGGCCCGTGCCCGGCAGTCCGGGCGGGGCCGGGGCGGGCGGGGTGCGCCGCTCGATGGGCCACAGCGCGAAGCGCACGGCCCCGGAGGCGAGCAGGGCCAGTCCGACGGCGGCGTACAGCTCGGGCAGCTGTCCCGGGACGGCGTGCAGGAACTGGGTGACGAAGAACATCATGAAGCCGAAGATCCCGAGGGCGTGGCCGCGCGGGCCCCTGCGGCGGGCGTAGACCCCGGCGAACACGACGGCGAGGAAGGCGGCGTCCCGGGCGAGCGGCACCCCGTGCAGGGTGGTGGCCAGCGCGAGGACGGGGAAGCCGGCGACGGGCAGCAGGGCGGTGGTGACGCGCTGGGCGCGCACGCTCGCGTCGACCACGGTGAAGAGGGCGAGCAGGGCGGCCAGTCCCCCGGTGATGGAGGCGGTCAGGGAGAGACCGCAGATCTCGGCGAGGGCCACGGCGGCGCCGACGCCGATCACCGCACGGGCCGAGTTGCGCAGTCTCAGACGCCCCGGGTCCGGAGCCACGAACATCCTCTTCACGGCGGTGTGCCGCCCCCCTTGCAGTGGTGCGCGCCGGCCCGCGGCCGCCCGGGGGTGGTGGGCGGCGAAACGGCACGGCGAAGGCGCCGCGCTCCGGATCCGGCCTCGTTGCCGTCCGGCGCTGCGCGGCGCCGTAAGTACATGGATACGACACAGATAAGCACCTCGGGGCACACTGGCTCAACACGGCCCCATAGGAGTGGGCCATTGGCCCAGTCCGAGGTCGCGATCTTCAGCCATCAGGGTGCCAACGGACCGGCCCGGGCGGGCGTGGTCACGTCCGCCCCGTGGACGCGACGCCCCCCGGCAGCAGGACCACCTTGGCCAAACGGTGGTGGAACGCCTCCCTCGACGGGCGGCACGACCGGGAACGGGTGACGCTGGCATGGTGTCGGAGCGCGACGGCTTGGCGGCGCGGCTGCGCGCCGCGGAAGAGGCTCTGGAGCGGATCGGGACGTCCGGCGACGAGCGGGGGACCTGCCGGGAGCTCGCCGGATTCCTGTTCCGGACGCTGTGTGACGCCGCCGCCGTGGACGTGACCGGCCGGGGCGCCCCGCAGAGCCGGGTGGCGCAGGCCGGTGCGACGGATCTGCTGCACGACCCCTCCCCCGGGGTCCCGCCCGTGGTCCGGTCGCGGGACCACGGCCATCCCGTGGAGACCTGGACCGGGCGGGCCGGGGGCCGGCCCCTGTACCTCGTGTCGGTACCGCTGGTCGGGCCGGGCGGGGGCGAGGCGTACGGCAGGCTGCTCGTCGTACGGGCCGGCGAGGAGTTCGGCGACGACGAGGCGGCCACGCTGCGCTTCGCGGCGCGGCTCGCGAGCGTCCACATCGGGTATGCCCGGCGGCAGGCGGCCACCGAGAAGACGGCGCTCGACCTCCAGCGGGCCCTCGTCTCCGAACCGGGGCGGCCGCACCCGAACCTGGAGATCGCCAGCCGCTACCTTCCGGTCGGTCTGCGCGCCCTGGTCGGCGGCGACTGGTTCGAGACCGTCCGGCTGCACTTCGGCCGCACCCTGCTGGTGGTCGGAGACGTCATGGGGCACGGCCTGGTCGCCGCCGTCGACATGAACGCCTACCGCTCCATCCTGCGGGAGGTCGCCTCCACCGAACTCGCCCCGCACCGGGTGCTGCGCCGGCTGGACACCCTGACCGCCGCGGACGACCGGCGGCGGCCCGCGACCTGCCTGCTGGTACGGATCGACCCCGCGCGCGGCATCGCCCTCTACGCCAGTGCGGGGCACCTGCCGCCGGCCGTGTTCGGCGGTGACGGCACGGGCGAGCTGCTCGACGTGCCCGTGGGCCCGCCGCTCGGTACGGGCATCGGCGGCTACGAGGCCCTCGCCCGGCCGATCTCCGCCGACCAGACCCTGCTGCTGTACACGGACGGCCTGGTGGAACGGCGCGGCGAGGACATCGACACCTCACTGGCCAGACTCGCGGGCCTGCGCATGGCGCCCGGGGCGCCGGTCGAGGACATCGTGACGGCGGTGTGCGACGGGCTCGACGCGCAGCACGCCGAGGACGACGTCGCCGTCCTGGCCGCACGCCTGCGCCCCCGGCCGTCGCCGCTCGCCGACAGGTGAGTTCCCGGCTGCCTTCCGGCCACCCGATGCAAATCAGCCGAATCGCTGGGGCGCCGAACCGCCCCCGCACGGCCCCGCACAGGGGTGGCGGGCAGGCGTCGCACGGCACCTGGCGGCGCGGACGGCGGGGCGGCCGCGCAGGAGCGGCCGGTCGGGTATGGATCCGTTTCAGGACAGGGCGCACGAGGCCAACTGAGCTGTGGGGTCCGGATCATGACCTGTTGTCAAGTGTCGTGTGCTGAACGGATAGGATCCCGGGCTGTTGTCCAATGATCTTTCGCATCCGATCGTTTGAGGGTTCTGATGGTTCGAGAGGGATCGTCGCCCGGCAGTCCAGGGCCCGCCTCACGCGTCGTATGGGCGCTGCCCGCGTTGCTGACCGCCGCACTGGCGGCGGTCACCGTGATGCTGGTCTCCGCACCTGCCCGCACCCCCGTGGCGTGGGTCGGTGCCGCGGCCTTCGTGGCCGTCGCGCTCGCGTGCGGTGAGGCAGCCCGGCGCGGCAAGGCGCTGGCGGCGCTCCGCGCCACGGTCGCCGTGCAGGAGGCGGCCCTGTCGCGGCAGCAGACCGAGACCGTACGGCTGGCCGAGGCACTGCTGCCCGATGTGGTGACGCGCCTGCGCAAGGGCGAGTTCCCCGAGGACGTACTCGCCTCCCTGGAGGATGCCAGTACCTACCAGCCCGGTCTGACCCCCGCGTTCCGGGCCGCCCACCACGCGGTACTGCGCTCGGTTCTCGACGCCGTGGTCGCGGAGGAGGACCTGCGCGACTCGGCGCAGCGCGCCTTCGTGAACATCGCCCGCCGCGTCCAGGCGATCGTGCACCAACAGGCCCAGGAACTGCGGGAGATGGAGGACCGGCACGGCCAGGACCCGGCCGTCTTCGGCGATCTGCTCCGGCTCGACCACGGCACCGCGCTGATCGGCCGGCTCGCCGACTCCATCGCCGTGCTCGGCGGGGCGCGGCCCGGCCGCCAGTGGAACAAGGCCGTGCCGCTGTACAGCGTGCTGCGCGGTGCCATGTCCAGGATCATCGACTACCAGCGCGTGGAGCTGCACTCCGTCTCGCAGGTCGCCGTCGTGGGCCCGGCCGTCGAGCCGCTGATCCACGCGCTGGCGGAGCTGCTGGACAACGCCACCCGCTACTCCCCGCCACAGACCAAGGTCCACCTGACCGCCGTCGACGTGAACTCGGGCATCGCGATCGAGATCGAGGACGGCGGCCTGAGCATGAGCGAGGAGGCCCGCAAGCGGGCCGAGCGCATGCTGCGCCAGGCACAGGAGGGCATCGACCTCACCGACCTGGGCGAGACCCCGCGCCTGGGCCTCGCCGTGGTCGGCCGGCTCTCCCAGGCGTACGACTTCCGGGTGTCGCTGCGCTCCTCGGCGTACGGCGGCGTCCGGGCCGTCCTCGTCGTCCCGCAGGGGCTGATCACCACCTTCTCGACCGCGACCGGCGTCGCCCACGGCATCGGTACCTCCTCGGGGCCCCGTGCGGCCCTCGAACCGGCGCAGGCGCCCCCGCAACCGCCCCGGCCGGCCACGGGCCCGCGGGTTCCGGCGGACGCGGACGAGGAGCCCTTCGTGACCGAGCGGACCTTGAACGGGCTGCCGCAGCGCCGCCGCAAGGCGCGTGCCACGGCCCCCGACGAGACCGCCGCCGTCGAGCAGACCACTGCCGAGGTCCCGGAGCGGACCGAGGCACAGCCCGGGATGTGGCTGGCCGCCTTCCAGAGCGGTCTGTCCGGGGACAGCCGGACCGCCGGGAGCCACACCGCGGAAAGCCAGACCACAGACGCCTCGCCGGCCTCGGCGATCAAGGGGGAACAGCCATGAGTCAGCAGCAGACCAATATGGACTGGATGCTCAAGGACCTGGCCGAGAGCGTTCCGCAGACCCGGCACGTCATCGTGCTCTCCGCCGACGGCCTGCGCATGGCCCAGTACGGCGCGGAGACCGACACGGCCGACCGGCTCGCCGCCGCCTGCGCCGGACTGCAGAGCCTGGCCGGCGCGGTCGCCTCCGAACTGCCGAAGGGCAACGGCCGGATGAGGCTGGTCGTGATCGAGATGGACGGCGGGTTCTTCTACCTGATGGCGGCCGGCGCCGGAGCCTACCTGGCGGTACTGGCCGACGAGGGCGTCGACGCGGGCCTGATGGGCCAGCGCATGCGTGACCTCGTGGCGCGGATCGGAGAGCACCTCAGCAGCCCGCCGCGCAGCGACAGGCAGACCGCGTGAGGGAGCCGGGCACCAACTGGGATGACGGCAGCCCCGAGCGGCTCTACGTCATCACGGGCGGTCGCAGCGGACCGTTGGTTCCCAGCGGCCTCGACCTGGTCACACTGATCGTCGCCAAGTCGGGGCCCCGGCCCGGCATGCAGCCGGAGCACGCGGCGATCGTGCGGCTGTGCCAGGCGCCCTTGTCCGTGGCCGAGATCTCCGCGTACCTCGGCCTGCCGGTGAGTGTGGTCACCGTCCTGATCGACGACCTGCTCACGTCGGGCCAGGTGCTCTCCCGCGCACCCGTCGCCCGCGCCCAACTCCCCGACCTGGCATTGATTGAGGCAGTGATCGATGGACTTCGAAAGCTCTGAGGCGTCGCCCGCCGGGCCGCGGCACGAGGACGTACTGCCCGCCACGGCCGCCGCCGCGGTCAAGGTGGTGATCGTGGGCGGCTTCGGGGTCGGCAAGACGACCCTGGTCGGCGCGGTGAGCGAGATCCGGCCCCTGACCACCGAGGAGACGATGACCCAGGCCGGGGTCGGCGTCGACGACACGGCGGGCGTGGAGCGCAAGACCTCCACCACCGTGGCCATGGACTTCGGCCGGATCAGCATCAACGAGGAACTGGTGCTGTACCTCTTCGGCACCCCCGGCCAGCAGCGGTTCTGGTTCCTCTGGCGCGGCCTGTTCGAGGGCGCGCTGGGCGCGGTGGTCCTGGTCGACACCCGCCGGCTGGAGGTCAGCTTCGACGTGATCGGCCGGCTGGAGGAGCGCGGGGTGCCCTTCGTGGTCGCCGTCAACTCCTTCCCCGACGCGCCCCAGTACCCGGTCGAGGAGCTGCGCAGCGCCCTCGACCTGCCCGCGGCCGTCCCGCTGGTGCTCTGCGACGCCCGGCGGCGCGACTCCAGCCGTGACGTCCTGATGACGCTGATGCGCTATCTGCACTCCCTCGCAGTGACCCCGGAGGCATCGTGAGCACTTCCCCGTCCCCCGCCGCTTCGACTCCGCCGCCCGGCTGCCCCGCGCACCGGCTCTACGGCCCCGAGGCCGAGGCGGACCCGATGGGCCTGTACGAGAAGCTGCGCGCCGAGCACGGCGCGGTGGCCCCCGTCCTCGTCCAGGGCGACCTGCCGGCCTGGCTGGTGCTCGGCCACCGCGAGAACCTGGACGTGACCCGCACCCCGTCGCGGTTCTCCCGGGACCCGCGCCGCTGGCGGGACCAGCAGGAGGGCCGGGTTCCGGCCGACCACCCGCTCACGCCGATGACCGCGTGGCAGCCCGTGTGCCACCTGGTCGACGGTGCGGAGCACGAGCGGCTGCGCGGTGCGGTCACGGAGTCGCTGGAACGCTTCGACCGGCGCGGCGTACGGCGCTACGTCAAGCGCTTCGCCGATCAGCTGATCGACCAGTTCGTCGAGTCCGGGCAGGGCGACCTCGTCGCGGACTTCGCCGAGCCGCTGCCGATGCTGGTGATGACCCAACTGGTCGGGGCGCCGGATTCGTACGGCCCGCGCCTGGTCGAGGCCGCCCGCGACATGCTCCAGGGCACCGAGACGGCCGTCGCCAGCAATGCGTACGTAACGGCCACCCTGCGCGAACTCGTGCTGCGCAAGCGGGCGGTGCCCGGCCGGGACTTCACCACGTGGATGGCCGAGCACCCGACCTCACTGACCGACGAGGAGATCGTCGAGCACCTGCGCCTGGTGATGATCGCGGCGTTCGAGACGACCGCCAACCTCATCGCGAACACCCTGCGCGTGGTGCTGACCGACCGGCGGTTCCGCGCGAACCTCGCCGGCGGCCAAATGCCCCTGCCCGACGCGCTGGAGCAGGTCCTGTGGGACGAGCCCCCGATGGCCACGATCCTGGGACGCTGGGCCACCGGCGACACCGAGCTCGGCGGGGCGCAGATCAAGGCCGGGGACATGCTGCTGCTGGGGCTCGCGGCCGGGAACGTCGATCCGGAGATCCGTCCCGACCCGACGGTGCCCGTCCACGGCAACCGCTCGCACCTGTCCTTCAGCAGCGGCCCCCACGAGTGCCCCGGCCAGGACATCGGCCGGGCCATCGCGGAGACCGGGATCGACTCCTTGCTGACCCGGCTGCCCGACCTGGAACTGGCCGTCCCCGAGGACGAGCTGCGGTGGACGGCGTCCCTCATGTCCCGCCACCTGGTCGCGCTTCCGGTGCGGTTCACCCCGCGGGGGACCTCTGTCACGGGCAGCACACGGGCACCGGCCGCGCCGGCCGCCGCCGCGCCGGCCGCTCCCCTTCCCGGGGAGCGGCCGGCGGTGCGGGTCCGGTGGTGGGCCCGGCTGCTGGGCCGCCGCCGCTGACCGTCGCGTCAGGCGTCGAGCTGCTGCCACCACCGGGCGAGAGCCGGTACCGGCGGCGGCTCGACCCGCGCGTCGCTGGGCGTGTCGCGCCAGGTGACGTCGAACCGGGCGCCGTCCGCGGGAAGTTCGTTGCGGTTGCGCGGACTGGCGTAGCGCGGCGCCCGGCAGGGGTACTCCAGGTCCCCCGCGATCCAGTGCTCCAGCGAGCCGGGGTAGCGGCCCAGCTGCTCGCCCGCGTCGCGGCCGAGCTGCTCGCGCAGCAGGAGGAACAAGGCCACTCGTCGCCCGGGACGGCGATCCCGTTCGCCACGTCGCACCACGTGAGGGTGAAGCGGGTCCCGCTGCTCGAGATCCGCGCCGGGGTGGGAGCCCGCGGCGTACACGGGCGGCATCGTCAGCTCCCCCCGCCCAGCCGGAAGAGCAGCAGCCGGGTCTCCAGCGCGTGGTCGCGCCAGATGCGGAACAGCTTGCCGTGCGTGATGGTCGACTCCCGGAGCCGTTCCCGGGACCAGGCGGAGGGGGCGCCGGTGTGCTCGATCCGGTCCAATTCCGCGGTGTTCCAGGCCATGGACTGGACCCAGAACTCGGCGACCCGGTCGGTGAGGTCCTCGTCCTGCTCCAGCTCGAACCCGGCGGCCCGGGCGGCGGTGATGTACTCGGTCAGGGTGCCTAAGCGCGTCTTGTAGTAGGCGTCGATGAAGTCGGTCCACTCGGGACGGCAGATGAAGTGCTCCTGGATCCCGAACCAGCCGCCCGGCTTCAGGGCCTTGGCGACCACCTCGAAGAGTCGTTCGCGGTCCAGGTAGCCGGAGCTCTCGCAGGCGTAGGCGGCGTCGAATCCGCGCGGCGCGGTGTAGTCGTGGACGTCCGCGAGCAGGGGCGTCACCCGGTCGCCCACCCCGGCCTGCCGGGCGAACCGCCGGATGAGGGGCACGTGTTCCGCGGCGACGGTGAGGCCGGTGACGTCGGCTCCGTGTTCCTGCGCCCAGTAGAGCGAGCCGCCGCCGACGCCGCAGCCTATGTCGAGGAGGCTGGCGGGCGGGGTGGCGTAGGCGCCCCAGGTCCGGGCGGCGTGGTCGACGATCGCCTCCTGGGACTCGATGATGCGGCGCTTGAGCACGCGCTGGGAGACCGTGGTGTTCGGTGTCTCGCCGGGTGCGAAGAGGCCCATGTGGAAGTGGACCCGCGGTCCCGGACCGTATTTGTGGAGGATGTCAGCCGTCTTCCGGCTGTAGTAGAGCGGCACTTGGCTCTCGTCGAACGCCTGGCCACCAGCGTGGGGCTGGATGACGAGGTTGCTGTCCATCGGTTCTCCGGTCTTGCGGTCACGTGGGGGTGTTGCTCGGCCGCCCCACTCTGCCCATCTGTGATCGACAACACGCTTTGATCACTCAGGCATTGAGCATAGCCACACACCAAATAGCGCGTTTTCCGGCCAAGTTGGTTTACTGTGACGCCTTTTCAGATCAGCTCGCCGCCGTGCTCCGTCGGTACGCACAGCACCGGGACCGGAGAGAGGTGCAGGAGCTTGTGCGGGGTGGAGCCCAGCAGGGCGCCGCGGATCGGGCTGTCGCCCCACGTGCCGACGATGATGACGCGGGCTCCGTAGCGCCGGGCGGCGTCGAGCAGGGCCTGGGCGGGCCTGTCGTCGACCACCTCGACCGTCGAGGGCACACCCGCCTCGTCCGCGGCCTGCACGGCGTGCGCCAGGGCGCTGCGGCCCGCCTGGCGGACGGCTTCCCGGTGCGCCCGGTACTCCTCGCCGGTGGCGCCCGGGGCGGCCGCCCCGTAGACGAGGACGAGGGGCTCGCCGAAGGCGGTGGCCACCTCCAGCGCCACGCGCAGCGCCCGCTCCGCGCCGGGCGACTCGTCGTATCCGAGGACCACGGACATCGGGGACTCCTCAGCTCTTGTGGCCGTGGACGAGGTCGGGATCGGCCACGCCGCGGCGCTCCTGCCAGAACCGGCCGTCGCGCAGCCGCCAGTAGCACATGACGAGCACGCCGACGACGGCGATGGCGATGCCGATGACCAGGGGCGGGCCGAGCCCGAACCAGGAGACGCCGCTCGCCGAGTTCTCCGGGTTCGACATGTCGCCGACCGACTCCACCAGCAGCCAGCCCAGCAGGAGCGCGCCGAGCACCGGGCCGAGGCCGATGAGCAGGAAGTTGTGCGCGTTCTCCAGCAGGTGGCGCCGGTAGTAGACGGCGCAGGCCAGGCCGGTGAGCGCGTAGTAGAAGGCGATGAGCAGGGAGAGCGCGGTCAGTGAGTCGAGGAGCGCGTTCTCGCTGATCTGGTTGACGACGAGGTACCAGCCGATCGCGATGCCCGCCACCCACCACGTGCTCACGTCCGGGGTCCTGAACCGCGGGTGGATGTGGGCGAGACCGGGGGGCAGCGCGTGGCGGCGGGCCATGGACAGGGCGGTGCGGGAGGCGGGGATGATCGTGGTCTGGGTGGAGGCGAGGGCCGAGGTGCAGACCGCGAGGAGGACCACCCAGTCCCAGCCGCCCATGACCTCGTGGGCCAGTACGGCGAAGACGGCCTCCTCCTCGGCGGCGTTCTCGGCGAGGAAGGTGGTGCCCGCGTAGCCGACGACGGCGAAGCCCACGGACAGGTAGGTCACCAGCAGGACCACCGTCGACCAGATGCCGGCCTTGCCGGGCGCTGTGGCGGAGTCCTGGACCTCCTCGGTGAGGTTGACCGCGGACTCCCAGCCCCAGTAGATGAACACGCCGAGCAGCAGTCCGCCGGTCAGCGCGGCGCCGCCGGCGCCGAAGGGGTTGAGCCAGCCGATCGACGGCTCGATCGCGTCGAGGGTGCTGGTGCCGGCGTAGATCCGGTAGATGGCGACCACCGCGAAGGTCAGGAGGAAGAAGACCTGGGCAAGGATGAGGATGTCCTGGAGGTGGGCGGACAGCTCGGTGCCGATGACGCAGATGGCGGTCATGGCCAGGATCACGGCGACGGTGAGGCTCTGGCGGATCGCGTCGTTGGCGGCCCACTCGTCGAGTCCGGCGGCGAGCAGACCGAAGTTGACCGCCACGTCCGCCAGTGAGCCGATGACCAGTACACCGGTCATGGCGATGGCCCATCCGCCGAGCCACCCCGCCCAGGGGCCCATGGCCCGGGTGACCCACGAGAAGGTGGTCCCGCAGTCCTGGTCGACCTTGTTGAGGTAGTAGAAGGCGGCGGCGATCAGCAGCATCGGGACGAACGAGGCCAGCATCACGCCGGGCGCGTAGATCCCGACGAGCGCCACGATCGGCCCGAGCACGGCGGCCAGGGAGTAGGCGGGCGAGGTGGAGTTCAGGCCGATGACCAGCGCGTCGAGGAACCCGATCGCGTTGGCCTTCAGGCCCGGCTCCGGGGCGGCGGCCTGCGGGCCGTCGCGGTCCGCGCTGTCTTCGGCCATGTACGCATCGTCGCCCGCGCGCGGCCGCCGCGCGAGGCGGGAGGGGCGGGCGGACTACGGGCGGGTGTTCCGGCCTGCGATCACGGGTGGGTGTTCCGGCCTGCGATCACGGGTGGGTGTTCCAGCCTGCGATCACGGGCAGCCCGTGCTCCGTGGAGAGCACGCTGACCGTGCCGGTACGCAGCAGGAACAGCCGGCCCTCCTCGGGGTCCAGGCGCAGATAGCGGGCGGTGAGGACGCGCAGGAAGTGGCCGTGGGCGACGACGACCACGGCGTCGGCGCGCAGCACCGGGGCGATCCGGGCCAGGGCCCGGTCCGCGCGGGCGCCCACCTGGGCGGCGCTCTCGCCGGGGTGCTCCGCGTCGCCGGGCGGCACCCCGTGGGTCCACAGGGACCAGTCGGGGGTGGTCCGCTGGATCTCCGCGGTGGTGATCCCCTCGTAGCCGCCGTAGTCCCACTCGTACAGGTCGGGGTCGGTGACTCCGCCGGTGAGCCCCGCGAGCTCGGCCGTGGCGACGGCCCGGCGCAGCGGACTCGTCAGGACGAGCGCGGGGTGGCGGTCCCGGAAGTAGGGGGCCAGGGAGAGGGCCTCCTCGACCCCGCGCGCGGTCAGCGGGACGTCGGTGCGCCCGGTGTGCCGCCCGTCGGCGCTCCACGCCGTCTCGCCGTGCCTCACCAGCAGCAGGTCGCTCATCCTCCGGACCCTAGGCCCTGACCGGCATGTCGGCGCCGAGGGCCGGGCCGGGCGTGTCACTGTCGGGCCTCATGAAGGCGGGTGCGCACGCGGTGGGTCCGACCCTGACCGGGCTGCTGCTCGTCCTGACCTGGGTCACGGGGCTGGTCGAGGCGGTGAGCCTGCTCGCCCTCGGGCCGGTGTTCACGGCGATGCAGACGGGGAACGTGCTCTTCCTGGCGTTCGGGCTCGCGGGGGCGACGAACCTGCCCGCGCTGTCGTCCGCGCTCTCGCTGGCGGCGTTCGCCGCCGGGGTGGTGTGCGGGGCGCACATGGAGTCGGCCGCGGAGGCCCGGGGGTGGCGCTGGGTCCAGCTCGGGCTGTCCGCCGAGGCCGCGCTGATCCTGGCCGGCGCGGCCGCCGGGTGGGGTGTGGCGCCGCGGTACGGGCATCCGGCCGCCGCGCACCTGCTGGTGACCGCGCTGCTGGCGACGGCGATGGGCATCCGTACGGTCACGAGCATGCGGTTGAACGTGCCCGGCGTGCCGACGACCCTGGTCACCCGGTCCATGACCGCGCTGATCGGCAGCTCGGGCCTGGGACACGACGCCGCCTTCGGCTACGGGACGGGGGCCTGGCGGCGCCGGGCCCTGGCGGTGCTGGCGATGTTCACCGGCGGGCTGACCGGGGCTCTCCTGGTGCGGGCCGGATGGACGGTGGGCGAGCTGCTGCTGCCCGCCGCGGCCGTGGTGGTGGCGGTGACCGTCGTGCACCGGACGCTGCCACGGCCGCACACCGGATGAACTGGGCCATTGGTACAGTCGCGGCATGGCGGTGGACGAGCTCGACACGAGGATCCTGCGCCTGCTGATCGAGCAGCCGCGCACCAGCGTCCGCGAGTACGCCCGCATCCTCGGCGTCGCCCGGGGCACGCTGCAGGCCCGGCTGGACCGGCTCGAGCGCACCGGGGTGATCACCGGGACCGGGCCCTCGCTCTCTCCCGCGGCGCTGGGGCATCCCGTACTGGCCTTCGTGCACATCGAGGTGACCCAGGGGCATCTGGACGACGTGGGCGAGGCGCTGGCCGCCGTTCCCGAGATCATCGAGGCCTTCTCGATCACCGGCGGCGGGGACCTGCTCACCCGCGTGGCAGCCCGGGACAACGCGCACCTGGAGGACGTGATCCAGCGGCTGATCCAGCTGCCGGGGGTGGTCCGCACCCGCACCGAGGTGGCCCTGCGCGAGCGGGTGGCCCACCGGTTGCTGCCGTTGGTCGAGTCCGTGGGCCGGGCTGCCCGCAAAACCTGACAGGATGATATGGACAGGACACAACCGGCAGGACGGGCACAACGGATGATTTCCGTCATATTCGATCTCGACGGCACCCTCGTGGACAGCGAGCCGAACTACTACGCATCGGGGCGCCGCACCCTGGAGCGGCACGGGGTCGCCGAGTTCACCTGGGAGCAGCACTCCCGGTTCATCGGCATCGGCACCTTGGAGACGCTGGAGATCCTCAAGGAACGGTACGCGATCCAGGCGCCGGTGGAGCAGCTGCTCGCCGAACAGAACGCCGCCTACCTGGAACTGGCCCGCACGGGGACGGAAGTCTTCCCGGAGATGCGCAAGTTCGTGGAGCGGCTGCGCGCCGAGGGCGTGCCGATGGCGGTGGCCTCCGGTTCCTCGCGCGAGGCGATCGACGTGGTGCTGTCCGGTACCGGTCTGGACGCCCTGCTGACGACGGTGGTCTCCGCCGAGGAGGTCGCACACGGCAAGCCGGCCCCGGACGTCTTCCTGGAGGCGGCCCGCCGGCTGGGCGCCGAGCCCGCCGACTGCGTGGTCGTCGAGGACGCGGCGCCGGGCGCGCTGGCCGCCCGCGCGGCCGGCATGGGCTGCGTGGCGATCCCGTACGTGGCGCAGACCGCGCACGACGAGGCCTTCGCGCAGGCCGGACTGCTCTTCCCGGGCGGGCAGCGGGAGTTCACCGCGGAGGCGGCCTACGACTGGCTGACCGCGCGCGCCGCGGCCTGACCCCGGCCGCGAGCCCGGCCTGGTCGACGAGGCACCCCCGGGGCGACGCGGCCTCTGGTGCCCTGGCACGGTGGCTGCCACGATGCCTGCGTGACCGCCACCACGCTGCCCCGGGGCGCCGAAAGCGGGCCGCGCCAGTGGCCCCTGCTCGGGAATCTGCCCGCCTTCGCCCGTGACCCGTTGGACTTCTTCGAGTCGCTGCGCGACGACTACGGGGACTGGGTGCCGTGGGCGCTCGGGCTGAAGCGCAACGTGCTGGTCTCGCGGCCCGAGCACGCCGGCGAGCTCCTCGGGGCCGTCGAGAGCACCTTCAAGCCGATGGAACTGGGCTGGGCCTTCCACCAGTTGCTGGGTGACGGGGTCGTCGTGGCCACCGGGGACGAATGGCGGCGCAAACGGGCCCTGGTCCAGCCCGCGGTGCGGCCGCGCCAAGTGCGCGCGTACGCCGCCACGATGGTGGAGTGCGCGGACGCGCTGGCCCGGAGCTGGCGCGAGGGCGAGCGGATCGACGTGCACCGGGAGATGGCCGGACTCACCCAGCGGATCGCGGTGCGCACGCTGTTCGGGAGCGACGCCGCCGGCCGGGAGGCGCCCATCAGCGCGGCCATGGCAACGGCCCAGCGGGAGCTGGGGGCCGAGTTCCGGGGGGTGACGCTGTTCCTGCCGCCGTGGGTGCGGACGCCGGGGCGGCGCCGGATGCGGGAGGCGGTGGCCGTCCTGGACCGGGAGATCGCGCACGTCATACGGCAACACGAGGCGGCCTCGGCGGCCGGGGCCGAGCGGGACGACCTGCTGAGCCGGCTGCTCGCGGCCCGCGACGAACACGGCGCGCCGCTGTCCCGCAAGGAGCTGCGGGACGAGTCGATCACCCTCTACATCGGCGGCCACGAGACCACCTCGACCACCTTGACCTGGGCTTGGCAGCTGCTGTCGGGGGCGCCGGAGGCACGGGCCCGGCTGACCGAGGAGTGGGACCGGGTGCTCGGAGGGCGGCTGCCGACGTACGACGACTACGCGCGGCTGCCCTGGACCCAGCAGGTGATCAAGGAGTCGCTGCGGATCTATCCGCCGATCTGGCTGATCTCGGCGGTGGCCGGGGAGGGCGCGAGCATCGGCGGGCGCCGGGTGCCCGCGGGGACCGGGGTGTGGATCAGCCCGTGGTCGATGCACCGGGACGCGCGCTGGTTCCCGGATCCGGAGGCCTTCCGGCCCGAGCGGTGGGACGCGGACGCCCCGCACCCGGTGCCCGAACACGCCTGGATACCCTTCGGCGGCGGCCCGCGGGCGTGTCTGGGCGCGCGGTTCGCGCTGGTGGAGGCCGCGCTCGTACTGGCGGTGCTGGGGCAGCGGTTCCACCTGGACAGCGGGAGCGAGCGGGCCGGGATCTTCCCGGGGCTCACCCTGCAGCCGGCCGGACCGGTGCGGGCGACGCTGCGCCCGGCAGGCGGGGAAGATCCGGCCGCACCCCGTAGTTAGTAGAACCGTGAACGATTCGATGCGGGATGCCGACGCGGCCGTGGACGCGGCCGTGGCCGTGGACGTGGACGTGGACGTGGCCGTGGACGTGGCCGTGGACGTGGCCGTGGACGTGGTGGTGGTCGGGGCCGGGCAGGCGGGCCTGTCCAGCGCCTATCACCTGGCCCGGGCGGGGATCGACCACGTGCTCCTGGACCACGCACCCCGTCCCGGCGGGGCCTGGCAGTTCCGCTGGCCCTCGCTGACCTACGGGCGGGTCCACGGAATGCACGCCCTGCCCGGCATGGAACTGACCGGCGCCGATCCGCGGCGGCCCTCCTCCGAGGTGATCGGGGAGTACTTCGCCGCCTACGAGGAGCGCTTCGGCCTGCGCGTACGGCGGCCCGTGGACGTCTCGGCGGTCCGCGAGGGCCCCGGCGGGCGGCTGCTGGTGGAATCCTCGGCCGGCACCTGGTCCGCCCGGGCCCTGGTCAACGCCACCGGGACGTGGGACCGGCCGTTCTGGCCGCGCTACCCGGGCCAGGAGACCTTCCGCGGCAGGCAGCTGCACACCGCGAACTACCCGGGGCCCCAGGAGTTCGCCGGGGCGCGGGTGATCGTCGTGGGCGGCGGCACCTCGGCGGTGCAGCACCTGCTGGAGGTGGCGGAGGTGGCTGCGGAGACCACCTGGGTGACCCGGCGGCCCCCGGTCTTCCGCGACGGGAGCTTCGGCGAGGCCGAGGGCCGGGCGGCGGTCGCCCTGGTGGACGAGCGCGTCCGCCGGGGACTGCCGCCGCAGAGCGTGGTCAGCGTGACGGGCCTCCCGCTGAACGAGGCCGTACGGGCCGCACTCGCCTCGGGGGTGCTGGACCGCCGGCCCGTGTTCGACCGGATCACCCGCTCGGGCGCCGCCTGGGCGGACGGCAGCCGGGTGGAGGCGGACGTCATCCTGTGGGCGACCGGGTTCCGCGCGGCCGTCGACCACCTGGCGCCGCTGCGCCTGCGCGAGCCGGGCGGCGGCATCCGGGTCGAGGGGACCAGGGCCGTGCGCGACGAGCGGGTCCACCTCGTCGGCTACGGCCCGTCGGCGTCGACCATCGGCGCCAACCGCGCGGGCGGCGCCGCGGTCCGCGAGATCCGCCGGCTGCTGGCCCGCGAACGGGCCGGGGAGCCGGTCGGAGCTCGCGTGGGCTGAGCCCTCGGCCGGCCTCCGGTCCGTCGACCGGGAACGTCCGGGCCCGCGCCTCGGAGTTCGTCTTCGCCCTCCATGGCCACTTCACGGTTCCCGCCCCCTCGGTCCTCGCGTCCGGCAGGCCGCCGATCGCAGAACCGTCCCCGGGCCGGCGCCCCTCATTTCCCCGGGACAGCCTCCTGACCTGCGCGGGAACCGGCGTGCTCACGCAGTCGGTTGAACTCCGCGACGTGCTTTCGGTGCTCTTCGTACGTCGTCGAGAAGCGGGTGTCCCCCGGCTTCACGGTGACGAAGAACAGCCAGTCGCCGGGGGTCGGCGCGACCGCTGCCGTCATGGCCGCCAGTCCGGGGCTGTCGATCGGCGTGGGCGGCAGTCCCTGGCGTTGGTAGCTGTTGAAGGGGCTGTCGATCCGCGTGTCGCTCAGGGTGGTGTCCACGGTGCTGCGGTTCAGTGCGTAGTTGAGGGTGGAGTCCATCTGGAGCGGCATCGATTTCGCCAGCCGGTTGTGCACCACCCGCGCGACTTTGCCCATGTCGGCGCGGCTGTCGGCCTCCGCCTCGATGATGCTGGCCAGGGTGGCGGTCTGGTACGGGGTCATTCCGTGGGTCTTGCCGCCGTCCGCGACGGCCCGGGTGGCGAGCTTCTCGTTCGCCGTGCGCACCATGGAGGCGAGCAGGGTGCCCGGGGTGGTCCGCGAGGTCACCGGGTAGGTGGCCGGGAAGAGGTAGCCCTCCGGGTTGCCCTTCGCCTCGGCGGGCAGTGCCAGGTCCGCGGTGGCCACGGCCGCCTTGGCGGAACCGGCCGGGAGCTTCAGCTCGCGGTCGATCGCGGCGTACACCTGAGAGGCCCGCCGGCCTTCCGGGATCATCAACTGGCGTGGCGTCTCGGGAACTTCACCACCCCTCAGCAGCGGGATCAGGAGGAGCGCCCCGATCGCGAGCAGCGTGCCGAGGAAGAGCGCCAGCCGGCCCCGGCGAGTGAGCCGGGAACTGCGCTGTGGCGGCCGGTACTCATGACGCATGCGGGAACGCTAACCCGCATGTCACCCTAATTCCGACATTCTGCCCGTGCGCCGGTCATACGATCACACATTCACCGGAGCCAGCTCGGCTCCCGGCGCCGGCTCCGTCGGCAGTGCGGCATCCCGGTCTCGGCGGACCAGATCGGCGTACCGGCCGTCCGCCTTCAGCAGTTCCTCGTGGGTGCCGCGCTCGGCTATCCGTCCCGCGTCCAGGACCACGATCTGGTCGGCGTCGCGGACGGTGGACAGCCGGTGCGCGATGGTGATGGTGGTGCGGCCCTGGGAGAGGTTGTCGATGGCCCGCTGGACGGCGTGCTCGGTGCGGGTGTCGAGGGCGCTGGTGGCCTCGTCCAGGATCAGCACCGGCGGGTCCCGCAGGATGGTGCGGGCGATGGCCAGGCGCTGCTTCTCGCCGCCGGAGAACCGGTAGCCGCGCTCGCCCACCAGGGTCTCGTACCCGTCGGGCAGGGACTCGATGTGCTCGTGTATCTGGGCGGCCCGTGCCGCCTCGGTGATCTCCTCGTACGTCGCGTCCGGCTTGGCGAAGCGCAGGTTGTCCGCGACCGAGGCGTGGAAGAGGTAGGTCTCCTGGGAGACCACGCCGATCGAGCGGGCCAGCGAGTCGAAGTCGAGGTCGCGCACGTCCACCCCGTCGAGGGCGACCCGACCGCCGGTGACGTCGTAGAGCCGGGGCACGAGGTAGCTGAGCGTGCTCTTGCCGGAGCCGGTCGGACCGACCACGGCGAGCGAGCCGCCGGCCGGGACGGTGATGTCGATTCCGGTGAGGGTCGGGCCGCTCGTGGCGTCGTACGCGAAGTGCACGTCCTCCAGCCGGATCTCGCCCTTGGCCCGCTCCAGGCGGACCGGATCGGTGCGCTCGGTGATGTCCACCGGCAGGTCGAGGTACTCGAAGATGCGGGCGAACAGGGCGAGCGAGGTCTGGATCTGCACGCCGGTCGACAGCAGGCTGACGGTGGGCCGGAACAGGCCCTGTTGGAGGGTCACGAAGGCGACGAGGGTGCCGACGGAGAGCGAGGGGGCGCCGGTCTGGAGGGCTATGCCGGCGGCCCAGTAGATGAGCGCGGGCATGGCGGCCATGACGATGCCGATGGTGGACATCCGCCAGCGCCCGGCCATGCTGGAGCGCACTTCGAGGTCGACGAGCTTCTCCGACTCCGCGGAGAACGCGGCGGTGAGGGATTCGGAACGGCCCATGGTGCGGCCCAGCAGGATCCCGCTGACCGACAGCGACTCGGTGACCGTCGCGGCCATGGCGGCCATCTGCTTCTGCCGCTGGGTGGTGATCCTCTTGCGCTCACGGCCCACCCGCCGGCTGATCCATACGAAGAGCGGGAGCAGGAGCAGCGAGACCACGGTGAGCCGCCAGTCGAGCACGAGCATGGCGACCACGGAAGCGATGACCGCCGTCAGGTTGGAGACGAGGGAGGTCGCGGTGGAGGTGACGGTGGCCTGCATGCCGCCGATGTCGTTGGCTATGCGGGACTGCACCTCGCCCGTGCGGGTCCGGGTGAAGAAGGCCAGCGGCATCCGCTGGAGCTGTGCGTAGACGGCGGTGCGCAGGTCGTGCATGACGCGCTGGCCGACCGTGGTGGAGATCAGGGTCTGGAGCACGCCGAAGACGCTGGTGACCACGGCGGTGAGGATCATGCCGAGCGCGAGCAGGCTGAGCAGCCCGGTGCGGCCCTGCGGGATCGCGACGTCGAGGATCTCCTTGAGCAGGAACGGCGAGGCGACGCCCACCAGCGAGGAGGCGCCGACCAGCAGGCCGACGACGGCGAGGCGGCCGCGGTAGGGCCGGAAGAGGCTCACGATCCGGCTGAGCTCGCGCGGCTGGTCCGCGGGGGCGGGGCGGCTCGGGTCGAGGGATTCTTTCGATGGAGTCCACTTCGGTTCGTCGTGACGCATGGGCACCCTCTCGGGTCGGAAGTCAGGGACATTGGAGCATAGGTCATTGTTACCTATACTCACAATGAACGGCATCCTGTTATTGTTCCCGGCATGAGCTCCGCCTCCGACACCGATCGCCTCCTCGCCGAACAGCTGCTCCGCCTGACGCGCAGGCTCCACCGGATCCAGAAGCGCCACATGGAACCGCTCGGGATCACTCCCGCCCAGAGTCGGCTGCTGCGCCTGGTCTCGCACTACGAGGGCGACCAGGCGCCCCGAATGGCGGATCTCGCCGCCCGCCTGGAGGTCGTCCCCCGCGCCGTGACCACCCTGGTGGACGGCCTGGAGGCGGCCGGGTGCGTGCGCCGCGCCCCCGACCCCGCCAACCGCCGGGTCATCAGGATCGAGCTCACCGACACCGGCCGCGCCACGCTGCGGCGCCTGCGCAACGCGCGAACCGACGCGGCAGAGGAGATCCTGGCTCCGTTGACCGCCGACCAGCGCGAGGTGCTCGGCGGCCTGCTGAACGCCCTGTCGGACGCCCCGGCGGAGCGCCGCTGCTGACGAGGCCACGCGTGGGCCGCCACGAGGCGAGGGGTCGCAGATGCCGCTGCTGGAACCGAAGCCGGGGGCCCTGCGCCCGCGCGGCGTCGGCGGCCCCGCCCACGACCGGCTCCCGGACCACCGGGCCGCCGGCACCCCGGACCCGCTGCGCACCGAACTGATGGAGCTGCTGGGCGCCGAGAAGGTGCTGTGGAAGGTCTCCGACCTGGTCCGCTACGCCTCCGACGCCTCCCCCTACCGCTTCGTCCCCCAAGTCGTGGTGATCGCCGAGGACATCGACGACGTCTCCACCGTCCTCTCCTACGCCCACGGCCGCGAGCGGGAGGTCGTCTTCCGCGCCGCCGGCACCTCGCTTTGCGGCCAGGCCCAGGGCGAGGACATCCTGGTCGACGTACGCCGCCACTGGGCCGGAATCGAGGTGCTGGAAGGCGGCCGGCGCGCCCGGATCCGGCCCGGCACCACCGTCCTGCAGGCCAACGCCGCCCTCGCCCGGCACGGCCGCGTCCTCGGCCCCGACCCGGCCAGCGCCCTCGCCTGCACCCTCGGCGGGGTCGTCGCCAACAACGCCTCGGGCATGACGGCGGGCACCACGAGGAACTCCTACCGCACGCTCTCCTCGCTCACCCTCGTCCTGCCGGGCGGCACCGTCGTCGACACGGCGGACCCGCTGGCCGACGAGGAGCTGGCGCGCGCCGAGCCCGCCCTGTGCCACGGGCTGAGGGAGATCAAGCTGGAGATCGAGGCCGACCCGGACCTGGTGTCCCGGATCCGCGCCAAGTACGAGATCAAGAACACCACCGGCTACCGGCTGGACGCCTACCTGGACGGCACCACCCCCGTGGAGATCCTGCGCGGGCTGATGGTCGGCTCGGAGGGCACCCTGGGGTTCATTTCCGAGGTGGTCTTCGACACCCTGCCGCTGGACCGCGCACCCTGCTCCGCCCTGCTGTTCTTCCCCTCCCTGCCCGCGGCGGCCGCGGCCGTGCCCCTCTTCAACGAGGCGGGCGCCCTCGCCGTGGAGCTGATGGACGGCAACACGCTGCGCGCCTCGGTCAGCGTCGCGGGCGTGCCCGCCGACTGGGCGGACCTGCCCAAGGACACCACCGCCCTGCTCGTGGAGTTCCGCGCTCCGGACGAAGCCGGCCGCGACGCGTACGAGAGCCGCGCGGCGCAGCTGCTCACCGGGCTCGACCTGGTGGCACCGGTGGCCTCGGTCACCAACGCCTTCACCCGGGACGCGCGCACCATCAACGGCTACTGGAAGGCCCGCAAGGCCTTCGTCACCGCCGTGGGCGGCGCCCGCGCCCCCGGCACCACCCTGATCACCGAGGACTTCGCGGTCCCGCCGTCGCGCCTGGCCGAAGCCTGTGAGGCACTCCTCGCACTCCAGGCGCGGCACGGCTTCGACGCGGCCGTCGCCGGGCACGCCGCCCACGGCAACCTGCACTTCCTGCTCGCCTTCGACGCGGCGAACCCCGCCGACGTCGAGCGGTACGCGGCGTTCATGGAAGCCTTCTGCCGGCTCACCGTCGAGCGCTTCGACGGCTCCCTGAAGGCCGAGCACTCCACCGGCCGCAACATGGCGCCGTTCCTGGAACTGGAGTGGGGCCCCCAGGCCACCGAGCTGATGTGGCGCACGAAACGCGTCATCGACCCCGACGGGGTGCTCGCCCCCCGCATCCTCCTCGACCGCGATCCGCGGGCGCACCTGCGCGGCCTGAAGACCATTCCGCGGGTGGAGGCGGTGGCCGACCCGTGCATCGAGTGCGGGTTCTGCGAACCGACCTGCCCCAGCCGGGACCTGACGACCACTCCGCGCCAGCGGATCGTGCTGCGCCGCGAGATGATGCGCCAGCAGCCCGGCTCCCGGGTGCTGGACGGCCTGCTCGGCTCCTACGGCTACGACGCCGTCGACACCTGCGCGGGCGATTCCACCTGCAAGCTCGCCTGCCCGGTCGGCATCGACACCGGCGCGCTGATGAGGGACTTCCGCCACCGCCGGCACAGCGCCCGCGAGGAGCGGGCCGCCGCTCTGGCCGCGGAGCGTTTCGGGGCGGTGGAGTCCGCCGCCCGGCTGGCCGTGGCCGCCGCCGACCGGCTGCCGGACAGGATCGGGGACGGACTGCTCGCGGCGGTCACCGGGGCCGCGCGCAAGGCCGTGAGCCGGGACCTGGTGCCGCGCTGGCTGCCGCAGATTCCCGGCGCCGCCGCGCGCAGGCCGCCCGTCACCCGGCGGACGGGAGCGGCGGCCGTGTACTACCCGGCCTGCGTCAACCGGATCTTCGGCGGTCCCGGTGCCCGGTCCGGCCCCTCGCTGCCGGAGGCCGTGGTGGCCGTGTCGGAACGGGCCGGAAAACCCGTGTGGATCCCCGGGGACGTGACCGGCACCTGCTGCGCGACGATCTGGCACTCCAAGGGCTACGAGGCGGGGAACCGGGTGATGGCCAACCGCATCGTCGAGTCGGCCTGGGGCTGGACCGCGGGCGGGCGGCTGCCGCTGGTCGTCGACGCCTCCTCCTGCACCCTGGGCATCGCGCACGAGGTGGTCCCCTATTTGACGGAGCAGAACCGGGCCCTGCACAGGGAGCTGCGGATCGTCGACTCGGTCGTCTGGGCGGCCGAGGAACTGCTGCCGCACCTGGAGATCCGCCGCACGGTGGGCTCCGCCGTCCTCCATCCCACGTGCTCGACGCGGCACTTGGGCGACGAGGCGCAGCTGCGGGCCGTCGCCGAGGCCTGCGCCGACGAGGTGGTGGTCCCGGACGACGTGGGATGCTGCGCCTTCGCGGGCGACCGGGGCATGCTGCACCCCGAGCTGACGGCCTCGGCGACGGCGCGCGAGGCCGCCGAGGTGACGGCCCGGCACTTCGACGTCCACCTGTCGGCGAACCGGATGTGCGAGGTGGGCATGGACCGGGCGACCGGGCGGTCCTACGCCTCGGTCCTGCTCGAACTGGAGCACGCCACCCGTCCGTGAGCGCCGGTGCGCGCGACCCGCCTGACCAGGGGCTACGTCGTCCGGTTCGGCCGCAATCCTCCGTGGGGCGGGGCTGGGCCGACGGAAAACCGATTGCCCGGCCCCGGTCCGGAAGGCGAACCTTGCACGGTTTGGACCACTCGAGCAGTCATGGGGCGTCATGCAGATCAGCGATCTTCCGTATCGGGATCCCGGGGTACCCGACGCCCGTTCCGGTCCCCGTTTCCTGGTGTGGCTGGGCCGGGGTCAGCTGGGCGGACAGTTCAAGAGCCTGTGCTGGGGACTGCTGCACTTCTCCGGAGTCGCGGGACTCCCGTACGCGGTGGGCATGGGCGTCGGCGCGGTGGTCGACCGCGACTCCACCCGGCTGCTGCTCGTCGGCGGGCTGCTCGCGCTGCTCGGCGTGGCCATCTCGGTCGGCGACGCCATGCTGCACCGCACCGCCGTCACCAACTGGATCACCGCCTCGGCCCGCGTGCAGCAGCTGCTGGCGCGCAAGACCGCCGAACTGGGCTCCGCGCTGACCCGCCGGGTCGCCGCGGGCGAGGTGGTCGCGGTCTCCACCGGGGACGTGGAGAAGATCGGCTGGTTCGTCGAGGCCGTCTCGCGCTTCCTGGCCGCGCTCTTCTCCGTCGTCCTCGTCTGCGTCGGCCTGCTGTTCTACGCACCCGAGCTGGGCGTGGTCGTGGGGATCGGCGTGCCGCTGGTCGCCCTGGCGGTGCTGCCGCTGCTGCCCCGCGCCACCCAGCGCGCCGACATCCAGCGGGAGAAGGCGGGCAAGGCGACCGAGCTGGCCTCCGACACCGTCGCGGGCCTGCGGGTGCTGCGGGGCATCGGCGGCGAGGAACTGTTCCTCGGCCGCTACCGCGAGGCCTCGCAGGAGGTCCGCAAGGCGGCCGTGCGCAGCGCGCGGATGTGGGCGCTGATCTCCGCGATCCAGGTGCTGCTGCCGGGCGCCCTGATGATCACGGTGGTCTGGTACGGCGCCACGCTCGTGGCCGACGGCCGCATCGCGGTGGGTGAACTCGTCGCGGCGTTCAGCGCGGTGGCGACGCTGCTCTACCCGCTGCGCCACTTCGAGGAGATCGCCATGGCCTACTCCTTCTCCCGTCCCTCCGCCAAGCGGACCGCCCGGGTGCTGTCGCTGACCCGTACGGACGCCGGCGAGCGTCCGGCGGCCGCCGTGGCGGCGCAGCTCCCGGCCCCCGGCGGGGACCTGTACGACCCGGAGACCGGGCTGCTGGCCGCGGCGGGCCGGTTCACCGCCGTCGTGTGCGGGGACCCGGACCTGGCGGGACGGCTCGCGGAGCGCCTCGGCGGCCATCCCACGGACACGGCCGCCGACGGGCCCTCGGTGCTCCTCGGCGGAGTCGCGCTGGACGAGCTCGAACTGGACGCCGCGCGCACGCTGGTCCTCGTACAGGACAAGGATCCGGTGCTGCTGTCCGGAACCCTGCGGGAGCTGTTCGCCGTTCCCTCGTCCGGAGCGGTCGGGGCCGGTGCCGCCCTGGCGGCGGCCGAGTGCGGGGACGTACTGGACGCGCTGCTCCAGTCGGCGCCGGACGGGGTGGACGACCCGATGGACGCGCGGATCACCGAGCGCGGCCGGTCGCTGTCCGGCGGGCAGCGCCAGCGGCTCGCTTTGGCGCGGTCCCTGGTCACGGACCCGGAGGTGCTGGTGCTGGACGAGCCGACCTCGGCGGTCGACTCGCACACCGAGGCACGGATCGCGGACGGGATCGCGGCGCTGCGCTCCGGGCGCACCACGGTGGTGCTGGCGTCCTCGCCGCTGCTGCTGGACCGCGCCGACCGGGTCGTCCTCGTCCACGAGGGCGCGGTGGCGGCGGCGGGTACGCACCGCGAACTGCTGCACCGCGAACCGCTCTACCGGGCGGTGGTCACCCGCGAGACGGAGGACGAGCAGCGGCTCGCCCGTGTGGATCCGGACCGGCTGGAAGCACTCACGGAAATCGAGGAATCCGCATGATCGGCATGGCACCGCCGGATTACGATCCGGCGGCCCCCGAATCGGCCGCGACCCTGCCCGTGGGCACGTCGGTGACCGTACGGGGCTATGTGCGCGGCCTGTTCCGGCGCCACCGGCGGGCCTTCGTGGTGCTCGTGACGGTCAACGCGGTCGCGGTGATCGCCTCCATGGTCGGCCCCTACCTGCTGGGCCGGGTCGTGGACGACCTCGCGGCGGGGGCGCGCGAGCTCCATCTGGGGCAGGTGGCGCTGCTGTTCGCGCTGGCGCTGGCCGTACAGACCTTCTTCGTCCGGCTGGTCCGGCTGCGCGGGGCGATGCTCGGCGAGGAGATGCTCGCCGATCTGCGCGAGGACTTCCTGGTGCGGTCGGTGGGACTGCCGCCGGGCGTGCTGGAGCGGGCCGGTACGGGCGATCTGCTGTCGCGGATCACCACCGACATCGACCGGCTCGCCAACGCGATGCGCGAGGCCGTGCCGCAGCTGGCCATCGGCGTGGTGTGGGCCGGGCTGCTCTACGGGGCGCTTGCCCTGACCGCGCCGCCGCTGGCCCTGGCCGCGCTGGTGGCGCTGCCGGTGCTCGTGATCGGCTGCCGCTGGTACTTCCGGCGGGCGCCGTCGGCGTACCGCTCGGAGGCGGCCGGATACGCGGCGGTCGCGGCCGCCCTCACCGAGACGGTGGACGCGGGCCGCACCGTCGAGGCGCACCGCCTCGGGCCGGGCCGGATCGCGCTGTCCGAGCGCCGGATCAAGGAGTGGACGGCGTGGGAGCGGTACACGCTGTTCCTGCGGACGGTCCTGTTCCCGGTCGTCAACGTCACGTACGTGACGATCCTCGGCTCCGTGCTGATGATCGGCGGCTACTGCGTGCTGCGGGGCTGGATGTCGGTGGGGCAGCTGACCACCGGTGCGCTGCTGGCCCAGATGATGGTCGATCCGATCGGCCTGATCCTGCGCTGGTACGACGAGCTGCAGATCGCCCAGGTGTCGCTGGCCCGGCTGGTGGGCGTGCGGGAGATCGAGCCGGACGCCGGGGACGCGACGGTGGGGCCCGAGGGCCGGGACGTCCGGGCGGACGAGGTCCACTTCGGCTACCGGGAGGGCGTGGACGTGCTGCACCGGGTGTCCATGTCCGTGCCGCCGGGCACCCGGATGGCGCTCGTCGGCCCCTCGGGCGCCGGCAAGTCCACGCTGGGCCGGCTGCTCGCGGGCATCTACGCGCCGCGCGCCGGTGAGATCACCCTCGGCGGGGCGCGGTTGTCGCAGATGCCGGCGGAGCGGGTGCGCGAGCACGTGGCGCTGGTCAACCAGGAGCACCACGTGTTCGTGGGATCGCTGCGGGACAACCTGCGGCTGGCCAGGACGGGCGCCGGGGACGCGGAGTTGTGGGCGGCGCTGGGCGCGGTGGACGCGGACGGCTGGGCGCGTGCCCTGGAGGCCGGTCTGGACACCGAGGTCGGCTCCGGCGGGACGGCGCTGACCCCGGCGCAGGCCCAGCAGATCGCGCTGGCCCGGCTGGTACTGGCGGACCCGCACACGCTGGTGCTGGACGAGGCGACCTCGCTGCTGGACCCGCGGGCCGCACGGCACCTCGAGCGGTCCCTGGCCCGGGTGCTGGACGGGCGTACGGTCATCGCGATCGCCCACCGGCTGCACACCGCGCACGACGCGGACGTGATCGCGGTGGTCGAGGGCGGCCGGATCAGCGAGCTCGGCTCGCACGACGAACTGGTCGCGGCCGACGGGGCGTACGCGGCGCTGTGGCGCTCCTGGCACGGGTGACCCGCGGTCCGCTGGGGCGGCCGGACCCGCTGGTCCGGCCGCCGGTGTCCCGATCAGAGGGCGTCCGGGCGGGGCCCGGTGCCGTGGCCCGGTGACAGGACTGGCAGGGCCACCGGACTACACGAACCCGAGGGCCGAGGCTCCGCCGAAGCCGCCCAGCAGGACGAACACCGGCATGAGGACCTTGAGCTCCACCCAGCTGCCGGCCCGGAAGCGCATCATCTTCGGCGGGCCGATCGGGTACCAGCGCTTGCCGGCGATCGGGAGGGGCCACAGGACCGGGCAGCCGGAGACCGTCAGGGCGTCGCCGATGTCGTGGACGAGGGCCCCGAGCAGGATCGGCAGGCCGAGCCAGAGGTACTCCTGGCCCGGCCCGGTGAACAGCCAGCCCGCGCCGTTGCCGGGCTGGTCGAGCACCCCGGCCAGGATCCACGCGCTGGTGGCGCCGAGCAGCCAGACCAGGACGTCGCTGGACATCCGGGCGGCCCGCCAGAGCAGGCCTTCCACCGCCAGCACCAGATGGACGAAGAGCAGCGCGAGCACGCCCCAGCGGTCGGCGGTCACGGCGAGCGCGGAGGCGCCGCCGCCGATCAGGACGGCCCAGAGCCAGGTGTGGGTGAGGGTGCGGTGGCCCCCGGTGCGGCGGGCGTCCCTGGGCGAGCGGGTGGCCTTGTAGACGGCGTAGGAGATCTTGTCGACCACCTCGCACAACCCCCGGGACAGGGGCCCGAAGGCGCGCGAGATCGTCGCCGACTTGTGGTCGAGGTCGGGGGCGAGGGCCGCCCCGGCGCAGATCAGCGCGCCGACCACGAGCACCGGCCACGGCATGGGATGCCCGGCCGCCGCGGTCGCCGCGCCCACCCCCAGCCAGGCCGCTGCCCCCGAGAGTGAATGCGCCGGACCCATCATGGTCGTTCCCCGCCCCGGTGGTGTGGTGTGTGATGTCGAACTCGGGCCCCGTCGACGGTTTCGCTCGGGCCGTTTCGACGGCACAGCGTACCGTCGATGATCTTCCTTCCGTCCGTCGGTTCCCTCATCCGGGGGGAAGCCAGGCAAGATGGGGGGCGTGACCCTCATTGATCAGCTCCCGCCGAACGCCGACCCCGATGCCCTCTTCGAGGCTTTCTCCTCGTGGGCGGAGGACCAGGGCATCACCCTGTACCCGGCTCAGGAGGAGGCGCTGATCGAGGTGGTCTCCGGGGCGAACGTGATCCTTTCCACCCCGACCGGCTCGGGCAAGAGCCTGGTCGCGGTGGGCGCGCACTTCACCGCGCTGGCACAGGACAAGGTCACCTTCTACACCGCCCCGATCAAGGCCCTGGTGTCGGAGAAGTTCTTCGACCTGTGCAAGCTCTTCGGCACCGAGAACGTCGGCATGCTGACCGGCGACGCCTCGGTCAACGCCGACGCCCCGGTGATCTGCTGCACCGCCGAGGTGCTGGCCTCCATCGCCCTGCGCGACGGCAGGCACGCCGACATCGGCCAGGTCGTGATGGACGAGTTCCACTTCTATGCCGAGCCGGACCGCGGCTGGGCCTGGCAGATCCCGCTGCTGGAGCTGCCGCAGGCCCAGTTCATCCTGATGTCGGCGACCCTCGGCGACATGAAGCGGTTCGAGGAGGACCTGGCCCGGCGCACCGGCCGGCCCACCTCCGTGGTCCGCTCCGCGACGCGGCCCGTCCCGCTGTCGTACGAGTACGTGACCACTCCGATCACCGACACGATCACCGAGCTGCTGGAGACCCGGCAGGCCCCGGTGTACATCGTGCACTTCACCCAGGCCCAGGCGGTCGAGCGGGCGCAGTCGCTCATGAGCATCAACATGTGCACCCGCGAGGAGAAGGACAAGATCGCCGATCTCATCGGCAACTTCCGCTTCACCACCAAGTTCGGCCAGAACCTCTCCCGCTACGTCCGGCACGGCATCGGCGTGCACCACGCGGGCATGCTGCCCAAGTACCGGCGTCTGGTCGAGAAGCTCGCGCAGGCCGGTCTGCTGAAGGTGATCTGCGGAACCGACACCCTCGGCGTCGGGGTCAACGTCCCGATCCGTACGGTGCTGTTCACCGCGCTCACCAAGTACGACGGCACCCGGGTCCGCACGCTGCGCGCCCGCGAGTTCCACCAGATCGCCGGCCGCGCCGGCCGGGCCGGCTTCGACACGGCGGGCTATGTCGTCGCCCAGGCGCCCGAGCACGTCATCGAGAACGAGAAGGCGCTCGCCAAGGCGGGCGACGACCCGAAGAAGCGCCGCAAGGTGGTGCGCAAGAAGGCTCCCGAGGGCTTCGTCGCCTGGTCGGACACCACCTTCGAGAAGCTCATCGCCGCCGACCCGGAGGCGCTGACCTCGCGCTTCAAGGTCACCAACATCATGCTGCTGTCGGTCATCGCCCGTCCGGGGGATGCCTTCCAGGCGATGCGCCACCTCCTCGAGGACAACCACGAGCCGCGCAAGGCACAGCTGCGGCACATCCGCCGGGCCATCGCGATCTACCGCTCGTTGCTGGACGGCGGCGTGGTCGAGAAGCTCGACGCCCCGGACTCCGAGGGCCGCACCATCCGGCTCACCGTCGACCTCCAGCAGGACTTCGCGCTCAACCAGCCGCTGTCCACCTTCGCGCTCGCCTCCTTCGACCTGCTGGACCCGGAGTCCCCTTCCTACGCGCTCGACATGGTGTCCGTCGTGGAGTCCACGCTGGACGACCCGCGCCAGATCCTGGCCGCCCAGCAGAACAAGGAACGCGGCATCGCGGTCGGCCAGATGAAGGCGGACGGGATCGAGTACGAGGAGCGGATGGAGCGGCTCCAGGACGTCTCCTATCCCAAGCCGCTCGAAGAGCTGCTCTTCCACGCCTACGACGTGTACGCCAAGAGCCACCCGTGGGTGCGCGACCACCCGGTCTCCCCCAAGTCGATCATCCGCGACATGTACGAACGCGCGATGACCTTCACCGAGTTCACCTCCTTCTACGAGCTGGCCCGCACCGAGGGCATCGTGCTGCGCTACCTGGCCGGCGCGTTCAAGGCGCTGGACCACACCATCCCCGACGACCTCAAGTCCGAGGACCTCGAGGACCTGATCGCCTGGCTCGGCGAACTGGTCCGCCAGGTGGACTCCAGCCTGCTCGACGAATGGGAGCAGCTGGCGAACCCGGAGGTGGAGACGGCGGAGCAGGCCCAGGAGAAGGCCGACCAGGTCAAGCCGGTCACCGCGAACGCGCGCGCCTTCCGCGTCCTGGTCCGCAACGCGATGTTCCGCCGGGTGGAGCTGGCCGCCCTCGACCACGTCAACGTGCTGGGCGAGCTGGACGCCGAGTCCGGCTGGAACGCGGACGCCTGGGGCGAGGCCATGGACGGCTACTGGGACGAGTACGACGACCTCGGCACCGGCCCCGACGCCCGCGGCCCGAAGCTGCTCCAGATCGAGGAAGACCCGGCGCACGGCTTGTGGCGCGTCCGCCAGACCTTCGCCGACCCCAACGGGGACCATGGCTGGGGCATCAGTGCCGAGGTCGACCTCGCGGCTTCCGACGAAGAGGGCCGGGCCGTCATCCGGGTCACCTCGGTCGGCGAGCTCGGGGCGCTCTGAGCGCACCTCCCGCCCCCGGCGACCCGCCGGCCCCGCCGGCTCCCGCTTCCCGCCGGCTCCGCCCGGACCTGACAGTGGAGAACCTCTGATGACGAACCCCGCCGAGAGACTTGTCGACCTGCTCGATCTGGAGCAGATCGAGGTCAACATCTTCCGCGGCGCCAGCCCGCAGGAGTCCCTCCAGCGCGTCTTCGGCGGCCAGGTCGCCGGCCAGGCCCTGGTCGCCGCGGGCCGCACGGTGGAGAGCGACCGCCCGGTCCACTCGCTGCACGCGTACTTCCTGCGCCCCGGCATCCCCGGGGTGCCGATCGTGTACCAGGTGGAGCGGGTGCGCGACGGGCGGTCCTTCACCACGCGCCGTGTCACCGCGGTCCAGCAGGGCAAGACGATCTTCAATCTCACCGCCTCCTTCCACCATCCGGAGGAGGGCAGCATCGAGCACCAGCTGCCCCCTCACCACGTCCCTCATCCGGACACGCTCCCCAAGGTCGCGGACGAGATCCGCGAGCACCTCGGGGCGCTGCCGGAGTCGCTGGAGCGGATGGCCCGCCGCCAGCCCTTCGACATCCGGTACGTGAACCGGCTCCGCTGGACTCCCGAGGAGCTCAAGGACGCCGATCCCCGCAGCGCGGTGTGGATGCGGGCGGTCGGCCCGCTGGGCGACGACCCGCTCGTGCACACCTGCGCCCTCACCTACGCCAGTGACATGACCCTCCTCGATGCCGTGCGCATCCCGGTGGAACCCCTGTGGGGGATGCGCGGGTTCGACATGGCGAGCCTCGACCACGCCATGTGGTTTCACCGGCCGTTCCGGGCGGACGAGTGGTTCCTGTACGACCAGGAGTCCCCCATCGCGCACGGCGGCCGGGGCCTGGCCCGGGGCCGCATCTACGACCTCGAGGGCCGACTGCTGGTCTCCGTGGTCCAGGAAGGCCTCTTCCGTCCCTACCCCGCCCAGCCTCGGCCTGCCCGGTAGTCAGTCCGCCGAGCCCCCGCTGTCCCCGCCCTCCACGAGGAACCGAGCCCGCCCATGCCCACCCCGGCCCTCCCCTGCCCCTGCGGGCTGCCCGCCGCCTACCCGGAGTGCTGCGGCCGCTTCCACTCCGATGCCCAGCAGGCACCCACCGCCGAGCGCCTGATGCGCTCCCGGTTCAGCGCCTTCGCCGTCGGCGACACCGCCTACCTGCTGCGCTCCTGGCACTCCTCCACCCGTCCGGCCCGGCTCGACCTGGACCCCGGACAGCGCTGGGAGCGCCTGGAGATCCTCGCCACCGAGCGCGGCGGCATGTTCGAGACGGAGGGCTCGGTGGAGTTCCGGGCGCACTACCGCGAGGGCGGGCACACGGGTTCGCTGCACGAGCACAGCGCCTTCTCCCGCGAGGGCGGGGCCTGGGTCTACGTGGGCCCCCTGTCCCCCGTCGACTTCGACTGACCGCGCGCTCCGGTCAGGGCGAAGTCCAGGCTGGTGCGGTACCAGTGGATCTCCTCCGGCGGCTCGGCCTCCAGCAGCCGCAGCGCCACGGCCGCGGCCGCCGGCGCCTGCGGGTGCCCGTACGGCGGGGGCGGAGCGAGGGCGGCCAGCACGATCCGCTCCTCCGGGTCGGGCACGGCCCGCAGCAGCTCTTCCTCCGGGAGTACGGATGCCAGGACCGCGGCCCGCTCCCAGGAGTCGGCGGTCCGTCTCAGCAGCAGCCCGATGTGCCGGCCGCGCCACTTCCTCGGGCGCAGGTCCGCCTTGGCCTCCAGCAGCTTCCGGTCGGCCGGCGGCGCGACCCCGCGCAGCCGCGCCGGCTCCCGCGCCGCGAACTCCCGCAGCTCCGCGGTGAGGTAGAGCCACACCACCGCCCGGTACCGGTTGATCCGGTAGCCGACCGGGGTGAGGTGCCCGCAGCGGGCGAGCCGGGTGAACCGGCTCGGTCCGACTCCCAGCACCCCGGCCGCCGCCTCCGCGCCGGCCACGGTCGCCACGCGCTCACGCAGCGCCTCCGGCCCGCTCGCGCCCGGGCGGCCTTCGGCGGCCCTGACCCGGTCCAGTTCGGCCCGCGTATAGCGGGCGGCCCGGCCGGGCACCGACGGCCCGGCCCGCACGATCCCCAGCTGGACGGCCCGGGCGAACTCCCCCCGGGTGAGGCCCAGTTCCCCGGCGGCCTGCACCCCGCCCACCAGCACCTCGGCCGGCACGTCCGCGCGTACGCCGCCATGGGCATCGGCATGGACATCGGAACGGACATCGGAACGGGCACCGACATGGGCGTCGGTCCGCAGATCTCCATGGCCGTCGGTCGGGACGGCCTCCCGGAGCACGGTCCCCGGCTGCGCCGTCATCGTCGTCGTCATCACGGTCTCCCCCACGAGCGTCGATTACTCTGTGTGAAGAACGTAACTCAGAGCAACGTCACCCCGGGAGCCCTGTGGATAACCGATCACCTCAACCGCCGGTGACGCGCCGCTCCGTCACCCCGAGGTGCTCACCCACCCGGTTGACCAGCAGCGTCATCTCGTACGCGACCTGCCCGATGTCCGCCTCCGCGGCGCTCAGCACACACAGGCAGCTGCCCGCGCCCGCGGCCATGACGAAGAGCACCCCCTCGTCGTACTCGACCATCGTCTGCCGGACCTCCCCCGCCCGGAAGTGCCGCCCCGACCCCTTCGCCAGGCTCTGCAGTCCGGCCGCGACGGCCGCCAGGTGCTCCGCGTCCTCCCGCGCCAGCCCGGCGCTCGCTCCCGTCACCAGGCCGTCGTTGGACAGCACCACCGCATGCCGCACTTGCTGGACCCTGCGCGTCAGATCGTCCAGCAGCCAGTCGAGCTGCTTGTCCAGTGCCATTCCGAGTCCCTCCCCGTCGACGCACCCACATGGCCGCGCCGCGCCCCGCGTAGTCGTCCCGCAAGCCTTCCCCACCAGTGCCTTTCCGGCAAGGAGGATGTCCTCATGGCGAAGAAGATGACTCAACAGGAATGGCGGGCGTTCGTCTCGCACTCCACCCGCACCGGAAAGCTCTCCACCGTCCTTGAGGACGGCAGTCCCCACATCGCTCCGATCTGGTTCGTACTCGACGGCGACTCCTTCGTGTTCAACACCGGCAAGGACACGGTGAAGGGACGGAATCTGGCCCGTGACGGCCGGGTCGCGCTGTGCGTCGACGACGACCGGCCGCCGTTCTCCTACGTCGTGCTCCAGGGCCGCGCCGAGATCGGCGAGCACGCCGACGACCCGGACGAGATCCTTCACTGGGCGAGCCGGATCGGCGCCCGTTACATGGGGGAAGAGCGTGCGGAGGCCTTCGGCCGCCGCAATGCCGTCCCGAGCGAACTCCTCGTCCGCGTCCCCATCGACAAGGTGATCGCCCGGGCCGGGATCGCGGACTGACCGACACCGGCTCCCGGCCCGGGCGGCTGCCGGTTCACACCGAATCGGCCTGCGGCTCCACCGAGTCCAGCAGCCGGGCGGTGTGCACCCGCCCGGCGTACTCGACCAGCCTGATCAGTACTTCCTTCCCCGAGTCCTTGTCCCGCGCGTCGCACAAGACCACCGGCGTCCCCTGGTCCAGGTCCAGTGCCCGCGTCACGTCGAGCGCGCCGTAGTGCCGCGCGTCGGTGAAGCAGTTGACGGCCACCACGAACGGGATGCGCCGGTGCTCGAAGTAGTCCACCGCCGGGAAGCAGTCCTCCAGCCGCCGCGTGTCCGCGAGCACCACCGCGCCCAGCGCCCCTTGGGCCAGCTCGTCCCACAGGAACCAGAACCGGTCCTGGCCCGGTGTGCCGAACAGGTAGAGGGACAGTCCGGAACGGATGGTGATCCGCCCGAAGTCCATGGCCACGGTCGTGGTCCTCTTCTGGTCCACCCCGCCCGTGTCGTCCACGAGTTCGCCCGCCTCGCTCAGCAGCTCCTCGGTCCGCAGCGGCCGGATCTCGCTCACCGCGCCGACCAGCGTGGTCTTGCCGACCCCGAAGCCGCCGGCCACCAGGATCTTCAGCGCGAGCGCCGTCAGTTCGGTGTCGTCCCCGGGACCGGGATCCGCCGGTCCGTCGTCATGCAGTCCCATCACAGCGCTCGCAATCCCTCGATGACTTCCCGCAGAATCCGCTCGTCCGGCAGCTGTGCGGGCGGTACCGGCCTGCTGACCTTGACGTGCCCGCCCTCCAGCAGGTCGCCGAGGAGCACCCGCACCACCCCCACGGGCAGGTCGGCGTCGGCGGCGAGCTCCGCCACCGACTGGGTCTCGGACCGGCAGAGCCCGAGCAGTGCCCGGTGTTCCGGGCCGAGCAGCGACTCGGCCGCCGCGTCGGTGCCCTCCTGATCCACGACGACCAGTGCGATCAGGTCGAAGCGGACCCCGTGGGGTCCCGGCTTCGTACGCCCGCCGGTCATCGCGTACGGACGGACGAGCGGGCCCGCATCGGCGTCGTACCACTGGCCGTTCATGTGCCGGACCGCCGCCCTCAGCCGGCGGCCGGCGGCCGCGCCGCGAACCGGGGCGGGGTGTACAGGTGCTCGCCGACCCGCTTCACCAGGCGGGCCATCTCATAGGCGATCAGCCCGATGTCGGCCCCGGCGCCGCTGAGCACGGCCAGGCAGGATCCGTCCCCGGCGGCCGCGACGAAGAGGAAGCCCTCGTCCATCTCGACCATCGTCTGGCGCACGCCCCCGGCGTGGAAATGCCGGCCCGCGCCCTTGGCCAGGCTGTGGAAGCCTGAGGCCACGGCAGCCAGGTGCTCGGCGTCCTCCCGGCTGAGCCCGCTGGAGGCGCCCACCGGAAGGCCGTCGTTGGACAGGACCACGGTGTGCCGGACCTCCCGGACCCGTACCACCATGTCGTCCAGCAGCCAGTCCAGTTCGCCCGACCTGCGGACGCCCCCGCCGAGCCCGATTCTCTGGTGTTCGATCATCACACTTCTCCTTTGCTGCCTGCGCTGCCTTCACGGCCTTCGCGACCTTCACGGCCCTCGCGGCCTGCGTGCGGGGAGTTCTCCCGGGCGCCGCGGACCCAGCCGGCCCGGTAGGCGGCCATCCGGTCCCGGGCCTGCTCCGGGCTGCGCCCCGGCGGATCCTCGGCGAGGGGCGCGCCCGCCGGGGCCCTGGGGGCGGGGGTCTCGCGCAGCTGCGGGACCAGGCTGGCCTGGCGGACCCGGCGCGGCAGTTCCGTCACCGAGGCGGAGGGAGGCGCGGCGACGTGCGCGCCCGTGAGCGCGCCGCCCGCGGTGCGCGGCCGCAGTGCGGCCACGGGGGCCGGTCGGGGCTCCGCCCGGACGGGGGCGGGGCCCGGGTCCCCGAGCCCGCGCGCGTCCTCCCGTACGACGGTCATCGCGGGCGGCTGCTCCGCCTTCTCGGCCGCCTGCGGTGTCGGTCCCGGAGCGGCGGCCGGTACGGGTGCCGATGCGGCGGCCCGTGCTTCGGCGGCCGCTCCAACTCGGGGCTCCGGCTCCGGGGCGCCGCCCGTGATCGCGCCCTGGAGCATGGAGTTCGGCAGCAGCACCACGGCGGTGGTGCCCCCGTACGGCGAGGTCCGCAGGTGCACCTTCACCCCGTGCCGGGACGAGAGGCGGCTGACGACGAAGAGCCCGAGCCGGTCGCTGTCGAAGAGGTCGAGCGCCTCGGACTGCTCGATGCGCCGGTTGGCGTCGCTCAGGGTCTCGCGGCCCATGCCGAGCCCGCGGTCCTCGATCTCCAGGACGTAGCCGGCGCCGACCGGCTCACCGCTGACGCGGACCTTGGTGTGCGGCGGGGAGAACTGGGCAGCGTTCTCGATGAGTTCGGCCAGCAGGTGGGTGAGGTCGGCGACGGCTCCCCCGACCACGGCGGCCTCGGCGAGCTGGCGCACCTCCACACGGGGGTAGTCCTCGATCTCGGAGACGGCCGCCCGTACGACGTTCGTGAGCGGGACCGGCATCCGCCAGGCGCGGCCGGGGGCGGCACCCGAAAGGATGATCAGGCTCTCCGCGTGCCGGCGCATGCGGGTGGTCAGGTGGTCGAGGCGGAAGAGGTCGCCGAGCTCGTTCGGGTCGTCCGCGCGCCGTTCCATCGAGTCGAGCAGGGTGAGCTGTTTGTGCACGAGGACTTGGCTGCGGCGCGCGAGGTTGACGAACACCCCGGAGACCCCGCTGGCCAGCTCCGCCCGCTCGACCGCCGCGCTGAGCGCGGCCCGGTGGACCGTGGCGAGCGCCTCGCCGACCTGCGTGATCTCGTCGTCGGCGGGCGGCCCGGTCGGGGCCTCGGCGGCGACGTCGATGTCCTGGCCCGCGCGGAGCCGCTCCATGGCGTACGGGAGTTTGCGGTGGGCGATCTCCAGCGCCGTGTTGCGCAGCGAGACCAGCTCCACGACCAGGACGCGGCCGATGCGCACGGAGATGACCAGAGAAGCGGCGACGGCGGCCAGGCCCAGCAGCACGGCGGCTCCGGCCGGGCTGAGCGCCCCCTCTGCGAACGGGTCGGACCGGTCGGCGGCCGCGGCGTGGGCCGCTCCTTCGATCTCGCGCATCGAGGCGGCGATGCCGGTGTGGGCGGCCTCCCATCCGGCGGGTACCCCGCGCACCTCCTTGGCCGCGCCGGCGGCCAGCGCCCGGTCCTCGGCGGCGGTGAGGTCGGCGTAGGCGGCGCTCTTGGCGACGGACTGCCAGGCGGCCTGCTGGGCGGGGGGCAGGTCGCCGGCCGCCGCGGCGGTGAGGGCGCGGCGGGTCTCGATGGTGCCGGTCAGCCGGCGAAGCGTTTCGGCGCTGCGCGGGCCCGGTACGGCGAGCAGCGCGTCCTCCCGGGAGAGGAGCTCCCCGGCCCGGGCGAATTCCAGCAGGACCCGGGAGGCGGGGCCGAGTTCGGCGTCCTCCCCACCGGTCAGGGCGCCTGCGACGGCGAGGGCCGAGTCGACCACGCGGGTGTAGATCTCGTAGGCGGCTTCGGGGGTGGCGCGGCGCCCGGTGACGTCCTTGCGGGCGGATTCCAGCGCTTCGGCGTCGGTGACGAACGCCCCCAGGCGGACCACGATGTCCGAGCCGTAGTCGCCGGAGTCGGCGGCGGTGTTGCGGTCTCCGAGACGCAGCCGCCGGACGGCGGCGTCGGTGCGCCGGGCCTGCTGGTCCAGGGCGGCCGGGTCGGCGGCGGGGTCGGCGAGGAGTCGGACGGCGGCCCGCCGTTCGGCCTGGAGTTCGGTGACGGCGGCGGCGACGGGGGTGCGTATCTCGGTGTCGGCCTGCTGGACCCGGGTGAGCCCGGCGATGTCCTGGGCGGTGCTGACGGTGGCGAAGGCCCAGAGGGCGAGCAGGGAGACGACGGGGACCATCAGCAGCGAGACGATCTTCGCGCGGACGGTGGCGGGGCGCAGCCGCAGACGGGGGCTCCGGTCGTGCGGCGGCGGGGCGGGCTGGTGGAGCAGCTGCTCCGGGTGTTCGTCGGCCGGCGGTCCGGCGTGGGCGCGGCGGCCCGTTCCCGCGCCGTGGCCGTGGCCGCCCGCCGGCGCGGGGAGCCGCGGCGCCGCTGCTTCCGGTTGTCTGCGGGGTGTGCGCATGGGCTCCTCGTTCCGGGGCGGTACCGACAGGTGCGGGTCGTTCGGCGTGCGGTGCGGTGCGGCTGCGGCTGCGGCTGCGGCTGCGGGGCAGTGGAGTGCGTGCGTGCGTGCGGCGCGTTCAGCGGGCGGCCGCCGCCCGCTCTCCCAGGCTCCGGACGGAGTCGGAAGCGGCTCGCTCGTCGGCGGTCGGCGACAGCGCGACGAAGGCGGCGGTGATGAACAGGTACGAGCCCAGCCCGACGGCGAGCGGGAAGATGAACTGCATGGCCGTGGCGCCGGGCAGCGCGGCGTCCGAGGGGGTGACGCTGACGGCGACGGCGGTCATCCCGGTGTAGTGCATGCTGCTGACGGCGGCGCCCATGACGAGCGAGGCGACGGCCACGGCCACCGGCGACTTGATGTTGAGCGCGGCCCACAGGGCCGCGGTGGCCGCGACCACGGCGATGGCGACGGAGAGCCCGACGGTGAGCGGGTCGTAGGTGACGCGACCGTGCAGGCGCAGGGCCGCCATGCCCAGGTAGTGCATGCTGGCGACGCCGACGCCGGTGGTGAGGCCGCCCAGGACCAGGGCCCGGCCGCGGTCCTTGCCGTAGCCGACGGCGAACACCCCGGCGCCGACGACCAGCATGGCGACGACCAGGCTGAGGATGGTGAGCGGCACGTTGTAGTGGATCTCGGTGCCGGTGACGTCGAAGCCGAGCATCGCGACGAAGTGCATCGTCCAGATGCCGGTGCCGATCGCGGAGGCCGCGGTGAGCAGCCAGTTGCGCCGGGAGGCGCCCGTCGCGGCGAGCGCGCGGACGGTGCAGCGCAGCCCGAGGGCGGCGCCGATGGAGGCCATCACGTATGACAGCACGGGTGTCAGCCAGCCGTACGCGGCGTGGTCCAGGTGTCCCAGGTGTCCCATGGCCACCGGACGCTAGTCCGGGTGAGGCCGCGAACAGGGGGAGCATTTCGAAAGCAGCTGTAACTGCTGGAATATGACAGAGATACGTTCATCTTCGATCACGCCGCGTACCACCTTGCACACGGTTCGCAGACCAACGCCGGCCCGCCGTTGGGGGATCATGGGCGTATGAGCGAAGACCACACACACGTGCAGGAGTTCTTCGGAGCGCGCGCCGCCGACTGGGACCGCAAGTTCCCAGGCGACGCGCCCGCCTTCGCGACCGCCGTCGCCGAGTTCGGACTGCGGCCCGGGGACCGCGTGCTCGACGCGGGCTGCGGCACCGGGCGGGCCCTGACCCCGCTGCGCGCCGCCGTCGGAGCCGCCGGCACCGTCCTCGGAGCCGACCTCACCCCGCAGATGCTGGCCGCCGCGCAGCGGTCGGGGCGCGGCGCACAGGGTGCGCTGCTGCTCGCGGACGTGGCCCGGCTGCCGGTCCGCGACGGGGCGCTGGACGCGGTCTTCGCCGCCGGACTCCTCGCGCACCTGCCCGACCCGGACGCGAACCTGCGCGAACTGGCCCGGGTGGTCCGCCCCGGCGGCCGGCTCGCCCTGTTCCACCCGATCGGGCGAGCCGCCCTCGCCGCCCGCCAGGGCCGCGAACTGACCCCGCAGGACCTGCGGGCCGAGCACAACCTCGGCCCGCTGCTGGCCCGTTCGGGCTGGGAGATGACCTCGTACGCCGACGAGGACGCCCGCTTCCTGGCGCTGGCCGTACGCCACGGCTGACACGTCCTTCGTACGTCGGCCCCTTGCCCGGGACGCGCGGAGGCGCACGGGATCACATCGGAGGCTGAGCCTCGGCTCCGGCGGGCCGGCGGGGATGCGGAACGGGGCAGCCGCCTGTTCCGGGCACGGGAAACGTGCCGAGCTCGCCCACGTCATAGCCACCGGGGTAGCTCTTGATCTCCGGGTTCTGCCGGCCGTAGTGCGGGGCCTCGCGCGGGGGCAGCAGCCGTACCGCGCGCCCGCGCAGCCGCAGGGCGCCCTGGACCAGCCGCCGCACCCGGGGGTGCGGGCGAGGGAACCGGAAGGCGTCCAGCAGCGGCTCGTCCAGGAGGGCGAGGCTCGCCCCGCGGACCGCGGGGGCGAGCGGCACGGGGTACCAGGAGGCCATCAGGTCGAGCGTGGAGTCCGCGACCCTGCGGGCGCCCTCGTCCCAGCCGAACCGGGCCTCCTCGTAGGCGTCGAGCGTGGACTCGAACTCCTCGAAGGAGCCGGGAATGTCCGTGATGCCCAAGTGGCCCCCCAGGGCGGCGTAGTAGTGCGCGGAGGCCCGGCGCTCGTGGTGGGTCAGCGGACGCCAGCCGTAGGCGTCCAGCCAGCGCGACGGAATCACCACGAACGTGCACAGGACGTAGCGCATGTCCTCGTTGGAGATGTCGTAACTGCGGTGCATCTGGTTGACGCGGCGGATCGCGGTGCGCGCGGTGTCGCTCTCGAAACCGTGCTCCACGATGGCGTCGAGGAGCAGCGCGGTGTCGTCGTAACGCTTCTGGGTGCGGTCCGTGAACTCGGCGGTCTCGGCCAGCAGGCCGCCGATGGAGGGGACGGCGTAGGTGCGGAACAGGGCGAGCTCCAGGGCGCGGGCGAAGTCCCACGGGAACTCATAGGTGGCGGTGAGCCGGTAGATGGCGAGGAAATCCTTGTCGGGGTCGAGACGGAGGATCTCCCTCAGCCGGTCGTAACGCTGCACCGGATGTCCCTTTCTGTGGCGGGCCGCCAACTCTACGTGCAGGCAGCGGCCTTGGAAATCGTCGGCCGCAGACCCTCGACGGGTGGGTTACCCGCTGGTTAAGGTGCGCCGACGAGAGAGCTACGGGAGGCCAGGTGTCCGACGACGAGGGTGGCGGCTCGCTGTACGTGCTGACCGCCGTGCTGCTGACCCCCGCGCAGTTCCCCGGCATCCTGGGCGACGACTTCCCCGAGGCCTGCTCCCTGCTGGGCGTGGCGCCGAACCGGGAGGGGTACGGGCTGGTGCTCGGCCAGGACGAGGAGGGCGCGCGCTGGACGGTCGTGGTGGACGACGTCTCGCTCGTGGCCACGGCCATCGCCTCCTGGGACTGCGGGATGGACTACGACCTGTCCCCCGACGAGCGGTCGATCGTGGTCTCACTGGCGGGCTGGCCGCTGGAGCTGTCGGTGGCGGCCTCGGGGATCCCGGAGCCGCACGATCCGGAACAGGGTGCGGACGGCACCGGGCGGGTGCCGCTGGCGCCGCCCTCGGCGCAGACCTGGGGGCCGGTGCAGCGGCGGATGGCCGCGGACCAGATCGCCCGGCAGTGGGACGACTGGCGCGAGCGCGAGGCGGTGGACGGCGGGGCGGCCGCCGCCGCGCATCCCGGGCTCGCGCGGGCACTGGAGGAGGCCCGGGCGTACACACTGGCCCCACCGCCGGCCGGGCGGGTGCGCTCCTCCTTCGCGGGTGAGCAGGCCCGGACCCTGCGGGCGGACGGTCCCGGCTGGTCGCTGGTGGCCCGCACCGGTGACGCCGCCTTCGTCCTGCTCGACGAGGAGCCGGGCGGGGTGCTCGCGGTTCCGCGCGAGGGGGAGACCGGCCTGCCGGAGCTGCTGGCGGCGCTGGACCGCGTCGCGGTACGCCCGGCGTGAACACGTACGGACGTGCAAGGAAAACGGGGAAGCGATGACGGTGGAGTGCGAGCCGGTGGGCGTGGTCGTGGGTGGCCGCGCCGAGGTGGCCGACGACGACTGGGGACGCGAGACGGCGGTGATCCGCCTGGACGCCGGCCGGTTCGGCCCGGAAGCGCTGTACGGGCTGGAGGACTTCTCGCACGTCGAGGTCGTCTACCACTTCGACCGGGTGCCGGTGGAGAAGGTCGAGACGGGCGCGCGCCGTCCCCGGGGCAACCCGGACTGGCCGCTGGTCGGCATCTTCGCCCAGCGCGGCAAGAACCGGCCGAACCGGCTCGGCGTCTCGCGGTGCCGCGTGGTGAAGGTGGACGGCCTCGATGTCCACGTGGAGGGCCTCGACGCGGTGGACGGCACCCCCGTACTCGATCTGAAGCCGTACATGGCCGAGTTCGGCCCCCGCGGCGAGCTGCGGCAGCCGCAGTGGGCGACGGCCTTGATGCGCGACTACTACTGAGCGGTCCGCGGTCCGCGGTCCGCCGGGCACCGGGCACTCCGATGGCCGAAAGGCGTCGGGCCGAGGCGGGAATTGGCTCTGGATCCCCTCCGTTCAGAAGGTTCTACACGGGAGCTCTCCCCGGAGATCGACGCGGAACTGGCAGCCGCACTGGAACGGCTCGGACCGCCGTCGGCCACGGCTCGGACCGCCGTCGCCACACTGCTGGAGCAGCGCAGACTGAAAAATCCGCTCTCGGTGCCGCCCTTGCTCGTGCACGCTGCCGAGACGGGCTTACCCGGCCCGGCCGTGCCGATTTCCGCCGTGCACGTGCTGTGGTGGACTTCGGCCTGCTACGTCGACGATCTGGCCGACGCGAACGGGGCGGCGGCTTCGGCCGGGCTCACCGAGAGCGCGGCGCTCGTCGCGTCGGTCATCGCCGGGAACGTGCTTCCCGTCCAGATCATCCGGTCGCAGCGGGTTCCGGAGTCCGTGCGGGACGAACTGCTCACCGAGATCGTGAACAGCTGGGTCGTGGCCGCCGACGGCCAGCTCGAGGACATGCGCGCGGCCGCGGCCGATGCCACGCGCGGCTCGGTGATCGAGATCTATCGCGGCAAATCCGGCGCGCCGTTCGGCATGATCACGGCGATGGCCGCGATCCTCTCGGGCACGAAGCGCGCGAGGGTGGAGCTGTGGCGGGAGTTCGGCTACGTCTTCGGCGTCCTGTGGCAGTTGTTCAACGACCAGGAGGACATCCTCTCCGGGCGCGACGAAGACCTCCGCAACGGCACGGCGACCTATCTGCTCGCGTGCGCCGTCGAGGAGGCGACGCCCGAGTCCCGTCGCCACGTGCTGGACCTGTGCGCCGCCGCGCGGCGTTCCCCTCACGCGCGAGGGGAACTCGCGCGTCTCCTGCGGGCGCCCGGCCTGCTCGCCCGGTACCGCGCGGACATCGACGGATACCGCGCCGAGGCACACCGCATCCTGGGCGAACTGGGGGGAGACGCGGCCCACCTGCCGGTACTCCGGCAGCTCGTGGACCACGCGGCACGGATGCTGCTCCCACCGGACTTGGGAGTGGGACCGGGACCGGGGCCGGCCCTCGCGCCGGACGTCACCCTCGGCGCCGCCTGAGCGTCACAGGCCGGGCGTCACGATCCGGTGCACCCTGCCCGCCGGCGGATCGACCGGCCGGGCCGGCGCCGGAGCACGGGCACGGCCGGCCCCGCGGCCGTCAGCGGCCGATCTGCTTCCTGGACATGCCCCGCAGACGACGCCGCTGAGAGGAGTCCAGCAGGAGATAGGCGGCCGCGGGCACACCGATCAGGACCAGCAGCCCCGCCCAGAACCCGACCGCCCAGAACAACACGATGGCTGCCGCGACTCCGGCAACCGCCACCTTTCCGCTCGTGGACATCTGCGGACACCTCCACCCGTCGTCGACCACTACCCCCCTCAACGCGCCACCGCGACCCCGCGTTCCCGGACGCCCGCACCTCCCGCGAAGTCACCCGGTCACGGCCCGGCCGGAGCCTTCCCGCGCCTGCGGTGGGGTAACCTCGGCCGCCCCCCGGTAGTCAAGTTTGAAGAATGCGTGCTCCCCGAGACCTCCGGCCTCATCCCCTGCTCGGCCGTCTTCCTTCCCGCCGACCCCGCCCGCAGCGGGCGGATCGCTCTCTGACACCCGGAGGGCCGGCTCCGGGCGGTGGCTCCCCCGAGGAGCTCCACGTCGTCACCGCCGACCTGCGGCGGACCTCCGTCACCGCCCTCGTACTGCCCGTCGACGAGGCCCTGCCGCTGCTCACGCGCGCCCGTACCGCCGCCCCCGACCCGGCAGCCGCCCCCTCCGCGAGTGCCGCCTTCTGGGGCGCCGCCGCCCTGCTGGCCCTGCGCTTCGTGGCCCGCGGGCAGCTCCTGCCCGGGCTGAGTCCCGCCGGACGCCAGCTCCGGCTGGGCCGGGAGGGCCGCTGGTGGCCGTACCGCCGAGAGGCGGGCCGCTGGATCCCGACGGGCCCGTCGGCCCCGGACCCGGCCTCGGCACTGACGGCCGATCCGGTGTAGAGCCTGGTCGGACTGACACGCGTCCCCACGGGTTTCGGCGCGGACTGGCCGACGTACCGCTTGTCGGGGGCCGGTACCGGGGCGACGATGGGGCGCTCCGGGTACCGCGGCGCCACGGGAGGGTGAACATGGACGATCGTTCGGTGGCCCTGCCGGGCGGGACCGATCCCGCGGAGCGCACCCGCGAACTGCGGCGTGCGCATGCCGCGTTCACCCGGGACGGGCGGGTCGAGGCTCCCGTCCGCGCGGTCATCGCGCGGTCCTGGCGGCGGTGCGCCCGGGCCCGGGTCAGCCCGGAGTGCCTCCCGCGGGTGGAGCTGGCCGAGGCGCAGCTGCGGCCCTACCGCGAGGAGCACCCGCTGGCCCGGGTGATGCCGTTGTTCCGGGACCTCGTCGGCGCCTTCGCGGCGAACGGGGCGCACCTGCTGGCGGTGTGCGACGCGCAGGGCAGGCTGCTGTGGGTGGAGGGTGAACCGGGCACGCTGCGGCGGGCGGAGGGGCTCGGGTTCGTCCCCGGCGCGCGCTGGGCGGAGACGGCGATGGGGACCAACGCGCCCGGTACGGCGGTCGCGCTCGGCGAGCCCGTCCAGGTCTTCGGAGCCGAGCACTTCAGTCGGCGGGTCCATCCGTGGACGTGTGCGGCGGCCCCGGTGCGCGATCCGCGGACGGGCGGGCTGCTGGGTGCGGTGGACATCACCGGCGGCGACGGTCTCGCCCACCCCCATTCGCTCGCCTTCGTCCAGGCGGTCGCGCGGGCGGCGGAAGCCCAGCTGGCCCTGCTCGGCCCCGGACCGCCGACGGCGGGCGACACGCTCACCGCGCTCGGTCAGGACGAGGCGCTGCTGGTCGCGGGAGGCCGCCCGGTGCGGCTGGGGCGAAGGCACAGCGAGATCATGGTCCTGCTGGCGCACCATCCGGCGGGATTGTCGGGCGAGGAACTGGCGATCGCGCTGTATGAGGACGAGTCGGTGTCACCGGTGACGTTGCGCGCCGAAATCTCCCGGCTGCGCGCCCTGTTGGGGCCGTCCGCCCCGCTGTCGCGGCCCTATCGCACGGCCGGCCCGCTGGACGCCGACTTCACGGCGCTGACCCGGCACCTGGCCACCGGGGCGGTCTCGGCCGCCCTCCACCACTATCCCGGGCCGCTCCTGCCCGCCTCCACCGCGCCGGGCATCGTCCGGCTCCGGCGGCGGATCGAGGACCAGGCGCGGGCCGCTGTGATCGCCCGCGCGGATGCCGGGCCGCTGACCGACTGGGTGTGCAGTCCGTGGGGCGCGGACGACCCGGAGGCGTGGCGGGCCCTCGCGTCGGTGCTGCCGCCAGAGGACCGGTCGTCCGCGCTGGCCCGCGTACGCGCCCTGGACGGCGAGCTCGGCGCCCGCGGGGTTCCCGTACGGCCGCCCGCGCGGCCCGGCGACGGCCGCGGGCGTGCAACGTATCCGCAACCTGCCCGCTCCTAGCCTCCCACCGAGCGCCGTCCGATGGGGGCGGGCACCCGTCAAGGGGAGGACGTCCATGGCCCGTTACGCTGCGCCCGGTACCGAAGGGGCGCTCATGTCGTACGCGCCCCGCTACGGTCACTTCATCGGCGGCGAGTACGTCGAGCCCGCCCGGGGCGGCTACTTCGCGAACCCGTCCCCCGTCACCGGGGAGACCTTCACGGAGGTGGCGCGCGGTACCGCGCAGGACGTGGAGCGGGCGCTGGACGCGGCGCACGCGGCGGCGCCCGTGTGGGGGCGGACCTCCGTCACGGAGCGGTCCACGGTCCTGCTGCGCATCGCGGACCGGATGGAGCAGAACCTGGAGGCGCTCGCGGTCGCGGAGAGCTGGGAGAACGGCAAGCCCGTCCGCGAGACGCTCGCCGCCGACATGCCCCTGGCGATCGACCAGTTCCGCTACTTCGCGGGCGCGCTGCGTGCGCAGGAGGGGGCCCTGAGCCAGCTCGACGACGACACGGTGGCCTACCACTTCCACGAACCGCTGGGCGTGGTCGCCCAGATCATCCCGTGGAACTTCCCGGTCCTGATGGCCGTGTGGAAGCTGGCCCCGGCGCTGGCGGCAGGGAACACGGTGGTGCTGAAGCCCGCCGAGCAGACCCCGGCGTCGGTGCACTACTGGCTGAGCCTGGTCGCGGACCTGCTGCCGCCGGGCGTGGTGAACATCGTCAACGGCTTCGGCGAGGAGGCCGGAAAACCGCTCGCCTCCAGCCCGCGCGTCGCGAAGGTCGCCTTCACCGGGGAGACCTCGACCGGCCGGCTGATCATGCAGTACGCGGCCGAGCACCTGAAGCCGGTCACCCTGGAGCTCGGTGGCAAGAGCCCGAACCTGTTCTTCGACGACATCTGGACGGCCGACGACGACCTGCGCGACAAGGCTCTGGAGGGGTTCACCATGTTCGCCCTCAACCAGGGCGAGGTGTGCACCAGTCCGTCGCGCGCCCTGATCGAGCGGGGCCGGTACGGGGACTTCCTCGACGCGGCGGTGGCACGCACCGAACTGATCGTGCCGGGGCATCCGCTGGACACGGACACGATGATCGGCGCGCAGGCGTCCGAGGAGCAGCTGAAGAAGGTCCTGTCGTACGTGGAGATCGGCCGGCAGGAGGGCGCGAAGATCCTCACCGGCGGCGAGCGCGTCGACCACGGCGGTGACCTGGCGGGCGGCTTCTACGTCCAGCCGACCATTTTCGAGGGCGACAACCGCATGCGGATCTTCCAGGAGGAGATCTTCGGCCCGGTGGTGTCGGTGACCTCGTTCCACGACTTCGACGACGCGGTGCGGATCGCGAACGACACGGCGTACGGCTTGGGGGCGGGCGTCTGGACCCGCGACATCAACACCGCCTACCGCGCGGGCCGCGCGATCCAGGCGGGCCGCGTGTGGACGAACTGCTACCACGCCTACCCGGCCCACGCGGCGTTCGGCGGCTACAAGCAGTCGGGCATCGGACGCGAAACCCACAAGATGATGCTGGAGCACTACCAGCAGACGAAGAACCTTCTGGTCTCGTACTCCCCGAAGAAGCTCGGGTTCTTCTAGCGGTAGAGGGCCCGGAGGTCCTTCTCCAGGGCCTCGACTCCGTCGAGCCTGGGGCTCGCGGACGGCGGCCGGCCTCCGGACGGGGGACCGTTACCCCGTCGTCACCCCTTCGGCGGACCGTGGAGCCCCGACCGGGAAGTCCTACCGTGGGAACAGCAGCAACTGGAGCGGCCATGCTCATCACCTCACCCTCGGACCGGCCCTTCACCCGCCGGTCCCGCCGGCCGGCCCCCCGCGGACCCCACCCGGGCCGCCTGAGTACGCGCGACCGAGATGCCCAGGTCTGAGGGGCCCGGGCCGCTGTCGCCGCTCGGGCGGATACGCAGCGCGATCCGCCGTGCACGGGCCGGACGCCGCTGGGGGCGCGTCCGGGAAGTGGGCCTGTGGCAGCGCGCGCTGGGATTCGCCGCGCTCGGCTTCCTGACGCTGGTACCGCTGCTGATCGTCGTTTCCGCGGCGGACGCCTCCGGCGGGCAGGGGTTCGCCCAGTGGCTCGGGGACGGGCTCGGCGTGTCCGCGCCCGCCCGGTTGGAGATCGAGCAGCTCTTCGCGCTGCCCGGCCAGGCGTGGCGGAGCACCACGGCGTTCGGCCTCGCCCTGCTCGCCGTGTTCGGCCTGTCCTTCGCCACGATGCTGCAGAGCGGCTACGAACGGATCTGGGACCTCCTCCCGGCCCGCTGGTGGGCCAGGTGGCGGCACGTGCTGTGGCTCGCCGCACTCATCGGCGTCCTCTACCTGTCGGCCTTCACGCCGCTGTGGCGCGACTCTCCCGCCCGCGGCTACGTGACGTTCGTGATCGGCACCCTGTTCTTCTGGTGGTCCCAGCGGCTGCTGCTCGCCGGCCGGGTCCCCTGGACCTCCCTGTTCCCCGGGGCGGCGGCCACCATGATCGGGCTCCTCGGGCTCCGGATCTTCTCCCAGCTGGTGTTCTCGCCGCTGATCGCGTCCAGCGCCGTCACCTACGGACCCTTCGGCACCGTCCTCGTCATCCAGTCCTGGCTGGTCGGCGTGGGCATCGTCGTGTTCGGCGGTGCGCTCACCGGCCGCATGCTGCACGAGGAGCTGCTGCGCCGCACGAACCTGACGAACCGGGACGGCTGAGCGCAGGACGCGCCACCGCGCGCTCTCGGACGGCCGATGAAAGCAAACGGTGACAGAGTCCTCGAAAGCGCCCCTTTCGCCTCCTTCCCCTTCGTGAGGAACGATGTCGCCTCTGATCCCGCAGGACCCGGACTCGCTGAAGGAGCTCCTCGCGCGCGAGGTGGCGGCCCTGCGCAAGGCCGCCGTCGGCGCCGCGGGAGTGCGGCTGGATGACGGGGCGCCGGCGTCGACCCCGGCGGACGCTCCCGCGCAGGCTTGCGCCTGCGGCGGGGGCGACGGCCCCGGGCACTCCTGCGGCGACGGGCCGGACGGGCACGATCCGTGGGCGTGCGTCTGCGCCACGCTGCCCGCCATCCCGGTGTCCGCGGCGCTGCTCGTGCCCGTGCGCGACGAAGCCGGCCAGACCGTGGACTTCACCGTCAGGGCCGGGAATCACGTCCGGCCGGCCCGGTGGCTGGAGTCCCCCGACCGCCACGTGGGCAGCAAGCTGCGGGACGTCCAGCCGGGAGCCGCGGCCGGCGGTCTCGTCGACGCGCTCGCCGGGGTACTGCGCACCGGTCGCGCCCTGAAGGCGCTGGCGGTGGACTACACCGAGCAGCGCGGGGACGGCCTGCACCGCACGCAGTTGCTCTACGAGGCCGCGTCCTGCGGGGACAACGTTCTGGCGACGTGGCGGCCCGCCCACAACCGTGCGGAGCTCCTGTCGCGCGACGCGCAGTACATCGCGTCCATGGGCTGGGGCACCTGGGACCTGCTGTCGGGCGAGACCGCCTGGTCCGAAGGACTGTGCTCGCTCTTTCGCACCGATCCGGCCCGGCCCCTGTCGCTGTCGGACCTCTGCGATGCCACCCTGCTGGACGACGTACCCCGCTTCGGGAAGCTGCTGATGGGCCTGCTCGACGGGGAGGAGCCGCCCGGGGTCGAGGTCCGCTTCAGCGTGCTGGGCGAGCTACGGACCCTGCACCTGGTGGGCCGCCCCGTGCTCTCCACCGACGGGCTCGTCTGGTCGGTGCACCTCATCGCCCGCGACCTCACGGCGCAGGTCCGCAGCCGGCAGCGGCTCGCGGCGACCCGGCGCCAGTCGGAGCGGCTGCGCGAGGAGGCGGCGGCCGAGCGGCGGGTGGCCTCGGTGCTGAGGGAGGCGCTGATGCCCACCCACTCGGCGGAGCTCGCCGGGATCGGGCTGTCCGTGGCGGCCGCCTACGTTCCCGCGGAGTCGGAGGCCGCCGTCGGCGGCGACTGGTACAAGTGCCGCCTGCTGCCCGACGGCCGGGGCCTGCTCGCCATCGGTGACGCCTGCGGGCACGGGTTGGGTGCCGTCGCGCGGATGGCGCAGCAGCGCCACGCCCTGGCGGGTCTCGCACACGCGCCGGGAACCCACGCCGGCCAGCTGACCACCTGGCTCAACGAACTCCTGTGCGGCGACCCGGCGGCCCAGACCGCGACCGGGATCATCGGACACGTCGACGCCGAGCGCGACTTCCGCTGGGCCTGCGCGGGCCATCCGGCACCCCTGCTGCTGCGCGACGGCCGGGCGACGGCCCTCGACACCGGCCACCGCGGACCGCTGTTCGGCATGCTGCCCGGCTACGAGTACGCCACGGCCACCCTGGCGCTGCGGCCGGGCGACCTCCTGCTGCTGTACACCGACGGCATGGTCGAACGGCGCGGGGAGGACATCACCACGGGCATCGACGCCCTCCGCGCGGAGCTGGTGGCGTGCGACGGGCTCACGGCCCAGGACGCCCTCGACCACATCATGGCCGGGTACACGCCGGAGACCCACGAGGACGACACCTGCCTGCTGGCCATCCGGCTGAACTGACCCGCCGGACGTCAGGGGCCGGGCGCTCCCGGCGGGCCCGGAAGGCGGACGGGATCACTGCGGCATGTCCGGCGAGATCTTCGCGGCGTGCAGGGTGAGCCGCCCGATCCGCGTTTCGTGGCTGGTCGCCGTCGTGCTGTGGTCGGTGACCCCGTCCGGCCTGGCGTCACTGAGGTACCACGTGGTGACCGGGGCCGCCGACCCGGACCTCATTTCCTCGATCTTGACGTCGCACGGCTCGCCGGGGGCGTCCGCGGACAGGGCCCATTCCGCCGCGCCGGGCACGTCGGTGAGGACGCAGTCGCCGAGGGTGAGCGGGAGTTCCTGCCCGGGCAGGCCGAGGTCCCCCTGGGGACCCAGGCCCGTCACCTCACCACAGGTGAACCGCTCTCCGCGGACGGTGACGTAGTAGCTGCTGGATGTGTTCGCAACGGATTCGTTCATGCCCACCGCCTGCCCCGCCCGCTCCCTCCCAGACACCGTGACAGCATGCCGCGAGTGAGCGTCGGCCCCTCTCCGGAGCACCCGACGGGGCAGTCGGCCCGGGGGCTACGGCCGCGCTCCCGCGCCCGGACGGTGACAGGTTCCCTGCGGGGTACGGATACGGCCAATCGGAATGGCACGCTCAGTCCGTGAATGTGCGGTCGCCGAGAGGCCCGTCCCCGAAGCCGGCGCCTACCGCGTCAAGTCCCCCTGAGACGCGATGGTTTCAAGGATGTCTTGAAATCACGTGCCTCAATTCTTCACTCCTGCCTCACCGTTGATCACGTTTCCCTCACCTCACATACTGCGCTGACCGGCGGCGGGCGCGCCGTTCCGCCCACGGCGGGAGACGGCCCCTCGCTCGCCTTCATCCCAAGCTCCTGGGGGAGACTTGCGCGCAAAAGTGACGAGAGCAGGCGCCTTCACCATCGCAGCGGCCACATCGGTGGCCCTCGTGGCAGGCATGACCGGCCCCGCGACAGCGATCACCGCGAACACGACGACCACACCGGCCACACCAGCCACCACACGCTCGGACGGCGACCAGCGGATCCAGCTCATCACGGGCGATCGCGTGGTGGTCGCCGCCGGGGGCCGGGTGGTGGGCTTCGAGGCCGCCAAGGGCCGCGAGCGCATACCCGTACAGGTGCAGCGCACCAAGGACCACACGCTGGTGGTGCCCGCCGATGCGCAGCGCCTGATCGCCGCGGGCAAGCTGGACCAGCGGCTCTTCGACGTCAACGAGCTCACCCACCCGCTGCTGCGCCAGAGCCACCGCGACGGGCTGGGGCTGATCGTGCAGTACGACGGGGGCGCCAGTGCCGCCCGGGACGAGGTGCGTGCGGCCGGTGACGCCGAGGTGCGGCGCACGTTCCCCACCATCAACGCCGACGCCCTGCGCACGACGCGGGACGACGTGGCCAAGGTGTGGGAGGCCCTGACCGACCAGCAGCGCAACGGCGCGCGTGCCACCGCCTCCGGCATCGGCAAGGTGTGGCTGGACGGGGTGCGCAAGGCGAGCCTGGACCGCAGCGTCCAGCAGATCGGCGCCGACACGGCGTGGGAAGCCGGGTACGACGGCACGGGCGTCAAGATCGCCGTCCTCGACACCGGCGTCGACAAGACCCACGACGACCTCAGGACCCAGGTCGTCGGTGAGCGGAACTTCTCCAGCTCCCCCGACACCGCGGACCGCGTCGGACACGGCACGCACGTCGCCTCGATCGCCGCGGGCACCGGCGCCAAGTCGGGCGGCAGGTACAAGGGTGTGGCCCCCGGCGCCAAGGTCATCAGCGGCAAGGTGCTGAACGACGCGGGATTCGGGAACGACTCCGGCATCATCGCGGGCATGGAGTGGGCCGCCGCCGAAGGCGCGGACGTGATCAACCTCAGCCTCGGCGGCCCGGACTCCCCCGGCGTCGACCCGATGGAGGCGACGGTCGACAAGCTGTCGGCCGAGAAGGGGATCCTGTTCGCGATCGCGGCGGGCAACGAGGGCGAGGGCGGCGCCTCGACGGTGGGCTCGCCGGGCAGCGCGGATGCCGCGCTGACCGTCGGCGCCGTCGACAAGGACGACAGGCCGGCCCCCTTCTCCAGCATCGGCCCGCGCACCGGCGACGGCGCCGTCAAGCCCGACGTGACGGCGCCCGGCGTCGCCATCGCCGCGGCCGCTGCCCCCGGCAGCGCGCTCGACACCCGCCCCGGCACACCGCATCCGGCCCCCGGCTACCTCCAGATCGACGGCACCTCCATGGCCACGCCCCACGTAGCGGGGGCGGCGGCGATCCTGAAGCAGCGGCATCCGGGCTGGAAGTCCGCCGAGCTCAAGGGCGCGCTGACCGCGTCCGCCAAGGGCGGCGACCACACCCCCTTCCAGCAGGGCTCGGGCCGCATCCAGGTCGACAAGGCCCTGGCCCAGAGCGTGATCGCCGATCCGGTCTCGCTGAGCTTCGGCGTCGCGCAGTGGCCGCACCCCGACGACCGGCCCGTGACCCAGAAGGTCGGCTACCGCAACCTCGGGACCAGCGACGTCACCCTCGACCTGTCGGTGGCCGCGCTGGATCCGGCGGGCAAGCCGGCGCCGGCCGGGTTCTTCGCGCTCGGCGCCACCCGGCTGACCGTGCCCGCCGGCGGCAGGGCCGAAGTCGACCTGACCGCCGACACCCGGCTCGGCGACGCCGACGGCGCCTACTCGGGCTACGTCACCGCCACCGGCGCGGGCCAGTCCGTCCGCACGGCCGCGGCGGCCGTCCGCGAGGCGGAGTCCTACGACCTCACGCTCAGGACCGTCGACCGCGACGGCACCGACGCCCGGTCCTTCTCCACCAGCCTGTTCGGCGTCGCCGGACCCGGCACGGGCTTCCAGGCCCGCATCGACAACGAGCCGGGCACGCACAAGATCCGCGTGCCGAAGGGCTCGTACACGTTGAACACGGCCGTGTACCAGGACCCGTCGGACCTCACCAAGGGCACCGACTGGATCGCCCTGCCGAGGCTGGACATCTCCGGCGACACCACGGTCACCGCCGACGCGCGCACCACCAAGCCGGTGGACATCACCGTGCCCGGTCTCGACACGGCGGACTTCGCCGGGGCGTACTACGAGGTCGCGACCGACATCGGTCGCGTCGGCAACGGCTGGGTCCTGCGCGGCTTCACCAACTTCCGCACCTCCCACATGGGTCCGCCCATCACCGACGGCTCGCTCCTGCAGACCTGGGACGCGCACTTCCTCAAGGGCGCCACCGCCCAGTACTCGGTGGCCTTCGGCGGCAAGAGGCAGAAGGTCGCGACCGGCTACACCAAGCACGTGAAGGCGAACGAGCTGGCGACGCTCAAGGTCGGCGTCGGTGCCTCCGCTCCCGGGAAGACCTCTCTCACCTCACCCTTCGCGCATCTGCCGGGTGCGCCGGAGGGCAACGGGTTCTCGGCACCGCAGGCGACGCCGGGGGCACGCACCTTCTACGTCTCCACTGCCGACGGCGTCGAGTGGCTCACCAAGTCCGATCAGCTGGGCGAGCCCGACGAGTCGGGCTACCCGGCCTTCGACGGGGCCTACGAGATGACGGAGCCGAAGCGCTACGAGGCCGGCAGGACCTACCGGGAAACGTTCAACACCGGCGTCTTCGGCCCGCTTCTGGGCGAGAAGTCGGGGGTCTTGCGCACCCCGCCCGACCCGGCCACGGGCGAGCAGCAGCTCGTCGGCGCCCTGCCGCTGTTCGCCGACGGCAAGGGCCACGCGGGCTTCTCCGCGTACACCTCGGCCACGTCGACGCTGTACCGCAACGGCGTCAAGGTCGGCGAGAACGACGACCCGCTGAGCGGCTGGAAGCCCTTCACGGTCGACTCCACCGACGCCGAGTACCGGCTGACGACCTCCGTCGAACGCTCGGCGAAGGTCGCCGCGGCCTCCACCCGCATCGACACCAGCTTCACGTTCCGCTCCCGGCAGGTCGCGGCCACGACGGCGCTGCCGGTGTCCACGGTCCGCTTCGCGGTCCCCGTCGACCTCGCCTCGCGCGCCCCGGGGGGCAAGACGGTCCAGGTCCCGGTGACCGTGCAAGGCTCGGCGGCCGGGAAGAACCTCAAGTCGCTCAGCGTGTCCGTGAGCTATGACGACGGGAAGACCTGGCAGCTCGTGAAGGTCGAGAACGGCAAGATCTCCGTGAAGAACCCGGCGAAGGACAAGGGCATCTCGTTCCTCGCCGAGGTCACGGACAAGCAGGGCAACACGTCGACGCTGACGATCCACAACGCGTACCACGGCAGGTAGGGACTCCTCCCGAACGGTGAAGTCGGGCTCCGGGAGCGGGCATTGCCCTCCAGGAGCCCGACTTCGAATGTGTCGACCGCACCACCGGCGCGCCCGGCGAGCCTCAGTCCGCCCGGCCCTTCCAGCGTGGCCTGCGGGCCAGGGTCACGGCGCGCAGCGCCCACTCCACGGGGCCGTAGGGGTGGCGGGCCAGCCACCAGTGGCTGAAGGCCAGCTGCGCGGCGAACAGGGCCAGTGCGGTCAGGGTGACGTACGCCGGCGCGAGGCGGCCCACCAGGGCGGCGCCGAATCCGGTGAACACGAGGGCCAGCACCAGGGATTGGGTGAGGTAGTTGGTCAGCGTCATCCGCCCCGGCGGGGCCAGCACCGCAGCCAGGCGCGGGCCCCGGGGTCCGGCCAGCGTCCGCAGGACCGTGGCCGCGTACGCGGCGGCCAGCAGCGGCGCGGTCACCACGTCCGCGGCCACGGCCACCAGTTGGTATGCCGTGCCGGAGTACTGCTGGGTCGCGTGCGCCCAGACCAGGCCGCCGGCGATGCCGACGGGGAATCCGATCCACTGCAGGCGGCGCAGGAACGGCTCGTGCCGGGTGGGGTCGGTGAGCCCGCCACGCTTGCCGGCCGCCAGACCCAGCAGGAACGCGGCGAAGGCGGCCGGTGCCTGGAAGAAAACCAGGATGAACACCATGTCGGGCAGCTGGCGCAGGTGCGCTGCGACCACCGATGCCGCGTCGCCGCGCAGCGCCTCGGTGACCTGCCGGCCCTGTTCGGTGACGGCTGCGGTGTCGAGGCCGCCGGTCCCGGTGGCGGCGACCGCCCAGGCCAGCAGCAGGTAGCCCGCGGCGATGACGGCGAACAGGACGGCGGCGGCCCGCACGGCGGTGCGCGGCCTGATCCGGTGCACGGCGAGCAGGACGAGGCCGAGCACGGCGTAGGTGGTGAGGATGTCGCCGGGGAAGAGCAGGACCGCGTGGCAGAGCCCGAGGACGAACAGGCCCGCGCAGCGCCGCAGGAAGCGGGGCAGGAAGGCAGCGCCGTCGCGGTCCGCGGAGGCCAGCTGGAGGGTGAAGCTGTAGCCGAAGAGGAAGGAGAAGAGAAGGTAGAACTTGGTCTCGAGGAGGACCCCGGTGAGGAAGCGGACGGTGGTGTCGAGCGGGGAGCGGAAGGCGGGGTCGTCCACGCCGGTGCCCTGGTAGGCCGAGGCCATGAAGGTGATGTTGACCAGGAGGATGCCGAAGAGGGCGAAGCCGCGCAAGGCGTCGACGTGGGAGAGGCGCCGTGGTGCGGCTGGCCCGGCCGGTAACCCGGCTGTTGGTCCTGCGGTGGGTCCTTGCGTGGGTCGGGCGGTCATCGCTTCGCCCTTTCGGCGTCGACGGACAGGAAACTATCGGTTTCAAAACGCTCGTACCTGATTCGACCGTACTATGTTCATACGCAGAGCGCGAGGAGACATCGTGGACAGAGCAGCCGCGGCGCAGGCCGCCCCGCCGGAGATCGGGACCCGGACCCTGGTGTTCGCCCTCGTCCGCGAGGACGGCACCGTCGACGCCGGCGAGCTGTACGCCGTCGCCGAGGCACTCGGCATGACGGACCAGCAGGTCAGGCTGTGCGTCAAACGGCTCGTCGCCGAGGGCCGGTTCACCCAGGAGGGCAGGGGCCGCAAGGCCCGGCTGCACGCCACGGCGGACCCCACCGGCGCCATCGCGCCGGACGCGGAGTACGTCCGCCACGCCTACCACCAGGACCAGGGCCTCGCCCCCTGGGACGGGACCTGGCACCTGTTCGCCTTCGCCATCCCCGAGACCGCCCGGCAGGCCCGCGACGCCCTGCGCGACACCCTGCTCCACCTCGGCGCGGCCCCCCTGCAGGGTGGGCTCTACGTCAGCGCCAACGCGATCGGCGACATCGTCGAGGCCCACGCCCGCCACCTCGGCGTCCTGCCCTCGCTCACCCGCCTCACCAGCCGCGACCTACGGGTCGGCGAGGAAGCCGAGCCGGCCCGGCTGGCCGCCGCGCTCTGGCCGCTCCGCCAGATCGCCGAGCGCCACGAGGCGCTCGCCGCGCTCGCCGCGGCCCGCCTGGAGAAACTGGCCGGCCCGGACCTGCCCACCGGGACCGAGCGGCTGACGTACGCCATCGAGCTGGCCACGGCCTTCACCACCGCCATGGAGCCCGACCCCCTACTGCCCCCCGAGTTGCTCCCGCAGCCCTGGCCCGGCACCCGGGCCCGCGCCCTGGCCGCGCGCTGCTGGGACGCCCTCGCCGCGGGGGACGACGAAGCCCCCGGCCGACTGCGGCTGTTCCGGCTCTACGACCACGTCTGACCATTCGTCAGGAAGCGCGGCTGACCGACGCGTAGATCTCCCGGGCCCGCTCGCCGAGCCTCGGGCCCGCCAGCCAGGTGTTGCCGGCCGGGCCGATGGAGGTGTTGCTGACCAGCGCGAGGGACCCGGAGGGATCGCGGGCGAACCACCCGCCGCCCGAGGAACCTCCGGTCATGGTGCAGCCGATGCGGTAGAGGACGGGCTGGCCGCGCCGGACCGCCAGCCGGCCCGGGCGGTCCGCGCAGGAGAACATCCGCTCCCCGTCGAAGGGCGCCTCGGCCGGGTACCCCCACGCCCCCATCGCCGGGATCGTCGTCGCCGACGCCGCACCGAACCAGACGGGCGCCGCCGCCCCGATCGTCTCCTCCAGCGAGGCGCCCGTACCCGGGCGCTTGACGTGCAGGACCGCGAAGTCGAAGGGGGCACCGCCACCGCCGCTCGGGGCGCCCTGTGCGATCCACTCGGGCGCGGTTTCGGCACGGTCCGCCCACCAGGTCCCGAAGGGGGCCACGGCGGCCACGGCGGCACGGGCGCGCGCCGCCCCGGTCAGTCCGTCGTTGTTGTACGAGGGCACGAAGACGATGTTGCGGAACCACCTGCCCCCCGACCCGCCGTGCACGCAGTGCCCGGCCGTCCACACCAGCCCGGACCGGCCGGGCCGGGCGGGATCCCGTACGGCGGTGGCGGAGCACACGCTCGGCCCTTCGTCCGTGTCGAAGAAGAGCTTCCCGACGACGGCCGCGTTGTCGTGGTAGGCGGTCGCCTCCGGTTTCGCCGCGACCGGGGCGGGTTCGGGGTCGGTCACGTCCACGTCCACGTCCGCGCCGAGGTCGCCGGTCACGGGAGTGTCGGCGGAGGCCGCCCCCGCCATCCGGTCGGGGGTCCAGAGACCAGGGACGACCGGGTTGGTGAAGGCGGCCGACAGCCGCGGGGAGACACAGCCGGTGGCGGCGAGGACCAGGGCAAGGGCGAGGACGATCAGGGCGGCCGGGGCGGCGCGGTGCTGGAACATGATGAAGCCCCCTGGCAGACGGCCCGGCTCTGGCGGCCGCGGCTTCGACGTACGGCTCGGACACCCAAGCCACGCGGCTTCTCCGGGCGGAGTTCAACTCCGTACGGCCCGAGACGGAAACGTGATGTTCTGAGGTGAGGGCGGGCCCGCTACTGCCAGTCGTCCCACGGCGGGTCCATCTCGTCCAGGTCGAAGGGCGGCTCCTCGTCGTGCGGGGCCGCGGGCCTGGACACCGGCGCCGCGGCGGCCGGGACGGACTCGGCAGCGGGCGCCGCCGCGGGGGCCGGGACGGACTCCGCCGCGGGCGCGGGCGCGGGGGCGGGGACCGTGGCGTGGGACTGGGCCAGGGTGTCGAGGACGCCCTCGCCGTACTTGGCGAGCTTCGCCTCGCCGACCCCGCCGATCGTGCCCAGCTCCTCCACCGTGCCGGGCAGGCGCGTCGCGATCTCCCGCAGCGTCGCGTCGTGGAAGACCACGTACGCCGGCACGCCCTGCTCGCGCGCCGTCGCGGCCCGCCAGGCGCGCAGGGCCTCGAAGACCGGTACGGCGGCCGACGGCAGGTCGGCCGGGATGCGGGAGCCCTTCCCCTTGCCCGACGCGGAGTCCTTGCGGGCCGGGGCGAGCACCGCCTTCTCCTTCCGCATCGAGACGCTGCGGCGTCCTCCCAGCACCTCGCCGCTGTCGTCCGTCAGCACGAGCGTCCCGTAGTCGCCCTCCACCGCCAGCAGCCCCTGCGCGAGCAGCTGGCGCACGACCCCGCGCCACTCCGCGGTGCTCAGATCCGACCCGACACCGAACACCGAGAGCCCGTCGTGGTCGAACTGGATGACCTTGGCCGTCTTCTTGCCCTGCAGGATGTCGATGATCTGGCCGGCGCCGAACTTCTGGCGCCGCTCCTTCGCCAGCCGCCACACCGTGGACAGCAGCTTCTGCGCCGCGACCGTACCGTCCCAGGACTCGGCCGGCGTCAGGCAGGTGTCGCAGTTGCCGCACGGCCCGCCGAACTGCCCGAAGTACTCCAGCAGCCGCGCCCGGCGGCAGTCGACCGTCTCGCACAGCGCGAGCATGGCGTCCAGGTGCATGCCCAGGGAGCGGCGGTGCGCCTCGTCGCCGTCGGAGCCGTCGATGAGCTTGCGCTGCTGGACGACGTCCTGCAGGCCGTACGCCAGCCACGCCGTGGCCGGTTCGCCGTCGCGCCCGGCGCGGCCGGTCTCCTGGTAGTAGCCCTCGACCGACTTGGGCAGGTCGAGGTGCGCGACGAACCGCACGTCCGGCTTGTCGATGCCCATGCCGAAGGCGATCGTGGCCACCACCACGACCCCGTCCTCCCGCAGGAAGCGCGCCTGGTTCGCGGCGCGCGTACGGGCGTCCATGCCGGCGTGGTACGCCACGGCGTCGATGCCCTGTTCCACCAGGGAGGCCGCGGTCCTCTCCACTGAGGCCCGCGAGAGGCAGTAGACGACTCCGGCGTCCCCTTCGTGCTCGGTCCGGATCAGCTCCAGCAGCTGCTTGAGCGGGTTGTTCTTCGCGACGATGCGGTACTGGATGTTCGGCCGGTCGAAGCTGGCGACGAAGTGCCGGGCGTCCTCGAGGCCGAGCCGTGCCACGATCTCGGCGTGGGTGGCCTCGGTGGCCGTGGCGGTCAGCGCGATCCGCGGCACCTTCGGCCACCGCTCGTGCAGCATCGACAGTGCCAGGTAGTCGGGCCGGAAGTCGTGGCCCCACTGGGCGACGCAGTGCGCCTCGTCGATCGCGAAGAGCGACACCTTGCCCCGGTCGAGCAGCCGCTGCGCGCTCTCGGTGCGCAGCCGCTCGGGGGCCAGGTAGAGCAGGTCCAGCTCGTCCGCGAGGAACGCCTGCTCGACGGCCTGCCGCTCGTACGGGTCCTGCGTGGAGTTGAGGAATCCGGCCCGAACCCCGAGGGCGGTGAGCGCGTTCACCTGGTCCTGCATCAGCGCGATCAGCGGCGAGATCACGATGCCCGTGCCTTCTCTGACGAGCGCCGGGATCTGGTAGCAGAGCGACTTGCCGCCGCCGGTCGGCATCAGCACGAGGGCGTCACCGCCGCCGACCACCTGCTCGATGATCTCCTGCTGCTCGCCGCGGAAGGAGCTGTAACCGAAGACGCGGTGCAGTACCTGCAGCGCGTCGGTGGTCTCGGGGGACGCGTCCGGAAGGGCCATTCACGAAGCCTAACGGCTCCCGCCGACACCCCCGATCCGTCCACCCGAACCTGTGGACAACCACCTGTCAAGTAACGAATAGCCGGGGCTACGGCCCCGCCGCTCCGCCCGGCACGGTGGAAGTCGATCGTCCCGCACCACGGCGGGAACGGCCCGCCACCCGGAACGGAGTCCCTCGATGGACCGTCGTGCAGGGGTCTTCGTGACCCGTCGCCCCCGACTCGTCCTCCTGGCCGCGCTCGCGTTCCTCGTACTGTCCGTCGTGTTCGGCGCGGAGGCGACCGGCCGGCTGAAGACCCAGGGATACGACGATCCGCGATCCGAGTCCAGCCGCGCCGCCGGCGTGGCGGCCGAGCAGCTGGGGGCGTCCCCCAACCTGGTCCTCGTCGCTCAGGCCCCCGGCGGTTCCGTCGACGACCCGGCGGCCCGGAGCGAGGGCGAGGCCCTGACCAGGCGCCTGGCCGCCCAGGCGGACGTGAGCGCCGTGAGCTCGTACTGGACCGGCGGCGCGGCGGAGCTGCGCAGCCGGGACGGCGGGGCGGCCATGCTGGTCGCGCACGTGGGCGGCGAGGGGGAACGGCTCGCAGAGCGGGTCGGGCAGCTGCGCGACGAGCTGTCCACTCCGCCCGCCGCCGTTTCCCAGACGCCGCTGACGGTACGGGTCGGCGGGTCGGCGCTCGCCGACGCCGAACTCCAGGACATCGCGGAGTCCGACCTGAAGCGCGCCGAGGCCGTCGTCCTGCCGGGAACCCTGATCCTGCTGGTCCTGGTGTTCGGCAGTGTGGTGGCCGCCGCGCTGCCCCTGCTGATCGGGGTGCTGTCCATCGCCGGGACGCTGCTGGTCCTGAGCGTTCTCGGCGCCGTCACCGATGTGTCCGTGTTCGCGCTGAACCTCACCACGGCCCTCGGCCTGGGGCTGGGCATCGACTACGGGCTGCTGATCGTCTCGCGGTTCCGTGAGGAGCTCGCCGCCGGATACCGGCCGCGCAACGCGGCCATCCGGACCGTGCGCACCGCGGGCCACACCATCGGCTTCAGCGCCGCGACGGTGTCGGCCGCGCTCGCGACGCTGCTGGTGTTCCCGCCGTACTTCCTGCGCTCCTTCGCCTACGCGGGCATCGCGGTGGTGGCCATCGCGGCGGTGAGCGCCGTGACCGTTCTGCCCGCCCTGCTCGCGCTGCTGGGGACGCGGGTGAACGCCTGGGCCGTGCCCTGGCGCCGCCGGGCCCAGGCCGGCTCGAGGTCCCGCTTCTGGGAGGGGCTGGCGCGGATCGTCGTACGCCGCCCACTGCTCGCGGCGCTGCCGGTGGTCGGTCTGCTGGTGGTGCTCGCCGGGCCGTTCGCGCACGCCGGTTTCGCCACCCCCGACGACCGGGCGCTGCCGGTGAGTGCGTCCAGCCGGCAGACCGGGGACCTGGTGCGCGGCGCGTTCGACATGAAGGGCTCCAGCGCGCTCACGGTGTTCATGACGGGTGCGGCGTCCCCGTCGGCGCGGGAGGAGTACGCCCGCAAGCTGTCCGCGCTCCCGAACGTCGCCCAGGTCTCGCCGGTCGCGGCGCCGGCCGGCGACGGCCCGGCCCGGCTCTCCGTGGTGCCGCGGGTCGACCCCCAGTCGAGCGCCGCCCAGCAGCTCGTGCACGACATCCGCGAGGCTCCCGCCCCCGAGGGCACCGAGGTGCTGGTCGGCGGACCGAGCGCGGTGCTGGTCGACGCGAAGGCCACGGTGGGAGACCGGCTTCCGCTGGCGCTGTCCGTGATCACCGTGACCACTTTCCTGCTGCTCTTCGGCTTCACGCGCAGTCTGCTGCTGCCGCTGAAGGCCATCGCGCTGAACGCCCTGAGCCTCGCGGCCGTTCTCGGCGCCATGGTCTGGATCTTCCAGTCGGGCCATCTGAGCCACCTGCTCGACTTCACGCCCGGACCGCTCAGTACGACCATGCCGGTGCTGCTGTTCTGCATCGTCTTCGGGCTTTCGGTGGACTACGAGGTGTTCGTCCTCGCGCGCATCAAGGAGGCGCACGACGCCGGGCAGGACAACGTCGGCTCGATCGTCTCGGGCATCGCCCACACGGGCGGGATCGTCACGACCGCCGGCGCGCTGCTCGCGTTCACCCTGCTGAGCTTCGGCACCTCCCAGGTCTCCCTCCTGCAGTTCTTCGGGATCGGTGCGGGCCTCGGCGTGCTCCTCGACGCCACGCTCGTGCGGGGCGTCCTCGTACCGGCGCTCATGCGTCTGGCGGGCGACCTGAACTGGTGGGCGCCGCGCCTGCTGAGGCCCAAGGCTCCGCCCCCGGCGCCACCCCCCGGCCTCTCCGGGAGGTGCCCCCCGGCGCGGGGCCGGACCCCGGTCCGCACCCCCCTGTGCGCCCACCCCCCGGCGCCCCGGCACACCCGCGCCCCGGCGCGCCGCTGACCCCCGGCACCCCGCCACCCCATCACCCGCACACCCTCGTACCCACCCGACAAGAAGGACCCGTCATGTCTGACATCGCCATCACCGGACTCGGCTGCCGCTTCCCCGGCGCCCCGGACGTCCACGCCTACTGGGAGCTCCTGCTGAGCGGGGAGCGGCAGTTCTCCGCCGTGCCGAAGGAGCGCTGGAACCACGAGACCTTCCACGAGCCCGGCAACCGGTCGGCCCCCAATGCCGCCTACACCGACCAGGTCGCCTTCCTTGAGGACGTGGACCGCTTCGACGCCCTGCACTACGGGGTGCCGCCCGCGCGCGCCCGGGCCATGGACCCGCAGCACCGGCTGATGCTCGACGTGGCCCGCGAGGCCCTCGACGACGCCGGGATGGGCCGCGGGGACTTCGACCGGGAGAACACCGGGGTGTTCCTCGGACTGTCGGTGTCCGACTACAAGGACCTGATGGCGGCTCCGATCCGAGCCATCAGCCTGGCGCAGGAGTCCCTCGCCGCGGACGACCGCGGCGGCCTCGACGCCGTGAGGGAGCAGGTGGGCCGGCTCGGCGCGATCCAGAGCTTCACGCTGCCGGGCAGCCTGCTCAACATGGCGTCCGGCACCATCAGCCGGCAGTTCGACCTCGGCGGCCCCAGCTTCGCGGTCGACGCCGCCTGCTCCGGCTCGCTGGTCGCCCTGGACCAGGCGGTGGCCCAGGTGCGCCAGGGCACCTGCCGGATCGCGGTCGTCGGCGGCGTGTACCTCAACCTCACCCCCGACAGCCTGGTCGGCTTCTCCAGGCTCCGCGCCCTGTCCGCCACGGGGGTGTGCCGCCCGTTCGACGAGGGGGCCGACGGGTTCGTCCTCGGCGAAGGCGCCGGCGCCGTCGTCATCCGGCCGCTGGCCGACGCGCTCGCCGACGGCGACCGGGTCTACGCGGTGATCAAGGGCATCGGCTCGGCCAACGACGGCGCCTCTCCCGGGCCGCTGGTGCCCACCCCCGAAGGCCAGCTGCGCGCCATGCGCCGGGCCTATGACGACGCGGAGGTCTCCCCCTCCGCCGTGGGCTTCATCGAGGCCCACGGCACCGGGACCGCGGTCGGCGACCGGGCCGAGGTCGAGGCGCTGCGGCGGCTGCGCACCGAGTGCCCAGACGACGACCCCGCCCTGTCCTACCTCGCCTCCGGCAAGGCCCTCATCGGGCACTCGCTGTCCGCGGCGGGCATCGCCGGACTGATCAAGACGGCCCTGGTCGTGCACCACGGCACGATCGTGCCGCAGCCGCAGACCACCCCTCACCCGGACCTGGGCATCTCCGCCGCGGGCCTGCGCATCGCCGACAGCGCGCGGCCCTGGCCGGGCGCGGGCGCCCCGCGGCGCGCCGCCGTCAGCTCGTTCGGATTCGGCGGCACGAACGTGCACGTGGTGCTGGAGGAGCAGCCGGCCCCGGCCCTGCGCCGCCTCTCGGTACGCACCGAAGCCGCCGCACCTCAGCTCGTCCTGCTGTCGGCCGGCAGCCGTGAGCTGCTGGACCGGCACATCGGCGAGGTGCTCGACACCATGGACCGCGCCCCCCGCGCTCCGCTCGCGGCGGTGGCGCACACCCTGGGCGGGCGCCGGCCGCTGACGGCCCGGCTCGCGATCGTGGCCGGCGACACGGAGGAGTTCACCGAGCGGCTGCGGTACGCGCGCCGGCAGCTCGCCGACGGAGCAGGCGGCGGCCTGGGCGACGGCACCGGGGGCGACCTCGGCGAGGGCGCATTCGCCGCCGATGCTCCGCTGCCGGCCGACCAGCGCCGCATCGCCTTCCTCTTCCCCGGCCAGGGCAGTCAGCGGCCGGGCATGATGCGGGACCTGTACGAGCGGTTCACGGGCTTCCGGTCGGCCGTCGACGCCCTCAGCGCCGTGGCCCGGCGCGACAGCGGCTTCGACCTCACCGAGCTGCTGTACGGCGGGGCGGCGGCCGGCGACGGCGACCCCGAGGAGCTCAGGCGGCGGCTCGCCGCCACCGAGGTGTGCCAGCCGCTGCTCGGCACCGTCCAGATCGCGGCCACCCGCCTCCTCGCGGACTGCGGCATCGCTCCCGACCTCGTACTCGGCCACAGCGTCGGCGAGTTCGCGGCGGCCGCGGCGGCCGGCGCGCTCACCGACGAGGACACCGTCCGGCTCCTGGTGCACCGGGGGGCGGCCCTCCGGGAGGCCGGGACCGGCCTCGGGGGCGGAATGCTCGCCGTACAGAGCGACGAGGAGACCTGCCGCCGGCTCCTGCACGGCATCGACGACGTGTGGCTCGCCTGCTTCAACCAGCAGCGGCAGGTCGTGGTCAGCGGCATGCCGCGCGGGCTGGCCGCCATGCGGCAGGCCTGCGCCGACGCGGGGATCGTCACCGCGGCGCTCGACGTGTCCCACCCCTTCCACTCGCCGCTGCTGGCCTGCGCCGACGAGACGATGCGCGCGGGCCTCGCCGACCGCCGGATCAGCAGCCCCGTCCTGCCGTTCGTGTCGTCGGTGGACGCGGCGCTCTGCACCGACCCCGACCGGCTGCGCGAGCTGTGGGTCCGGCACGCGTCCGCGCCGGTCCGCTTCAGCGACGCCGTCGGCACCGCCTACGACCAGGGGGCGCGCGTCTTCGTCCAGGTGAGCGGCGGCAGCTCGCTCCTCACCTCGGTCCGCCGTGACCTCGCGGGCCACGGCGACGTCCACGTCGTCCCCGCCGCGGGCGTGGCTCCGGACAACGGACGCGACCTGGTGCTGGCCCTTGCCCGGCTCGCGGTCCTGGGCGCCCCGGTCGACCCGCGCGCCCTGGTTCCCCGGGAAGACCGCCGGCAGCTGGACCTGCCGGTGGCGCGGCTCGACACCCAGTCCTACTGGGTGTCCGCCCGGCGCCCCGCGCAGCAGGACACCCCCGCCGGCTCGACCCCGCGCCGGCCCGCACCCTCTGAGGAGACCCCGATGAACCACCCCGCGAACCTTCCGGTGAGCGAACTGCTCGAACTGGCCCGGCAGCAGGTGACGCTGCTGACGCGCCTCACCGAGGCGCTCCCGGCCCCCGCCGCCACCCCGGCCGCCCCGGCCGCCCCGGCCGCCCCGACCGCCCCGACCCCAGTCGCCCCGGTCCCCGTGGCTCCCGTGGCCCCCGTGGCTCCCATGGCCTCCGTGCCTCCCGTGGCCTCCCTGGCTCCCCTTGCCCCAGTCGCGCCGGCCACCCCAGTCGCGCCGGCCACCCCCGTCGCCCCGCCCGCCCCCCTGACCCTTGTCGCCCCCGCCGGGGACATAGGCGAGGTCACCGCCGCGGTGCTCGAACACGTGGCCCGGATCAGCGCCTTCCCGGTGAACAATCTGCGGGAGGACCAGCTCCTCATCGACGAGCTCGGTTTCGACTCGCTGATGCTGACCGACCTGTTCACCTCGCTGGGGCGGCAGTGGCCGTCGTGGACGTTCGACGACACGACCGCCGACCGGCCGACGGCCGGCCGGATCGCCGCGATGATCGCGGGCGTCTCCCCGGACACCGCACCGGCAGCCGTCCCCGCGCAGCGCGCCGTCCGCACCGGCGAAGCCCCGGAGGAGGCAAGCGAGCCGGCCGACGCCCCGGAGGTGTGCGAGCCGGTCCCCTCCGCCGCCGCTCCGCTGCCCGAGGAGCACACGCGGATCGAGTGCTTCCCTGAGGTCACCGCCCACGGCGAGCGCATCGCCTCGCTCACCGGAGCGGGGCTGCCGAACCCGTACTTCCTCGTCCACGAGGGCGGCATGACGGACACGACCGTCATCGACGGCCGGGAGCTCCTCTCGTTCTCCAGCTACAACTACCTGGGCATGGCCACGCACCCCGAGGTGAACGAGGCGGCCAAGGAGGCGATCGAGCGCTACGGCACGTCGGTGTCCGCCAGTCGGCTGCTGTCCGGCAGCCGTCCGCTCCACCTGGAACTCGACGCGGAACTCGCCGGCCTGCTCGGTTGCGAAGCCGCGATCACCCTGGCCAACGGGCACGCCACCAACGTGACCGTGATCGGGCACCTCGTCGGGCCCGGGGACCTGGTCGTCCACGATTCCCTGGCCCACGACAGCATCCTGCAGGGCTGCAAGCTCTCCGGCGCGACCCGCAGGCCGTTCCCCCACAACGACGCGGCTGCCCTCGACGCCATCCTCACGCAGGTCCGCCACCAGTACCGGCGGGTGCTCGTCGTGATCGAGGGCGTGTACAGCATGGACGGCGACATCGCCGACCTGCCCGCCCTCGTCGAGGTCAAGGACCGGCACGGCGCGCTGCTGATGATCGACGAGGCGCACAGCATCGGAACGATCGGTGCGACGGGGCGCGGCATCGGCGAGTACTTCGGCATCGACAGCTCAGCGGTGGAACTGTGGTCGGGCACGCTGTCCAAGGCGATGGCGAGCTGCGGTGGCTACGTGGCCGGCAGCCGCTCGGTCGTCGAGTACCTGCGCTACACCGTTCCCGGCTTCGTCTTCAGCGCCGGCATGACCCCGGCCGACACCGCGGCCTCCCTGACGGCCCTGCGCGTACTGCGCGCCGAGCCGGAGCGCGTCACGCGTCTGGCGCGGAACGCCGGGCTGTTCGTCCGGCTCGCGCGCGACGCGGGCATCGACACCGGGGACAGCAACGACACGGCGATCGTCCCGTGCATCGTCGGGGACTCGCTGAAGACGCTGCGCCTCGCCGAGGCCCTGTTCGAGCAGGGCATCAGCGTCAATCCGATCCTCTACCCGGCCGTGCCCGAGGAGATGGCCCGGCTGCGCTTCTTCATCACCTGCGACCACACGCCCGACCAGATCCGGCAGACCGTGACCGCGCTGGAGCGCGAGCTGCGGCGCCTGGACCCCGTCCCCGCCGCCGCCTGACCCCCGCCGTCATGAACACCGTGCACAGCGTCTTCCAGCCGATCGCGCCGGGACACCTCCACCGCTGGGGCGGAGCCCTCCTCACCGTGGCCCGGCGCGGCGACCTCCACCAGGTGCCGCCGCTGTCGCCCGCCGAACGGCGCGTGGCCGACGCCCTGCCGGCCCGGCGGCGGGCCGAGTGGGTGGCCGGCCGGCTGCTCGCCAAACGCCTGGTCGGCGAACTCCTCGCCGTGTCGGCGGACGACGTGGAGATCCTCCCCCGTGCCGACGGCAGCCCGTACGTCGCCGTCGGCGGCAGCCCGGTGGCCGGCGCGCACGTCTCCATCAGCCACACCGCCCGCCACGTCGCCGCGGCCCTCGCGCCGGAACCGGTCGGAGTGGACCTGTGCGAGACCGCCTCGGCCGACGCGGTACGCCGGGTCGCGGACCACGCCCTGTCTCCCTTGGAACTCTCGCTGACCGGTACGGACCGGCCCGATGCCCTGGCCGGCGCCTGGGCGCTGAAGGAAGCCGCGGTCAAGGCCGACCGGAGCGGCATCTTCGGCGCCGCTCCGCGCCGCGTCGCGATCCTGGGCCTGCGGCCGCCCGTACTCGGCGGACGGCGCCGCGCGATGGTGTGGCAGGCGGGCGACGCGGTCCTCGCCCTCGTCCTCGCGCACGGGGCCACGCGGCCGTGACGCCACTGCGTTGGTGCTCCTTGCCCGGCCGGATCATGCTTGTCAGTGGAGCCCCTGGCCGTGCAGGTTGCCGTGGATCAGCGGCAGGAATAGCGAGGGTGAGATGACCGACGCCTCCCAAGAGCCGGCATACACCGCCACGGCCACCCTCAGCGAGCAGGGCGTCGTGACCGAGTGGAGCGAGGAGGCCTCTCGGCTGCTCGGCTACGCGGCCTCCGAGATGGTGGGTCTGCCCGCCGCCCGCCTGCTCGCCGACGGCACCGGTGACACGGCGTGGCGGATGCCGCCCGGGCAGGAGCGGTGGAACGGGACGGTGGGGCTGCGGCACCGGGACGGCCGGCGGCTGGAGGTGGGGCTGCTCGCGCACCGCTGGACGTCCACCGGCGGGACGGCCAAGTGGTTCGTGGTGTCCGCGGTGCCGGGCGAGCCCCGTACGTCCTGGGGCGGACGGCTCGAGGAATCGGTGTTCACCCAGTCCCCGTGCTTCCTGGCGGTCTTCGACACGGATCTGCGGCTGGTGCGGGCGAACGCGGGCATGGAGCGCACGCTGTCCCTCAGCGAGGACGAGATGCGCGGGCTGCGCCTGCCGGACATCGCGCCGGATCCGGTGAGCGACGAGACCGAGCGCAGGATGCGCCTGGTGCTGGAGACCGGTGAGCCGCAGCACGTGCAGGCCTTCATCCGTCCCGCGGGGGCGAGTACGGAGCACGGCTGGGCGACCTCGCTGGCGCCTTTGCGGAACCGGGACGGCCGGGTGCACGGGGTGTTCCTGGCCGCGCACGACAGGACCGGAATCGAGAGTGACCGGCAGCTGATGCTCCTGCCGGACGACGGCGGCGCCCGCATCGGGACCACCATGGACAGCTCCCGCACCGCGCAGGAGCTGGCCGAGGCCGCCGTCCCCCGGTTCGCGGACTTCGCGGTCGTCGACCTTCTGGAGCCTTCCGCGCGCGGCGAGGAGCCCGCCACCGGCCCGGTGGCGGGGCCGGTCACGGTGTCCCGTGCGGCCGCGCGGTCGGTCCTCGAGGGAAGTCCGGAGTCGCAGGTCGCCGCCGGCGGGACGACCGTCTATCCGCCGCTGTCGCCCCCGGTGGAGTGCCTGGCCTCGGGCCGCGGCGCCGTGTACGCGACGGCCGACGCGGCGGTCGCCCGGTGGATGGCCGATGATCCCGGGGCCGCCTGGATCGGCGGGTACGGGACGCACTCGATGATGGTGGTGCCGCTGCGGGCCGGCGGCGCCACGCTGGGCCTCGCCCTCTTCGGCCGGCACCAGCGCCAGGAGCCCTTCCAGCCGGAGGACCTGTGGCTGGCCCAGGAGCTCGCGGGCAGGGCCGCCGTCAGCATGTACAAGGCGCGCCGGTTCACCCGGGAGCACACCAGCACCATGACCCTGCAGCGCAGCCTGCTCCCGCAGACGCTGCCCGCGCACGCGGCGCTCGAGACCGCCTCCCGCTACCTGCCCGCCGGTACCGACGCGGGCGTGGGCGGCGACTGGTTCGACGTGATCCCGCTGTCCGGCGCCCGGGTGGCGCTGGTCGTGGGCGATGTCGTCGGCCACGGCATGCGGGCCGCCGCCACCATGGGCCGGCTGCGCACGGCGGTACGTACGCTGGCCGACGTCGACCTGCCGCCCGACGAGCTGCTCACCCACCTGGACGACCTGATCATCCACCTGGCCGCCGACGAGGCCGACCGGGATGCGGCCGGGGAGGCCGCCGGGGGCATCGGCACCACCTGCCTGTACGTGGTGTACGACCCGGTCACCCGGCACTGCACCGTCGCCCGCGCCGGCCACCCGCCGCCCGTGGTGGTCTCTCCCGACGGCTCCGTGTACCTCCTCGACGTCCCGGCCGGCCCGCCGCTGGGCCTGGGCGGCCTGCCCTTCGAGCCCGTCGAGGTCGAGCTTCCCGAGGGCAGCGTCATCGCCCTGTACACCGACGGTCTGCTGCAGGCCCGGGACCACGACATCGACGAGGCCCTGGACGATATGTTCGCGGCCCTCGCCCGTCCCGCGTCCACCCTGGACACGGTCTGCGACCGCGTGCTGACGGCGATGCTGACCCACCCTCCCGAGGACGACGTCGCCCTGCTCGTGGCCCGTACCCGGGCCCTGCACGCCGACAAGGTGGTCGTCTGGGACCTGCCCTCCGATCCCTCCGTCGTCGCCGGCGCCCGCCGGTACACCACCGAGCAGCTGACGGCCTGGGGCCTGGACGAGGCCGCCTTCGTGGCGGAGCTCGTGGTCAGCGAACTGGTCACCAATGCCATCCGCTACGGCCAGCCGCCCATCCAGCTGCGGCTGATCCACGAGAACAACACCTTGATCTGCGAGGTGTCCGACTCGAGCAACACCGCCCCGCACCTGCGGCGTGCCCGGACCTTCGACGAGGGCGGGCGGGGCCTGCTGCTGGTCGCCCAGCTCGCCCACCGCTGGGGCACCCGGCACGCGCCCATCGGCAAGACCATCTGGGCCGAGCAGACCCTCGTCGGGTACTAGGCGTGCGGCGTGCCGCGTTCCCTGTGACGCGCCTGGGACGGTCGGCGGACCGCGTGGTCCACGGCCCTCACAGCGGGCTGCGGAAGACCGGCCCGGCCCAGGCCGGAGGCTCCGGCAGGGGCACGGCGCTCTCCGAGATCCCGGGAGAGCGGGAATCCGGCGCGGGCGACGGGCCGCCGCGGTGTCCGCCTCCGATCCCGGTGGCGGCCCGCAGGGCGGCCACGAACTCCAGGCAGGACCCGTAGCGGTCCTCGGGCACCTTCGCCAGGGCCTTCGCCATGACCTCGTCGGCGGCGGGTGCGACCTCCGGCCTCCGTTCCGTCAGGAGAGGGGGCTGGTCGTATTGGTGCGCCCACAGCAGGGCCGCGGCGTCGTCGCGCTCGAAGGGCGGCCCGCCGGCGAGGGTTTCGTAGACGACGCACGCCAGGCTGTAGAGATCGCACCTGCCGTCCACCGGCCGGCCGGAGATCTGCTCCGGCGCCATGTAGTCGAGCGTGCCGACGAACTCTCCCGTGTGGGTGAACCCGGTGAGCGAGAGCGACTTCTTCGTCAGTCCGAAATCCGTGAGGTAGATGTGTTCGGGGTGGTCGCTGTCGGTTCCCGCGGCCACCAGGATGTTGCCCGGCTTGACGTCACGGTGCACCAGATCGTGTTCGTGGGCCGCGTCGAGGGCGGAGGCCACCTGGGCCGCGATGCGCAGCGCGGTCGCGACGGGGAGCGGGCCCTCCCGGTCCAGCAGGAGGCGCAGGTCCAGGCCGGAGACGTAGCGCATGGCGATGTACAGGACGCCGTGGGTCTCACCGGCTTCGAAGATGGGCACGATGTGCGGGTGGTCGATGGACGCGGCCACCCGCGATTCGTGGGTGAAGCGGCGGCGGAAGGTCTCGTCGCGGGCCCGCTCCGGGGCGATCAGTTTGAGGGCGACCGTACGGTCCAGGCGCAGGTCCTTGGCGCAGTAGACGACGGCCATGCCGCCGCGGCCGAGCATGCGCTCGACCCGGTAGCCCGCGATCTGCTTCCCGATCAGGGCGGAGGGCCGGCCCGTGTAGCTGCTCAGGTTCGGTGCCGTCATGCCGACCCCGTCCTCGATCGTCCGTGACCAGCCGTACTGAGAAGTCTATCGAGTGGTCCACGCACGTGCCCGCCACCCGCCGGAGCGGGTGACGGGCGACGGGTGACGCACATTCCTCCTGTCAGGGGGTCAGCCGGCTCCGCCGGCTCCGCCGCGGCCGCCCTGGCCGCTGGTCTGGCAGCCGACGCCGACGCAGATTCCGCCGTCGCCGCCGAGGCCACCCGTACCGCCGTCGCCGCCGGGACGCGCGGCCCCGCCGTTGCCGCCGTTGCCTCCGTTGACGCTGCCGTTGCACACGCCGACGCAGACTCCGCCCCTGCCGCCGTTCTGGCCGGTGCCCCCCGTCGGGCCGGTGGCTCCGGTGCCGCCGTTGCCGCTGCCGTTGCACAGCCCGGCACAGACCCCGCCGGCGGTGCCGTTGCCGTTGGTGCCGTTCACCGATCCGTTGCATTTGCCCGCGCACACCTTGTCACCGACGCGTACGCTGCCGTTGCCCACTTGGACGTCGCCGAACGAGCCGCTGCCGAAGCGGCTCCCGCCGGACCGACTGTCCCCGCCGTTCGCGGATCCGTACTGCTGGCCGCCGAGGGCCTCTACGGTCTGGACCGACGGTGCCGGGGCCGCCATGGCGGCGGGCGTCATGGCACCGGCGCCGAGCAGAGTCGTCGAGACGACGAGACCGAGACGGAACTTCCAAGAACGTCGCATACGCATGAGATTCTCCCTTGTCTGGAAATCGGTTTCGAGGAACGGGCCGGCGCTTCGTCCGCCGGCCCGTCGTCCCCCTGCCTCACGTGGTGGCGAGGCTGCTCCCCATCAGGGCGAACCAGTCGCCGTCGACGTACTGCCGCTTCCAGGTGTCGAGCTGCTCCTTCGAGATGTCGTACTTCTTGGAGATCTTCTCCTTCGTCTCGTCCGTGTCGTCGGCCAGCAGAGTCAGCACGATCCGCACCTTGTCCACCACCGTCAGATCCGACTTCTTCTTGTCGGGCAGGTCGTCGAATTCGAGGACGCAACCCACCCCGCCGGGCTTGCCGGGCTCACCCGGCTGACCGGGCTGGCCGCCCTTGCCCCCCTCGCCGCCCTTTCCACCTTCTCCGCCCTTTCCGCCCCCGATGCAGGTGGGCAGGTCGGCCACGACAGCCGAGGTGGCGCCCGCCGGGGTGTGGTGCACCGACGCCTGCGCGGCGACTGCCGTACCGGTGACCAGAGCGACCGAGGTCGCGACCAGGATGAGCGGACGCTGCCAGGAATTCGTGAACATGGGGTTCTCCGTGGGTGTGATCAAGAAGGGGGGTGGTGGGGCTGGGGGGATGGGGGGGAGGCCCGAAGGCCTCCCCCGTAGGGCCGGGTGTGTCGGTTAGAACAGGGCGCCGCCGCCGTTCCCGGCGTCGCCGCCGAGGCCACCGATCAGGCCGCCGAAGCCGCCGTCGCCGGCGTCCCCGCCCTTGCCGCCCTTGAAGATGCTGAAGCCGCCGTCACCGCCGTCGCCGCCGACGCCACCGATCAGCCGGCCGTCGCCGCCACCGCCGCCCTGGCCGCCTTCGCCGGCTTCGAAGATTCCGAAGCCGCCCTCGCCGCCGTCGCCGCCGGCGCCACCGATGCGGCCTTCGCCACCGCCGCCGCCACCGCCGCCGCCACCGCCGACGAAGAGCCCGTCGCCGCCCTCGCCGCCGTCGCCGCCCACACCGCCGGTGCCGTTGGCGCTGCCGCCGCCGGCGCCGCCGGAACCACCGCCGCCTCCGACGAAGCCGCCGCCCCCGCCCTTGCCGCCCTTGCCTCCGGCCCCACCGTCCTCCACGAGGGAGACGACGTGATGGGGCATCGGAGCCGCCATCGCCGTAGAGGCGGGGAGGACGATCCCTCCACCGATCACAGCAGCGGAAGCGACCAGCGTGGCGATACGAATCTTGCGGTTCATGATTTTCTCCCAAGCTATTCAAAGTGATGAATCAAGGTGCCCCGGGATTGGGGCGGTGCGGTGGTTTGTTGCCTCTTTTCGTTTCCCGGTGAGGCCCGCACCACAAGTAAGCCCCGGCGGGGACACCCGGGTCATGTTCCGGAAAGTCGGGACTTGACAGGCCCCTAAACGTCGGATAAAACCCCGCCCGCACGGCTCCATAACGCCCTGACCGGGTGCGGAGCACCCCCCGGGACATTGGTCCTATAGCGAGCGGTGGCCCCCGGCGGCCAAAGTAGTGACCACGGCGAGGGCGAGCGGCACAGGCAATGAGGGAGTGATCATGACTCGGATTTCCATAGATCCCGGACGCTTCAGCCAGTTCGGTGAGGCCACGGGAAGCACTTTCTGCCTGGTCACGAACCCCGAATTGGTCGATCAGTTCGAGATCGTCGAATCCGCCGCGTACAAGAGCTACCTCACGATCCCGATGGGCACGGGTGACCGTTTCGAGGACATCCTCGAAAAGCGGATCCCGGAACCGGCCCACATTCTGGTGGTCTCACCCCACCGGTTCTTCGCGTCCCCGGACCCCGATCTGGTGGGGCAGCGGAAGATCATGGGCATGGCGTGCAACTCGACGCCCACCACCCTCGAGGAGATCCGGCACTTCCTCGGGGTCATGGAGCGGACCTCGTCGGCCGACCAGGCGGCGTTCTGCGACACGTTCTTCGAGCTCGCCGAAGAGGCCGACCACCTGGTGTACGCCGACCCCGTGCACGGCACCCGGGCGGTACTCGACCACCTCCGCGACGGCCTGGTGTGGAACCAGCAGGCCGGTCCGCTCGAGTGGGGCGACCAGCAGATCGTGCCGTCCGGCGAGATCAGCGTGCTGCCGGTGGAGATCAGGGAGTTCGACGAGGCCCTGAAACTGCCGCTGGAGGGCGAGATCACGCTGCGCGGCTACCCGATCCTGCACAACGGCACCCCGTCCTTCTCCCGGACCGACCAGGCCCGCATCCACTCCCAGCTCTGGGCGATGCGCGACAACGCCATCAAGGCCAAGGTCGAGGACGGCAGGATCACGCGCCTGGAGGCGCTGGATCCGGGAGCAGCGCCTGCCGTGGCGATGCTGGAGCAGATGTTCGCGGTGGACTCCCGCTACCGGATCGTGTGGGAGATCGGCCACGCGCTGAACACGTCGCTCGACATCCTGCCCGGCAATCACGCCATGAACGAGGTGTACGGCGGCACGGAAGGCTGTCTCCACTACGGCCTCGGGCTCACTCCGTACACCCAGTACCACCTGGACATCATTTCGCCCGACACGCGCGTCCTCACGAGCAATGGACTGGCGCTGATCGGCCACCCGGACCACCCCACGGTGGAGAGGGTCGTCACCGCGGACTAGCGGCTATCGATCTTCGGACCGTTCGGGGTGAATGAAAAAGAATCCATTTAAACAGGAGGTGACTGTCATGAAGAAGATCAAGGTGCAGAAGAACCGTAACTACCTGGGCACGCTCCTGGGCTGAGTACCGACCCGTGGCGGGGCATGTGAATGCCCCGCCACGGGGTTCTCGTCGTCTCACCGTTGGGAGTTCGCCCGTGTCACCGCTGGATCTCACCACCCATGACTTCGGTCAGTTCGGCGAGCCGGCCGAGACATTCTGTCTGATCACGAGTGAGGACGGCGGCGAGCCCCTCTCGTTGCTGCCCGGTGACGGGTATTCCCGCGTGGTCCACCTGACACTGCCGCGCGGTACGCGCCTGGGCACACTGATCGAGCGGAGCGTTCCGCCGGACGCGCACGTCCTGGCCGTCTGCCCCGGCCGTTTCCTCGACTCGCCGACGCCGCAGGAGCTGGGCGCGCGCAAGCTGGCCGTGCTGCCCGCCGGCTCCACCCCGCTCACCGACGAGTACGTCCGCTACTTCCTGCGCAGCGCGGCGAAGACCGACATCGCCCAGCAGGCGGCCACCGCGGAGGAGTTCTTCGATCTCGTCGGGGACAGCGACCGGCTGACGATCGTGGACGACGCCTCCGGCACGGAAGCCGAGTTCGACCACACGGTGGGCGACTGCGTCTGGAACCAGCAGGCGGGCGTCCTGGAGCCGGGCGATCAGCAGATCTTCCCCTCCGGCAAGCTGAGCGTCACCGCCGCGGAGATCACCACCTTCGAGCCGGAAGCCCGGCTGCTCGGTCTCCACGGGGACCTGACGCTGCGCGGGTGGCCGATCGTGCACCGGCACGCGGACCCCGCCGACGGCGCCGAGCAGCAGCGGCTGTTCGAGGCGCTCTCCCCCCTCGTCTCGCACGCCGTGACGCTCCACGTCACCGCCGGCGCCATCGAGGGGGTCACGCCGCAGACTTCGGGGGCCGCGCCGGCCGCCGCGGAGCTGGACAAGCTCCTCACCGACGATCCGCGTTACCGCGTCATCTGGGAACTCGGCTTCGGGATCAACACCACCACAGAGGTCATTCCGGCGAACTGCGGACCCAACGAGGTGTACGGCGCCACCGGCGGCGTGGTCAACCTGGGGCTGGGCATCACTCCGGCCACGCGCTTCGCCCTGGCCTTCCTCTGCCCCCGCAGTTCGCTGCTGACATCGGACGGAACCGCCGTCCTCGGCGCCCGCAAGGCGGTGCGCCGCGGCCGGATGCAGCGCGTCTCCAGCGCGAGCTGCGGCTGCCACTGACCCCACAGGAGGGAAGCAAGCCCATGACCATCAACCCGGAACTGCGCAAGCGGGTCGACGCGATCCTCGACACCTTCATCAAGGACTTCTACGAGACGGTCCCGTTCGCCCAGCACCAGAAGAGCGCCGCCGAACTCAACCTGGACTACTACAAGCGCCACAACATCGAGACCATCCTGCGGCTGCGCCGCAAGCGCACGATCGACGCGCTGGCCATCAAGTACTTCACCAAGGTCGACCCGGTGCAGGCCAAGGCCTGGGCGCACTACACCGACGACGAGATGCTGCACGACCGGCTGTTCGCGGCGGACCTCGCCAAGGTCGGCGTCACCAAGGACCAGATCTACTCCACCGAGCCGATGCTCTCCACGAAGCTGCTCACCGGCTACCTCCAGTACGGCATGGAGTTCGAGGACAGCCCGCTCGCGCTGATCACCAGCGTGTACTTCGTGGAGTACGTGACCACGCGCACCCAGCCCGAGTGGCTGGACAACCTGGAGAGCGTCCTCGGCCAGGAGAACGTGAAGGGCGCGCGCGCCCACGTCAACACCGACCTCGACGACGACCACGACGACTTCGTGTGGCGGGTGATGAGCACCCTGGTCACTTCGGACGCGGACGAGCAGAAGGTCGTCGAGCACCTCAACCACGTCTACTGGCTGTGGAAGCTCTACTTCGTCGAGCTGCACCAGCTCACCGTGCTCGGCCGCACCGGGGCCCAGATCCCGCTGCCCACCTCGGCCGACGTCTAAGCGGGGTCGTCCGTGCCGGACAACGACCGGGCCGCACGGCCGAACGGGCGGCAGGGAGTCGAGGTGATGGCCCTGCCGCCCGGCCGGGAGCTGCCGACCGAGACCGAGAAGTGGATCGTGGACGGCCTGGTGGAGACCATGCCCGGCCTGCAGGCCCGCCAGCTGTTCACGCTCCGCCGCGACATGCTGACCGCGGCCGACTACGTCGTCGTCGGGGTGGACCGGGAGCGCGACCGCGTGGTCTCGCTGCTCACGTCGCACTGGGCGGAGATCCCGTCGGGGCGCTCCTGCCTGCACGTCATGATCCAGTTCGTGGGCGACAAGTACCGCAACGGTCCGGTCTTCGGTGAGAGCTGGTCCGTCCACTTCGCCCGGCTGCTGGCCGACGGCCGCCCGTTCCCCGAGGTGATCGCGCTCAAGACGTACAACCCGGTGGTGCACTGTGCGATGTCGGCGTTCAGCGGGCATCCGGACATCGGCATGTACCCGGATCTGGCGGGCGAGGACGACAGCCTGGAGGCGCTGGCCGCCGAGGTGGCCGCGGCGCTCGCGCCCGGCGCCGCCTTCGACGCCACCCTGGGCGTCTTCCCGGGCATCGGCCGTCCGCGCGACCTCTACCGGGAGCGGCCCACCAGCTACGTTCCCGAGGCGAACGCGTACTTCGAGCGGCACGCGGCGCCCGGGGACCGGGTGCTGTGCATGCTGCACGTCCCCACCCAGGACGGGGCGCACTCGATCCTCGCGGCCCTGGGTGTGCCGCTGCCCTCCGGGCGCGGCTGAGGCCCGTACCGGACCCGGAACACGGAATTCGGAACTCGGATCTCAAGGAGCGCGAGACAGCCATGGCAGACGTCGCCTTTCCCTCCGACTACGCGCAGGCCCGCGCCGACTTCCTGCGCGCCGCCGAAGCGGCGGGCGCCCGGCTGAGGACGTTCGCGCTGCCGGGGCACCGGGGGCCCGACGGCGGTGAGCTCTGCGTCGACACCGCCTACGTGGGACCGCCCGGTCCGCGGAAGCTGCTGGTGACGGTCTCCGGGACGCACGGCATCGAGGGGTTCTGCGGATCGGCGTGCCAGACCGGGATCCTGCTGCGGGAGGGGATGGCGAGGGAGGCCGGGCCGGGGACGGGCGTGCTGCTCGTGCACGCCCTCAATCCGTACGGCTTCGCGTACCTGCGGCGGGTCAACGAGGACAATGTCGACCTCAACCGGAACTTCGTCGACCACGCCGCCCCGCCGCACAACGACGCGTACGACGCCGTCCACGCGGCTCTGGTGCCGCCGCACTCCCCCGCCTTCGCCCCGCGCGAGCTGGTGGCGGGCCTGAACGCGCTCCGCGACCGGCTCGGCCCGCAGACCCTTCAGGAGGCCGTCACCCGGGGCCAGTACCGGCACGCCGACGGCCTGTTCTACGGCGGTGTGCGGCCCGCCTGGTCCCAGCGGGTGTTCCGGACGGTGGTGGCCGAGCAGATCGCCGGCGCCGCGCACGTCGCCTACATCGACCTGCACACGGGGCTCGGCGAGCGCGGTGTCGGCGAACCCATCTTCCGCGGCGGCCGCGACGCCGACGCCCACGAGCGGGCCCGGCGCTGGTACGGGGACGCACTCACCGCCTCGGAGCTGGGCACCTCCTCGTCCACGCCCATCGTGGGCAATACCGCGACCGCGGTGGCCGACGGCCTGGGGCCCGCCGCCCGGCTCACGGCCATCACGCTGGAGTTCGGCACCCAGCCCGGCCCCGAGGTGCTGCTCGCGCTGTGCGCGGACGCCTGGCTGCACCGGCACCACGCGCCGGCCGAGGCGGTCCGCTCCGACCTCAAGCAGCTGATCCGCGCGGCGTTCTGCCCGGCGGACGACGCGACGTGGCGCGAGCAGATCGGCCGGCGGGCCCGCGAGGTCTTCGGCCAGGCGCTCGCCGGACTCGCGGACGCGAAGCCGGGGGACGCCGGATGACGGTGTGTGGCAGGAAATCGTGGATGGACGTCAGTCTGGCCACTGTCGCCCTGGCCTGCACCCTTGCAGAGTAATCCCATGGCAAGCAGCGATTCCCCCTCTGCAGTGAACGAGACGGAGCCACAGCCCGCACACGTCGGGGTCAAGACGGTCTGGCGGGAGTCACCGACGGCAGTGAAGTCCCTGCTCGTCGGCACCGCGGTGAACAGACTCGGCGGTTTCATCCAGGTCTTCATGGTGCTGTACATGACGCAGCGCGGGTTCTCCGTCACCCAGGCCGGCATCGCACTCGGCGTCTACGGCGCGGGGACCGTGCTGGGGGTGCTCACCGGCGGCTGGATGTCCGACCGGGTCGGTCCGCGGCTGACCATCATGTCGACGCTGGTGGGCTCGGCGCTGCTGTTCCCCGCGGTCCTCTACCTGGACAGCTATGCGGCGATCCTGGTGGTCATCGGAGTCGGCGGAGCCCTGAGCCAGGCGTACCGCCCCGCCTCTACGAGCATGATCAGCCAGCTGATCCCCGCCGAACGCCAGGTCATGATCTTCGCCATGGTCCGGCTGGCGATCAACCTCGGTACGACCGCGGCCCCGCTGCTGGGCGCGGCGCTGGTCCAGGTGTCGTGGGACTTCCTCTTCTGGGGCGAGGCCGTGGCGATCCTGGTCTTCGCGACCGTGGCCGGGGTGACCCTGCCCCGCGGCCCGGGCGCGGCCGGGGAGAAGGAGGCGGCAGGGGCCGCGGGGTCCGGGGCGGCGGCAGGCCGCAAGCCGAGCTATCTCGCGGTGCTGTCGGACGGCCGCTACCTGCTGTTCCTGCTGGCGATGTTCGCGAGCTCCGTCATCTACATCCAGTACGTTTCGACCCTTCCCCTGACGGTCAAGCACCTGGGCCTGAGCACCGGCGTCTACGCGGCGATGGTCGCGCTGAACGGCGCGCTCGTCATCACCTGCGAACTGCTGGTCGCCAAGGTGGTGCAGCGCTGGCCGGCCAGGATCGCGGTGATCGCCGGTGTAGCGCTGACCGGCATCGGGATGAGCCTGTACGCGCTGCCCTGGGGGATCGCCGCGCTGGTGATCGCGACCCTCGTCTGGTCGCTCGGCGAGATCATCGGCTACCCGACGCTCTTCTTCGCCTATCCGGCGCAGGCCGGACCGCCCGAGCTGCGCGGCCGCTACCTGGGCGCGTCGAACTCGCTGTACGGACTCGGCACCGCGGTGGGCCCGTTCCTCGGCGTCATGCTCTGGAACCGGTTCGGAGACGGCCTGTGGCTCGGATGCGGGGCCCTCGGTCTCCTCGCGGTGGGGGCCGCCTGGCTGGGTGTGCGTCCCACGGGCGCCGCCGACCGCAAGCCGCCGCGTACGGAGCCGGACGGCGGCGCGGGGTCCGGCGAAGGCCAAGGCACCGGCGCGGAGGCCACGGTCGCCAAGTGAGGCAGGCAGCGCCCACGCACTACTCAGGAGGAAAAGAAATGCCCCGCTACGCGATTCTCGTCGACCCCTACTCCGGCGCGGCCGAGTATGCGAACGCCTTCCGGGAGCGAGACATCGAACCGGTGGCCGTGCTCAGCACGCCCGGCCCGCTCAACTCCTACCGGCGTACGTGGAATCCGGACGCCTTCTTCCGTACGCACCACCACGACGGGGACTTCGAGGAGCTCCTGCGGACGGTGAAGGGCTATGACCCGGTCGCCATCGTCCCGGGCAACGAATCCGCGGTGATGCTGGTCGACGCCCTGATCGAGCGGCTGATGCCGGGCACGGGCAACGTCTTCGAACTGTCCGAAGCCCGCCGTGACAAATGGCCCATGGGCCAGGCGGTCGCGGCCGCCGGCATTCCGCATCTGCGCCAGATCGCCACCGACGACCCCGAAGAGGTCGCCGCGTGGATCCGGGACAACGGCCTCGAGGGCCGGCCGCTGGTGCTCAAGCCCCGCCGCAGCGGGGGCACGGACGACGTGCACAAGGTCGGCGCGCGGGAGGACTGGCGGCCGTACTTCGACCGGCTCCTCGGCTCGGTCAACCGCTTCGACATCCGCAACGACACCGTCCTGGTTCAGGAGTTCGCCGAGGGGACGGAGTACATCGTCGACACGTACTCGGTCGACGGGAAGTTCGGGCTGGTCTCGGTCAGCCGCTACAGCAAGTCGGCGAAGAACGACCGGATCGGGATCTACGACGCGGTCGACTACCTGGCCCCGCAGGACCCGGTCGCGGTGATGCTGGGCGAGTACACCCGGCAGGTGGCGCAGGCGGTCGGCATCCGTACCGGCTGCACGCACACGGAGGTCATGCTCACGGCCGACGGCCCGCGGCTGATCGAGACGGCCGCGCGGCTGGCCGGGAGCTGTCTGCAGTACTCGGCGCGACTGGCCACCGGGGACTGCCAGATCGACCGCACGGTCCGCCACCACCTCGACGGTACGTTCACGCCCGGGTACGAGATCGTGCAGCCGGTGCGCGTGGTGTGGCTGTCCAGCCCGCGCGAGGGGATCCTGCGCAACGCCGAGGCCCTGGACGCGGTCCGGAAGCTGCCCACCTTCCAGCGCCTGGGCCTGCCGTACGCCAATGGTGAGCTGGTGCCCTGCACCGAGGACCTGTTCACCAGCCTGGGCTGGGTCATCCTCGCGGGCCCGAGCCAGGAATCCGTTGACGCGGACACGGTGCGTGTCAAGGAGATCGAGGCACAACTGACCGTGGAACCCGCCTGACAGCGGGCCCGAGGGGGCCGGGGGGCGGGAAGGGGCGGGGTGGGAATTCGGACACCCCGCCCCTTCCCGTATGGGACGAGAGTCCTATGGTGAGGGTGAATTGGCCGGACTAGTGTGGCCCTCACCTGGTCAAATTCGGAATGAATATGCAACGTAATGTTGCCGATCGGTCAAGAGGGCGAGGGCAGACGGTGGAGCCGGTTGCGTGGGTCGGCGGAAGTTCTCCAGAGCACGAGAGGATCATCGGCTGGCAGGCCCCACCCCTGAAATTCGGTGTAGGCGCCACGCGGGAAATCGGCTACGAGCTGCGCAGGGCCGGGGTCCGTTCGGTGCTGCTGGTGACCGACCGGGTACTGGCGGGCCTCGGCCTGCCGGCCCGGGTCACCAAGCTCATCGAGCAGGAGGGGATCGCGGTCTCGGTCTTCGACCGCGCCCAGGTGGAGCCCACCGACGAGAGCGTCACCCAGGCCGCCCTTGAACTGGCGTCCCTCCGGGTGGACGGATTCGTCGGCCTCGGCGGCGGCAGCGCGATCGACACCGCCAAGATGCTGAACCTGCTGCTCACTTACCCCGGCCGGTCGGTACGCGACTACCTGAACGCGCCGATCGGCATCGGAGCCAGGATCCCCGGCCCGCTGAAGCCGCTGGTGGCGGTTCCCACCACGGCCGGCAGCGGGAGCGAGTGCACCGCCATGGTCGCCCTGGGCGTCTGCGACCTGAACGTGAAGACGGGGATCAGCGATCTGCGGCTGCTGCCGTCCCTGGCCCTGATCGATCCGGCCAACACCCTCACCCTGCCGCCGGCGGTCACCGCGTCCTCGGGGTACGACGTGCTGACGCACGCCTGCGAGTCGTATACCGCCCGCCCCTACGACCGCCGTCCGCCCTACCCGACGCCCGCGGACCGGCCGCTGTACGTGGGCGCCAATCCGATCAGCGACGTGTGGGTGGAGCAGGCGCTGCGACTGGTCGGCCGCTACCTCAGGCGGGCCGTGCTCAACCCCGACGATCTGGAAGCCCGGATCGGGATGAGCCAGGCGGCGAGCTATGCGGGAATGGGGTTCGGGAATGCCGGAACCCATATTCCGCACGCCTGCGCCTATCCGATAGCCGGACTGGTGCGCGACTACCGGCCGGAGGGATATGCGGTCGATCACGCCATGGTGCCGCACGGCGCCGCGGTCGTCTCCACGGCTCCCGCGGCATTCGAATTCACCTATCCGACATCGCCCGAACGACACCTGCGCGCGGCCGAGTTGCTCGGAGCCGATCTGGGCGGAGTATCGACGGCGCACGGTGCGGATGTACTTCCGGCCACGTTGCAGCAGCTGGTGGCGGACACCGGCGGTCCGGGCGGCCTTGCGTCCTTCGGCTATTCGGGCAAGGATCTCCCTGCACTTGTCGACGGCGCGCTCAAACAGCAGCGCCTTCTGGTGTGCTGCCCGCGCGACGTCGCCTCTCGTGATCTGAAGAGAATTCTCGGCGGTTCGATGACCGGCTGACGACGAGTGTTGCGGTCCCCCACGCAAGGAGCTTGAGGCCCCCGTGAGCGAAGCAGACTTAACCGACTACACGGCCGTCATCGCGGGAAAGAAGGTCCCCGCGGCTGCGTGGATCGACGTCCTCGATCCGTCGAACGGCCGCCCTTTCGCGCGAGTGGCCCGCTGCGGCGCGGCCGAGGTCGCGGACGCCGTGGACGCCGCGCGGCACACGTACGAGTCCGCCTGGCGGTTCGCCACGGTGGCGGAGCGGTCCGGGGTGTGCCGCAGGATCGCCGCGGCGATCCGCGCCGACCGTTCGGAACTGGCCAGGCTGGAGACCCTCGACACCGGCAAACCGCTCAGCCAGTCGCTGGTCGATGCCGACGTCGCCGCACGCTACTTCGACTTCTACGCCAGTGCCGTGGAGGCATTGGGTGGCGAAACGATCCTGCATCAGGCGGACCGGTTCGCCTTCACCCTGCGGGAACCGTACGGGGTGTGCGGGCACATCATTCCGTGGAACTACCCCCTGCAGATCGCCGCCAGGACCGTCGCCCCCGCCCTCGCGGCCGGAAACTGCTGTGTGCTCAAGCCGGCCGAGGACGCGCCGTTGACCTCGCTGCGCCTGGCGGACATCGTTTTGGAAGCAGGACTTCCGGCGGGCGCGCTCAACGTCGTGCCCGGCTATGGAGAGGAGGCAGGTGCAGCACTGGCCGCGCATCCCGGCGTGGACCGGCTGGCCTTCACGGGTTCGCGGGAGATCGGCGAGGCCGTGATGACCGCGGCCGCGCGCAACATCGTGCCGGTCACCCTGGAGCTCGGGGGCAAGTCCCCGCACATCGTCCTTCCCGACGTCGACGCCGCACGCGCGGTACCGCTGATCGTCGACTCGATCACCGAACACGCGGGGCAGAACTGTTCGGCCGGAAGCCGGCTGCTCGTCCACCGGTCCGTACACGAGGAACTCGTGGCGGCCCTCACGGAGGCGTTCCGCGCCCTGCGCATCGGCCCGGGGATCGGCGATCCCGACATGGGACCGCTCATCTCCGCGAAGCAGCGCGACAGAGTGCTCGGCTACCTCGCCGAGGGCAGCGGGCACGCCGTGGTCCGCACCGGCGGCAAAGCGCCCGGGGGCGCGGCCTACACCGAGGGGTTCTACGTGGAACCCACCCTCCTGGACCACGTGACACCCGAGCACCGGGTGTTCCACGAGGAGATCTTCGGCCCGGTCCTGTGCGTATCGGTCTTCGACACCCTGGACGAAGCGGTCGAGCTCGCGGAGAACACCACCTACGGGCTGGCCGCCGGGGTGTGGACGTCCGACGTGACCACCGCCCACTGGCTCGCCCAGCGGCTGCGGGTGGGGCAGGTGTTCGTGAACAACTACAGCGCGGCCGGCGGCGTGGAGCTTCCCTTCGGGGGATACAAGCGCTCGGGGATAGGCGTGGAGAAGGGGCTGGAGGCACTGCGCGAATACACGCGGTGCAAGACGGTCGCCATACACACGCAGCTTCCTTCTTGAGCCATTACCGAAAAGAGCGGTTCGGTCACCACATCTGCATTATCTGCATTAAGGGAGTGCACCTGATGGCACGTGTCGTGCAGAGGCGAGTCGTGGAGTTGAGTGGCAAGAGGTGCTGTGAATTCTGCGGTGCGCCACCGCAGCCCGTTACGGCTCTGGCCGAAGCGGTCGACAGGATGCACAAGGCCCTCGGTGAGGTGCAGGACGCGCTGGAAGCCCAGGAGCAGATGATCGAGGGCCTGCGTACGGACACCGGTGACGAGCAGCAGACGGGGCCTGACCCCGTGGACATCCCCGCGGATCCGACGTCCCGGGAACCTCTTTCCTCCCTGACGGCACGCGAGCGCGAGATCCTGGTCCTCGTCTCCCAGGGCAAGTCGAACCGGCGGGTGGCCAGCTCGCTCGGCATATCGGAGAAAACGGTGCGGAATCATTTATCCGCCGTCTTTTCGAAGGTGGGCGCCTCTGATCGCACACAGGCCGTCGTCATGGGAATCCGCGGCGGTATCGTCTCGATCGGCGAGTGATTGCGGGATGCATGCCGTCAGTGTGCGGGAGCTTTTGGCCACCTGACAGTGGTGGGACTGTCAGAACACCACGAATCCCTGCCACATTGGATCCCATGCTGAAGAACGTAGCCGCTGTGCTACTCGACAACGTCCACCCGTTCGAGCTGGGCGTCGTATGCGAGGTGTTCGGGATCGACCGCCAGGAGGAGGGGCTGCCCGCCTACGACTTCGCGCTGGTCGCCGCGGAATCCGCGTCCGTGCGAGCGGTCCCCGGATTCACCATCAGCACGCCGTACGGCCTCGACCGGCTCGCGGACGCGGATCTCATCGCCATCCCCGTCGGGGACGACTTCCACACCAGGGACTTTCCACCGGACCTCCTGGAGGCCCTGCGCCAGGCGGTGGCGCGCGGGGCCCGGGTGCTCAGCGTCTGCGTGGGAGCCTTCGTCCTGGGGGCGGCCGGGCTGCTCGACGGGCGGCGCTGCACCACGCACTGGCGGTACGCCGCCGCGCTCGCCGAGCGGTATCCGAAGGCGGAGGTCGAGCCGGGCGTGCTCTACGTCGACGAGGATCCGGTCTTCACCTCGGCCGGCACCTCCGCGGGGATCGACGCCGCGCTGCACCTGGTGCGCAAGCTCCAGGGCAGCGATGTCGCCAATGCCATCGCCCGGCGCATGGTCGTCCCCCCGCACCGGGACGGCGGCCAGGCCCAGTACATCGAAAGGCCGGTGGCGGAGTACCGCGAGGACGGGGTGCGCGACGTGCTCGCCTGGGCCGAGGAGCACCTGGACCAGGAGATCAGCGTCGAGCAGCTGTCGGCCCTGGCCTGCATGTCGCCGCGCACCTTCGCCCGCCGATTCCGGATGGAGACCGGCACCACCCCGTACCGCTGGCTGCTGGCGCAGCGGGTACTGAGCGCCCAGCGGCTCCTCGAGAACACGGACGAGACGATGGAGGCCGTGGCCGCCCGTACGGGATTCCCCAACGCGGCCGCCCTGCGCCACCAGTTCGTGCGCTCGCTGGCCACCACCCCGAACGCCTACCGGCGTGCCTTCCGGGGTTCTCTGACCTGACCGACACACGCCGCGCCCGCCGGGGCGCGAACAGGAGGACGGGAATGCTGCGCATCGCGATAATCGGCGCCACCGGCGCCGTGGGCCGGGAGTGCCTGGCCCTGCTCGACAGCGGGATCGTGCCGGTGGAGCAGGTGGTGCCGGTCGGCTCGGCGCGCAGCGTCGGCCGGGACCTGGGCGCCGAACTCGCGCTCTCCCTGCCGATGGCCCCGCTGGTGACCGTCGAGGAGCTCGACCCCCGGGGTCTGGACGTGGCCGTCTTCTGCGCGGGGGCGGACGTCAGCAGCCGGGAGGCGGAGCGGCTGGCCGCGGCCGGCGTGCTGATCGTCGACAACAGTTCCGCGTTCCGCATGCGGCCGGACGTCCCGCTCGTCGTCCCGCAGGTCAACCCCGGCGCCCTCGCGGTCCGGCCGGCCTCCAACCTCGTGGCGAATCCGAACTGCTCGACCATCCAGATGGTGCGCGCCCTCCAGCCGCTGCACGAACTCGCCACGCTGGACAGCGTCGTGGTGGCCACCTACCAGGCCGCGTCCGGGGGCGGAGTGCGGGGGCTGGAGGAACTGGCCGAGGGATCCCAGAGGATCCTGGACGACCCCGGGGCACAAGGCGAGCCGGGCGGGCGGTTCGGGCAGCCGCTGCCCTTCAGCCTCGTGCCCGAGATCGGCCTCCAGGACGACCAGGGGCTCACCCACGAGGAACGCAAACTCGTCCGCGAACCGCGCAGGATACTCGGCCTGCCCGGGCTGCGGGTGAGCGCCACGGCGGTGCGGGTGCCGGTCTTCCACTGCCACTCCGAGGCGGTGCACGTCAGGCTGCGCGAGCCGGTCACCACCGCCGCGGTCGAGAAGGCGCTGGCGGCCACCGAGGGGCTGCGGGTCTACTCCCGGTCGGACAGCCCCTCGTACCCGATGCCCCGCTCCGTCTTCGCCCGGCCCGAGGACCGGGCGCTGGTGCACGTCGGCCGCATCCGGGTGGAGCCGGAGGACCCGAGGGCCGTGGCGGTGTGGGTGGTCGCGGACAACCTGTGGGTCGGTGCGGCGCTCAACGCCCTGCAGATCGTGCAACTCGCGACGAAGAACGGGTGGCTGGGTTGACCGGCGGGCCGTCCGGCGGCGCCGGGCCGGACCGGGGTCCGCTCGTGATGAAGTTCGGCGGATCGGCCTTCGCCGACCTGGACGGCTTCGCGCGGGTGGCCCGGTACACGGCCGGTCGGGCCGCGGAGGAGAAGCGCCCCGTGGTCGTGGTGGTGAGTGCGATGTCCGGCACCACCGGCCGGCTCCAGCAGACCCTCGGAGTGCTGGCCGACGATCCGCCCGCACCGGTCGCCGCCATGCTGCTGACCAGCGGCGAGACGGTGAGCGTCGCCCTGCTCGCAGCCGCCCTCGACGCCGTGGGCGTGCCCGCGCTGCCGCTGACGGCGGCCGGCACCGGGCTGCTGGGCGAGGGGCCCGCCGACCGGGCGAGGCTGGTCCGGGCCGATCCCGCGGTGCTGCTGTCGGGTCTGGAGGACAGCCCGGTCCTGGTGGTCCCGGGCGGGCAGGCGGTGGACGCGGCCGGCCGGACCGTCATGCTGGGCCGCAACAGCTCCGATCTGTCGGCGGCGGCGATGGCCGGGGCGCTGGGCGCCGGCACCTGCGTGCTCTTCTCCGACGTGCCCGGCGTGTGCACCGCGGACCCCTACCTGGTGCCGGCCGCGCGGACGCTGGCCGAGATCAGCTACGAGGGCGTGCGGCGGATGTCGCGCCACGGCGCCAAGGTCGTCCACGAGAGCGCCGTGGACTGGGCGGAGCGTGGGGACGTACGGCTGCACTGCCGCCCGTTCCCGTGGGCCGGCGGCGCGGGCGGGGAGGGGACCGTGGTCGGCGAGGGGCCTGAGGCCGCCGCGGTCGTCGCGCACAAGAGCAGCGACGTCTGGCGCTTCCGGTCCGGGCCGGAGCGCCGGGCGGCGGCGCGGGGGCTGCTGGCGGACGGGCTGCGGACCACGGAGTTCGACTCGGCGAGCGGCCCCTATCTGGTGGTGCCGGCCGGGGGCCGGGGTACGGCGGCCCGTCTGGGCGGCGGGCGGCGGCACGACGACCTGTGCCTGATCACCACGGTGCGCGCGGACGGCCGGGCCGAGCACGTCCTGGTGTCCCGCGCCGACGCCGACGCCGAGGCCCGCCGGTGCCACGCCCTGCTCTACCCTGACCCGGACGGGGACCCGTCGAGCACCCCGGGCCCGGCCGCCCCGGCGCCGGTCAAGGCCCGCTCCCCGCACAGCGACGTCCTGTTCGGCTCCCGGCCGGTTCCGGCCACGGCACCGCGCACGGGGTACGGATGGCCGCAAGACGCCGATAGGTGAGGCAACTCTCCACATTTTCAGCGCAGTTGTTCATGCGGCATTGGCCGGACTGTGCGTGAATGGCCAACCGGGCGGTGGATGCTGCCGCTTCGAGGTGGCGCTGACGTGCTGGGGGGCATGGGTGGTTGTCGGGGAGAGACCGGTCGTCGAGGAGCCCCGGCTGGCGGTCCGGCGCCGGCCGTCCGGCTCGTGGTCGCGGCGGGGCCTGCTGCTGTTCTTCCTGCCCGCGCTGGCCACCGTACTGACGGGGCTGGCCACGCTGGCGGTGTCGGGCAACCTGCTGCTGCCCTTCGAGAGGGTCGCGGTCCTCGAGGGCAAGATGGCCTCGAAGCGGGACTTCTTCGAGGACGAGGAGGTCCAGCGGATCCTGCTGAAACACCGCGTGAAGGTCCACATCACCAGTTCGGGCTCGCGCGAGGTCGCCCTGCGGGACCTCGCCGCCTTCGACTTCGTCTTCCCCTCCGGCCAGCCGGCCGGGGATCTGATCACGGGCGTACGCGCGGCGGCCGGCCAGTACGCCAAGGTGCACCGCCCGTTCGTGAGCCCGATCGTGCTCGCGACGTACCGGGAGTACGCCGAGACCCTGCACGACGCCGGCATCGCCACCCCGCTGCCCGCCGAGGGCGGGGAGCAGCCGCTCTACTACTCGCTGGACATGCGGAAGTTCCTCGACAACATCGACCGGGGACAGCGCTGGAACGACCTCGGCATCCGCGGGCACGGGATCTCCAACGCCAACCGGATCGTCGCCCAGAGCCCCGACGTGTGCAGCTCCAACTCGGCCGGGACCTATCTGGCGCTGGTCTCCTTCACCTGGCGGGGCGACGGGCCCGACGTCCCCGCCACCACGCAGGAGGCGACCGGCCGCGCGCAGTCCGTCAAGCACCTCATGGAGCAGGGCCTGCCCGCCGCCGATGTGTTCCGCACCTACATCTCGCCCGAGGGCAAGGGGATCGCCCCGGTGATCGTGGCGTACGAGCACCAGTACCTCACCTATCAGGTGCAGTACCGCTCCGAGTCCGGCCGGATCGACTCGGAGCGGGTGCTGCTCTACCCCTCCAGCCAGTTCGTCACCCAGCCCCAGTTCATCTCCCTGAACGCCAAGGGCGAGCGGCTCGGTGAACTCATCGCCACGGACCCGGACTTGCGCCAGCGCGCGATGGAGCTGGGCTTCCGGATCCTGGACCCGGCCGGGGAGGTGGCCGGCGACCAGCTGTCGCGGTTCCTCACCGAGCGGAACATCCCGGTGCCCGCCCTGCGCAGTGACGACACCCGCTCGCCCATGCCCCGCATCCGCCACCTGGAGCAGATGATCTCCATCGTCGGCGACTGCCCGCCCGCCCAGCTCCCGGACGGGGCGCCGTGACGGCCCCCGCCGCGCCCGGCCGGCACCACCGCAGGGCGCTGGCCGCGCTCGCGCTGGCCTGCCTGTGCGTCCTGGCCACGCTCACCTCCTGCACCGGGGACCGGGACGAGCCGGTGACCTTGCGGGTACTGGCCAGTTCCGAACTCGCCGACATGCAGCCCCTGTTCGACGACCTGCGCCGCGACACCGGCATCACGCTGACGATGGAGTACCAGGGCACCGTCGAGGCCACCGCCTCCCTGGTCACCGGCCGCTACCGGCACGACCTCGCCTGGCTCTCCTCCTCCCGCCCCTTCCAGCTCCTGCTGAAGGAGGGCGGTCGCCAGACGGAGGGTCCGCTGTCGACGAGCACCATGCGCTCCCCCGTCGTCGTCGGCCTGAAGCCCGCGGTGGCCGAGCGGCTGCGGCGGGCGGCCCCCGACGGGCAGCTGTCCTGGGCCGACCTGGCGGACGCGGCGGCGGCCGGCACGCTGAAGTACGCCATGGCCGATCCGCGCAGTTCGAACAGCGGGCTCGCCGCTCTGGTGGGCGTCGCGACCGCCGCCGCGGGGACCGGCGGCGCGCTGCGCCCCGAGGACGTCTCCTGCGACCGGCTGCGCGGGTTCTTCGCCGGGCACGCGGTGACCGAGGACTCCTCCGGCCGGCTCACCGACGCGTACGTACGCGGCGAGGACGGCCTCGACGCGGTGATCACCTACGAGTCGGAGCTGCTCGCCCTCAACCGGGCGGGCACCCTGGGCGTTCCGCTGGAGGTCGTCTACCCGAAGGACGGCATCGTGCTGTCCGACTACCCGCTGATGCTGCTGGATCCGGCCAAGCGGGCCGCCTACGACCGGCTGACGGCATGGCTCCGGAGCGAACCGGTACAGCGCAAGATCATGGAACGTACGCTGCGCCGGCCGGTCGACCCCGGCCTCACCCGCGTGCCCAGCCTGCGTGCCCCGCTCGGCAACGCCCTGTACTTCCCGGACAGCCAGGCGGTCGTCGACCGGCTGCTGGCCGACTACGCCGAGGCGCGCGGCGGCCGCCCGGTACGGGTGATCTTCCTGCTCGACTTCTCCCGGTCCATGCGGGGGGAGCGCATCGAGAGCCTGCGGGCCACGATGGCCGGGCTCAGCGGCGCGGACGGCTCCAGTTCCGGCAAGTTCACCCGGTTCCACCAGGGCGAGACCCTCACTGTGGTGCGCTTCGGCGGCCGCGTACTGGACGAGCAGAGCGTGACGTACACGGGGGCGCCCGACCTGGAGCGGCTGCGCGCGATGGTCGCCGACGACGGCCTCGACACGAGCACCGCCGTCTGGTCGGCCCTCGACCACGGCTACCGGACGGCGGCCGACGCGGTGGCGAAGGACGCCGGGCAGCGCGTCTCGATCGTGCTCATGACGGACGGCGAGAACAACGCCGGAATGAGCCTCGACGCGTTCCTCTCCCGGTACGCGGCCCTGCCGCCGGCCGCCCGCGCCGTCCGTACGTACACCGTCCGGTACGGCGAGGCCGACCCGCGGGAGCTCGACCGGGCCGCCCGGGCAACCGGCGGGCACATGGCCGACGCCACCGCGCAGTCCCTTCTCAACGCCTTCAAGGAGATCCGTGGGTGTCACGAGTGAAGCGTGGTGGGCCGTGTGGTGGCCCTGGATGCTGCTGTGGGCGGCCACCGGGGCGGGCCTCGCCTCGCTCCTGGCGGGGGCGGTGCTGCGGATGGTCCGGGCCCGGCGGGCCGCCGCCCAGGACATCACCGACGGCATCTGCTTCTACCTGCACGACAAGACGGTCATGGACCACTACCAGATGCGCGGGTACACGGCCGCCCTGCGCAAGGAGGTCGAGCAGCGCACCAGCGACAGCAAGGACGGCACCGTCCGCGCGAAGGTCTTCGGCGTCGGCGCGGACGGCGGCCGCAGGGAGAACACCGAGATCGTCAGCCGCTACATGGAGGTCGCGGAGCCGATCTCGGTGATCGGCTTGATCATGAAGGTGCTGGAGGAGAAGCGCGTCATCGTGCACGTCGACCTCCCGAGCCAGTGCGTCACCCGCAGCCCGGCGCTGCTTCGGACGGCCTCCGGCGGGCAAGGCGCCGTCCGGCTGCGCGACATCGAGGGCTTCGTCCTGATCCGGGGCCGGTTCCGCGCGACCGGCGACGATCCGGATAGCGCCGGCTCCACCGTGTTCCTGGCCCCGTACGGCGATCCGGCCGACCCGTCCCGGGGGCCCCGGGTCCGGGTCACCTGCGCCACGGAGGGCCTGCGCAACCAGGTCCCCCGGGGCACCTTCTCGGCCCGCTGCCTGGGCAAGGTCCAGGAGTGGAACCCCGACGAAGGGGTCCTGGAGGTCCAGGCGATGGCCATCTTCCGATAGTGCCGCGCCCGCCGTCCGCCAGTGCCGCGCCCCGCCCGCCGCGGCGCGGACGCGGCCCCGGTCCGGCGGGGTGGCCCGTGCGAACGCCGTGGCCAGCCTGCGCATCCCCTCCCTGATGGCGGCGGGCCGCGGGTGGCGAAGGACAGCCGCAGCGTGGCGGGGTCGGGTCGCCCCGCGAAGAACGGGGCACCGGGCACGTAGGCGACGTCCTGCGCCACCGTGTGCGGGAGCAGGGCCGCCGCGTCCCAGCCGTCGGGCAGCCGGACCCAGACGAACATCCCGCCGTCGGGGCGGCTCCACGTGCTGCCGGCGGGCAGTGCCGGCCCGAGTGCCTCAAGCACCTTCAGGTTCCACGCCGTCCGGGAGCTGCCGGTCTCCGTATCGGCGGACGGCGCCGCTACGCGCAGGCCGGGCACAGCCCCCGGTAGGTGACCTCGACCCCGGACACGGTGAAGCCGAACCGTTCCTCCGGCGCCAGGCCGGCCAGCGGGCTGCCCGTCGGGTGGACGTCGCGGATGAGGCCGCAGCCGGAGCAGACCAGGTGCTGGTGCGGGTGGTGCGCGTTCGGGTCGTAGCGCTTGGCGCGGCCGTCGGTGGAGACCTCGACGACCTCACCGAGGGTGACCAGCTCGCCCAGGGCGTTGTAGACGGTTGCCCGGGAGATCTCGGGCAGCCGCTCCACCGCGCGGGCGTGCACCTCGTCCGCCGTGAGGTGCACGTGCTCGCCGTCGAGGACCTCCGCGACGACACGCCGCTGGGACGTCATCCGCCAGCCGCGCCCTCGCAGCCGTTCCAGCAGGTCACTCATGTCGGCTCACCCTATTCAGGCTCGGCGGGGATGTCCGTGGTTCGCGGGGGCGTCGGAGATCCGATGGGATATTGGCTTGGTGTCCGTCTTGACTTGGACTCTGTCCATCGTAGGATCGGATTCGTTGATAGCCAAGAGGATGGATGACCCCAAAGCGGCAGGAGTCATTCGAGACCGTCGGGGACGGTGACCACTCGGCGTCGAGCACCGCTGTCCGCCTGGTCCGGAAGGATTTCCATGTCTGAAAACCACGATGCAATCGTCGTAGACGCCAAAACGGAGGGCGCGGGAGGCTGCCCCGTCGCCCACGAGCGCGCCCCGCACCCGACCCAGGGCGGCGGAAACCGCCAGTGGTGGCCGGAGCGGCTCAACCTGAAGATCCTCGCCAAGAACCCCGCCGTGGCCAATCCCCTCGGCGAGGAGTTCGACTACGCGGCCGCCTTCGAGGCCCTCGACCTCGCGGCGGTGAAGCGGGACATAGCCGAGGTCCTCACCTCCTCGCAGGACTGGTGGCCGGCCGACTTCGGCAACTACGGCCCCCTCATGATCCGTATGGCCTGGCACAGCGCGGGCACGTACCGCATCAGCGACGGCCGCGGCGGCGCCGGCGCCGGCCAGCAGCGCTTCGCCCCCCTGAACTCCTGGCCGGACAACGGCAACCTCGACAAGGCCCGCCGTCTGCTGTGGCCGGTCAAGCAGAAGTACGGCCAGTCCATCTCCTGGGCCGACCTCATGATCCTCACCGGCAATGTCGCCCTGGAGACGATGGGCTTCAAGACCTTCGGCTTCGCCGGCGGCCGCGCCGACGTGTGGGAGGCCGACGAGGACGTGTACTGGGGTCCCGAGACCACCTGGCTCGACGACCAGCGCTACACCGGCGACCGTGAGCTGGAGAGCCCGCTCGGCGCGGTCCAGATGGGCCTGATCTACGTCAACCCGGAGGGCCCGAACGGCAACCCGGACCCGATCGCCGCGGCGCGCGACATCCGTGAGACGTTCCGCCGCATGGCGATGAACGACGAGGAGACCGTCGCCCTCATCGCCGGTGGCCACACCTTCGGCAAGACGCACGGCGCCGGCCCGGCGGACAACGTCGGCGACGACCCCGAGGCCGCCCCGATCGAGGCGCAGGGCTTCGGCTGGGCGAACTCCTTCGGCACCGGCAAGGGCGCCGACGCGATCACCAGTGGTCTCGAGGTCACCTGGACCACCACCCCCGCCCAGTGGGGCCACGACTTCTTCAAGCACCTCTTCGAGTACGAGTACGAGCTCACGCAGAGCCCGGCCGGCGCGAACCAGTGGGTGGCGAAGAACGCCGAGGCGATCATCCCGGACGCGCACGACGCGTCGAAGAAGCACCTTCCGACCATGCTCACCACCGACCTGTCGCTGCGCTTCGACCCGGTCTACGAGCAGATCTCGCGGCGCTTCTACGAGAACCCCGACCAGTTCGCGGACGCCTTCGCCCGCGCCTGGTACAAGCTGACGCACCGAGACATGGGCCCGGTCGTGCGCTACCTCGGCCCGGAGGTCCCCTCCGAGACCCTGCTGTGGCAGGACCCGCTGCCGGCGCGTGAGGGCGAGCTCGTCGACGCGGCGGACATAGCCTCCCTCAAGGAGCAGATCCTCGCCTCGGACCTCACCATCGCGCAGCTGGTCTCCGCGGCCTGGGCCTCGGCCTCCTCCTTCCGCGGCAGCGACAAGCGCGGCGGCGCCAACGGCGCCCGCATCCGCCTGGAGCCGCAGCGCACCTGGGAGGTCAACAACCCGGACGACCTCGCGCAGGTGCTGCGTACGCTCGAGGGCATCCAGGAGTCCTTCAACACCGGCGCCAAGAAGGTCTCGCTGGCCGACCTGATCGTGCTCGCGGGCTCCGCGGCCGTCGAGAAGGCCGCCAAGGACGGCGGCGTCGACGTCGAGGTGCCGTTCACGCCGGGCCGTGTCGACGCCGCGCAGGAGCAGACGGACGTCGAGTCCTTCGCCGCGCTCGAGCCGGCCGCCGACGGCTTCCGCAACTACACCGGCAAGGGCAACCGCCTGCCGGCCGAGTTCCTGCTGCTCGACAGGGCGAACCTGCTGACGGTCAGCGCTCCCGAACTGACCGTGCTCGTCGGCGGCCTGCGCGTCCTCGGCGCCAACCACGGCGGGTCGAAGCACGGCGTCTTCACGGACAAGCCGGGCACGCTGTCCAACGACTTCTTCGTCAACCTGCTCGACATGGGCACGACGTGGAAGTCGACGTCTTCGGCGCAGGACGAGTTCGAGGGCCGTGACGCCGCCGGCGCGGTCAAGTGGACCGGCACGCGTGCCGACCTCGTCTTCGGCTCGAACTCCGAGCTGCGCGCGCTCGCGGAGGTCTACGCGAGCGACGACGCGAAGGAGAAGTTCGTCAAGGACTTCGTCTCCGCGTGGGACAAGGTGATGAACCTCGACCGGTTCGACCTGGTCTGATCCCGGCGTCCGGGCCGGCTCCCCCTGGGGGGCCGGCCCGGACGTTTTTTCAGACCCCGGAACTTCCTCGTGGGCCGCCTCCGTGCGGCCCACCACCATTTGGGGCCCGTCCGGGCGGCCCGTTCCTGGGGGTGGTGCGCGGGAATGACGGGTGGGGAGCTCCCATGTGCGGGTGGGGCGGGTGGCGTTGACTCGGTCATGCCGATCGGCCCTGTACGGCGATTCCGACTCCGACTCCACTCGACCTCCGAGGAGGTGACCCCGATGAGCGTACTCAAGCTCCAGAACCTGCAGCCCGTGGCGACGAACAACAGCGCTGCCGTCGTCAGCCTGACGAGCAGCAGCAGCACCTGCTGTTCCACCAAGCCGGTGTAACCCCGACGGCGATCCGTACGGGTGCGCGCTGTGTCCCCGTACGGATCGCCGTTTCCGTTGCTCAGCAGCCGCTGCCGGCGGCGGCCCTCGGACGATCACAGAGGCGGACATGCGCAACGAACGATGGGTCTACCGATTCCTCTTCGCCTGGAACGACACGCTGTTCTTCGACCCCCTCGACGTCTCCTACGAGCCCAGGGCCGACCACTTCCTCGCCGGGCTCGACGAGCGGGTGCGGGCGCGGTTCGTCCGCAGCGGCATCTGGTGGAGCCATCGGCACCACCCGGACCTGCCGGCACAGGGCTGGAAGATCCACGTGTCGGCGGGCCAGGGGACCGTGCGTGAGGTCGCCGCAGCGGTGATCGCCCATCTGACAACGCACGAGATCGACTTCAAGATCGCTCTCGACCTCAACATCTTCGAAATGCTCAACTCCAAGGCCATGTCCCGGGGCAGCGGCGGCAAACTCGTCACCGTCTACCCGCGCGACGACGAGGAGTTCCGGGCGTGCCTGGCCGACCTGGCCCGCATCCTGGAGGGCGTCGAGGGCGCCTACGTGCTGTCGGACCTGCGGTACCGGGACAGCAAGGCGCTCTACTTCCGCTACGGCCAGTTCCTCGACACCCACGCCGTCGACGTCCTGGGGCGGCGGGTGCCGCACATCATCGGACCGGACGGGCCCGTCCCGGACGACCGGCGGCCCGGGTACGCCCAGCCGTGGTGGGTGCCGTGGCCGTTCACCGACTGGAAACCCGCCGACGAGGACGAGGGGGACGGCCTGCTCGGCGGGCGCTTCCGGGTGACCGGGGCGATCCAGTTCTCCAACAGCGGCGGTGTGTACACGGCCGAGGACACGGCGGACGAGGACCGGAAGGTGGTCCTCAAGGAGGCCCGCCCGCACACCAACATCAACCCGCGCCAGGACCACGACGCCGTGGACATCCTCTCCCGGGAGTGGCGGTTCCTGAACCGGCTGGCCGACGCCGGCTCGTATCCGAAGCCGATCGCCGCCTTCCGGCACTGGGAACACCACTACATCGCCGAGGAGTTCGTCGACGGCTCCGACGTCCGCTCCGTGCTGCTCGAACGCAACCCGCTGGCACGGCCGGAGTTCGACATCGACCGGTCCCGGGAGTTCCTGCGGATCTTCATCGCCGTCTTCCGCGGACTGGCGCGCGCGATCCAGGCCGCTCACGAGCGCCGGGTGATCCTCGGCGACTTCACCCCCGCGAACCTGCTCATCGACCCCGACACCCACGAGGTGACGATCGTCGACCTGGAGGCGTGCCGGCTGGCCGAGGGCGGGTCCGTGGCCGGGGCAGAGCCAGGGGCAGCGGCCGGGGCAGCGGCTGGGAGCGACGACGCGGCGCTGGAGAAGCCGGTCGAGCTGTTCACGCCGGGATTCAGCCTCTCCCGGAGCCTCTTCACGGTCTCCGGACCCGAGGGCGATCTGTACGGCCTGGCGAACACCATGGCCTACTTCATCTTCCCGATCGCGGCGATGTCGTACCTGCGCGAGGACGTCCTCGGCACCTACCGGATCTTCACCGACGCCCTGGGCTGGCCGGAGCGCATCCACGAGCTGCTCACCGACCTGTCGCAGGCGCGGATCACCCTCCCGCAGGTGCTCGAGGCTCTGGAGGACGAGGCGGAGCTGATCGGCCGGGTCGAGGCCGCACCCGCGCGGCCGGTGGTCGAGGAGCGGCTCGGTCTGGCGGAGGCCGAGGCCGGGGTGGCCGCGTTCGTCGAGGCCGTCGCCGACACCGACCGGGCGACCCTCTTCCCCGTGGACCCGTTCGCCCACGTCACCAACCCGCTGAGCCTGGGCTTCGGGGCCAGCGGCGTCCTGTGGTCGCTGCACGCCTCGGGCATCCCGATCCGGCCCGAATGGCGCGGCTGGCTGCAAGGCGAGCTGGCCCGCATGGACGTGGCGGAGTACCCGGACGGCCTGATGAGCGGCCTGGCCGGCATCGCCTGGGCGGCCGACTCGCTCGGGCTGCCGACCCAGGCCAGGGAGCTGCTGACCCAGGCCAACCGGCGCGCGCCCGAGACCGGGGACCACACCTTCTACTACGGCCTCGCCGGGCTGGGCATGACGAACCTGCGCTTCTTCCTGCGCGGCCACGACCCGCGCGACCTCGCCGCCGCCCAGGAGTGCGCGCGCGTGCTGTGCGCCGCCGCGCAGCGCGACGGCCGGCACGCCTACTGGCTGAACGAGTTCTCGACCAAGGGACCGCTGACCGGTCTGGGCTTCGGTCAGGCCGGTGTGGCGCTGTTCCTGCTGCGGATGCACCAGGTCACCGGGGAGGCGCGCTACTTGCGGCTCGGACAGGACGCGCTCGCCTGGGAGATGGCCCATGCCAAGCCGCTGGACCCCGATGTCGCCGGCAGCCCGGTCATGTTCGAGCACGAAGGGACCATGGAGCCGTACGTGGAGGTGGGCTCCGCGGGCGTGGCACAGGTGCTGCTGCGCTACGGGGACCTGGACTCCGCGCGGACCGTCCTGCGCGGGCTGGACGCCGGGCACTCGGTGCTGCCGGGGTACGCCTTCGGCATGAGCGGCGTCGCCGACGCGCTGCTGGACGCGGCCGAGTTCACCGGCGACCGTGCGTACCGGGACACCGCGCTGCGGCAGCTCGACTTCGTCCGGAAAGTGTTCCTCTTCGAGCCCGCCGAGCGCTTCGCGGTGCCCCGCCGGGACGGGACGACCCCGCTGGGCGTCCCGGGTGAGGGGCTGCTGCGCTGTTCCTGCGACTACCTGACCGGCTCGGCGGGCGTCCTGCGGGTGCTCCACCGCGTGAACGGCGGTGGCACGGCCGACTTCCTGCTGGACGAGGTCTCGCGGTGAAACAGCTGTGGCTCACGCTGAGCGGTCACCGGACCCGGTTCGTCGTGATCACGGCCGCCGAGGCGACCACCGGCGGGCTCGAGGCCCTGCTGCACCCGCTCCTGCTCAAGGCCCTGTTCGACCAGGCGATCCTGGCCGCGGACTTCCGCCGGTTCCTCGTCCTCGGCGCCGGCTACCTGGTGCTCGGGCTCACCCTCAACCTCGCGGGCTACGGGATCTCCACGTGGCGCAAGCGGTGCGAGAACGCGTTCACGCTGGTGCTGGAGACGGAGCTGCTGGGCCGCACGATCTCCCTGGACGGCCGGAAGATCTCGGCGGCGGGCAACGCCTCGTACGTCAGCCGCATCCACAACGACGTCTCCGAGGGCGTCCTGCCGGCCGTGGACGTCTCCATCCGCATCGCGCGGCAGGCCGTCGCCTCACTGGTCTTCCTCGGCGTGCTGCTGTACCTGTCCTGGCAGGCCAGCCTCATCCTGCTGGTGATCGTGCCGCCGCTGGTGCTCGTGAGCAACCGGCTGGCCAGACGCATCGAGGACAACACCGAGCCCGAACGCGAGGCGGAGGCGCGGTACATCAACCGGCTGACCCGGACCCTCGAGTCCTTCCACGCGCTCCGCGGTCTGCCGTCGCTGCTGCCGGGCACCCGCGCGGTGAACCAGGACGCCCTGCGTGGGTTCCTCGGCATCACATTCGTCAACTACCGCCTGTCGTTGAAGCAGAAGACCCTCAGCGACCTGGTCATGAACCTGTCGGACACCGCTTCGATGGTCATCGGCGCCTTCTTCGTCTTCTCGGGCAGGATGTCCTTCGGCAGCTTCCTCGCCTTCGTGAACTCGCTGTGGCGGGCCGTCACCGGGATCTTCGACCTCGTCAACATGATCCCGCAGGCCCGCCGGAGCACCGCCGTCCTCAAGCGGATCCAGGCCCTGCGCGACTCCCGCGCGGCGCCGTACCACGAGGAGGGCTCCCTGGTCCGGATCCGCGGGGCGAAGGTCCGCTACGGCGACGGCGACGGCGCCGGCGTGTGGATCGAGGACTTCGAGCTGGCCGCGGGCGAGCACGTACTGCTGCGCGGTCCCAACGGCTGCGGCAAGAGCACCCTCCTGCACATCATCTGCGGGACGCTCGCCCCCGACACCGGTGCGGTCACCCTGCCGCCCCGGGTGGCCGGCCTGACCCTCCCGGTGAACCTGCCGCCGCTGCCGGTACGCGAACTGGTCGCCGACGAGCGGCTGCGCACGTCGATGGGCCTGGACGGGCTGGCCGACCAGCTGCCCTCGGAGCTGTCGTCCGGCCAGCGGCAGCGGGTCGGGGTCGCCGCGCTGCTGTGCGAGGACGCGGACGTTTATCTCGCCGACGAGCCGTTCTCGAACCTCGACGCGGACGGCAGGGACCTGGTGCTGCGGACCCTGCGGGAGCGGACCGAGGGGCGCGCCCTCCTGGTCGTGCACCACGGGGACGAGGACCTCGACGGCCGCTTCGACCGCGTGGTGACCCTGGCGGCGGCCGGCGCGCTCTCCCGGACGGGCACCCGCTAGACCGACCGGGGCGCCGCGACCGGCCTAGGCCGGGACCGGGGCGTTGTTGCCGGTGACCAGGTCGCGGGCGGCGGAGGCGAACGCGGACCGGTTCGGGTGGCCGGTCTTCTGCAGGAGGCTCGCCACGTGCTTCTCGACGGTGCGCGGCGAGATGTGCAGCCGGCCCGCGATGTCCTTGTTGCCGATCCGTTCGGCGAGCAGCCGGGCCACCTCGAACTCGCGGGCGGTGATGCCGCACCGGCGCAGGACCGCCGGCACCTGCTCGGTGCCGGTGCGGCGCTGGCGGACCGGTGCGCCCATCCCGCGGAGCAGGGCCCGGCAGGCGCCCGCGACCGCCTGGAGGCCGGCGCCGTGGAAGTACTCCTCGGCCTCGCGCAGCCAGTCGGCCGGGGCGCCCCAGCCGTCCGCGTACGCCGTGCGCGCGACCAGCCGCAGACACAGGTGGCGTGCCATGGGGTAGGGCTCGGCCGCCTCCAGGGCCGCGCGCGCGGCGGCCGTCGCCTCGGCGGTGCGGCCCTCGCGGCCGAGCAGCACGGCGTGCGCCAGCCCGACGAACGGGCGGTTCCAGCGGTCGCCGCCGACGCTAGCCTCCGCCACCTCGGCGTGGTGGCGCCGGCCCATGCGCCCGGCCAGCACGCCGAGCAGCAGGATGACGCCGTGCTTGCCGAAGTCGCCGGTCGACGGATTCTCCGCGTCGTAGGCGAGGGCCTGGGCGAACTCCTGCTCGGCCGCCTCGTGCCGCTCCTCCAGCAGCGAGCAGAACGCCCGCGCCATCCCGTACGCCATGGACCGCACGCCCGGCGCGTCGTCGATGTGCGGGGCCAGTGCCTCCAGTGCCTCCCGCATCTCGGCGCGCCGCCCCTGGTGGGCGCAGCGCACCGCCTCGGCCAGCCGCAGCAGGGACAGGGCCCGGCCCAGTCCCAGCCGGGTCGCCTCGGCCGCCTCCGCGCGGATCCGGTCCCGGGCGGCCCCGAACTCGCAGCGCTGGACGTGGTCCAGGGCGAGGAAGAAGCCGGTCTCGTGCGCGAGGGGCAGTGCGCCCGTCCGCAGGGCCTCCTGCCGGGCCTGCTCGACCCGCGCGGGCCGGCCGTCGCGCCTCGCCTCGATCCGGGCCAGGTGCACCTCTGCGGACACCCTGAGTGCGGGGAGCCGGTGCTCGTGGGCGAGGGCGCAGGCACGCGCGAGGTGGGCCAGCGCGGCCGGCTCGTCCCGTTCCCGGGCCAGCTCCCCGAGCACCAGCAGGGCCTCGCAGGCCACGGCCGGCAGGCCGGCGTGCAGGGCCGCGTCCGCCGCCCGGCGGGCGAACCCGGCGGCGGTGGACAGTCGGTCGGGCGCGAACCGGCACAGCTCCACGTGGGCGGCGGCGAGGTCGACGAGGGCGGCGTGGGCCGGGTCCGGGCGGTCCCCGAGCAGCCAGCGGGCGGCGTCCAGGTGCCCGAGGGCTTCCGCGGGGCGGCCCCTCAGGGTGGCGATCCGGGCCAGTCGTGCGTGGAGCCCGGCCCGGCGTCCGGCGGGTACCGCCTGGTCGGCGCCCAGCGCTTCCAGGCCGGCGACCAGCGCCGGTACCTGGTCGAACCGGCCCGAGCAGGCGACGGCGTCGAGCAGCTGCTCCAGTACGGCGGCGTGCGGTCCGGGCGCGACTGCGGAGTCGATGAGACGGTGTGCCCGGACCAGCAGCTCCACCGCGCGTTCCACCGTGCCCCCGGTCATCGCCCGCCCCGCGGCCTCGCAGTACAGCCGGATGGCCTCCCGCGCGTCGCCGGCGTGCCCGTACAGCTCGGCGGCCTGTGCGCACCACGTTCCCGGCAGCCCGGGGTGCAGGTCGGCCAGGGCGCGCGCCGCCCGCCGCGCGTACCCGGCGCGTTCGCCCGGTCCGAGGCCTTCGAGCAGGGCCTCCGCGGCCAGCGGGTACCGGAAGGCGTACCACTGCGGGCTCGACGGATCCGGCACGATCAGGCAGGCGGCCACCCCGGCGCGCAGGGTCACGGACAGCTCCGCCGGGTCGCGGCCCGTCGCGTGCTGGAGCACCGGCAGCGGGAAGCGCGGGCCGAACAGGGCGGCCGTGCTCAGGAGTTCCACACCGAACGGGCCGAGCTTCCCGGCCCGTCTCCTGACGCTGTCCACGACGGCGGCGGGGACGGACGGTGTCCGGCCGTCGGCGGGTGGGTGGCCGGTGAGGTCGTGGACGAGCTCCTTGACCACGAACGGGATCCCGGCGCCGCAGGTCACCGCACGCCGCACGAGCTCGGCACCGACCTCCGACGGGGCTATGCCCAGCTCGGTCGCGATGAGCAGGCGCACCTCGGGACGGCTGAGGGGGCGCAGGTCGAGCACCGTCGCGGCCCCGCGCTGGCGGGCCCGCGCGGCCAGTTCGGCCGCCGCGCACGGTTCGCGCCCCGCGGCGAGCAGGAGCACGGCGGGCTGCTGCCCGATGTGGTCCAGCAGGTACTCGACGACGGCCAGCGTCCCGGCGTCGGCGTCGTGCAGGTCGTCGAGGACGAGCAGGCAGCCCCGCTCCCGTCCGACGACGGCGGCCAGGCGCAGCACCGTCTCGGCGACCATGAGGGGGGACACCCTCCCGGCCTGCGCGCCCCGGGTCCCGCTCAGCAGGTGGCCGAGGACCTCTCCGTAGCGGCCCAGCTCTCCCGGGTCCGGCAGCAGGCCGGCGCGGGACAGCAGGAGCAGCGCTTCGACCAGCGGCCGGTACGGGACGAAGGGGCCCATCGTGCCGGCCCGGCCCCGCGCCGTGGCCATGTCCGCCCGGGCCGCGGCGGCGAGGGCTTCGGCGGCGAGCCGGGTCTTGCCCATGCCGGGTTCGCCGGTGACGAAGACCGCTCCTCCCCGGCCGTGCCGGGCGGCGGCCAGGGCGGCCGTGACCTGCCCCATCTCGGCTTCCCTGCCGATGAGTTCCCCTCGCGCGAGGTGGTGCCTGCCGTCGATGCCCGTGGTGGTGCGGTCGTAGAGCTGTGTCATCTGCCTCTCCTGGTGCGCGGGGAAGCGGAAGTGCGGTCGCCTGGCGGAGCGAACGGCGGCGAGGTCGTCGCCGGGGCCGACGATACAAAGCGGGGACCGCTGCCTGTAGCCGTCCGTTTGGGGGGCTTGCGCGGGGCGGTCAGCCCCCGTCGAGGCTGTCCTCGCGCACCCGCCGGGCCAGGTCCAGCTTGGTGTAGGCGGGGCGGCCCGCCTGCTGGTACTTGGCCTTGACCCGGTCCAGGTAGTCCTTGGCCGTGTGGACGGTGATGCCCGCACGCCGGGCGGCGGACTTGAGGGTCATCCCGGACGCGTAGTCGAGCAGGACCTGCCGCTCCCGGGGGGAGAGCCGGGGCCGGTCGGGACTGGTGTCGTGGGCGCAGGCGAAGGCGAGTTCCGCGGAGTGGGTGCCGCGGCCCGCCGCGACGTCCTGGACGGCGGCGACCAGCGTCGGCAGGTCGTTGTCCTTGGTCAGGTAGCCGTCGGCGCCGGCCCGCAGCGCCTCGATGACCCGGGAGCGGTCCGGAACGGTGCTGATCATCAGGACCCGGCTGCCGGTACGCAGCAGGCGGCGGATGTTGTCGGCGGGGGCGGAGCCGTCCCGCAGCACGAGGTCCAGGAGGACGACGTCGGGCGGGGAGTACCCCGACGGCGGTGGTCCGTACGGGAGTTGTGCCGTGGCCGGTGCGCCGAGCAGTTCCCCCACCGTGGCCGCGGTCGCCACCAGCCGCAGCTCCGGGACAGCGCCCAGCCAGGCCCGCATGCCCTCGAGGAGCATCCGGTCGTCGTCGACCACCGCGACCGTGATCACCGGGGCCATCTCAGCTCCACCCGTACCCCCTCACCGGGGGCGGTGTCCACGATCGCCAGGCCCCCCACCTCGGCCATCCGCTCGCGGACCGAGCTGCGCAGCCCGAGGCCGGGCTCGTACCGCTCGGGGTCGAATCCGGGGCCCCGGTCGACCACGGTGACGACGGCTCCGCCACGCCCGTCGGTGTCCCCGGTCGCGGTGAGGTAGGCGTGTCCGGTGCCCGCGTGCCGCCGTACGTTGTTCAGGGCCTCGCGCGCGGCGTCCGCGAAGGCGGCGGCGACCTCGGGCGGGACCTGCGGGAGGTCGTGGTACTGGGCGGTGACCCGCAGTTGCAGGCTCTCCACGGAACCCACCGCCTCCTCCAGGGCCTCGCCGATCTCCCGGTGGTGGACCTCGTCGGCGGTCTGCTGGATCAGCCGGCGCAGGTACGCGGCCTCGTGGGCGCAACGCTCACGCACCAGGGGTGCGTTGGCGTCGATCCCGCCGGCGGCGAGGGTGGTGAGCGTGGCCAGGACGGTGTCGTGCAGCGCCCGGTGGTGCTCCAGGCGTTCGGCGTAGCGCGCCTTGTGCGCCTCGGCGGCCAGCGCGCGGGCGTTGGCGTTGTCGAGGAGGCGTCCCTGGCGGCGCAGGTACCACCACATGACCCAGGCCATCACGGCCGACGACAGCAGCGAGTTGACATGGCCGCCGAGGACCGCGGGGCTCGCGCCCACCAGCTGGTAGCCGATGAGGTGGGTCACCAGGAGGAGCGCGACCGCCGCGAGGACGTGGAACCGTTCGAGGGCGATGGCCGCGACGGCGCTCGACGACCCGCCGAGCAGCATCGCCCAGCCGAGCAGGGCGGGTTCGCCCACCCCGCCCCACGTACAGAGGAGGAGCGGCAGTACGCACCCGGTGACCAGGACGTCCGCCCAGACGTGCCGCCGGTCGAACCAGCCGCGCCGCAGGGCCGCGCCGTAGCTCAGCGCGCTGAGTCCCAGGGCGGCGGCGAGCCCGGCGTACTGCAGGGGGAGGTCGTGCCGGCGCTGGGCCACCGCGAGGACGCCGACCGTCAGATGGCTCGCCCGGTAGAGCAGGGTGGTGAGGATCATGAAGGACTGGGCGCGCTGCAGCCCGGACCCGACCCCCGTCGTCCTGCGCAGTGCCCGTAATCGCCGTATCGACAAGGCCGCCACCGACCACACCACCCCGCCCGTGATCATCACTGGTGCCCCGTATTGTGCCCCAACAGGTGCATGCCAACAGCGGCATCCGGCCAGCCCCGACGAGCCGCCTCGGGCACGACGACGTACCGTGGAAGGCGCCTGCTCGGGTCGCTCACGCTCGGACGCACCCTGGGAGAGGGCATCGCCATGGACGTCACAGTGGGAACGTTCAACCTCAACAACCTGTTCTCGCGGTTCAATTTCAGAGCCGAGATAGAGGAGGTCCTGCCGACCGGGGACGACGGGCAGCTGACCTCGAGCTACGAGTTCAAGGATCCGAAGCAGTTCCGGATCCGCCGGTACAAGGGCCGGCTCGTCAAGGGCATCAGCCCCGAGGAACAGGAGCTGCTCGCCCGGCGGATCATCGCGATGGACCTGGACGTCCTGGCCGTTCAAGAGGTCGAGGACATCGACACGCTGCGGTTCTTCGTCGCCCGGCGCCTCGGCAGGGCGTACCCGTTCCTGTCGCTGATCGAAGGCAACGATCCCCGGCTGATCGACCTCGCCGTGCTCTCCAAGTTCCCCATGGGGGCGGTCACCTCCTGGCAGCACGCGCCCCATCCCGAGTTGCCCGGCGAGCGGTTGTTCAGCCGGGACCTGCTGGAAGTGGAAATCCTGGATCCACGGGACCCGGACCGGCATCTGCTGACGGTCTTCAACAACCACCTCAAGAGCCAGTTCGTCGAGCACACGAGGGACCCGGTGGAGGGCAAGCTCGAGAACGACCACCTGCGGACCCTGCAGGCGCAGGCCATCGCCCGGATCCTGGCCGCCCGCACCCGCCCCGACGGGCGGTTCGTCCTGCTGGGCGACATGAACGACGTTCCGCAGGCGCCCACGCTCGCCGCACTGGCCGCACCGACCGCGCAGCTCGCGCTCGAGGAGGCCCTCGCACACCCCGTGGAGACCCGCCCGCCCAAGGCCGACGTGCCGCCTCCGCCCCCGTCGGGGTCCTGGACCCACCGGTTCAAGGAGTCGGGCAAGGACGCGCAGTACGAGCTCTTCGATCAGATCTGGCTCAGCCGCAGCCTCACCTCGCGGCACAAGAGCTCCCACATCGACCGCCGCACCCGGCACGCCGGCGACGGCTCGGACCACGACCCCGCCTGGGTGGTCCTCGACTTCTGAACACGGTCGGCCATCCAAGTGGCGCCGCTTGGCACCATCCGGTGCCAAGCGGCGCCATTCCATGTCCCCCAGCACACACGGGCACGGATGGCGCCACCCCCAGCCAGACAGACGTCGGCATGTTTGCGCAGGTCAGAGTGTCCGCTGCAGATACCGGCACAGACGCGCTGCGTCACAGGCTTGCGCATGGCGCCATTGTGGTGCCATGATGACGTCATGGACCTCACGCCGTATATCGACACCCTCCGCCGCGAACTCGCGGTGGCCGCCGAAGCCGGCGGCGAAGAAGCCCGCGAGCTGGCCGAGAGGCTCACCGCTCCCCTCGAGTCGGCGACCCGGCTGACCATGCTGAGCGTGCTCTCCGCCGCGATGGACGAGATCACCCGCGAACTCGCCCCCGGCTCGGTCGACGTACGGCTGCGAGGGCTCGACCCCGACTTCGTGGTGACCCCGCCGCCCACCGGCGGTGGCGCCCCCGCGGAGCCGGCCGCGCCCCTCGAACCGTTCACGGCGCAGGCTCCCGCCGACGGCGACGAGGGCGGCACCGCCCGCGTCAATCTGCGCCTGCCGGCCCACCTCAAGGCGCGAGCCGAGGAGGCTGCCGGCCGCGAAGGCCTGTCGGTCAACGCGTGGCTGGTGCGGGCCGTGTCGGCCGCGGTCGAGGGCGGCACCCGGCCGCGCACGACGGAGAAGACCCAGATCGGACAGAGCTTCACGGGCTGGGTGCGTTAGTCCCGCTCCCGCCCGCACCACGTCAACCACACCACGTCCCACCAGCGGGGACGCTCTGAAGACCCAAGAGGACGGGACAGCCATGCCTTCTTTCGACACTCCCGAACCGATCTCGGTCACCTCGCACGTGGAGGCCGGTTCCATCCAGTTCACCGCGGGCGACCGCCTCGACACCGTCGTCGAGGTGCGGCCCCGCGACCCGAAGAAAGACCTTGACGTACGGGCGGCCGACCAGACCGAGATCACGTACGCGAGCGGCGTACTGACCGTCAGAACGCCCAAGACGCGCTATCTCGTCGGCCGCACCGGCACCGTCGACGTGACGGTCGAGCTGCCCACGGGTTCGCGCATCGACATGACCGGCGCATGGGCCCAGGTGCTCGGCGAGGGCCGGCTCGGCGAGGTCCGCGTGAAGACCTCGTCCGGCGACGTCCGCTTCGACACGACCGGCCCGCTGAACCTGATCGCGTCGCACGGCTCGATCACCGTGGACCGGGTCGAGGGCGCGGCCGAGATCACCACCAGCACCGGCAGCCTCAGCGTCGGCCTCGTCGACGGCCCCGCCGTCCTGAAGAACTCGCACGGCACCACGACCGTCGGCGCCGCGACCGGCGAGCTGCGGGTGCGCAACGCCAACGGTGACATCCAGATCCGGCGCGCCGAGGACTCGGTCACCGCCACCACCGCCCACGGCACCCTGCGCGTGGGCGAAGTGACCCGCGGCACCGTCCGGTTGGAGACCAGCTACGGGGCCATCGACGTCGGCGTCCGCGAGGGCACGGCCGCCTGGCTCGACGTCAGCTCGAACTCCGGCCAGGTGCGCAACACGCTCACCGCATCCGAGAGCCCGGAGCAGACCGAGGACACCGTCAAGATCCACGCCCGCACCCGGTACGGCAACATCGACGTCCGCCGCGCCAAGCCCTGACCCCCGCGAGCGCCGGCCCCGACGCAACCGCTCCCCCACCACTTCAGCCTCCGAATGGGAGGGCCCCATGCCTTCTTCTGTCATGCCCACATCAAGGCGAGGTGACGGTCACCCGTCGCCGGCCGCCGTCTCCACCGTCGGTCTGCGCAAGTCGTACGGCGACAAGACCGTCCTCGACGGCATCGATCTGCACATCCCGGCCGGGTCCGTGTTCGCGCTGCTCGGGCCGAACGGCGCCGGCAAGACCACCGCCGTGAAGATCCTGTCCACGCTCGTCTCCGCCGACGGCGGGCAGGCCCGGGTCGCGGGCCACGACGTCGCCACCTCACCGGACGGGGTGCGTGCCGCGATCGGCGTCACCGGGCAGTTCTCCGCCGTCGACGGGCTGATCACCGGTGAGGAGAACATGCTCCTGATGGCGGATCTGCACCACCTGTCCAAGCGCGAGGGGCGGCGGGTCGCCGCGGAGCTGCTGGAGCGGTTCGACCTCGTCGACGCCGCCAAGAAGCCCGCCCAGAGCTACTCCGGCGGCATGAAGCGCCGTCTCGACATCGCCATGACCCTGGTCGGGAACCCGCGGATCATCTTCCTCGACGAGCCGACCACCGGCCTCGACCCGCGCAGCCGGCACAACATGTGGCAGATCATCCGCGAGCTCGTCTCCGACGGCGTCACCGTCTTCCTCACCACCCAGTACCTGGAGGAGGCCGACGAGCTCGCCGACCGCATCGCGGTGCTGAACGACGGCAGGATCGCCGCCGAGGGCACCGCCGACGAGCTGAAGCGGCTCGTCCCCGGCGGACACGTGCGCCTGCGCTTCAGTGACCCGTCCGCGTACCGGTCCGCCGCGTCCGCGCTGCGGGACGTCACCCGGGACGACGAGGCGCTGGCGTTGCAGATCCCCAGCGACGGCAGCCAGCGCGAGCTGGGCTCCGTCCTCGACCGGCTGGACTCGGCCGGCATCGAGGCGGACGAGCTGACCGTGCACACGCCCGACCTCGACGACGTGTTCTTCGCCCTGACCGGCTCCGCGGCGGCGAGCCGGTCCGACCAGCCCAAGGAGGATGTCCGATGAGCTCCCTCTCCCTCGCCGTGCGCGACTCGTCCACGATGCTGCGGCGCAATCTGCTGCACGCGCGGCGCTACCCGTCCCTGACGCTGAACCTGCTGCTCACACCGGTCATGCTGCTGCTGCTCTTCGTCTACGTCTTCGGCGACGTGATGAGCGCCGGCATCGGGGACGGCGGGGCCGACCGGTCCGAGTACGTCGCGTACCTCGTCCCCGGCATCCTGATGCTGACCATCGGCGGCACCACGATCGGCAGCGCGGTGTCCGTCTCCAACGACATGACCGAGGGCATCATCGCCCGCTTCCGCACGATGGCGATCCACCGCGGTTCCGTGCTCATCGGACACGTCATCGGCAGCGTGCTGCAGTGCGTGATGAGCGTGCTCCTCGTCGGGGCCGTCGCGGTGGCCATCGGCTTTCGGGCCACGGACGCCACCGCCGTGGAGTGGATCCTGGCGGTGGGCCTGCTGGCGCTCGTGTCCCTGGCGCTCACCTGGATCGCCGTCGGCATGGGCCTGTCCAGCCCGAACGCGGAGGCGGCCAGCAACAACGCCCTGCCGCTGATGGTCCTGCCGCTCATCTCCAGCGCCTTCGTGCCGGTCGACGCGATGCCGGGCTGGTTCCAGCCGATCGCCGAGTACCAGCCGTTCACCCCGGCCATCGAGACCCTGCGCGGGCTGCTGCTCGGCACCGAGATCGGCCACAACGGGTGGCTGGCCGTGGCCTGGTGCCTGGGGCTGGCCCTGCTCGGCTACCTCTGGTCCACGTCGCTGTTCAACCGCGACCCGAAGTAGCGGGAGAAGGACCGGTCGGCGGCGGGCGACGCGCCGCACACGCAACCGCACCCCGCCCCGGACGTCCGGGGCGGGGTGCGGTGCGGTGCGTGTCGCAGCGGCGGGGGTCAGGCCACCGGGACCGGGAAGGTCGGGTACTCCACCCCGGAGACGTGCTGGACGACGCGGATGACCTGGCAGGAGTAGCCGAACTCGTTGTCGTACCAGAGGTAGAGGATGGCGTTGTCGCCGTCGACCTTGGTGGCGCCGGCGTCGACGATCGAGGCGTGGCGCGAACCGACGAAGTCCATGGAGACGGCGTCGGGCGCGGTGGTGAAGTCGATCTGGCGCTTGAGCGGCGAGTGCAGCGAGACGTCGCGGAGGTAGTCGAGGACCTCCTCGCGGGTGGTCTCGCGGCCCAGGCGCAGGCTCAGGATGGCGATCGAGACGTCCGGGACGGGGACGCGGATCGAGCTGCCGGTGATCGGCGCCTTGAGGTCGGGCAGCGCCTTGGCGACGGCGGAGGCGGCGCCGGTCTCGGTGATGACCATGTTCAGCGGCGCGGAACGGCCGCGGCGGTCGGCCTTGTGGTAATTGTCCAGGAGGTTCTGGTCGTTCGTGAACGAGTGGACGGTCTCCACGTGGCCGCGCAGCACGCCGTACTCGTCGTCCATGGCCTTCAGCGGCGGGACGATCGCGTTCGTGGTGCAGGAGGCGCAGGACAGGATCTGCTCGTCCGGCTTGATCGTGTCGTGGTTGACGCCGTGCACGATGTTCGGGACGTCGCCCTTGCCCGGGGCGGTCAGGACGACCTTGTCGATACCGGGGCGCAGGTGCTTGGAGAGGCCCTCGCGGTCGCGCCACTTGCCCGTGTTGTCGATGAGGATGGCGTCCTGGATGCCGTACGCCGTGTAGTCGACCTCGGACGGGTCGTTGGCGTAGATCACCCTGATCGCGTTGCCGTTGGCGATGATCGTGCTGTTCGCCTCGTCCACGGTGATCGTGCCCTGGAACTGGCCGTGGATGGAGTCGCGGCGCAGCAGCGAGGCGCGCTTCACGATGTCCTGGTCGCCGCCCTGGCGGACGACTATGGCGCGCAGCCGCAGGCCGTTGCCGGAGCCGGCCTTCTCGATCAGCAGGCGGGCGACGAGGCGGCCGATACGGCCGAAGCCGTAGAGGACGACGTCGCGGCCCTCGCCGCGCTCGATCTTGTTCGCACCCGTGGCTCCGACGACCGCGTCGGCGGTGAAATCGGCGACCGAGAGTCCGCGGTCGTCGGTCTTGTACGTCGCGGCCAGCATGCCGAGGTCGATCTGCGAGGGACCGAGGTCGAGGGCGGCGAGGGCCTGGAGGAACGGCATCGTCTCGGTGACGGACAGCTCCTCGCCGGCGATCTGCCGGGCGAAGCGGTGCGTCTTGAGGATGCTCACCACCGATTTGTTCACCAAGGAGCGGCTGTGCAGCAGGACGGTGACGTCCCGCTCCCGGTGCAGCTTCCCGATGATCGGAATCATCGACTCCGCGATCTCCTCGCGGTTCTTCCAGTTGGTGAACGAGTCGTCATTGACAGTCACAGGTTTATCTTTCGAGCTAGGCGGCGCTCATATGCTAACCCGTCCCCCGTTTGGCCCATCAAGCGGGGCAGGTCGAACGCCTCGGCCAGCAGTTCGTACGAGCGCTGCCGGTCGGCCGGGTCGGGTGTCAGGGTGTTGATGATCAGCTCGTCCACCCCGTGCGCCGAGGCCAGGGCCGTCAGCTCGGCGTGCACCTGCTCGGGCGCCCCGGAGACCAGGGCCGTCCGGTGGACCTTGGCCCGCTCCAGCTCCGCGCCCGTCCAGCGGTGGCGGCGGGTGGTCTCGTACGAGGGCAGCGGACGGTCATGACCGAGGTCCTTGCGGGCGCGCCACAGCAGCAGGCTCTGGGCCAGCTCCTCGGCGCGGCCGGCGCTGTCCGCGGTCACCACCCGCACGGCGAGGGCCCCGCCCGCGCGGTGACCGGTGGCGGCTGTGAACGCGGCGCGGTAGTCCTCGAACGCCGCCGGGCCGCCGGCCGGGGAGAAGAAGTGCCCGAACGCGAACTCGGTGCCCAGGCGTCCGGCCAGGCGCGCCGACTCGCGTCCCGCGCCCAGCAGCCACATCTGCGGCGGGACCGGCGCGTGCGGGACGACGCCGCCCTCGGCCAGGAGGGCACGCAGGTCCGCCAGCCGCTGGGGGAAGTCGTGCGCGGGGCCGCCTGCCCGGCCGATCCCGAGGTCGACCCGTCCGGGATGGAGGGAGGCCAGTACGCCGAAGACCTCGGCGACCTTCGCCGGGTGGTAGCGGGGCAGCAGCACTCCGCCCGTACCGACCCGCATCCGCGAGGTGCGGGCGAGCACGGCCCCTGCGAGGATCTCCGGCGCACTGCCCCCGAAGCCCGGGGAACCGTGGTGTTCGGCGACCCAGTAGCGGGTGTATCCGAGGTCTTCCGCGGCGCGGGCGAGGTCCAGGGAAGCGCGCACTGCCTGGTCCGGCGTGTGGTCCTCGCCGACCGGGGTCTGGTCCAGTACGGACAGTCGGGGGTTGGTCATGGTGCGTTGCCTTTCAGTGCTGGTGGGCCGGGATGCCGGAGGCGCCGGCCATGGTCGCGGGAACGATCCTGAAGTCCCGTTCGAAGACCAGGTTGTGCAGGTCGGCGGCGGCGATGGCGCGCAGCGTGGGCAGTTCGGCGGCGGCCTGGGCGTCGTCGAAGACATTCAGCGGCCACTCGGAGACGGTCGCCCCGCGCAGGTGGGGGTGGTGGAAGGAGGCGCCGTAGTGCGCGTACAGCGTGACCGGCGGGATGTCGGCGGACGACTGCTCGTCCCACCACAGGGTCCAGGCGTGGAAGAGGCTGCCGTCCTCGGCGCGCTCGACACCGGTGGCGTCCACCACACCCTGTCCGAGGAGGAGTTCGTCGTTCAGTTCACCGAGGGCCCGGCGGGCGTACGGGTCCAGCAGGCGCGTGGCGGTACGGAAGTGCTCCTCCTTGCCGGGGCGGGTCACGGCGTCGCCGTGGACGCCGTCGCGCAGATCGGCGAAGTGCCGCAGCAGGGCGTCGAGGTTGGGGACCTGGGACGTGGGGTGGACCGGGGTGGTCATGCCGACTCCGTGGGTTCGTCTGGGCGTTCGGTGGTGAGCAGGTGCAGGGCCAGTCCGAGCCAGCCGCGCAGGGTCACGGGGCTGTGCGGGCCGGGCCCGGCCGGGCCCCGGGCGGGTTGCAGGAAGGCTCCGTGGCCGGTCTGGCGGAACTCGCGCAGGGCGACCTCCACCCCGGCCGCACGCAGGAGGCGTGCGTAGTGGTGCACGTCGTCGCCGACGGGATCGAGGTCACCGGTGGCGAGGATCGCCGGGGCGAGTCCGCGCAGGTCGGCCGCCTCGAAGGGGGTGCTGTAGAGGCGGGTGCCGTCGGCCGCGCGGGGCCGGTCGGGGGCCTGGTAGGCCCGCCAGGCCGAGATCAGGTAGGACGCGGTGGGGAACATGTCGGGGAAGCGGTGGTACGAGGCCGCGGTGCAGCCGGGGTCCAGCGGCGGGTACGCGAGCACCTGGGCCGCCAGGGGAAGGCCGCGGTCGCGGCTGGCGAGTGCGGCGCAGGCGGCCAGGGTGGCCCCCGCGCTGTCTCCGCCGGCGGCGACGGGAAGGGTGTCCCCCGCCTGCTCCCGGGCCCAGTCGAGCGCGGACAGGACGTCCTCGACCATGGCCGGGTGGCGAGCCCCGGGGGCCAGCCGGTAGTCGACGCTCACGACGCCGAAGCCGGAGAATCGCGCGAGTTCGGCGGTGGCGCCGTGCCAGTCCTGGGCGGATCCGGCGCGCCAGCTGCCGCCGTGGGCCCACACCAGCCAGCCGTGCGGTGCCGCCGCCCCCGGCCGGTACACCCTGGCCGGGACCGGGCCGGACGGGGAGGGGATGCGGACCTGCTCCCAGCGGACCGCAGCACGGTTCGTTCCGGCGGCCGAGTGGGTGGGTGTTGCCATCGGGTTTCCTTCCCTCCGTGCCTGGGGCAACGTTCGCCGCCACGGCAGGGCTGTCACAAGGCGGAGTTGCCTTAGTTGCCGGGCTGCTGCTTGGTGCGGAGGAAGAGTGCGGTGGTGAGGGTTCCGACCACGACGATCGCGGTGTTGACGATGACCGCGGTCGTGATCCCCGCATGAATGTCGGTGTTCGCCGCGACGACCGCCGACATGATCGGCGTACCCATCGTGATACCGATCTGCTGCGTCATCGTCGCCAGACCCGTCGCCATACCCTGCTCGTGGTCGGGAAGCCCGGTCGTGGCCGTGACCATGAACCCGACGATCACCAGCATGTTCCCGACACCACCCACGAACGTCGCGACCAGCAACAGCCACATGCTCGACGAGGTCTCACCCAGCGCGATCAGACTCAGCGTCGCGACCGCCTGCAGCACACCGCCCACCACCAGCGTCGAACGCGTACTCGTCGCCGCAATCACCCGAGGCGCGATCGAACCACCGATCACCGTGCCGATGCCCAGCACACCGAACGACAGACCCGCCGCCAGAGGCGAGAAGTCCAGCACCTCCTGCAAATACAACGTCATCAGGAACACCAGACTGGTCTCCGTCAAGAACGCGATCAGACCCGCCACGTTCCCCCACGCCACCGTCTTCTTCTTCAGCACACTCACGGGAACCAGCGGCGCGGCCGTCTTCGACTCGATCGCATAGAACACGACCAGCAGCACCACACCCGCCGCCAGCCAACCCAGCGCCGAACCCGAACCCCAACCGTGCTCACCCGCCTGCGTCAGACCGTAAATCAACGCCAGCAGACCCAGCGTGACGGCGGTGGCACCCGGCAGGTCCAGCTTCGGACGCACCGACGGACGCGACTCCTTGATAACCGCGGGAGCAATGATCAGCACGGCAAGGGCGACCGGAACGTTGATGAAGAACGCCCACCGCCACGACAGCAGATCCGTCAGAACACCACCCAGAATCGCGCCCGTCGTGAACCCCGCCGACATCAGCGCACCGTTCAGACCCAACGCCTTCTGACGCAAAGGCCCCTCAGGGAACGAGGTCGTCAGCAGCGACAGACCCGCCGGCGTCACCGCCGCCGTCGCCAAACCCTGGAACACCCGCGCCACGATGAGCATTTCAGCACTGGTCGCCAGCCCTCCGACCAGCGACGACAGACCCAGCACCGCCAAACCCACCAGGAACACCCGACGCCGCCCGAACAGGTCCGCCACCCGCCCGAACAACAGCGTGAAACCCGCCGCGCACAACGCGAACGACGTCGCGATCCACTGCAGATTCGACAACGAGAAACCAAGCCCGTCACCGATCACCGGCAACGCCACATTCAAAATCGAGAAATCAACCGCCAGCATGAACTGCGCCACCAGCAGCACCACAAGCACCAGCTTCAGACGCCCGTCCAGACGGACTGGTCCCTCCCCCACCCCCGTACCCGCATCGGCACGCGCACCCTCGACAACCGACATCGCGACACTTCCTCTCGATCACCGCAACAAGCTGTTGCGGGATCGACTCTGGACCGGTCGGAAGGGGTTACCCAGCCCCCTGGTTGTGCTGGCGCCGGGCAAGCTAGCACTCCCAGGGCCACCTTCACGGGCAGCGTTCGGCGCCCTCCCCCGGCACACTGGAAGGCATGGACACACCCACCGCTCTGGGCGAATTCCTGCGCACCCGCCGGGCCCAGCTCCAGCCCGAGGACGTCGGACTGCCCTCCCACGGCACCCGCCGGCGCGTGCCCGGCCTGCGGCGCGAGGAGCTCGCCCTGCTGGCCGGGGTGAGCATCACCTACTACACGCACCTGGAGCAGGGGCAGAGCACGAACGCCTCGGACAGCGTGCTCGACGCCCTGGCCCGCGCCCTGCGGCTGACCCCGGACGAGCACGCCCATCTGCTCAACCTCGCCCGGCCGCCGCGCGCCAAGCGGTCCGTCTCGCCCCGTCCCGAGTACGCCCGGGACACCACGCGCCGGCTGATCGCCGCGATGCCGCAGGTCCCCGCCGTCGTGCTGGACGGCCGCAACAACGTGCTCGCCTGGAACCCGCTCGGCCATGCCCTCCTCGCCGGACACCTCGACTTCGCGAGCCCCGACGACCCGTCCGTACGCCCCAACCTCACGCGGATGCTGTTCCTCGACCCGCACACCCGGGAGCTGTACACGGACTGGAAGAGCGAGGCCCGCGTCGCCCTCGCCGCGCTGCGCCTGGTCGCCGGACGCAACCCCGAGGACCGGGCGCTGGCCGAGCTCATCGGGTCCCTGATGCTGCAGAGCCCCGACTTCGCGACGCTGTGGTCCAAGCACCCGGTGCGGGACTGCACCGTCGGTACGAAGACGCTGCACCACCCGGTCGTCGGCCCGCTGACCCTCGACTTCGAGAACCTGCACCTCACCGACGGCACGAACCACCGGATGCTGCTCTACAGCGCCCCCGAGTCCTCGCCCTCCGACGCGGCGCTGCGGATGCTGTCGAGCCTCACCGCAGGCTCCGGCAGTGCGGGGCCGGGCAGCCCGAAGCCCGCGTCGGCGGATGCGGACGCGGGCGGGGGCGCGCAGCGGTAGGGCGGGCGGGGGTCAGCCGGTGCGGCCGCCGGTCGTGACGGGGACCGAGGCCGTGCTCTCGTACGGCTCGACGACCACGTCCGGGACCTGCCGCGTACGGGGCTTGCTGCGGCCGAAGCGGCGCATCATCGGCATCTCCACGAAGCGGAAGAGGAGCCAGCCGCCCAGCAGCGAGGTGCAGAAGAATCCGGCGATCACCAGCAGGGCGACGGGGACGCTGTAGGTCTGCTCGCCCAGCAGCGAGCGCAGGTAGAAGATCGTGACGCCCTGGACGAGGTAGAACCCGAAGGACACCTCGCCGAGCCAGACCATGGGCCGGCTGCGCAGGAAGGTGGCGCGGCCTTGTACGTCGGCGTGGGCGGTGGCGCCGATGAGCGCGGCGACGGGAACGATCGTCGCGACGACGAATCCGTACTGGAACGGGGCGACGAGCGCGGCGGCGTAGCCGAGCACGGTCAGGACCAGGGCGGCGCCGAAGCCGACGCGCCGCGGCCAGAGGCCGGCCAGGACGACGCGGGCGAGCAGGATGCCGAGGGCGAACTCGAAGACGCGGCCGAGCGGCAGCAGGTAGCCGAACCAGAACTGCAGGTCGGAGACGGGGGTGATGGCCGACTTCGGGGTGTCGGGGACGAAGTAGGTCGAGACCAGCTGGACCGCGACCATGCCGACGATCATCAGGCCGCTCCACACCCACAGGGCAGCGCCGCGGATCTTGCGGATCGGGACGATCAGCAGCGGGAAGAGCACGTAGAAGAGCAGCTCGCTGCCGAGGGACCAGGTCGGCGGGTTCACGCTCAGGTTGACGCTCGCCTGCGGGAACCAGGTGTGGATCAGCAGCAGGTTCGGCAGCCAGTCGGCCACGCTGGTGACCGCGGCGCCGGCGAAGAGGATCATCGCGGCCGCGAAGACGACGATGTGGTTGGGGAAGATCTTCAGCAGTCGGCGGCGGAGGAACGCGGTGACCCGCTCGCCGGGCCGCGAGGCCCAGGCCAGGACGAAGCCGGACAGCACGAAGAAGAACGAGACCCCGAGGTAGCCGGCCTTGCCGAAGGCCGTCGCGTAGCCGTCGGCGATCGAGGCGTCGGCGAAGGGGTTGATCGGGGCGTTGGGCGGTATCGGGGAGTCCGACAGGGAGGAGTGGAAGAAGAAGACGAGGAGGGCGGCGAAGAACCGCAGGCCGGTCAGTGAGGGCAGTTTCGCCCGCTTGGCGGCTTCGGAGGGCGGCGAGGAGGCCACAGGGGTCGCTCTTTCGGAAGAGGGTTCGTCAGGGGACGGCCGCCGGGACCGTGCTCCGCCGTGCGGTGCACGGTCCCGGCGGCGGCGCGAAGGGCGTCGCGGGACGGGCCGGTGGGACGTGGCGGGAGCGTGGGCCTACTGCTCGATCTCGTTGCGGTAGACCATGAGCTTGGCGTCCTTGGCCACGTAGTAGTTCTGGACGGAGTACGCGATGGTCGCGAAGTCCAGTCGGCCGTCGCCGTTGAAGTCGGCGGTGGCGATGCGGGCGACGGACTCCTCGGAGACCCGCCACTTCGCCCAGACGCCGGCGGCCGCGTCGATCGCCTTGTAGTACATGACGCCCTGCCACGGCCACGGGCCGCGCAGCGCCACGAGGAACTCCTCGTCGCCGTCGCCGTCGAAGTCGGCGCAGACGATCTGGTGGCCGGGGCCCTCGCCGTTCTCGTTGGGGTCGCCGTACACGTCCAGCAGGACGCGGTTCCAGCCCTCGCCCTCCCCGGCCTTCGTGTAGACGGCCACGGTGTTGCCGTGGAAGGGCTCGATGGCGGCGACGTACGCCATCGGGTCGTCGCCGAGCCGGCCCGCGTTGAGGTCGCCGCTGCCGCGGAAGCCGGTCTGCTCGAACTGCGTGAGTTCGCCCGTGCCGATCAGTTCCCGGATCCACTCCTGGCGGGCCTCGTCGTAGTAGAGCCAGGTGACGCCCTCGTCGGAGGCCAGGAGCAGGGACTCGAGGTCGGAGCCGGGGACCAGGCCCTGCTTCTTCTCGGCGCCGTGGATCATCCGGAAGTGGCTGTCGTCGATGACGGTCATCGGCCACTCCTGCGCGGTGTGCACGTCGTCGGGCTGCGTGAACAGCACGACCGGCAGTACGGCGTGGACGTCTTCCTTGGCGACGATCGGCAGGCCGATGATCTGGAGGCGGTCGGTGCGGGTGAAGTGGCCGGCGCGCAGGCGGTGCATGCCGGTGGCGCGTCCGACGTAGTGCCGCTTCCAGCGGGACTCGTCCTTGTCGGGGGTGCCCGGGTTCTCCAGCCAGTCGATCTTGCCGCCCTCGGTGTTGGCGTCGTGGATCGTGCCGATCGGGCCGTACAGGTCGTAGCAGACGATGACGTCGGGGCGGCCGTTGCCGCTGACGTCGGCGAAGTCGGCGCCCACGGGCATCTTGATGCGGTCGGCTATCAGGCGCCGGGTCCAGTCGCCGTCGTTGGCGTACCAGTAGATCTCGCCCAGCCGCAGCCCGTAGCCGAACAGGTCGGGCTTACCGTCCCCGTCGATGTCCGGGGCCTCCAGCCAGTAGCCGTCGCGGAGCTGGTCGGCGACGACCTCGGCCGTGAACTTCGGGGCGCGCAGGACGTTCTCGCCGTTCTTGTTGGTGGCGGCCTTGCCGGTGGCGGTCATCAGTGGTTCTCCAAGAGGGTGGGGACGGGCAGGGTGCGCAGGGCGCGGGGGACGGGGTGGTACTCGATGGCGAGCCAGACGCAGTCGGTGTCGGCCCGGTACTGGTGCATCGGGTAGTGGTAGCTGCACTGGGGGCCGGTCGCGCAGAACGGGTCCGGGGTGGTGTAGCCCGGGCTCATCAGGACGTCCTGGTAGAGGGAGGCCTGGTCGTGGTCGCGGAACCGCTGCATGCGCCCCAGGCCGTGCACCTGCGTGTGGACCTCGATGAAGTCGTGCGTGTTGTGGATGAAGCAGTCGGTGCCGGCGGGCGCGAACCAGAGGTTGGCCCGGACGTTGAACTCGCGCTGATCCAGGGCGGTTTCGCGTTCGCCGAGGATGTAGACGGGGTCGAACAGGACGGTGTTGATCTCGTCCTGGGGGCTCCGGTAGAGCAGGGTCTCGCGGGAGAACTCCCCGGGGCCGAGCAGGTCGGCGAGGTGGTGCCAGCCCGGTTCCCGGGTGATGCAGGTCATGTCGACGTCCTCCGCGGCGGGGCGCAGCAGGAGCAGTGCGTCGGCCTTCTCGATGCGGGTGTCGGCGAGCACCGTCGAGGAGAGCGGGGGGATGCTCTTGCGCGGTACCTCGGCGACGGTCACGGGGGTGGTGCCGGGGTTGACCACGATCGTGCGGCCTTCGACGGTGTAGTCCACGGCGTCGCGCACGAGGTCGGCCCTCAGGTACGGGGTGCTGAAGTTCAGCGGGCGTTCGGTGGCGGACGGGGTGGCGCTCATGCGGGCTTCCTCTCGGTGTCGGTCAGGTGCGGGCGAAGTCGGCCGTACGGGCGAGTTCCACGCTGAGCTCGTCGACGGCGCTCTCCGGGACGAAGGGCTCGGGGGCGGGCCCCAGGCCGAAGAAGTGGGCGATCGCGGCGACGGTGCGGGCGGTGGCCAGGCCGTCGCCGTACGGGTTGGCGGCGTTGGCCATGCGGTCGTAGGCGGCCCGGTCGCGCAGCAGCTCCAGGGTGTGGGCGACGATGCCCTCGGTGCGCGTTCCGACGAGGCAGGCGGTGCCGGCGACGATGGCCTCGGAGCGTTCAGTGACGTCGCCCAGGACCAGGGTGGGCTTGCCGAGCGCGGGCCCCTCCTCCTGGCTGCCGCTGCTGTCGGAGACGATGACGTCGGCGCGGCCCATGAGCTTGCAGAAGCTGAGGTAGGGCAGCGGGTCGACGACGGTGATGCCCGGGTGGGCGCCGATGTGCGGCAGGAGCGCCTCGCGGACCACGGGGTTGCGGTGCAGCGGGACGACGACGCGGACGCCGGGCTCGTCGGCGATGCGGGCCAGGGCCTGCCCGATCTGCGGCAGGTACGGCCATGCCTCGCGGCGGTGTGCGGAGGCCAGCACGACCCGGCGGGGGTCCTGGTCCAGGTCCTCGAGGGCCGGGACGCCGTAGCTCTGCGCGCGGCCGCTGGCCCAGCGCAGGGCGTCGATGACGGTGTTGCCGGTGACGGTGACCGTGTCGGCGGCGATGCCCTCGCGCAGCAGGTTCGCCAGGTTCCCGGGGGTGGGGGCCAGGTGCAGGGCGGCGATCTGCGCCACTAGCCGTCTGTTGCCCTCCTCGGGGAAGGGCGAGCCGAGCCGGCCGCTGCGCAGTCCGGCCTCGACGTGGACGACGGGGATCCGCTGGTGGAACCCGGCCAGGGCCCCGGTGAGGGTGGTGGCGGTGTCACCGTGGACCAGGACCGCGTCGGCGGGCGCGCCGGCGAAGTAGTCCTCCAGGCCGCGCAGCGACCGGTAGGTGACCTGGGAGAGGGTCTGCTTGGGCGCCATCACCTTCAGGTCGACGTCGGCGGTGAGGCCGAAGGCGTCGAGGGTCTCGTCGAGCATCTGGCGGTGCTGCCCGGTCGAGATCACGACGGGCTCGAAACGCGGGTCGTCCTGGAGGGCGCGGATGACCGGCGCGAACTTGATGGCTTCGGGCCGGGTGCCGAGGACTACGGCGACGGAACGCATGGTTTCCTCTACTTCCTTCACGAGGGGCAATTCGAGCCAGGGCATGACGGGGGAAGGACGCGGCACGGCGGGTCCGCGGAAGGGCTCTTCTCGGGTGGTGGCCAGGGGATCGGATCGCACTGCGAGGGGCTTTCCAGCGCCCTCTTCCGGCCAAGACACAGCTTTCCCGGAGCCGGCCGGGGAGTCAACGAACTCCCCTGACCACTCGAACAGTTGAACGGAAACGACAGAAGCCCCGCACTCCGGAGACCGGAGTGCGGGGCTTCTGAACAGCGCGAACGGGGGAAACGCCCGGGACGGAGGGACGGACGGATGGGCGAGCGAGCGGGCGGCCGCGCGGGCGGGGCCTCGCTAGCCGCGGGCGGGCTTGATGGACATGGAGTGCCGGAAGAAGTCCGAAGGGTCGTAGCGCCTCTTCACCTGCTGGAGCCGCGGGTAGTTGTCCTTGTAGTAGAGCGTCTGCCACGGCACGCCGGAGCGGTTGCGCCGGGGGTCGGTGATGTCGCGGTCGGGGTAGTTGATGTAGCAGCCGTCGGTGCTGTCGTCGACCAGGGGAGCACCCCCGGTCGGGGAGAAGAAGTCCTCGTACAGGCCGCGCAGCCAGCCCAGGTAGAACTCGTCCTCGCTCTCCTCCTGCCAGAAGGTCTGGAAGCACATCTTGAAGATGGACGACCGCTGCGCGTTGGCCGTCGCGTCGGGCGCCGCGGCATTGACCTGCCCGCCGAAGGAGAACAGCACCAGCATGGTGTCGGGATTCGTGAAGTCCGGCCGGCTCATGTGCCGGTAGAGCGCCTGGATCTGATGGTCCGTGAAGTTTTTCTTCATGTAGGCGGATTTGTGCGCTCCGCGCGAGGTGGGATTGGTGATGGTCGGATTGTTGGTGCCGACCAGCCGGGTCGCCTGGAGCCAGGGCAGGGTCCTGGGTTCCGCGAACTGCGGCATCGCCGGCAGCTCACCGGTGGCACGGGTCAGCGCCTTCGGGGTGACGCCCGTACCCGCCGTGATGGCCGCCAGGTAGTCGTCGAGCAGCTTGCGCGCGTGGGGTACCGTCGCGTCGACCTGGGTGAACATCCCCAGGCTGCCGTGCGCCTTGGAACTGACGTTGAACAGGCTGGAGAGGTTGCGGTACGGGGAGTCGGGGGAACTGTTCGCGGCGTGCCAGGCCCCGAAGTTCTTCAGCAGCCGGGTGAACTTCGCCTCCGTCAGCTGCTCCCAGGGGAAGTCGACGGCGCTGACCAGGACCGTCGACGGCGGGGAGATCAGCTGCTCGGAGGGGACGGATCCCTTCGCGCCCGGGGAACGGAACCAATAGCGGGTCACGAGGCCGAAGTTGCCGCCGCCCCCGCCCGTGTGCGCCCACCACAACTCCCGGTTCGGGTCGTCCTTCTCTCTGGTGGCCACGACCGTGCGGACTCCGCCCTTCCCGTCCGTCACTACCACCTCCACGGCGTAGAGGTGGTCGACGACCAGGCCGTGGGCCCGAGAGAGCAGACCGTACCCGCCGCCCGCTATGTGTCCGCCGGCGCCGACGCTGTAGCAGATCCCGCCGGGGATCGTGACGCCCCATCCCTTGTACAGGGCCTCGTACACGTTGATCAGACGGGCGCCCGCCTCGACGACGAACGCCCGGAACGCCGGGTCGTACCCCACGTGCGTCATCTCCGAGAAGTCGATGATGACCTCCGTCTCGGGGTGCGCGGCGAAGTCGGCGAAGCAGTGGCCGCCACTGCGCACCGAGACCCTCTTGCCCGCGCGGACGGCGTCTTTGAGGGCACGTTCCGCGTCCGCGGTCGAGCGGACCATCTTGATGTAGTCCGGGCGGGCGACGAAGCGCTGGTTATTGCCGGCGGTCAGCATCTCGTAGCGCGGATCACCCGGCTTGACGACCGATCCGGCCCCGGCGGCCGCGCCGCCTCCGGAGGGGGCGGGGGACGCGGCGGCTGCCGCGGGACCGGCCAGTGCGCCGGCCACCGCCGCGCCTCCGACGACGGCCGCGCCGCGGGTGAGCATGGTCCGGCGATCGACACCGTTCATGGGGCTACCTCGACTTCTGTTCGATGAGTGGTTCAGCGGGGAGTGCTTCAGCGGGGAGCGTTGCCGTCGGGAGCGTTGCCTTGGGGAGCGTTGCCTTGGCCGGCGGGGGCGGCCCGTCACCGCGGCGGTCGAGCAGTCCGGACAGCGCCGCGGTGCCCAGACCGGCGGCGGCGAGTCCGGCGCCGATCCAGGTCGGCGAGGTCCAGCCCAGGCCGTGGGCGACGGCGAGGCCGCCGAGCCAGGCCCCGAGGGCGTTTCCGAGGTTGAAGGCCGCGATGTTCGCCGCGGAGGCGAGGGCCGGAGCCCCGGCGGCCTGCTGCATCACACGTGCCTGCAGCGGAGGTACCGTCGCGAAACCGATGGCCCCGAAGGCGGCCAGGGTGATCGCGGCGGGCAGAGCGGCCCGCGAGGTGAAGGTGAAGATCACCAGTACGACGCAGAGTCCGCCCAGGATGAGGTAGAGGCTGGGCATCAGGGACCGGTCTGCGGCCCGGCCGCCGAGCACGTTGCCCACGCACAGCCCGGCCCCGAAGAGGACGAGGAGCCAGGCGACCGCGCTGTCGGAGAAGCCGGCCAGTTCCGTCATCATCGGCGCGAGATAGGTGAAGGAGGCGAAGACGCCGCCGAAGCCGAGGACCGTCGTGGTCAGTGCCAGCCACACCTGGGGCTTGCGGAAGACGGCGAGTTCGGCGCGCAGCGCTCCGCTCTCCGGCCGCGGCTGCGGCGGGACCAGGGTGATGAGGCCGAGCAGTCCGACGACCCCGATGCCGGTGACGGCCCAGAAGGTCGAGCGCCAGCCGAACTGCTGGCCCAGGAAGGTGCCGAGCGGTACGCCGAGCACGTTGGCCAGGGTGAGGCCGGTGAACATCAGGGCGATGGCGCTGGCCCGCCGGTCGGGTGCCACCAGGTCGGCGGCGACGACGGACCCGATCCCGAAGAAGGCGCCGTGCGTGAGGGCGGCGATCAGCCGGCCGCCCATGAGAGCGGTGTAGTCCCCGGCGAGGGCGCAGAGCAGGTTGCCCGCGATGAAGATGGCCATGAGCGCGACGAGCATGGTCTTGCGCGGCAGCCGGGCACCGGCCGCGGTCATCAGCGGTGCGCCGACGACCACGCCGAGGGCGTACCCGGTGACCAGCATGCCGGCGGAGGGAATGGACACGGACAGGTCGTCGGCGACCTCCGGGAGCAGACCGACGATGACGAACTCGGTGGTACCTATGCCGAAGGCACCGATCGCGAGGGCGAGGAGGGAAGGTCGCATCGGGAATCCCGGTCAGATCTGCCGCAGGGCGCCGCCGTCGACGCTCCACTCGGCGCCGGTGACCTGGTCCGCGAGGGGGGAGAGCAGGTACGCGACGACACCGGCGACGTCGTCGGGAGTGCCGATGCGGCCGCTCGGCAGCCGGCGTACCTCGCGGATGAAGTGGTCGACGGCCTCGTCGGGCCGCAGGCCGAACCGCTCGCCGAGCTGCTCGGCGAAGCCGCCGGGGGCGTCGAAGAGCGCCGTCCGGGTGGGGCCGGGCGAGACGACGTTGGAGCGCACCCCGCGTGCGCCGAACTCGGCGGCGAGGGACTTGGAGACGGAGAGCAGGGCCGTCTTGGTGGCGGCGTAGTCGACGATGCCCGGATCGGGGAAGCGGGCGGCCTCGCTCGCGATGTGGACGACGGCGCCCGCTCCGGTCTCCAGAAGCGCGGGCAGGGCGGCGCGGGTCATGCGGACCGCGGAGTGGAAGTTGACCTCGAAGGTGCTGTTCCACTGCTCGTCGGTGACGTCGAGGAACCCGGTGCGCGATTCCAGCGCGCCCACGTTGTTGACGAGGCCGTCGAGCCGGCCGTGGCGCTCGATCACCGTGTCGGCCACCTGCCGGGCCGCGGCGGGGTCGGTGAGGTCGGCGGTGACGGTGCTGACCCGGCCGCCGAGGCTTTCGGTGTTCCAGGGCTTGCGGGCGACGCCGACGACGGTGGCGCCTTCGGCCGCCAGCAGGCGGGCGGTTGCCTCGCCGATCCCGGAGGACGCTCCGGTGACGAGGTACACGCGGTCTTCTATACGGAGGTCCATCACGTTCCTTGGGATGAGGAGGCCTTGGGGGAGGCGGCCCGGCACGGTCGGTGCCGGGCCGCCTCGCGAGGGGATGCTTCGGCCGAGGACTCAGGCGGCGGGCGTGAGGTCCTTGGCGGCCTTGTTGCGGAGGAAGAGGGCGGTGGTGAGGGTTCCGACCACGACGATCGCGGTGTTGACGATGACCGCGGTCGTGATCCCCGCATGAATGTCGGTGTTCGCCGCGACGACCGCCGACATGATCGGCGTACCCATCGTGATACCGATCTGCTGCGTCATCGTCGCCAGACCCGTCGCCATGCCCTGCTCGTGGTCGGGAAGCCCGGTCGTGGCCGTGACCATGAACCCGACGATCACCAGCATGTTCCCGACACCACCGGCGAACGTCGCGACCAGCAGCAGCCACATGCTCGACGAGGTCTCACCCAGCGCGATCAGACTCAGCGTCGCGACCGCCTGCAGCACACCGCCCACCACCAGCGTGGAACGCGTACTGGTCGCCGCGATCACCCGGGGCGCGATCGAACCGCCGATCACCGTGCCGATGCCCAGCACACCGAACGACAGACCCGCCGCCAGAGGCGAGAAGTCCAGCACCTCCTGCAGGTAGAGCGTCATCAGGAACACCAGACTGGTCTCGGTCAGGAACGCGATCAGACCCGCCACGTTCCCCCACGCCACCGTCTTCTTCTTCAGCACACTCACGGGAACCAGCGGCGCGGCCGTCTTCGACTCGATCGCATAGAAAGCGACCAGCAGCACCACACCCGCCGCCAGCCAACCCAGCGCCGAACCCGAACCCCAACCGTGCTCACCCGCCTGCGTCAGACCGTAGATCAACGCCAGCAGACCCAGCGTGACGGCGGTGGCACCCGGCAGGTCCAGCTTCGGACGCACCGACGGACGCGACTCCTTGATAACCGCGGGAGCAATGATCAGCACGGCAAGGGCGACCGGAACGTTGATGAAGAACGCCCACCGCCACGACAGCAGATCCGTCAGAACACCACCCAGAATCGCGCCCGTCGTGAACCCCGCCGACATCAGCGCACCGTTCAGACCCAACGCCTTCTGACGCAAAGGCCCCTCAGGGAACGAGGTCGTCAGCAGCGACAGACCCGCCGGCGTCACCGCCGCCGTCGCCAAACCCTGGAACACCCGGGCCACGATGAGCATTTCAGCACTGGTCGCCAGCCCTCCGACCAGCGACGACAGACCCAGCACCGCCAAACCCACCAGGAACACCCGACGCCGCCCGAACAGGTCCGCCACCCGCCCGAACAACAGCGTGAAACCCGCCGCGCACAACGCGAACGACGTCGCGATCCACTGCAGATTCGACAACGAGAAACCAAGCCCGTCACCGATCACCGGCAACGCCACATTCAAAATCGAGAAATCAACCGCCAGCATGAACTGCGCCACCAGCAGCACCACAAGCACCAGCTTGAGGCGTCCGTCCAGGCGAGCAGGCCCCCCGGCTCCTCCCCCCTCCCCTGCACCCGCGTCAACACGCGCTCCCTCGACAACCGACATCGCCATACATCCTTTCCATCACAACGGAGGCCTTCGGCTTCGAAGGCCGGTACTTGCCGGGGAAGCCGGCTCAGGCAGGGGTTTGCGCCGCGGCGCGGCGCCGTAGTTCTTCGGACAGTTCCTGCCAGTCCCGCGCGCACTGGGCGGCCGCGGCGGCCGCCGTCTCGGCGCGGTACGGGGGTATCGCGGCGACGATCCGCTCCCGCTGGCGCAGCCCGCTCACCTGGAGGTCGAGCATGCGCAGCAGGAGCCTGCCCGCTTCGCTCAGCCTGAGCAGGGGGTCCTTGCACAGGCTGGTGACCAGTACGGGCAGTGGCTGCCCCCGGCCCCGGGCGGGCACCGGGGCCGGGGCCGGCGCGGCGCCGTTGCCGGAGCGCCGCTGGACGGCGGGCACGGGATCCGCGCCCTCGCCGATCCTGCGCCGGACGTCCCGTACGGTCGAGGGCGCGATGCCCGCTTCCCGCGCGATCTGCCGCAGGGAGGCCGTGGGACGCCCCGCGAGCAGTCGGGCGGCGGCTTCCCTGCCGCGTACGGGATCGGCCGGCCGTACGCGGCCGTCCTGGCCTACGCGGCCCGGAGGGTCGGGCGCGGGACCGGCGCGGCGTCGCAGCGACCCGACGGTCTTGGCCGCCAGCCCGGTCCGCTGCGCGATGCCGCGATCGGACCAGTCCGGGTGGGACCGCAGGATCCGTAACGCCGCGGCCGTCCGCTCGGCGTGCGTGAGCGGGAGCCCGTGACTGATGTTGGCCTCGACCGAGAGGACGAACGCGTCCTCGGCGCTGCCGTCGAAGTACGTGACCGTCACCGTGTCCTGCCCGCGCAGTACGGCGGCTCGCAGCCGGTGCGTTCCGTCGATGATCCGCATGGTGTCGCGGTGCACGAGCAGCGGCGGCAGTGTCCGGCCGGAGTGGGCGAGGCCTTGTGCGTGGCTCTCGTCCACGCGGACGACCCGCGGGGAGTCCGCAGCGAGCAGCGCGCCGACCGGTACCTCGACGACGCTGTCGGAGGCGTCCGCCGCGCTGATCGCGTTCGGCATGCCCATGGTGTTCACCTCCCTTCGCGCACTCGATGCTTCGGCTGCCGGTCCGTCGCCGGCCCCGGGGAAGAAATTACGTAACTACCGTTCGGTAACCCAGCTGGAGACCGAACTGCGTTGAGATTTAGGCAACTTGGCGAAGTAGCCGTCCTGCCGGGTGGGCGACCGCGGCGAATCCCCGGTCGCCCACCGAGCCGCTCGGCTCACACCCCGACCAGCTCCTCCGAGCGCACGAACTCCCGCAGCCAGGCGAGGAATCCGGGCCCCAGGTCCTCGCGCTCACAGGCGAGCCGGACCGTCGCGCGCAGGTACTCGGCGCGGTCCCCGGTGTCGTAGCGCCGGCCGGAGAAGACGACTCCGTGCACGGGGCGGCCCGCCCGGACCAGGGCGCGCAGCGCGTCCGTCAGCTGGATCTCGCCGCCGCGTCCGGGGCTCGTGCCCCGCAGGACCTCGAAGATCTCGGGATCGAGGAGGTAGCGGCCGATGATCGCGAGGTTGCTGGGCGCGGTGCCGGGCTCCGGCTTCTCGACCAGGTCGGTGATGCGTACGCCCGCGGCGCCCGACGGTCCCTCCACGGCGGCGCAGCCGTACTGGTGGATCGCGTCCGGAGCCACCTCCATGAGGGCGACGACGCTGCCGCCGTGCTGTGCGCGCACCTCGGCCATGCGGGCCAGCAGAGGGTCCCGGGGGTCGATCAGGTCGTCGGCCAGGAGTACGGCGAACGGCTCCTGGCCGACGTGCGGGGCGGCGCAGAGGACGGCGTGACCGAGCCCCTTGGGGTCCCGCTGGCGCACGTAGTGGATGTCGGCGAGCTCGGTGGACGCGCAGACGCTGTCGAGCTTGTCCTGGTCGCCGCGTCGCTGGAGGGCTTCCTCCAGCTCGTAGTTGCGGTCGAAGTGGTCCTCGAGCGGCCGCTTGTTGCGGCCGGTGACCATGAGGATGTCGGACATCCCCGCCGCGACCGCCTCTTCCACCACGTACTGGATGGCCGGCTTGTCGACCACCGGCAGCATTTCCTTCGGGGTGGCCTTGGTCAGCGGGAGGAATCGCGTACCGAGTCCCGCAGCGGGGATGACTGCCTTGGTTATCCGATGAGGTGTGGAATTCATGCCGCTGACGCTAGAGGGTGCCGTGCGCCACCGGCTTGAATTCCCGGGCTTCCCAGACTACTTAGGCATTTCCGGTTTCGGCTCCGGCGTCGCCGCTATGCCCCGCCGGACGAGCCGCCACAGCTCTCTGAGCTCGGCGACGACGGCGCCGCGGCCGCCGCCCGTGCGGCTGCGGCGCGCTCGTACGACGACCCCTCCCACCAGATGGGCCGTCAGCAGGGCGGCGGGGCGCGGGTCGATCTCAGGGCTCAACTGACCCTCCTGGGCGGCCTGCTCGAGCAGCTCCCTGACCTCCGGGTACCAGCAGCTGCACCAGGCAGGACCTGCACCGACGCGCTCCTGCGTGAGCCGGGCGGCGGCGCGCACGACCGCGTCGCCCTCGATCAGGCAGCCCAGTTCGAGGACCAGCGCGGAGACGGTGTCCAGCGCCGGACCGCCGCGGGCCGTGACGTCCTCGACCACTCTGCGGGTGGCCTCGCGCCCCGAGTCCGCGACGGCCGAGGCCAGTTCCCCCTTCGCGGAAAAGTGGAAGGTGAGGGCTCCGATGGATATGCCTGCGGAACGGCTCAGTCGGGATAACGACGTCCCGTCATATCCGTTGCGGTCGAATTCTGCGGCGGCCACCGATATCAGGTGGTTACGGGTGCGCACGCCGCGCTCTTGCTTCACCACTGCACAATCACTGCCATCCAGGTTGTTCCTGACTCATCAATAGGTCCTGCCTCGGGATGGCGACCTCCAGCGTCGCCCCGGGTGCCGGCCGCACACAACGCCGACTTGTCGAAGAAGCACCCGCCCCCCTCCACCGCAGCCCTCGCGACGGAGCCCGGCTACCAACGTGCCCAAGTCGCGGGAAGGCCGCTACATCTACGCTAGAAAAAAAACGAACGTTCTGTACTCTGATGGTACCTACGACGCACGCCGGCGTCCGCAGTGAAGGGGGATACAGATGACGGCACTTACGAGGACCAGAGCTCTGGGGGCCGGGGACACCACCCTGGACGAGTTCACCGAGCGCCTCTTCGGCCACTTACCGAGAGCCGACCAGCGCCGCTGGGCGCGGGTCTACCTGCAGGGACTGCTCACCACGCCGGGCAAGAAGTCCGTACGCCGGCTCGCCGCGTCCGTGACCGAGTCGCCCACCGCCTCCCAGTCCTTGCAGCAGTTCATCAACGCGAGCCCGTGGGAATGGGATCCGGCACGCACCGAACTGCTCCGCTGGGTGGAGGAACGGCACGCGGTCCACGCCTGGACGATCGGGCAGGTGGCCTTCCCCAAGCGGGGCGAGCACTCGGTCGGCGTGCACCGCCGCTTCGACCCGGCCGCCGGACGCATCGTCAACTGCCAGTACGGCTTCGGCCTCTTCCTGTCCCTGGGCGGCACGAACATGCCCGTCGACTGGCGGCTGGTCCTTCCCGAGAACTGGTCGGCGGATCCCACCCTGCGCCGCCGGGCACGCATCTCACCGGAAGTCGCGCACCAGACCCCGGAGTCCCTCGTCCTCGGGCTCATCGATTCGATCGCCGCCCGCACCTCTTCGGTGCGCGCCCCCGTGATCGCCGACTTCAGCCGCCTGAACGGCGCCGCCGCGCTGATCGGCATGCTCGGCCGCCGGGGCCACGACTTCCTGGTCTCCGTCCCGCCGACCCTCGCGGTCAGCCCCGCCGGTCCGGCCCACGGGGCCGAGCCGGCGCGGATGCCCGTACGGGCACCGGTCCGGATGCCGGTGCGGATGCCCGCGCGCATGCCCGCGCGCATGCCGGTGCGTGCGACCACCGCGGGTGACTTCGCGCGCCTGGGGAACACCAGCCACCCGTACGCCGCGCAGCTCAACGGTCCCGAGGCGCGTCCGCAGCGGCTGCGCATCCACTCGGGGCTGGTCCGGGTGCCGGGCGGGGAGACCGGGGTCCCGGGGGCGCAGCAGACGTACCGCCTGTTCGGCGAAAGGCGGCCGGGGCCCGGTCTGCGGAGCGGGCCGGTCTGGCTCACCAACATGAGCCGCCACCGGATGGACGACCTGCTGTTCCTGGCCCGGCAGTCGGCGCAGACCGCCACGGCGCTCGGCACGCTGGCCGACGAGTTCGGCCTCCTCGACTTCGAAGGCCGCTCCTTCCCGGGGTGGCACCACCACATGACGCTGATGTCGGCCGCGTTCGCGTACAAGGCCATGCCGGTCGCGCCGGTCGCGCCGGAGGCGCGGGAGTACGCGGCCTGACGGGGCTGGGGTGCGGGGTTCGGGTGCGGCGCCGCCTCGGGGAACCCGGCTCCGCCGGGCACCGGGCTCCGCCCCGACCCGCGCCTCAAACGCCGGCAGGACTGGAATGCGCGGCCAGGCCTGACCGGCGCTTGAGCGCG
>JAEBET010000014.1:0-212987 GCA_049998195.1 Streptomyces sp. cmx-11-4
CTGGTTCGACCGCGGCGACAACCGTCCGCCGGGCAGCCCCGGCGGCGACTTCGCCTACGGGCACTACAAGGGCCAGTGCCTGCCCACCGAATACGCGGCGGGCATCGCCTTCACCACCCGCGCCGCCCCCCCCCCCCCCCCCGCCCCCCCCCCCCGCCGCCCCGCCCCCGCCCCCGCCCGCCCACACCCACCCACCCCCGAACGGGAGTTGCGCCATGACCGAGGCTTCGGACACGATCCTGCACCGCACCGCCGGCAGCGTCTCCTGGATCACCCTCAACCGGCCGGAGGCCATGAACGCCCTCACCTGGGGCCAACGCGAACGCGTCATCGCGCTGCTCGCCGACGCCTCCGCCGACCCCGACGTCCGGGCCGTCGTCGTCACCGCCACCGGCAAGGGCTTCTGCGCGGGCGCCGACCTCCGCGGCGCCGGCGCACCGGCCCAGCCGGCCGAGCGCGTCGCCGGGGACGTGGCCCGCATGATCCGCCTCGGCGCGCAGCGCCTGATCACCGCGGTCCTCGACTGCGAGAAGCCGGTCATCGCCGCCGTCAACGGCACCGCCGCCGGCATCGGCGCCCATCTCGCCCTCGCCTGCGACCTGGTCATCGCCGCCGAAGAGGCCCGTTTCATCGAGGTGTTCGTCCGCCGCGGCCTGGTCCCCGACGGCGGGGGCGCGTACTTGCTGCCCCGCCTGATCGGCCCGCAGAAGGCCAAGGAGCTGATCTTCTTCGGCGACGCCGTCCCCGCCGCCGAGGCCGAGCGTCTCGGCCTGGTCAACAAGGTGGTCCCGGCGGGGGAGCTGCAGGCCGCCGCCCGGGAGTGGGCGGAGCGCCTCGCACAGGGCCCCACCCGGGCCCTCGCTCTGGCGAAGCAGCTGGTCAACGCCTCCCTGGACGGCGACCGGGCGGCCGCGCTGGCCGCCGAGGCCACCGCCCAGGAGATCAACATGGGTACGGCCGACGCGAACGAGGGCGTGGCGAGCTTCGTGGAGCGCCGTACGCCCAAGTACACCGGCCGCTGACCGCCGGCCGGCTACATCCGGGGGTCGGGCTTCAGCAGGGCGAACACCGCGCCCGCCGGGTCGGCGGCCCACGCGATCCGGCCGACGCCCGGCACGTCCACCGCCGGCATCGTCACCGCACCGCCGTTCCCCTCGACCGCGGAGACGGTGGCGTCCACGTCGGCCACGTTGAAGTACGGCACCCAGCGCGGCACCCTCGCCGACCCGCCGCCCGCACCCTCGCCCGCGCCCGTGCCCGCGCCGTCGCCCTGTTCCGCGATCCCTCCGAAGGTGGTGTCCTGCTGGTCGCCCTCGGCGGTGCTCAGCACCCGGTAGGCCATCCCGGGCGCCGTCATCTCCTGGTGCCGCCACCCGAACACCCCGTGGTAGAAGGCGAGGGCCGCGAGCGGGTCGGGTACGTGGAGCTCCACCCACACCAGGGTGTTCTCGGCGGAGGCCAGCCCCAGACCGGGGGTCTTGCCCGGCTGCCAGCTCGCGAACTGCGCACCCTGCGGGTCGGTGAACTGCGCCAGCCAGCCCTCCCCCATGACGTCCATGGGCTCCATCCGCACCTGCCCGCCGCCGGCCCGGACGGCCTCGGCGGTGGCCCGGACGTCGGGGCTGTTGAAGTGGACCATCCAGGCGGACCTGGCCCCCTCCTCGGTGAGCGGGCCCAGTGCGGCGACGGTCTTGCCGTCCACCTGCCAGAAGCCGTACCCGCCGGCCTCCGGCCCGGCTGAGACGAAGGTCCAGCCGAGGACGGCACCGTAGAACGCGGCGGCCGCGTCGGTGTCGGGGCTTCCGAGGTCGATCCAGTTGGGTGATCCGGTACGGAAGTCGGTGCCGAGCATCAAGTGCCTCCTACGGGTCCGGCAGTACGGGTCCGCCGGCCACGATGCCGAGCCCCGGCGCGCCGGCGGGCGTACGGCCCCCAGCCGGGCCCGGGGATTCACCCGTCCGGAGGCAGGGGGCGCACGGCCACTCCGGGCGCTCCGCTTCAGCTGCCGGTGCCGGCCCCGACCCGTTCCAGGGCCGGCAGGAACTGGTCGTAGAAGTCCACCTTGATCTGCAGGGAGCGCTCCTCCATCTCCCTGAAGGAGTCGGCCGCCCCCGCACCGCCGTTGCCGAGGTACGCCCACACCCGGGTGGCCAGGCGGTCGGCGTGGGTCGTGGCCAGGAGGTCCGCGGTCGCGAGCGACTCCTTCTTGGCGTCGTGGAAGTGGTGCGGGTGGTAGAAGCGCGAGACGTTCTCCCCGTCCTGTTCGAAGTGGGGTTCCATGCGCTCCCACAACCGCCCGTACTCGACGGAGACCAGGATCTCGCCCCAGAACCGCAGGATGGTCAGCACCCGCAGGTCGGCGTCCTCGTGGGTACCGGCGTCGGCGATCAGATCGAAGGTGGCGTCGATGGCCAGCTTGGTGGCCGGGGTCGGCCTCGTGTGGACGAGGGCCTCCCGGGAGACGCCGAGCCGGTACATGTCCGCCGTCATGTCCTCGCGGTGGGACCGCATCCCGCGGCTGTGCGGATACTCCTCGCGCAGGATGACCCGGGCGATGCGCAGCCCTTCCTCGTCGCGCAGGAGATCGATCGCCAGGTCGTAGGCCGGGGTGAACGCGAGCGAGAGGAAGCGCCGCTGGAGGAGGACGGCGGCGAAGTCCTCTTCCGAAAACCGCGCGATGTTCGCCAGTACCGGGTGCTGCGCGTACCGCCCGATCAGTTCGTCCTCGAACCGGTCCAGTTCTTCCACGGCCGTTACCTCTAATTCATGGAGTCGATTGATCTTTGCCAGTCACGGAGATCGACGTCGCGGCCGATGCCCCACAACTTGTCCAGCTCTCCTTGGACTTCCCGCCCCATCGCCGTCTCGCACCCGTCGATCTCGAGCTGGGTGGATTGGATGGCGAGCCGGCCGTGCAGGAACGAGCTGACCAGGTAGCGCTCGTCGGCCTTGTACACGGCGATCGACGGCAGGGAGTTGTACACCCGCACCTGGAGCCGGTGCCGCAGCTGCGGCGGAACCTCGTCGTAGACGGATTTCAGGATCTGCAGGCTCCCCCGCACGTCCACCCCCCGACCGGGCTCCCCGGTCTGTAACGCCCGGTCGCGCAGGTCCGCCACCAGGGAGGAAGGGTGCAGCAGCAGGATGCGCACCTCGGTCCGCCGTTCGGTGACGGCCTTCGTCAGCTCGGTCTTCAGCTGCTCGAGGTTGGGTATCCAGGTCTGCAGGATGGACACCTCCCACCGGGCGTTCTTCAGCAGCTCGAGGAAGGCCGCCTCGGGAAACCTCGGGTGCACCCTGGTCACGCCGTCGTAGCGCTCGCGCCGGAGCTGGCCCTCGATGCCGTCGATGTCGAGCCTGGAGACCTGCGCGTTCATGGTGTCGAGCACCTTCAGGCGGTCGAACTCCATGAGGAGGAAGAGCGTGACCGTGCTCAGGATCAGCAGCGTGATCTTCGGGAGCGTGCCCCCGGGAGCCATCTTGTCGAGCCACCCGAGGAGGTCCGCGAGCAGGACCCCGACGCCCGCCGTCGCCATCGCACCCAGTGCGATCCGCTCGGCCCGGTTGCGAAAGCCATTCGCCATACCCACCCCAGCCCCCGACGTCCCTGTCGTTGGCGACGACTGTACACACGCGCCCCTGCACGCATGACGCAGGGTCATGTCTCGTTTGTCACAGGCGAATTGGCAACCGATTCAGGCTTTTCTCAGCAGCCACATCTCTCCCCCGTCGGGGTCTCCGTACAGCTGGAACAGCTCCGGGCGCTCCGCACTCCCGGCCACCTCCCAGGTCGCCCCCCATCCGTCGCAGTCGCGCACGGTCAGGTCCACCCCCGCCCGCCCGGCCCGCGCGGTCCCGGCCGGCCGCTCCGCCCAGGTCCCCGTGGCCGTGCAGGACGCCGTGCCGCCGCCGAAGGTGTCCATCGGCACGCCGTCGAGCCGCGCCGCGCCGTCCTCCCGGAGCCGGACCGTCCCGCCGGCCGCGCCGCGCCACTCGCCGACGTACGCCGCACGCCCGAGCTCGGGCGGCTCGTAGCCCCCCACCGGGCCCTGGCCGGCGGCGAGGACCGTGGTCACCGCCGCGGCGAACGCGAGCGCGCCGGTGGCCAGGCCCGTCCGCGCCACGACGGACGCCGGCGCCCTGCCCGTGCGCAGGGCCCGGCCCGCGACCCCCAGGGGCAGCGCCCCCATCGCCGCGATCCAGAACCAGGAGGCGGCGTACGGGGCCCCGGCCGCCCAGGGGAACAGCGCGCCGAACGCCGACGCGGCGAGCAGCCAGGCCGCGGCGACCCACGGGCGGCCGGTCCGGTCCGCCAGCGCGAGGGCGGGCCGGGTGAAGACCATCGCGTGCAGGAAGGACCCGACCAGGAGCAGCAGCCCGCCGAACACGCACACGAACGGGAGGAAGAGGAAGGCGCCGGCGCTCCAGCCGTCCCGGCCGTATGGGTCACCGGAGCCCGGCAGGGCGATCCACAGGGCCAGCGCGACCAGCACTTCGCCGGCGAGGACCGCTTCCGCCCCCGGGGCGGCCGCCCACCAGTCCGGCCCTGTCGTGTGTGCCGTATGCGCTGTGCGTGCCGTGCGTGCCGCCTGTGCCATTCCGCCCACCCCGCCTTGAACGTGTTCAACACTCTCGGGACGGACCCTACACCTACCCTTGAACGCGTTCAATCCGATGCGGACCCCGCCTCTCCCTTCCCATCTGACGAACCGTCAGGTTCAATCGTGGGTGTGATGGGACACGCAGGGATGGCGGCCACCGTCGTCCGATACCTCAGGTCAGTCGGCTCCCCCACCTCCGCCTCGCCGGAGCAGGGGCCCGAGCCCGTCGACGCCCTGCCGCGCCCCGATCTGCGGGCCGTCGGCGAGGACGAGCGCGCGCCGGTCTCCCCCGCCGAGTTCCGGGCCGTGCTCGGGAACTTCGCCAGCGGGGTCACCGTCATCACCGCGCCGCCCGGCGAGGACGAGGAGGCCCCGGCCGGCTTCGCCTGCCAGTCCTTCGCCTCGCTGTCCCTGGACCCGCCCCTGGTCACCTTCATGGTGGCCCGCACGTCGACCACCTGGCCGCGGATCGCCCGCGCCGGGGTGTTCTGCGTGAACATCCTCGGGGCCGAACAGGGCGAGCTGTGCCGGTCCTTCGCCGTCAGCGGCGCGGACAAGTTCGCCGGGGTGGCCCACAGCCCGGCCCCCGTCACCGGGTCCCCTCAGCTCGACGCCGTGCCCGCCTGGATCGACTGCCGGATCCACGCCGTCCACACCGGCGGCGACCACCTCATCGTGGTCGGGCGGGTCGTGGCCATGGGCGCGGCGGGCGAGGGCGACCCGCTCCTCTTCCACAAGGGCCGCTTCGGGCGGCTGGCGGACTGAGCGGGCGGGCCCGGCCGGAACCCGGCCTGCCCACCCCGCCTGCCCACCCGCCCACCCGCCCGCCCGCGCCCCTCAGAACGTGAGGACCCCCCGCGCCACCCGCCCGTGGTGGGCGTCGTCCGCGGCCTTGGCGAAGTCCTCCACCGGGTAGACCTCCGTCACCAGTTCGTCCAGCAGCAGCCGGCCCTGCCGGTAGAGCTCGGCGTACAGCGCGATGTCGCGCTGCGGACGCGAGGACCCGTACCGGCAGCCCATGATCGTCTTGTCCAGGTACATGGACGACACGAGGAAGGACGCCTCCTCCGTGAAGCCGGGCACGCCGAGCAGGATCGCCTGCCCGTGCCGGTCGAGGAGGTCGATGGCCTGGCGGATCAGCTTCACGCTGCCCACGCACTCGAAGGCGTGGTCCGCGCCGGTGGGCAGGATCTCCTTGACCGCCGCCGAGGCGTCGATGAAGTGGGTGGCCCCGAACTGCCGGGCCACCGCCTCCTTCGCCGGGTTCGCGTCGACCGCCACGATCGTCGTGGCCCCCGCGATCCTGGCTCCCTGGAGCACGTTCAGCCCGATCCCGCCGGTGCCGATCACGACCACCGACTCGCCGCGGTCGACCTTCGCCCGGTTCAGCACCGCGCCCACGCCCGTCAGCACCCCGCAGCCGATCAGGGCAGCCGAGGTCAGCGGGATGTCATCCGGGATCTTCACCGCCTGCACGGCCTTGACGATCGTCCGCTCCGCGAAGGCCGAGTTGGAGGCGAACTGGAAGAGCGGCTTCCCGCCCCGCGAGAACGGCTGCCCGGGCATCCCGATCGCCTTGCGGCACATCGTCGGCCGGCCCCGGTCGCAGTCCGCGCACGCCCCGCAGTTGGCGAGGGTGGACAGCGCCACGTGATCGCCGGGTGACACGTGCGCGACCCCCGCGCCGACCGCCTCGACCACCCCGGCGCCCTCGTGCCCGAGCACCACCGGCGGCGGGAACGGGATCGTCCCGTCGATCACCGACAGGTCGCTGTGGCACAGCCCGGCCGCCGCTATCGCGACCAGCACCTCCCCCGGCCCCGGATCGCGGATCTCCAGGTCGTCGACCACCTGGGCCTGCTTGCCGTCGAATACGACGCCTCTCACCTGGACTCCTTAGGCAGGCCGAGCACGCGCTCGGCGATGATGTTGCGCTGGATCTCGTCCGAACCGCCGTAGATCGTGTCGGCACGGGTGAACAGGAAGAGCCGCTGCGCCTCGTCGAGTCCGAGCTCGTACGGCAGCCCGAGCGCCCACAGCTCCGGACCGGCCCCGGCCGCCGCGCCGCGGACCTCCACCGCCAGCTCACCGAGCCGCCGGTGCCACCCGCCCCACAGCAGCTTGGCCACGCTCGGTGCCCCGGCCCCGGCTCCGACGCCGACGCCGGCACCGACGCCACCGGCACCGGCGCCCGCGTCCGCACCGGCGGCGGAAGCGGCGCCGAGGGTCCGCAGCGCGTTCCACCGCATCGTGCGCAGCTCCGCCCACTGCCGTACGAGGCGCTCGCGCAGCACCGGGTCCGGGGCGCCGGAGGCCGCGTACGCCGCCAGTACGCGCTCCAGTTCCGCCGCGAAGCCGATCTGCTGGACCAGCGTCGAGACCCCCCGCTCCAGGGCGAGCAGTCCCATGGCCACGTTCCAGCCGTCGCCCTCGGCGCCGACGACCTCGGCGGCCACCGCCCCGTCGAAGAACACCTCGTTGAACTCCGAGGTCCCCGACATCTGCCGGATCGGCCGCACGTCGATCCGGCCCGGCTGGTCCATCCGTACGAGCAGGAACGACAGCCCCCGGTGGCGCCGGGACCCCGGCTCGGTGCGGGCCAGCACGAAGCACCAGTCGGCGTCCTGGGCCAGGGAGGTCCAGATCTTCTGGCCGGTGACCCGGAAAAGCCCGTCGGCGGCGTCCCGTACCGCCGCCGTACGGATGCCCGCGAGGTCGGAGCCGGCGCCCGGCTCGCTGTACCCCTGGCACCACAGCTCCTCGCCGCGCGCGATGCCGGGCAGGAAGCGGTCGCGCTGCTCCCGGGTCCCGTACGCGATGAGCGTGGGCGCGAGGAGGTTCTCCCCGATGTGGCCGACCCGGCCGGGCGCGCGCAGCGCCGCGTACTCCTCGGCCCACACCACCTGCCCGGTCAGGGAGAGCCGTTGGTTCCCGTACCCCTCCGCCTCCCAGCCCTGCCCGATCCAGCCGCCGCGGCCCAGCTCGCGCTCCCACGCCCGCCGCGCCCCGACCCCCTCGTGCTCGCTGCCGGGCCCGCCGAGGCCCCGTGCCTGCGCGTACGGACCCACGAGGTGCTCCGCCAGCCACGCGCGGGCGCGCCCGCGCAGCTCCTCGTCCTCGGTCCCGAAGCCGAAATCCACGCCGCTCTCCCTGGGTGCTCGTGCTGTGGCCGCGAGGTGCCGTGCCGGGCGTCGCGACCCGGTGAGCCTTTCCGGTCACAGCACTAGGCGTTGGGCCGGTCCTTGGCGCCCGCCGCCTTGGCCATGGCCTCCAGCTGCGCGAGCATCGGCATCGGGTCCTTGCCCACTGTCCCGGGCAGGAAGTCGGCGATCTTCTCCGGGGTCCAGGAGCCCTCGGCGTACCCGGCGCGCAGTTCGCGCGGTTGTGCCCAGACGGCGATCTTCGGGCCGGCGATCGTGTAGACCTGCCCGGTGATGTCCTCCGCCTTGGCCCGGTCGCTGAGGAGATAGGTGACGAGCGCCGCGACGTCCTCGGGCTCGCCGATCTCCTTGAGCTCCATGGGGACGCCCGCGGACATGCGGGTGCGGGCAATCGGGGCGACGGCGTTGGACGTGATCCCGTACTTGGCGAGGCCGAGCGCGGCGGAGCGGACGAGGGAGATGATCCCGCCCTTCGCGGCGCTGTAGTTGGCCTGGGCGACGGAGCCCTGGTGGTTGCCGCTGGTGAAGCCGATGAGGGTGCCCGAGCCCTGCCGGCGCATGACGGCGGAGGCGGCGCGGAAGACGGTGAAGGTGCCCTTGAGGTGGGTGGCTACCACCGGGTCCCACTCCTCCTCGGACATGTTGAAGAGCATCCGCTCGCGCAGGATGCCTGCCACGCACACGACGCCGTCGATGCGCCCGAACCGGGCGAGCGCGGTGTCGACGATGCGCTGGCCGCCCGCCATGGTGGAGATGTCGTCGGCGACGGCGACGGCCTCGCCGCCCGCGGCGAGGATCTCCTTCACCACGGACTCGGCGATCTCGCTGGTGGGCTCCCCGCCCTCGATGCCCACTCCGTAGTCGTTGACGACGACCTTGGCTCCCTCGGCGGCCGCGGCGAGTGCCACGGCCCGCCCGATGCCCCGGCCGGCGCCGGTGACGGCGACGACCTTGCCTGTCAAGAAGTTCCCCACGTCCGGCCCCTTCCCGCGTTTTCTGACGGACCGTTAGATTCTATGGGCAGTCAGATGCACCTGCACAAGCCCTCGTTGCCGTTTCCACTCAAGGAGCTGTTGAGGCCCATGTCACTGCCCGCCGAGTTCCACGACATCGCCAAGCGCGTCAACAACTGGGGGCGCTGGGGCGCCGAGGACGAGATCGGCACCCTGAACCTGGTGACCGACGAGGTCGTCCGGGCGGCCGCGGCGCAGATCCGTACGGGCCGCCGCATCCCGCTGGCGCTGCCCCTCAAGGAGGACGGGGTGCAGGCCGGGATGATCCCCGGCCGGATCAACCCGCTGCACACGATGGTGCAGATCAACCAGGAGCTCTTCGGCCCGGGCACGGTGGCGTGCAGCGACGACGCCGTGACCATGGGCCTCCAGGCGGGCACCCACTGGGACGCCCTGACGCACGTCTCGCACTCGGGGAAGATCTACAACGGCCGCCCGGCCTCCTCGATCACCGCGCACGCGCGGTCGGAGTTCAGCGGCATCGACAAGGCCGGGCACATCGTCTCGCGGGGCGTCCTGCTGGACGTGGCGCGCGCCAAGGGCCTGGAGCGGCTGCCCGGAGGGCACGCGGTGACCCCCGAAGACCTGTCCGAGGCCGAGGAGTTCGGCGGGGTCACGGTCCGCGCCGGAGATATCGTCCTGGTCCGCACCGGCCAGGTCCAGGTCTACCTGACGGGCGACAAGCACGGCTACGGCTTCCCGTCCCCGGGGCTGTCCGTCCGCACCCCGGAGTGGTTCCACGCGCGGGACGTGGCGGCGGTCGCGAACGACACGCTCACGTTCGAGATCTTCCCGCCGGAGATAGAGAATCTGTGGCTGCCGGTGCACGCCCTCGACCTGGTCGAGATGGGCATGCTCCAGGGCCAGAACTGGAATCTCGAAAAGTTGTCCACAGCCTGTGCGGAAGACAGCCGGTACGCCTTCCTCCTGTCCGCCATGCCGGAACCGTTCGTCGGCGGTACGGGCACCCCGGTGGCCCCGGTGGCCGTCCTCTGAGGTCAGGGCCCCGGGGCGGGTGCTACAGCGGGGCCTCGTCCCCCGCCGGGAACGGCCGCCCGTGCCCCGGGACGATCACGTCGGCCGCGCCCAGGACCCGCAGGCGCGAGCTGCACAGGAGGTCCCGGTCCGGCGCCACCGGGTCTTCGGCCGGGCCGTCCGGACGCCACCAGAGGTCCCCGACGAAGGCGACCACGCCGTCGGCGGTGCCGGCGAGCAGGGTGATGTCCTCGGGGCTGTGGCCCGGGGTGCGGATCAGGCGCAGGGAGCCGGTGAGTTCGTACCCCTCGGCGTCCCGGTCGGTCCACTGGTCGTCCCGGTACTCCGCCTTGTGGTCGTGGACCCGGGCCCGGGCGAACAGCCCCACGTTCATGGTGTTGTCGGGGTGGTGGTGGCTGAGCACGACGTCGGTGATGTCATCGGGCCCCAGGCCCAGTTCCGCGAGCGGGCCGAGGATCCGGTCGCGGTGGGCCACCATGCCGGGGTCGACGATCACGTGCCGGTCGCCGTCGGCGACGTACGAGACGGTGGCGGCGACCCCCGGTCCGGTGGAGGTGGTGTAGCCGGTGGTCAAGACGGTGAACTCGGCGCTGCGGCCGGTGGGCTGGTCTGTCATGCCCCTACCTTCGCGCCCCGCCCCGTGCCCCCACGAGTGGCTCTTCTGCCCATGATCGCGGGTTTCGTGCCACACCCTCTCAGGCCGGCCGATCCGGTCCGTCTCCCAGCATGCGGACCAGAGTGATCCGCATGCCCGATCCCGTGGAACCATGAGGTGTCCATGACGCGTCCCTGTTCGCGCGCACCACCCCGGACGCCGGACCGGGGCCGGACACCGGCCCCTGCCCAACCCTCACCTTCACGCCAGGAGACAGCCCCCATGGCCAACCCCTACCAGGCCACGCCGCCCTCGTTCCCGCCGCCGCCCCCGCCGCAGCCCCCCGCACGCCGCTCGAACGGCGGCCTCGCCGGCTTCCTGGCCGTCGCCCTGGTCATCGCCGGCATCTACGGCGCCTCCCAGTGGCTCGGCAACGACGACGGCAAGCCCAAGGGATCGGCCTCCGCCACCACGTCCCCGTCCGCCAAGCCCTCCGCGAAGCCCTCGGACCCCGGCAACCCCGAGTCCTCCTCCGACACGTCCAGCACGTGGAAGGTCGGCGACTGCGGCGGACCCGACCCGGACAACAAGCCCGACGGCTACCGCCCGCAGAAGTGCTCCGCCTCCGGCGCCACCTTCAAGGCGATCGACATCAAGGACGCCAGCATGCTCCCGGGCTCGATCCAGTGCCCGGCCGGCACCGACCTGATGATCGAGGTGAGCATCTCGTACGGCAGCGGCAAGACGAGCGGCATCCCCACCAACACCGTCTGCGGCCGGAACCTGTCCGACGACCACCCCGGAGACGCGGGCGCGGGCGGCGGCCAGCTGGTGAAGGGCGACTGCGTGTCCGACCAGGCCCAGGAGGTCCCCTGCGCCACGGGCGGCTCGTACAAGGTCCTCGGCCTGGTCAAGACGAAGAGCGAGTGCCCGTCGGGCACGACCGAGCCGATGGAACTGACCATGGCGATCGGCCGCCCGTACGACGTGATCTGCGCCGACAAGTAACGTCGCACCCACGACGCACAGCCCCTCTGCACCGGCAGGGGGGCTGTCTTGATCTGTGCACCGACCGCGGGACCGACTGGCCTGCACCCCGAGGGGAAGCGAAGACTCATCACCGCTCGGCACGGACCGGCGGGTCGCGCAGTTCACCGGAGAGGCACGCAGGCATGACCGAGGAAGCAGCATTGCAGGTGGCGTCGGTAGAGGAGATCTCTGCGACGGAATGCCGGTGTACGGCCGGTTGGCCGACCAGCTGGACGAGGCCCATACGGGGAAGGTCAGCCCCGAGGTACGTCGCGTGGGAATTGATCCTCGCAGCGCTTCAAGCAGCGGCTCCGCCTCAAGCGGCCGGGAGCGCCTGATCCCGGCCCCCGGGGGGGGAGGGCCCCGGCCCCGGAAGACCTGCGGGTGGCGGCGGTGCGCATGCACGCCCCGAGCGCGGCACGGCAGCCGCCACCCCGCGACCCGCACTCGTCAAGGCGTGCCCTTGGCGTCCCCTCGCGTCGAATCGCTCCACACCAGGGTGATCAAGATGTGACGGATCGTCAACACCTCGTTAGAGGTACACGCGCGGTTCCCTCATCGAGGGGTGAATGTCCGGCGGCCCGTCCGTGGCCCCGTCCGACCTCGATTTCTCCGCACGGTCGACCTCGCACCAGATCCGCTTGCCCGCACCCTCGCGCTGCCAGCCCCAGCGGTCCGCCAGGCCGTCGACCAGCTCCAGGCCGCGCCCGTTGGTGTCGTCGCCGCCCGCCTGCCGGCGGGCCGGCGCGCGGTCGCTCGCGTCCGCGACCTCGACCCGCACCCCCGGCCCCCCGAACAGCACCCGCAGCACCGCCGGACAGCCCGTGTGCACGACCGCGTTCGTGACCAGCTCGGAGATCAGCAGGATCAGAATCTCCGCGAGCGGTTCGTCATCCCCTATGCCCGACCCCGCCAGCCGCGACCGGGCCCACCGGCGCGCCCGGCCGACCTCGGCGGGGTCCGGTCCTACCTCCAGCTGAACCTGAAGCACCTGCACCGCTCACACCATCCGAACCGGCGGACACTTCGCCTCGCGACAGGGCGGGATCACCCACTGTGATCCCCTTGCGCAGCAGCATGGTTGACGTACAGTCACCACAACAAGCGCTTCGGGCATATTCCCGCGCGAAGGAGTGGGCGTGGTGCATACTGTGCGACGCCTGCGCCGCTCAACCGCTCGCATTCGTGGGAGCGTACCGGAGCGACCCCCCGACAGCGGTCCGTAAGGAGAGGGGCGAAGGACACAAACCGATATCAACTCTCCGTAATCGGACATGCGTCCCGCGCCTTCGCTCCCGTAACAGTCGGCTACGGCGCCGAAGCCAGCAGTTCCGCCGCCAGCAGCTCCTCCGCCTCCGCCGCCGTCCGCCACTGCTCCGCCCGCACCCACGCCCGCTTCAGGTGCAGATGGACGTCCGCCTCCCACGTGAAGCCCATCCCGCCGTGCACCTGGAGGCAGTCCCGAGCATTGGCCACCGCCGCCTCGTCCGCCAGGAGCTTGGCCGCCGCGATCTCCGCGCCTCCCTCGGCGAACGCCGAGGTCACCGCCGCCGCGTAGAGCGCCGTACGGGCCACCTCCGCCCGCACCAGCATCTGCGCGCACAGGTGCTTGACCGCCTGGAACGCCCCGACCGGCTGCCCGAACTGCTCGCGCTCCCCCGCGTACCGCACCGCCAGCTCCAGCGTCCGCAGCGCGCTTCCGACCTGCAGCGCGGCCGTCAGCACCGCCCCCTCAGCGGTGTACGAGGACACGTCCGCGCGCGCAGAGACCCGGACCCGATGCAGCGGAGTCAGCGGGTCCGCCGAGCGGACCGGCGAGCCGGAGGGCACCCCCGGGGCGCCCAGCACCGCGTCCGCCTCCCCCAGGTAGGTGACCAGGCCCCCGCCCAGGTCGAAGGCGGTGACCACCGCGGCCCCGGACGCCGCCCCCGGGACCACCCCGGCCGCCAGGTGGGTGGCCACCAGCGGCCCCGGCAGCAGCGCCCGTCCGGCCTCCTCGAAGACGATCACCGCCTCCGGCAGCCCGAGCCCGACCCCGCCCTCGGACTCGGGCAGCCGCAGCGCGAAGAAGCCCGCCTCGCCCAGCTCCCGCCACAGCCCCCGGTCCACGCACACCCCCGAGTCCACCGACGCCCGCAGCGCCTCGCGCCCGTAGCGGCCCGCCAGGAGCGCCCGTACGCCCGCCCGCAGGTCCCGCTGCTCCTCGGTCGGCTGGAAGTCCATGCCCCTCACCGGCCCTTCGGGAGGCCGAGGATCCGCTCGGCGACGATGTTCCGCTGGATCTGCGAGGTGCCCGCCGCGATCGTGTACGAGAGCGAGGAGAGCCGGTCCAGGGTCCACTCCTCCTCCAGCGACAGGGACAGCGGCCCCAGCACCTGCGCCGCCACCTCGTACAGATCCTGCCGCGCGTGCGAGTAGGCGAGCTTGAAGACGGAGCCGCCGATGCCGGGGACCCCGCCGCCCGACCGCTCCGCCTCGCTCACGTTCCACTGCGTGAGCCGCCACAGCGCGCCGAACTCCCCGTACAGCCGCCCCAGCCTGCGCCGCAGCACCGGGTCGTCCCAGCGCCCGTTCGCCTTCGCCGTACGGGCCAGCTCACCCAGGGTCCGGCGGCAGGCGACGACCTCCCCGACGAAGGCGGTGCCCCGCTCGAAGGACAGGGTGACCATGGTGACCCGCCAGCCGTCGTTCTGCGCCCCGACCCGGTTGGCGACCGGCACCCGTACCTCGTCCAGGAACATCTCCGCGAACTCCGTCGACCCGGCCAGTGTGCGCAGCGGCCGGATCGTGACCCCCGGCGCGTCCATGGGCATGGCCAGCCAGGAGATCCCGCGGTGCTTCGGGGCCTGCGCGTCCGTCCGTACGAGCAGTTCGCACCAGTCGGCGACCTCCGCGTGCGAGGTCCAGATCTTCGACCCGGTGATCACGTACTCGTCGCCGTCGCGGACCGCGCGCGTGCGCAGGGAGGCCAGGTCGGAGCCGGCGTCCGGCTCGCTGAACCCCTGGCACCACACCTCGTCGCCGCGCAGTACGGGCGGCAGCCAGCGCGCCCGCTGCTCCGCCGTCCCCTCGGCGGCGATGGTCGGGCCCGCGTGCAGCAGCCCGACGAAGTTGGCACCGACGTACGGGGCCCCCGCACGCTCGGTCTCCTCCAGGAAGATCAGGTGCTGGGTCGGGGTGGCCCCGCGGCCGCCCGCGTCCACCGGCCAGTGCAGGCCCGCGTACCCGGCCTCGTACAGCCTGCGCTGCCAGCCCAGGTCGTACGCCCGCCGCCCGGGCCAGTCGTCCGGCGAGGGCTTGGCGGGCAGCTCGGGCAGCACCTTGCCGAGCCAGACGCGCAGCCGCGCCCGGAACTCCTGCTCCTCGTCCGTGTAGGTCAGGTCCATCAGCGGCCGCGGCCCTGGCGGTCCTGGTCGAGGGGCAGGCGGCCCTGGTCGAAGGGCAGGCGGCCCTGGTCGAAGGGCAGGCCGAGCATGCGGATGGCGTTGCCGCGCATCAGCTTGTAGACCGTCTCCTCGTCGAGCCCCTGCACGTGGTCGAGGGCGACCTCCTTGGTGTGCGGGAAGGTCGAGTCCACGTGCGGGTAGTCGGTCTCGAACGTCGCGTTGTCGCGGCCCACCACGTCGAGCGAGGCGATGCCGTGCTTGTCGCGGAAGAAGCAGCAGAACATCTGCCGGTAGTAGTACGTGGACGGCGGCTCGGGGATCAGGTCGCGGACCCCGCCCCAGGCGCGGTGCTCCTGCCAGACGTCGTCGGCGCGCTCCAGGGCGTACGGGATCCAGCCCATCTGCCCCTCGCTGTAAGCCAGCTTCAGCGTCGGGAACTTCACCAGCACCCCGCTGAACAGGAAGTCCATCATCGAGGCCATCGCGTTGTTGAAGCTGAGCGAGGCCTGGACGGCGGGCGGCGCGTCGGGGGAGGCGGCGGGCATCTGGGAGCTGGACCCGATGTGCATGTTGACCACCGTGCCGGTCTCCTGGCAGACGGCGAAGAAGGGGTCCCAGTAGCCGGAGTGGATCGACGGCAGCCCGAGGTAGGTCGGGATCTCGGAGAAGGTCACCGCGCGCACGCCGCGGGCCGCGTTGCGCCGGATCTCCGCGACCGCCAGGTCGATGTCCCACAGCGGGATGATGCACAGCGGGATCAGCCGGCCGCCGCTGTCGCCGCACCACTCCTCGACCATCCAGTCGTTGTAGGCCCGTACGCAGGCCAGCGCCACCTCCTTGTCGTGCGCCTCGGCGAAGGTCTGGCCGCAGAACCGGGGGAAGGTCGGGAAGCACAACGAGGCCTCGACGTGGTTGAGGTCCATGTCGGCGAGGCGCGCCTTGGGATCCCAGCAGCCCCGGCGCATCTCCTCCCGCGTGATCCCCTCCAGCGTCATGTCGTCGCGGTCGAAGCCGACGGCGGCGATGTTGCGCTTGTACGGGAACTTCAGGTCCTCGTAGATCCACCAGTCGGTCGGCGGGCCGTCCGGGTCCATGGTGATCACGTACTTGCCGCCGGTGTACTCCAGCTCGCCGATGCCGGCGGTGAGCGCCTTGGGGCCGCGGTCCCGGTACTTGGCCGGAAGCCAGACGTCGAAGAGGTGCGCGGGCTCGATCACGTGGTCGTCGACGCTGATGATCCGTGGCAGTTCCAGTCCCATGCCGTCTCCCCAATCTGATGGATCGTCAGAAACAAGCTAGCCCCGCCACCCCTGGACCGACAAGCGTCGGCGCTCTACGCTCTCCGCTTGATCTGACTATCCGTCAGTTAACTGGATCAGCCATGGGAGGTCTGGGATGACGGACACGACGACCGGCACCGCGACGGAGCTGAGCCGGTCCGCGACCCTGTGGGAACTGATCGCCCGCCGCGCCGCCCTGACCCCGGACACCACCGTCCTCATCGAGGCCGCGCAGCACCCCTCCGGCGACCGCCGGCTGACCTTCGGGGAGCTGCGCGACCGCTCCGAGCGGGCCGCCGCCGGCCTGTACGCCATGGGCGTGCGCCCCGGCACCGTCGTCGCCTGGCAGCTCCCCACCCGCATCGAGACCGTCCTGCTCTCGGCCGCCCTCGCCCGGATCGGAGCCGTCCAGTCCCCCGTGATCCCCTTTTACCGGGACCGTGAGGTCGGCTTCGCGCTCCGCGAGTCCAAGGCCGAGTTCTTCGCCGTCCCGGGCGTCTGGCGGGGCTTCGACTACCCGGCGATGGCCGGGCGGCTCGGTGCGCGCGGCGTCTTCGAGGCGTACTGCGCCCTCCCGGACGGCGACCCCTCCGTCCTGCCCCCGCCGCCCGCCTCCGGCACCGACGTCCGGTGGATCTACTGGACCTCCGGCACCACCTCCGACCCCAAGGGCGTCCTGCACACCGACCGCTCGCTGATCGCGGGCGGCTCCTGCCTCGCGCACGCCCTGCGCCTGAGCCCGGCCGACGTCGGCTCGATGGCCTTCCCCTTCGCGCACATAGCCGGGCCCGACTACACCGTGATGCTGCTGCTGTACGGCTTCCCCGCGGTCCTCTTCGAGAAGTTCGCGATGCCCGACGCGCTGGACGGCTACCGCCGCCACGGGGTCACCGTGGCCGGCGGCTCCACGGCCTTCTACTCCATGTTCCTCACCGAGCAGCGCAAGGCCCCGGACGTCCCGCTGATCCCCACCCTGCGGCTCCTGGCGGGCGGCGGCGCCCCGAAGCCGCCGGAGATCTACCACGCCGTCGTACGGGAGATGGGCTGCCAGCTGACCCACGGCTACGGCATGACCGAGGTCCCGATGATCACCATGGGCTCCCCGGACGACACGGCGCAGCACCTGGCCACCACCGAGGGCCGGCCCCCGGCCGGGATGTCCATCCGCATCACGGGCCCGGACGGCGAGGCGCTGCCGGCGGGGGCGGACGGGGAGGTCCGGCTCCGGGGGGAGGCGGTCTGCCAGGGGTACCTGAACCGGGACCACGCGCCGGGGGCGCCGGAGGTCTTCGACGCGGAGGGCTACCTGATCACCGGGGACCTGGGGCACCTCACGGAGGACGGGTACCTGGTGCTGACCGGGCGCAGCAAGGACGTCATCATCCGCAAGGGCGAGAACATCTCGGCGAAAGAGATCGAGGACCTGCTGCACGAGCTGCCGGGGGTTGCGGACGTGGCGGTGATCGGGCTGCCGGATGCGGAGCGGGGGGAGCGGGTGTGTGCGGTGGTCGAGCAGCCGGCGGGGGTGGCCGCGGCGCTGACCCTGGCGGAGGTGACGGCGTACCTGCGGGGGGCGGGGCTGGCGACGCACAAGCTGCCGGAGCAGTTGGAGCTGCTGGATGCCCTTCCTCGTAACGAGGCCCTGCGCAAGGTCCTGAAGTACCGCCTCCGCGAACGGTTCGCCTGACCCTGGCGGGGTGGGGGCGGGGGCGGGGGTGCCGCTGCGCGGAGCTGCTCCCCGCCCCGCCCTTTCTCCGTTTCCCGGGGCTCCGCCCCCGGACCCCCAGCAGGCCGGCCGTGGGCTACATGCGGCTCAGGGACGCGGCTGCGAAGAGGACGTCGCGGATGGCCTCGCGGTCGCCGTGCTGGCCCGCGGCCGCCTCCTCCGGAGAGATGTGCCCGGCGGCCAGCTGGCAGAACTCGACGCGGTCCAGCGCGATCTCCGCCACCGTCCGCTCAGCCGACGGCACGGCCCCCGGCGAGTCCAGCGCGATGTCCCACCCGCCACCGCCCGCACCCTCGATCTCCAGGTGCAGCGTCCGCCCCGGCGCCCCCGCCGCGACCAGACCCCGCGCGGGCGCCGCCAGGCCCGCACGGCGGCGCTGCGCCAGCGCGCCCGGGAGCAGGCGTGCCGCCAAGTCGATCATCCGGTGCAGATGCGGCCCGGCCGGCGGCTCGTACGGGTAGTCCACCGCCTCCGCGATGTCCCACGCGTGCACCCAGCACTCGAAGGCCCGCTCCAGGAACGCGTCCCCGAGGGGAAGGGCGAAATCCCCGTAGTCGACCGCCAGTTCCGCCACACCCCGGCCCGCGAAGGAGACCGTACGCACCAACGTGTGCCCCTGCTCCCGCCACGGATCGCGGACCTGCCGCGTGGTCGGGTACGCCGACGCCTGCCAGAAGTGCTCCGACCGCCCGGCCGGGCCGGCGCCCGTCGGTGCCTCCTTGCCCAGCGGATCGTCCAGCCCCAGCGCGGTGGCCACCAGGCCGTCCACCGCCAGCAGATGTCCGATCACGCCCGCCACCGTGGTCCGACGCGTCCTGCGCCGCTCGTCCTCGAACCACTTCAGCCGGACCGGGGTGTGCCACTCCGAGTCCCCGAAGTCCTGGAGCAGCGCGTCGAGCCGCGCGGTCTCGGTGTCGTACGGGTTCACCCACACCGGCACCGGGATCCGGGCCGGCCGCTTGCCCAGGCAGTCCTCCAGCACCCGCGAGCGCAGCAGCGGCTTGAGGTCGAGGTTCTCCTCCGGGTGCAGCAGCCCCACCGCGTCGCGCAGCCGCAGCGCCTCCTCCGCGCAGGGCGCGCACTCGGTGAGGTGGTCCTCCACCGCCTGCGTCTCCTCGGAGGAGCACGCGGCCAGCGCCCACGCGCCGAGCAGCGACTTCAGTACGGCGTGCGAGGGCGGTTCCGCGGCCGGCAGCGGCGGCAGCGGCTGCAACTGCGGCGCGTGCCGCGGGTCGAAGTCGTCGGCGGCGCCGCGCGGACCCGGTATCCGGGCCGGGCCGCCGGGGCGCTCGTATCCGTCCTCGGGCCACTCGGCGGGGCCGTTCATCGTGACGTTCCATATCCGGGCTGGGCGGTGTCCTCCTGCGGGAGGGCGTTGGCGGTCGACAGCAGCTGGAGCCCGAGCCGCAGCCGGCGCCGCGCCTCGTCCTCGCTGATCTGGAGGTCGGCGGCGGCCTGCCGGTAGTCGCGCCGTTTGAAGTACGCGAGTTCGAGCGCGGCACGCAGCGGCGCGGGCATGGAGGTGACGATGTAGTCCGCGCGGGCGGCGGCGTTGGCACTGCGGACCTTCTGCTCGAGCTCCTCGCGCGAGCCGCGGCCCAGTTCGGCCTGGCGCAGCCGGGCCACCGCCTGGCCCTGGGTGATCCGGGCGACCCAGGAGCGCATGGAGCCCTGCTTGGGGTCGTAGGCGTCCGGGTTCTCCCAGATGTAGCCGAAGACCTCGCGGGTGATCCGGTCCGCGGCCTTCTCGTCGCCCAGTACCCGGTGCGCCAGACTGTGCACGAGCGAGGCGAAGCGGTCGTACAGCTCCCCGAGCGCGGCGGCCTCGCCGCGGGCAAGGCGTTGCTGCATGCGGCGGTCCCAGCGCGGTGGTACGTCCTTAGGCATCGTGCCCCCAGCCGTGTGTCGACGCATCGAATGTAGTGGGCACCCGGCCTATCGCGCCTGTTTTGAGAGAAGGTCACCCTGGAAGTGAGCCCTCCGTGATAGGGGCGTGGCGGTGTGTGAACCGTGGTACGCGCAGCGGCACATGGGGACAGGGGTACGCGCCCCGCCGCGCTCCCCGTGCGCGGGTTCGATGCGTTCGCGCCCTTGACCGGTTCGCTTAACGCACAGGCCACCGAGGCCTTACGCTCCTGCCTTGTCTTGATCTGAACCCACCGCACACGTGAAGGCGGAACGCCGAACATGGACAGCGCAGAGTACGAGCGCAAGATCGCCGCCCGATTCGCCACCTTCGACCAGGACGGGTCCGGGTATATCGACCGGCAGGACTTCAGCGCGGCCGCGAAGGCCGTCCTGGCCGAATTCGGCACCACTGCCCGGTCGGACAAGGGCCAGGCCGTCTTCGCGGGCGCGGAGGCGTTCTGGCAGGGCATGGCCGGAATCGCGGACGTCGACGGGGACCAGCGGGTGTCCCGCGAGGAGTTCATCACCGGGGCGGCGAAGCGGCTGCGGGACAACCCGGACCGGTTCGCGGAGATCGCGCGGCCGTTCCTGCGGGCCGTGATCGCGGTGGCGGACGAGGACGGCTCGGGCGCGACCCCGTCGGCCGCCGCCCGCGTCCTGCGCGTCCTGGGCACCGCGCCCGACCTGGCCACGCGGGTGGCTGCCGCCCTGGACACGGACGGCGACGGCCGCATCGCGGAGGACGAGATCCTGGCGGCGTTCGCGTCGTACTGCGGAGTGGAGGCCCCAGACGCCTGACCGGGGCTGCGCGGGCGGGGCGGGGCCGGGGCCGGGGAAACCGGCCCCGCCGGCGATTGAGGCGCGGGGTCTGGGGCGGAGCCCCGGCAGACGGCCGCGCGGGCCCGCCCGCGCCACACCCGGGGACGGGCTACGCGAAGACCACCGTGCGGGAGCCGTTGAGGAGGACGCGGTGTTCGCTGTGCCACTTCACCGCGCGCGCGAGCGCCTGGCACTCCACGTCGCGGCCGACCGCCACCAGCTGGTCGGGGGTCACCTCGTGGCCCACCCGCTCGACCTCCTGCTCGATGATCGGCCCCTCGTCGAGGTCGGCCGTCACGTAGTGCGCGGTCGCGCCGATCAGCTTCACGCCCCGGGCGTGCGCCTGGTGGTACGGCTTCGCGCCCTTGAAGCTCGGCAGGAACGAGTGGTGGATGTTGATGATCCGCCCGCTCATCTCCTTGCACAGGGTGTCGGACAGCACCTGCATGTACCGCGCGAGCACGACCAGCTCGACGTTCTCGGAACGCACGAGCTCCAGCAGCCGCGCCTCCGCCGCCGCCTTCGTGTCCTTCGTCACCGGGATGTGCACGAACGGGATGTCGTACGAGCCCACCAGCTCCGCGAAGTCCGTGTGGTTGGAGACCACGGCCGCGATCTCCACCGGCAGGGCGCCGATGCTCGAGCGGAACAGCAGGTCGTTCAGGCAGTGGCCGAACTTCGACACCATCAGGATGATCCGCATGCGCTCGTCGGAGCGGTGGACCTGCCAGTCCATCTTGAACGAGTCGCCGATCGCGGCGAAGCTGGCGCGCAGCTTCTCGACGGTCACCGCGGGCTCGGCCTCGAAGTGCACCCGCATGAAGAAGAGCCCGGTCTCCCGGTCTCCGAACTGCTGGCTGTCCACGATGTTGCAGCCGGTCATGAAGAGGTAACTCGACACGGCGTGCACGATGCCCTGCTTGTCGGGGCAGGACACGGTCAGGACGTACTGCGGGGGCTGGGGCTGGGGCTGTGCCTCGGGCTGCGGGTCGCTCATGACCGCATAGCCTTTCACACCGCGCGGGTGAGCATCCTCAACGCTTCCAGCGACCGCGGCCGCACGTCAGGGTCGTCCCCGTCCGCCGCGGCCAGCCGTACGTGCGCCTCGCGCGCCGCGCGCACCGCCTCGGGCCAGGCGTGGTGTTCCAGGTAGGCGGAGACGGCCGCGTCGGGACCGACCTGGTGCATGATGCGGAGCACGCGCAGCACGGCCAGGTCGACCAGGGCCGCTTCCTGGGAGTCGCGGAAGATCGTGCCGACGTACTTCTCGGCCGACCAGCTGTCGAGCCAGGTGTCCTCGACGAGCCGGTACACGGCGTCGGTGACGTCCCCGTAGCCTTCGGCGCCGGCGAGCCAGGTGTCCTCGTGGAAGGCCGGATCGGAGAGCATGTGCAGCGCCGAGCGCACGTTGCTGCGCCAGCGCCACCACGGCATGTCGTTCAGGGGCATGCCGCCCATGGTGGAGGAGCGGCCACCGCGACGGGAAGAGTTCTTCGAACCTTGGGCGAATGTCACGCCGTCGATCGTACGTTCCCGCTCTCGGCGATCTTCAGGCACGTGTGAATAACCGGAGGATGATATTCCCCCCGGTAATTCACCTGCACGTCACCGGATGTTGTGTACCCCTCACTCTTCAGTTACCCGTGGGGCGGAATGGTGCATGGACATGACCGATCGGCGACCCACAGCAACTCTCTCCCGCACCTTCCTGGCCACGGCGATCGCTGCGTGTCTCGTCGCCGGATGCGGGGTGCTCCCCGGCGACTCGGAGGGTTCCGGGCAGACCCTCACGGTCATGACGTTCGCGCCCGAGGGCACCAAGGCGACCAACATGCCCGGAATGACCGGCATGGCCAAGGCGTACGAGCGCTGGGTCAACGCCAAGGGCGGCATCAACGGGCGCAAGCTGCGCGTACTGACCTGCAACGAGAACAACACGCCCACCGGCGCCGCCGACTGCGCCCGCAAGGCCACCGACGAGAAGGCCGTCGCCGTCGTCGGCTCCTACAGCCAGCACGGACGCGCCTTCATGGCCCCGCTGGAGGCCGAGGGCATCCCGTTCGTCGGCGGCTACGGGGTCTCCTCCGAGGAGTTCCAGTCGATCCTGTCCTACCCCGTCAACGGCGGCCAGCCCGTCCTGCTCGCCGGCGCCGGCCACCAGCTGGGCCGCGCCTGCTCCGAGGTCGCGCTGGTCCGCCCCGACACCCTCGCGGGCGACTCGATGCCGATCCTGCTGAACGCCGGGCTCAAGGCCAACAAGTTGGCCGAAGCCTCCGACATCCGGGCCGCCGAGGACTCCGCGGACTTCTCGGCGCAGGCCCGCGAGGCCCTCGCCGGCACCACCACGAGCGCCGCCGCCGGCAGCAAGGACAAGGAGAAGGAGAAGGAGAAGGCCAAGGGCTGTGTCACCGCCGTGCTCGGCGAGCGCACCGAGACCTTCTTCGACGCCTTCCGACGCGCCGACTCCCAGAACAAGAAGCCGCAGATCTCCTCGGTCCTCGGCAGCGTCAGCCAGTCCCTGGTGGACCGCACCGGCGGCAAGGAGAGCCCCTTCGAGGGCGCGTTCCTGACCAGCTGGTACCCGGTGGCGGCCGACCCCCTCTGGGACCCGATGCGCAAGGTGATCGCCGACCACGCCTTCGGCGACGACGGGGTCGACCCCGACGACAGCGGGACGCAGACCACCTGGATCGCGTACACCGTGCTGAACGAGGTCGTGAAGCGCTTCAAGCCGGGCGAGGACATCACCGCCCGCAAGGTCACGCGGTCGCTCAACCAGGCGGAGGCCGTCCGCACCGGCGGCCTCACCCCGGAACTCAGCTGGCGCTACCAGGACATGCGCGCCGTCGCGGGCTTCCCACGCATCGTCAACGGCCGGGTCACCTTCCAGGTCGTCCAGGCGGGCCGGCTCGTCGCCCAGGAGGGCGAACAGACGATGGACATGACCGCGACGCTGGAACAGGCTCCCCGGGCGGCGTGACGGCCGGGACCTCGTACGTCCCCTACGGGCTCGTCACCGCCGGAGAGCTGCCGACAGGAATGTCCGGCTCACAGCTGCGACTTGTCGCGCTTGGTGAGGCCGTACTTGGCCGCGATGGTGTTCCACAGGGTCGCGGCCGACTCCTTGGCCTTCGTCGCCTCGCCGCTCGCCTTGTTGCCGGCGGCGGCGTTCTCGGAGTTCTTGGCCTTGCCGTCCTTGCACTTGTCGTCGTCCACGTCGTCCGCCCAGGCCGCGTAACTGTTGTCGGCGGCCGCGGAGGACTTCCAGGCCTTGGTGAGCGCGACGGTCAGCTTCGCGTGGTCGGGGAGCTGGTCCACTTTCAGCTCCTGGAGGCGGGTGACGAGCTCCTCGCGCTGGCGGGCCGCGTCGCGCAGGTCGGCGGCCGCCTGGTCGAGGTTGCTACAGCTCTTGATGTCCTCCACGGCCTTGATCACCGCGGCCCGGCTGTCGTTGCTGTCCGCGAGGAGCTTGTCCAGCTGGACGGCCTGCGGGCGGCCCGGGTCGACGGGGGCCTCGCCGGCGGGCGCGGCCGAGCCGCCGCTCGCGGTGGCCGCCGGAGGAACCGCGGCCGGGTCGTTGTTCTGCGGCTTGCCGTCGCCGAGCAGCGAGCCGACGCCCAGCCCGATCACGGCCAGGCCGATGACCACGGCGGCGATGATCGCGGGCGACACCTTGCGGGGGGCATCCGGCGGCGGGGGCGGGGGCTGGGGCGGCGCGAACTGCGGGTTCTGGTGCGGGGGCGGCGCCGGGTGCGGCTGGTGGTGCTGCTGCGGCGGCGGTACGGGGCGCTGCCCGCGCGGCGGGTAGGAGCGCGGCGGGACCGGCGGCAGGTGCTGGGTGTGCCCGGCGGAGTCGTCGCCGCGGAACAGCCCGTCGAACGGCTCGAGTCCGGCGGCCGCGGGGCCGGGCGGTACGGGCGGGATGTACTGCGTGGCGGCCTCCCCGTGGGCGGGGGCCGCGGGCACGGGCGGGATGTACTGGGTCGCCGCCTCCCCGTGCGCGGGGGCCGCGGGCACCGGCGGGATGTACTGGGTCGCCGCCTCCTCGTGCGCGGGGGCCGCGGGGGCCGCCGGCACGGGCGGGATGTACTGCGTGGCGGCCTCCCCGTGGGCGGGGGCCGCCGGCACGGGCGGGATGTACTGCGTGGCGGCCTCCCCGTGGGCGGGGGCCGCCGGCACGGGCGGGATGTACTGGGTGACCGCCTCGGGCAGCGGCGGGTAGCCGTAGCCGTGCGGATCGCCGGGCCCCTCGTACCCGGGGCCCACCACGTGCCCGGGGCCCGCCTGAGGCTGCGGCGCCTGCGGCGGCTGCTGCGGGTCCTGCTGCTGCGGGTGCGGCGGGTAGCCGTACGCGGGCTCCGGACCCCACGGGGCACCCGGCTGGGGGCCGCTCCCCTGTCCGTTCTCCGTCACCGGGACTCCTTCTCCGACTCGCCCGAACCTACGCAACCGTCGGTCACGCTACCCCGTCACACACCGCGACCGGGAGGCCACCCGGCAACCCCACCCGCCCCGTCCGGCCCGCCACTAGTGCTGTGACCGGAAAGGTCCACCGGATCGCGGCGCCCGGCACGGCACCTCGCCGCGTTGTCGGACCACGGAAGTACGTCCAGTACGAGCCGCGGCCCTCCGCCTTGCGATGCACCGCACCGAACACCGCGACCCGGCAAACCTTTCCGGCCACAACGCTAGGCGACACGGGCCTCAAGGCGGGCCGTGAACTCGCGGACCGAGGCCTCTTGCGCGTACGGCTCCAGGCGGACCCGGAAGTCGTCCAGGTACTCCGCGCCCCGGGTCGAACGCAGGTCCGCGAGCAGGTCCGACGCCTGGGACGCCGTCTGGCAGGCCTGTTCGACCTCCCGCTGCTGGACCTGCGCCGCCGCCAGCAGCAGCAGGCCGATGGCCCGCCGGCGGGCCTTGCCCGCCGGGAGGCCCCGTAGCGCCTCCTCCGCCTGCCGGGCCGCCGCGTCGGCCTGGCCCAGGTCCCGGTGACAGTGCGCCAGCTCGTCCGCGAGGTACGCCTGGTCGAAGTGGCGGATCCACACCGGGTCGTCACCGGATTCCGGCTCCGCCCGCTCCAGCGCCGTGACGGCCCGGGACGACAGCACCGCCGTCGCCCGGTTGTCGCCGAGCAGCGCGTGCCCGCGCGCCTCGGCCGCGTAGAACATGGCCTCCACGCGCGGGGTGACCTGCCCCCGCGTCCCCTCCTGCGCGGCCCGCGCCAGCTGCGCGATCTCCCGCGGGTTGCCCAGCTCGGCGGCGAGGTGACTCATCGACGCCGCGAGCACGTAGCCCCCGTACGAGCGGTCACCGGCCGCCTGCGCGAGCCGCAGCGCCTGGATGTAGTAGCGCTGGGCCAGGCCCGGCTGGCCCGTGTCCACCGCCATGTAGCCCGCGAGCTCCGTCAGCCGCGCCACCGCCCCGAACAGCGCCCGCCCGACGGGCTCCCGGTACGAGCCGCCGATCAGCCCGGACACCACGGAGTTCAGGTAGTGCACGACCACCGGCCGCACGTGCCCGCTGCCGAAGCGGTGGTCGAGTTCCTTGAGGGCCTCCGTCGTGGCCCGCACCGCCTCCACATCGGACATGCCGACGCGCGAGCCGCCGCTGCGCGCCACGTGCGGGTCGGCACCCGTGATCAGCCAGTCGCGGCTCGGCTCGACGAGCGCGGACGCGGCCACGCTGGAGCCCGCCAGGAAGTCACGGCGGCCCACGTCGCTGCGCCACAGCTCGCACACCTGCTCGATGGCGCCGATGACGGTCGGGGAGAACTGCAGGCCGACGCCGGAGGCGAGGTTCTTGCCGTTGGCCATGCCGATCTCGTCGATGGTGACGGTCCGGCCGAGTTTGCGCCCGAGCGCCTCGGCGATGATGCCGGGAGCCCGGCCGCGCGGCTGCTGGCCGCGCAGCCAACGGGCCACGGAGGTCTTGTCGTAGCGGAGGTCGAGGCCGTGTTCCGCCCCGCACATGTTGACCCGACGGGCGAGCCCGGCGTTGGAGCACCCGGCTTCCTGGATGAGCGCCTGCAGCCGTTCGTTCGGCTGGCGGGCAACGAGAGGCCTGGCTGCCATGAAAACCCCCTGAGGCCGCGGGTGATCGTTGGAATGATCACTTCCCGCCTGAAGTGCGGAGAATCATCCGCTCTGCGTCGTGTCGCTACCCACCTCCGGCGCCCCGGGCTCCTACGCGCCCCCGCCCGTGCATCGGTGCGCCCCGTATGCAGGATCGATGCTCCGCCCACCGTCCGGTTTACGCCCGTAACCCCAGGTGACCCTCGGAGTTGTGATGGGCGTGGAAGAGACCATGGCAGTCACGGAGACCGCACCCATCCCCAAGCAGCGCGGCGAGCAGCTGCTGGACCATGCCGTGCGGTACACGGAAGAACGGCACTGGGATGTCTTCGCCGGCACCTGGCTGGAGGCGGGAGACGGGCGGGAGCTCTGCTCCTGCGGGGCGCAGGACTGCCCGGCTCCGGGCGCGCACCCGGCGGTGAAGGACTGGGCGGCGCAGGCGACCGGCAGCGCGGTGCGGGTCCGGCAGATCTGGAGCCGGCACCCCGGGGCCTCGATCCTGATGCCCACGGGCCGGACGTTCGACGCGCTGGACGTGCCCGACGCGGCCGGCTTCCTCGCCCTCGCGCGGCTGGAGCGGATGGAGCGCACGATCGGGCCGGTCACCCTCACGCCCGACCACCGGATGCTGTTCTTCGTACTGCCGGGCGCCGGGGCCAAGGTGCCGGACCTCGTGCGCAAGCTGGGCTGGACGCCGTCGACGATCGACCTCGTCGCCCGGGGCGAGGGCGAGTACGTGGCCGCCCCGCCCACCCGCTTCGGCGGCCGGGGCTCGGTCCAGTGGGCGCGGCGGCCCACTCCGGCGAACCGGTGGCTGCCGGACACGGAGGAGCTGATCGACGCGCTGGCGTACGCGTGCGGGAGCGAGGCCGCGGCCGAGCGCAAGCGGCGCCAGGGCTGAGCCTGCGGTCCGGGTGCCCGCCGGAAGGCAGTCAGGAGGCGGTCAGAAGGCAGCCGGAAAGCCGCCGGAAGGCCGCTGGAAGGCCGCCGACCTGGGACGTTGCCAGGACATTGCCAACCGGAAACTCATGACATAAGTAACTGCTCAAGTCCTTCCCCCTCCTCCTATGGTGAGGAAAGAACGACCAACGGGGACGTGTGACGAGAGGCAGGCGCATGCCGGACCAGGGTGATGCGACGGGTGGGACGTACGGAACGGGTGGCGCGCGACCCGCGCCGTCCGCCGTGCGGGTGGAAGGCCTGTGGAAGCGCTTCGGCGAGCAGGTGGCCGTGGCCGGGATCGACCTGGAGCTGCCCGCGGGCAAGTTCATCGGGCTGGTCGGCCCGAACGGCGCCGGCAAGACGACGACGCTGTCGATGGTGACCGGGCTGCTGCGCCCGGACATGGGGCGGGTCTTCGTCGCCGGACGCGACGTGTGGGCGGACCCGGTCGACGTGAAGTCGCGGATAGGTGTACTGCCGGAGGGCCTGCGGCTCTTCGAGCGGCTGTCGGGGCGCGAACTGCTCGGCTACATGGGCCGGTTGCGGGGACTGCCGGGCGAGGAGACCGACAAGCGGGCGACGCAGCTGCTGGACGTCCTGGACCTGGCGGGATCGCAGCACAAGTTGGTCGTGGACTACTCGACGGGCATGCGCAAGAAGATCGGCCTGGCGGCCGCACTGCTGCACAACCCCGAAGTGCTCTTCCTGGACGAGCCGTTCGAGGGCGTGGACCCGGTGTCCGCACAGACCATCCGCGGAGTGCTGGAACGCTACACCGCGTCCGGAGCCACGGTCGTCTTCTCCTCCCACGTGATGGAGCTCGTCGAGTCCCTGTGCGACTGGGTGGCCGTCATGGCCGCCGGACGGATCCGCGCCGCGGGCCCGCTGGCCGACGTACGGGGCTCCGCGCCCTCCCTCCAGGCCGCCTTCCTCGAACTGGTCGGCGCGCACGGACGCGACGCCGCCGGGGACTCCCTGGACTGGCTGGGCGGCGGCTCCGGGACGGCGGGCGCACGATGACCGCGGTCACCTCCTCCGCCGCTTCCGCGTCCCCTTCCACGCCCGCCCCTTCCGCCGCCGCCTCGCTGACCCCGGTGTTCGTCCGGCTGAAGCTGTCGCTGCTGCGCAACGGGCTGAAGGGCTCCTCCAAGCGCAAGGCCGCCTGGATCACCTCGCTGGTGTTCGCGCTCGTGGTCGGCTTCTTCGTCACGCTCGGCCTGGCCATGCTGCACGGCCACGCCCACGCGGGCACGGTCGTCGTGCTGCTGGCCGCGATCCTGGCGCTGGGCTGGACCTTCATGCCGCTGTTCTTCCCCACCGGGGACGAGACCCTCGACCCGAGCCGGCTGGTCATGCTGCCGCTGCGCCCGCGTCCTCTCGTACGGGCCCTGCTGGCCTCCTCGCTGGTCGGCATCGGCCCGATGTTCACGCTGTGCCTGGCCATCGGCTCGGTGATAGCGGTCGCCCGCGGCGCCGCCGGGGTGGCGGCCGCGGTGGTGGCCGCCCCGCTGCTGCTCGTGGGCTGCGTGGCCCTCGCCCGCGCCGTGGCCACCGCCAACGTGCGGCTGCTGACCAGCCGGAAGGGGCGGGACCTGGCACTGCTCAGCGGCCTGCTGATCGCGGTGGGCGCGCAGCTGGCCAACTTCGCCAGCCAGCGCCTGTTCCAGAGCGGCGGCCTGTCCCAGCTGGAACCGGCCGAGGCGGTGGTGCGCTGGCTGCCGCCGGCGACCGCCGTCGGCATGGTCGACTCCGCGAGCAAGGGCTCGTACGGCCAGGCAGCCGCCCAACTGGCCCTCACGCTCGGCGCCCTGGCCCTGCTGCTCTGGTTCTGGGAGCGCAGCCTGACCAAGCTGATGGTCACCCCGGACGGCTCGACCATCACGGCCGCCAAGCCGGAGAAGAACCGCGGCGAGCGCGGCTTCTGGTCGCTGCTGCCGCCCGGCCGGACGGGCGCCGTCATACAGCGGACCCTGCGCTACGCCGTCCGCGACCCGAAGACGAAGTCGGGGTTCGTGACGGCCCTGGCGATCGGCCTGATCATCCCGGTCTTCAACGCCCTCCAGGGCACCGGCTCGCTCTACCTCGCCTGCTTCGGCGCCGGGATGCTCGGCATCCAGATGTACAACCAGTTCGGGCAGGACACCTCGGCGTTCTGGATGGTCGCCCAGACCATCTCCACCACGCACGACGCCTACGTGGAACTGCGCGCTCGGGCCGCCGCGCTGGCCCTGGTCACCGTCCCGTACACGGTCTTCGTGACCGTGGTGACCGCCGCCCTGGTCGGCAACTGGTCCAACTTCCCGGCGGCGCTGGGCCTGGCACTGGCCCTGCTGGGCGCGATGCTCTGCACGGGGGCGCTCGCCTCGGCGCGCTACCCGTACTCGATCCCGACGGAGGGCGCGTTCAAGAACGTCGCCCCGGGGCAGGCCGGCCTGGCCTGGCTGAGCATCTTCGGCGGAATGCTCGCGGCGGCCCTGCTGTGCGCCCCGGTGATCGCCCTGACGATCTGGCTCAACGTGGCGGACCTCCAGGACATGTCCTGGCTGGTACTCCCGCTGGGCGTGGCCTGGGGCGCCCTGGCCACCTGGTCGGGCCTGCGCCTGGCGGCGCCGGTGGTGGCCCGAAGGCTGCCGGAAATCCTCGTGGCGGTCAGCAAGGGGTAGGGGGGCGGGGGCTGCCCGTCAGATCCGGGAGGTCTTGATGTCGTCCAGGAAGGGCTCCAGGGCCGCTCGCAGGGCTGCCGGCTGGTCGTAGTGGAGGTAGTGGCCCGCGTCGGGGATTTCGGCGTACTGGCCGGCCGGGAGGACGCGGACCATCTCCTGGGCTTCGGCGCGGCCCAGTTCGCCGTCCAGACCGCGGACGACCAGGGTGGGGCAGCGGACTTGGGCCAGTTCCTCCCAGTGGGCGTCGTGCACCCAGGTCTCGCGGGCCGTCAGCATCTGGCGGCGGGAGAAGAGCGGGCGCCAGCCGTCCTGGGCCTCGTGCATGACCTCGGCGAAGAAGGCGCCGCGGCCCGGGTCGGGGCGCTCCACCCGGGGGTCGTCCTCGCCGAACCAGCGGCGGGCGGCGTCCTGGGTGGGGAAGGGCAGCGGCCAGCGGTGGAACCAGTCCGCCCACTCCTGCTGCGAGGCTTCGCCGAGGGCCGAGGCGCGCATGTCGCAGATGACCACGGCTTCGACCAGGTCGGGGCGGCGGGCCGCGAGCTGCCAGGCGGTGAGGGCGCCCATGGAGTGGCCGATGAGGGTCACGGGGGCGAGGCCGAGCTGCTCGACGACGGCCTCCGCGTCGGCCACGAAGGCCTCCCGCGTATAAGGACCGTGCCCCGGGCGGTCGCTCTGGCCGTGGCCGCGCTGGTCCAAGGCGATGACGCGGCGGTGCTCGCCGAGCCAGCGGGCGGTGCCGGACCAGTGGAAGGCACGGCCCATGAGCCCGTGGAGTAAGAGCACCGCGGGGCGGGGGTCCGGCCCCGCGGGCCGGCCCGCGGCCGCGGAGTCCGCTTCGCGGAACTCCCAGGCGGCCAGGCGTACGCCATCGGCCCCTGTCACATCGATGCGCTGTACCACCGCAGATGCACCCCCTTCGCTCCCGGCCAGACTATCGAACCCGCATTCGAAAACGGGCGTCTCGCCGACAACACCGCTCTTTCGAGTGACCTTGCTCAAGGATTGGCCGCCGCTGCCGATGGAGATCCTTTCAACAGGGAGGCGGGCCGCTCGGGGAAGACGGTCCGAAGGGGACGACCTTGAGAGCTCGGGGCTCCAGGTCACAAGGGGAGGACCGGTCCCGGCGCCGCGAGGCGCCGGGACCGCCCACATCCACAGATCGAACGTCCACACCAGAACGTCTACACGAGAACGTCTACACCACTGACCGACCAGAACTACCCCACCGATCGCCCCCAACGGGTGCGATCCGGCCGGGATTCACGCCCAGGCGGCAGTCTTCGCCACGCATCAGCGCTCGCGACCCGACCCGTCAGCGCTTCGCCACGAACACGTGCGAGGCGACCTCCGCGTCCAGCTCGGCGGCCTCGCCGCCGCTGCCGACCAGGACCCCGCCCGGGGACTCGGTCACGCTCACCACCGAGCCGGGCTGCACACCCGCCCGACGCAGCGTGTACATCAGCTGGGCGTCCGTCTGGATCGGCTCCCCGATCCGGCGCACGACCACGGTCTTGCCGTCGACGCCCGGGTCCAGCTCGCTGAGGCTGACCATGCCGTCCTCCAGGAACGGGTCCGCCTCGGCCTTCTCCCCCAGCTCCTCCAGACCCGGGATCGGGTTCCCGTACGGCGACTCGGTCGGGTGACGCAGCAGCTCCAGCACCCGCCGCTCCACCGCCTCGCTCATCACGTGCTCCCAGCGGCAGGCCTCGGCGTGCACCTGCTCCCACTCCAGGCCGATGACGTCCACGAGCAGACACTCGGCCAGCCGGTGCTTGCGCATCACGCGCGTCGCCAGCCGCCGCCCCTCCTCCGTCAGCTCCAGGTGCCGGTCGCTTGCCACGGCCACCAGGCCGTCCCGCTCCATCCGCGCCACCGTCTGGCTCACCGTCGGGCCGCTCTGGTCGAGCCGCTCGGCGATACGGGCGCGCATGGGGACCACACCTTCCTCTTCCAGCTCAAGGATGGTGCGGAGATACATCTCCGTGGTGTCGATCAGTCCGGACATTCGTGCCCCTCGGATTGCGTGCGCTGGCCCTGCCCCCAATTCTGACGCATCGCGCGGACAACCGTCCCGTGCCGAGCGTCAAGCCCTCTCCCGGACATCTCCACGACGTGTCGGCGGAGATCTTCCCCGGGATTGACGTTCGTATTGACACGCCCTTGGTCCAGACCGCACGGTGAGCGGCGGACACGGACCCACCCCGTCACCCCGCCCCGACCCCCGGAAGGCCATCGGCGTATGAGCGAGAGCAAGCTGGCCGGTCAGTTCTTCGACGCCGCCATCGGTCTGCTGGAGCGGGTGCGGGACGAGGAGGCCGCGCGGATCGCCGAGGCAGGCGTCCTCGTCGCCGATGCCGTGGCCGCCGGGAACCGGCTCTTCGCCTTCGGCGCCGGGCACTCCTCGCTGCCCGCCCAGGACGTGGTCTACCGGGCCGGCGGTTTGGCCCTGATGAACTTCCTCGCCGTCCCGGGCACGGCAGGCGTCGATGTCATGCCCGCCACTCTGGGCAGTGCGCTGGAGCGGGTCGACGGCCTCGCCGGCGCCGTCCTGGACAGCAGCCCCGCCTCCGACGGCGACGTCCTCGTGATCATCTCCCTCTCCGGGCGCAACGCCCTGCCGGTGGAGATGGCCATGAACGCCCGCGCCATCGGCCTCAAGGTGATCGGCGTGACCTCGGTGGCGTACGCGACCGGGACCAAGTCGCGGCACGTCTCCGACACCTTCCTGAAGGACCACTGCGACGTGGTCCTCGACAGCAAGATCGCGGTCGGTGACGCCGAGCTGAGCCTCGACGGCATCGACGCGCCCTTCGCCCCCGCCTCCACCGTCGTGACCAGCGCGATCATGCAGGCGGTCATGGCCGCGGCGGCGGGCGAGCTCGCCGCCCGCGGAATCGAGCCCCCGCTGCTGCGCTCGGGCAACGTCGACGGAGGCCACGAGTGGAACGGCCGCGTGATGCAGGAGTACGGCGACCGGATCTTCTTCCGCCACTAGCCTCCGCCGGCCGCCGCCAGGGGCACGGCCCGCGCGGCCCGGCCCCCCGCCCGCGGCCCGGCTTCCCGCGGCCGCGCCCCGGACCCCGCGCCCCGAACTCCCCCGGACCGCGTCCGCGGGGATTGCGGGGGAGGGCCGAAGCCTAGGCACGGGCACCCGTCACCGCCGCCAGGTCCAGGTCGGCCGCGATCCGGCCCGCGACCTCCTCCGCGTACGCCGCGTCCGGCCCCTCGAAAGCAGCCCGCGAGGGCCCTCGTACGAAGGTCACGGCTCCCAGGGTGCGCCCCCGGCTGCGCAGCACCGTGCACAGCACGTGCGCCGCGCCCTCGGGCCAGTGGCGGGCCCGCGCCCACTCCGGGTCCGGCGCCCCGCGCGGAGCGCTCGTGCGCACCGAGCCGATCCGGTCCAGCGCCTGGAGCGCCGGGTGCCCGGCCTGGTACCGCACGGGGATCGCCCCGGGCCCCGGCAGCTCGGGCGGCGAGACGGCGGAGCGTACGAGCCGGCGCCGTTCGGGACCGGCCGAGGGGTCCAGTACGTCCAGCAGCGCGTGCTCGGCGAAGCCCGCGAGGGCGAAGTCCAGGCGGACGGCCGCCGCCTCCGCCGGGTCCTCGCACTCGGCGGCGGCCCGGCCCGCGCGGTGCAGCTGGTGGGAGCGGAACCGCAGCTGCGCGGTGTCCAACTGGGCCTGCCGGGCCTCGGTGACGTCCTGGAACAGCCAGCCGACCCCGAGCGGTACCGGCTCCTCCGCGAGCGGTGAGGCCAGCCGGAGGAACCCGCACCGCAGGCACCGCCGCCGCGCCCCCTCCGGCGTCCGCACGGACACCCACAGCTCCACCGGGGCGGGCGGGGCCCCCTCGGCGAGCACGTGCTGGAGGGCGCCCTCCAGTTCCTCCACGCCCTGGAGGAGCAGCTCCCCGAGCGGACGGCCGAGCAGCGCGGTGCGCCCGGCGCCGAGGGCGCGTGCGGCGTGCGCGTTGACCACGGCGGGGCGCAGGTCGACGTCGACGAGGACGACGCCCCACGCGGCGTCCTCCAGCAGGGCCTCGCTCAGCGCGATGGACCGTTCCAGGTCGATCTGCGCGTGCACCTCGCTGAAGGCGCAGTACACCCCGGCCGGTTTCCCGTCCGCGCCCGGCACCGCGGCCGACTGGGTGCGTACGAGGATGCGCCCGCCGTCCTTGGTCAGCAGCGCGAACTCGTGCACCTGCCGGCCCGGCACGTCCTGGGCGGCCATGAGCCGCTCCTGGACGTCCTGCGCGTCGGCGGGCCGTACCGCCCAGCCCTCGAAGCCCTTGCGCCCCACGGCTTCGGCGGCGGACCAGCCCAGGATCCGCTCGGCCTCGCGGTTCCAGTGGGTGATCACGCCGTCGGAGTCGAACGCGCACAGGGCGGCGTCCATCCCGTCCAGCAGCGCTGCGAGCAGGTCGTCGTCGGTGGTCTCGTCACGTCCGGAAGCAGTCACCTGGCACCCCCAGCAGGTGTTCGCGTGTACGGCACGTCAGATCATTGAACTGGAACGTGACGCAGCCCACACCCCGTTCCCCCGAATACCCCGGAATGATCCGTTTCGGGCGGGGTGGCGGGGCGGGCGGGGCTCTCGGGCGGGTCCGGAAAATATCGGGTTGTGTCCCGCCGGACAGGCTCCTAGGCTCTGCCGTACACGAGAAGGGAGGTGGTTCCCGAAATGTACGGAAACCGGACGCGTGAGGTGGCTGCGGGCTAAAGCGCCCGTCGTCGCACGCACCCAGTGCGGTGCCCGGCGGGAACGCCAGGCGCCAATCCCAAGCAGTCACCCGACCCGCGGGCTCGCCGGTACGTCCGGCCGGCCCCTCCCCACTGCAGGGGGAGGGACCCGAGCCCGCGGGTCGTCTGTTTTTCCGGCCCCGCCGGCAGGAACGCCGCGCGCCGGCGTGACCGCGCTCCTCCCTGCCCAGGCGCCCACGTGCCGACGCGCCCCTCCATGCCTACGGGCAGAGCCGCTCGACGCGCCACTCGGCGGCGTCCGCGCCGTCGCGTACGTACCGCAGGCGGTCGTGGAGGCGGTTCTCGTGGCCCTGCCAGAACTCCATCTCGCCGGGGACGACCCGGAAGCCGCCCCACTCCGGCGGGACCGGGACCTGCTCGCCCTCCGGGTAGCGCTGCTCCAGCTCCGCGTAGCGGCGGTCCAGTTCGGCGCGCGAGGCGATCACCTGCGACTGGTCGCTGGCCCAGGCGCCCAGCTGCGAGCCGTGCGGGCGGGAGCGGAAGTACGCCGCCGTCTCGTCGCGGCCGACCCGGGTGGCCGTGCCGGTCACGATGACCTGGCGGGCGATGGGGTGCCAGGGGAACAGCAGGGCGACGTGCGGGTTCTCGGCGAGCTCACGGCCCTTGCGGGATCCGTAATTGGTGTAGAAGACGAAGCCCCGCGCGTCGAAGTGCTTCAGCAGCACCGTGCGGGAACTCGGGCGGCCGTCGGCGGCGGCGGTCGAGACGATCATCGCGTTGGGCTCGAAGACGTGCGCGACGGCGGCCTGCTGGAACCATCGCGCGAACTGGTCCATGGGATCGTCGGCGAGGCTCTCCTCGGGGACGATCTCGGAGCGGTACTGCTTGCGCATGAGGGAGGGATCAAGGTCCTGATGGGTCACGCCGGTCATCCTGCCGCAGTGCGCCTGCCGGGGGTGTGCCGTATGTCACGCTTCCGCAGTCCATCGGGAACGGACAAAATCTTGGGGCCGGTCCGACGGTCCCCGCACGGGTGACCATCGGCCGCGCCGGGCATCAACGGGGATGACCGCGCCGGACCGCGAATCACGCCGGGAGCCGCGCGTGTTCGCACTATCTGAGGAGCCGCCTGATGTCCGACTTCGTACCCGGGCTCGAAGGGGTCGTCGCGTTCGAGACGGAGATCGCCGAACCCGACAAGGAAGGCGGTGCGCTCCGCTACCGCGGGGTCGACATCGAAGACCTCGTCGGGCACGTGTCCTTCGGGAACGTGTGGGGCCTGCTGGTCGACGGTGCGTTCAACCCCGGACTGCCCGCCGCCGAGCCCTTCCCGATCCCCGTCCACTCCGGTGACATCCGGGTCGACGTGCAGTCCGCGCTCGCGATGCTCGCCCCCGTGTGGGGTCTGAAACCGCTCCTGGACATCGACGAGCAGACCGCGCGCGACGACCTCGCCCGCGCGGCCGTCATGGCGCTGTCGTACGTCGCCCAGTCCGCCCGCGGCCAGGGCATGCCCATGGTCCCGCAGCGGGAGATCGACAAGGCGGAGTCCGTCGTCGAGCGGTTCATGATCCGCTGGCGGGGCGAGCCGGACCCGAAGCACGTCAAGGCCGTCGACGCCTACTGGACCTCGGCCGCCGAGCACGGGATGAACGCCTCCACCTTCACCGCGCGCGTCATCGCCTCCACCGGCGCGGACGTGGCGGCGGCCCTGTCGGGCGCCGTCGGCGCGATGTCCGGGCCGCTGCACGGCGGGGCGCCCTCGCGGGTGCTCGGCATGATCGAGGAGATCGAGCGCACCGGCGACGCCGTGGCGTACGTGAAGAAGGCCCTGGACAAGGGCGAGCGGCTGATGGGCTTCGGGCACCGCGTCTACCGCGCCGAGGACCCGCGTGCGCGCGTGCTGCGGCGCACGGCCAAGGAGCTGGACGCGCCGCGCTACGAGGTGGCCGCCGCGCTGGAGAAGGCCGCGCTGGAAGAGCTGCACGCGCGCCGCCCCGACCGGGTGCTGGCCACCAACGTGGAGTTCTGGGCCGCGATCATGCTGGACTTCGCGGAGGTCCCGGCGCACATGTTCACGTCGATGTTCAGTTGCGCCCGTACCGCCGGCTGGTCGGCGCACATCCTGGAACAGAAGCGCACGGGCCGCCTGGTGCGTCCGTCGGCCCGCTACATCGGCCCCGGCCTGCGTGACCCGCGGGACATCGAGGGCTACGCCGACATCGCCGGCACGGCCTGATCCGCGGGGCGGGCCCAGGCCGAGCGCACAGGCGAAGGGCGCCGTACCCCCGTGGCGGGGTGCGGCGCCCTTCGCGTCGCCCGGGCTCAGCCCAGGGTCGTGTCGAGGATGCGGGCCCACTGGGCGACCACGCGGTCGCGGCGGGCCGTGTCGTCGGTGAGGACGTTGGCCAGGCCGAGGCCGCGGGCCATGTCGAGGAGGCCCTGCACGCTCTCCCGTACGCCCGGCACGGATTCGTCCGCTCCCAGCAGTTCCACGGCGATGCGGTGGGTTTCCCGGCCGACGCGGGCCTCCAGTTCGGTGACGCGGGGGCGCAGCTGCTCCTCGTTGGAGGCGGCGACCCACAGCTGGAGCGCGGCCCGGAACAAGGTGCCGGTGTACAGGTCGACGAGCGCCTCGACCACGGCGGGACGGGCGGCCGGGCCGGCGTGGAAGAGGTCGCGCAGGGCGGTGGAGCGCTCCTCGGCGACGTACTCGACGGCGGCGGTGAACAGGTCCTCGCGGGTGCGGAAGTGGTGCTGGGCCGCGCCGCGGGAGACGCCGGCCCGTTCGGCGACGACGCCGACGGTGGAGCCCGCCCAGCCGTGTTCGGCGAGGCAGGAGACGGCTGCCTCGAGGAGGTGGCGGCGGGTGACGCGGCTGCGCGCCTGCTTGGGGCCGGGCGGGGCGGCGGTGGGTGCGGCGCCGATCGCCTCGTCGGCCGCCTCGTCGGTCGCCGCGCCCGTCACAGCGACCACGACGGGTTCCGGCGTTCGAAGCGGGCGGTGATGCCCTCGCGGGCCTCGGCGGAGCCGAAGAGCTCCGCGGACAGCTCGGTCAGGCGGGTGCCGTCGCGGTCCAGGGTCTCGCGTACGGCCGCGGCGGTCAGCGCCTTGGTGGCGGCCAGGCCCTGCGGGGAGGCCTTGCGCAGGCCGGCGAGGACGGGCTCCAGGGCCTGGTCCACGTCTTCGGCGTGCAGGGTGAGCAGACCGATGCGGGTGGCTTCGGCGGCGTCGAAGACCTCCGCGGTGAGGAAGTAGCGGGCGGCCGCGCGCGGGTCCAGGCGCGGGAGCAACGGCATGGAGATCACGGCGGGGGCCAGGCCGAGGTGGGTCTCGGTGAAGGCGTACGTGGACTGCGGTCCGGCGGCGGCGATGTCGCAGACGCCGAGCAGGCCGAGGCCGCCGGCCCGGACGTGGCCGGTGACGCGGGCGAGGACGGGCTTGGGCAGTTCGGCGATCTCCCGGAGCAGGGCCAGGAGGTCGGCCGGGTCACAGGGGGACTTGAGGTCGGCCCCGGCGCAGAAGGTGGTGCCGGTGTGGGTGAGCAGGACGGCACGGACCGCCGGATCCGCCCCGGCGTCGGCGAGCGCGGCACGGAGTTCTGCGACGAGGTCGGCGGAGAGGGCGTTGCGGTTGGCCGGGGAGTCCAGGGTGAGGACGGCTACGCCGGTCGCTCGCGCGGCGTGGACGGGTGGCATGTCTCCTCCGGAGGGGTTGGCGGCTGGGCGGTGGGCCGGGGGCCCGGCTGGGGTTGCAGGGCCCGGCTGGGGTTGCTGGGCCCTGCTGGGCTGGGGGCCTGGGCTGCGGGGGGCCGGGGCCGGGGTGGGGTGCTGTCCGGGACTCATGATCTATGCGCCTGGCCTGACCACCCTGTATGAGCAGCGGTTGCGCCACAAATCACGTTCTACGTCCCGGACAGCACCCCACCCCACCCCGCCCCGGCCCGGCCCGGCCCGGCCCGGCCAGACAGGATCCTCCTCGCCTGGTGCCCTCGATGGGGCTAGTACGACTTGGGCAGGCCCAGGGTCTGGTGGGAGACGAAGTTGAGGATCATCTCGCGGCTGACCGGGGCGATGCGGGCCACGCGGGAGGCGGTGATGAGGGAGGCCAGGCCGTATTCGCGGGTGAGGCCGTTGCCGCCGAGGGTGTGGACGGACTGGTCCACCGCCCGGACACACGCCTCCGCGGCCGCGTACTTGGCCATGTTCGCGGCCTCGCCCGCCCCCATGTCGTCGCCCGCGTCGTAGAGATGGGCGGCCTTCTGCATCATCAGGCGGGCCAGTTCCAGCTCGATGTGGGCCGCGGCCAGGGGGTGGGCCAGGGCCTGGTGGGCGCCGATGGGGTCCTTCCACACCTGGCGGGTCTTGGCGTAGTCGACGGCTTTGGCGAGCGCGTAGCGGCCCATGCCGATGGCGAAGGCGGCGGTCATGATGCGTTCGGGGTTGAGGCCGGCGAACAGCTGGAGCAGGCCCGCGTCCTCGTCGCCGACCAGGGCGGAGGAGGGCAGGCGTACGTCATCCAGGACCAGTTCGAACTGCTTTTCCGCGGCCTGGAGTTCCATCTCGATGACCGAGCGGGTGAAACCGGGGGCCTCGCGCGGGACGATGAACAGGCAGGGCCCCAGGCGGCCGCTCTTGGCGTCCTCGGTGCGGCCGACGATGAGGGTGGCGTCGGCGATGTCCACGCCGGAGATGAAGACCTTGCGGCCGGTGAGGATCCAGTCGTCTCCGTCGCGGCGGGCCGTGGTGGTGATGCGGTGCGAGTTGGATCCGGCGTCGGGTTCGGTGATGCCGAAGGCCATGGTGCGGCTGCCGTCGGCGAGGCCGGGGAGCCAGGCGCGCTTCTGGGCCTCGGTGCCGAAGCGGGAGATGACCGTGCCGCAGATGGCGGGTGAGACGACCATCATCAGCAGGGGGCAGCCCGCGGCGCCGAGTTCCTCGAGGACGATGGACAGCTCGGCGATGCCGCCGCCTCCGCCGCCGTACTCCTCGGGCAGGTTGACGCCGAGGTAGCCGAGCTTGGCGGCGTCGGCCCACAGTTCGTCGGGATGGCCGCCCTCGCGTGCGACGCGGGCGAGGTACTCGCGGCCGTACTTCTGCCCCAGGGCGGCGACCGCCGTGCGCAGGGCCTTGTGCTCGGGCGTTTCGATGGTGGCGGAGCTCATGACGTCGTTTCCTCCTGGACTACGGCGAGCAGGGCGCCGAACTCGACCTGCCGGCCCGTGGTGGCGTGGAGCGCGGTGAGCGTGCCGGAGGCGGGAGCCAGGATGCGGTGCTCCATCTTCATGGCCTCCAGCCAGAGCAGGGGCTGCCCGGCGGTGACGGGGGCGCCGGGGGCGAGGCCCTCGGCGATGCGGACGACGGTGCCGGGCATGGGGGCGAGGAGGGAGCCCGGTTCGGTGCGGTCCTGGGGGTCCGCGAACCGGGGGACGGGAGTGAGGGTGTGGGCGCCGAGTGCCGAATCGACGTAGAGGTCGGAGTTGTTCGAATTTTGTTTCACGTGGAACAGGCGTCGGACGCCGTCGACTTCGAGCGTGACGAGGGCAGGAGTGGCGGACAGCACGCGGACTCCCGGGTGGCGCACCGGGTGGTAGGTGACCTCGTACTCGGTGCCTGCCGCCGTGTAGCGGCGGGTCTGGGGCTGGGAGCGGACGTTGCGCCAGCCGCCGAGGCGAGCGGCGAGGGGGGCGTCCGGGGCCGGGGCCGCTTCGGCGAGGGCCGCGGCCAGGGCGGACAGGGTGGCGTCCGGGGCGTCTTCGGTGAGGGCGGGGAGGTGGCGCTCGTAGAAGCCGGTGTCGGGCTGTCCGGCGGCGAACTCCGGGTGCCGCAGCGACCGTACGAGGAGCTCGCGGTTGGTGGTGAGGCCGTGGATGCGGGCTCCGGACAGGGCGTGGGCGAGGACGCGTACGGCCTCGGCACGGGTCGGGGCGTGGGCGACGACCTTGGCGAGCATGGGGTCGTAGTGGATGCCGACCTCGTCCCCGTCGGTGAAGCCGGTGTCGACACGGACCTCGCCGGGCACGGCGAGGGTGTGCAGGACGCCGGTCTGGGGGCGCCAGTCCTGGGCGGGGTCCTCGGCGTACAGGCGGGCCTCGACGGCGTGGCCGACGGGCTCGGGGGGTGTGAGCGGCAGGGCCGCGCCCTCGGCGATGCGTAGCTGGAGGGCGACGAGGTCGAGGCCGAAGACTGCTTCGGTGACGGGGTGTTCCACCTGGAGGCGGGTGTTCATCTCCAGGAAGTACGGGCGTCCGTCGGCGGTGACGAGGAACTCGACCGTGCCGGCGCCCTCGTAGGAGACGGCGCGGGCGGCGGCGACGGCGGCGTCGTGGAGGCTCTCGCGCAGGCTTTCCGGCAGCCCGGGGGCCGGGGCCTCCTCGATGACCTTCTGGTGGCGCCGCTGGAGGGAGCAGTCGCGGGTGCCCAGGGCCCAGACGGTGCCGTGGGCGTCGGCGAGGATCTGCACCTCGACGTGGCGGCCGCGCTCCACGTAGGGCTCGGCGAAGACCTCGCCGTCGCCGAAGGCCGAGCGGGCCTCGGCGCCGGCGGCCTCCAGCTCCTCCTTGAGGGCGTCGAGGTCGCGGACCACGCGCATCCCGCGGCCCCCGCCCCCGGCGGCCGCCTTGAGCAGCAGGGGCAGGTCGGCGGCGGTGGCGGCGGCCGGGTCGACGGGTTCCAGGAGCGGGACGCCGGCGGCGCGCATCAGCTCCTTGGCCCGGGTCTTGGAGGCCATGGCCTCGATGGCCTCGGGCGGCGGGCCGATCCAGGTCAGTCCGGCGGCCCGGACCTCGCGGGCGAAGGCGGCGTTCTCGGAGAGGAAGCCGTAGCCGGGGTGGACGGCGTCGGCTCCGGCGGCGAGCGCGGCCTTGATGATCAGGTCGCCGCGCAGGTAGGTGTCGGCGGGAGCGGCGCCGGGCAGGCGCACGGCCGCGTCGGCGTCGCGTACGTGCAGGGCGTGCTCGTCGGGGTCGGAGTGGACGGCGACGGTGGCCAGGCCCAGGGCGCGGGCGGTGCGGAAGACGCGGACGGCGATCTCGCCGCGGTTGGCCACGAGGAGGGAGTTGATGGTCATGTGCGGGCTCACATCCGGAAGACGCCGAAGCCGCCGCGGGCGCCCTCGACGGGGGCGTTGTGGACGGCCGACAGGCACAGGCCGAGGACGGTACGGGTGTCGCGCGGGTCGATGACCCCGTCGTCGTACAGCCGCCCGGACAGGAACATCGGCAGGGACTCGGACTCGATCTGCGCCTCGACGAAGGCGCGCATGCCGGCGTCGGCCTCGTCGTCGTACGGCTGTCCCTTGGCGGCGGCGGACTGCCGGGCCACGATCGAGAGCACCCCGGCGAGCTGCTGGGGGCCCATGACGGCGGACTTGGCGCTGGGCCAGGCGAACAGGAAGCGCGGCTCGTAGGCGCGGCCGCACATGCCGTAGTGGCCGGCGCCGTAGCTCGCGCCGATCAGGACGGAGAGGTGGGGGACGCGGGAGTTGGCGACCGCGTTGATCATCATCGAGCCGTGCTTGATGATGCCGCCCTGCTCGTACTCCTTGCCGACCATGTAGCCGGTGGTGTTGTGGAGGAACAGCAGCGGGATGTCGCGCTGGTTGGCGAGCTGGATGAACTGGGCGGCCTTCTGCGACTCGGCGCTGAACAGCACGCCCTGGGCGTTGGCGAGGATGCCGACCGGGTAGCCGTGGAGGGTGGCCCAGCCGGTGACGAGGCTGGTGCCGTACAACGGCTTGAACTCGTCGAAGTCGGAGGCGTCGACGATGCGGGCGATGACCTCGCGGGGGTCGAAGGGCGTCTTCAGGTCGGGCGGCACGATCCCGAGGAGCTCTTCGGGGTCGTACCTCGGCTCCTCGGCCTTCGGCGGCTCCGCGTGCGCCGGGCGGTGGCCCAGGCGGGCGACGACGCGGCGGGCCTGGCGGATCGCGTCCTGCTCGTCGAGGGCGTAGTAGTCGGCGAGGCCGGAGGTGCGGGCGTGCATGTCCGCCCCGCCGAGGGACTCGTCGTCGCTCTCCTCGCCGGTGGCCATCTTGACCAGCGGCGGGCCGCCGAGGAACACCTTGGAGCGGTCCTTGATCATGATGGTGTGGTCGGACATGCCGGGGATGTACGCGCCTCCGGCGGTGGAGTTGCCGAAGACGACGGCGATGGTCGGGATCCCGTCGGCGGAGAGCCGGGTGAGGTCGCGGAAGATCGCCCCGCCCGGGATGAAGATCTCCTTCTGGGAGGGCAGGTCGGCGCCGCCGGACTCCACGAGGCTGATGCAGGGCAGGCGGTTCTGCCGGGCGATCTCGTTGGCCCGGAGCGCCTTCTTCAGGGTCCAGGGGTTGCTGGCGCCGCCGCGGACGGTGGGGTCGTTGGCGGTCACCAGGCACTGGACGCCCTCGACCGTGCCGACGCCGGTGACCATGGAGGCGCCGACGGGGTAGTCGCTGCCCCAGGCGGCCAGCGGGGACAGCTCCAGGAACGGGGTGTCCGGGTCGAGGAGCAGCTCGACGCGCTCGCGGGCCAGGAGCTTGCCGCGCTGCTTGTGGCGGGCCGTGTACTTCTCCCCGCCGCCCTGCAGGGCCTTCGCGTGCTCGGCGTCGAGGGCGGCGAGGCGTTCCAGGGCGGCGGTACGGGCCTGCGCGTGCTCGGGGGCGTGCGGGTCGACGGTGGTGCGGAGGCGGGTCATGAGCCGGTCCCCTCCGGGGTGGTTGCGGGGGCGGGTTCGGGGGTGGAGTCGGGCGCGAGGTCGGGCGCGGAGTCGGGCAGCAGGTGGGCCGGGATGTCGAGGTGGCGGGCGCGGAGCCATTCGCCGAGGGCCTTGGCCTGGGGGTCGAACCGGTGGCCGGAGGCGACGCCGTCGCCGAGGATGCGGGGGATCTCGAAGTTCAGGGCGCGGAGGTTCGGGAGCGCGTGCCGGCGCACTGCGTGAGCGCGGGTCTCGGGGAGCAGGTCCTGCAGCCGCTCGACGGTGAGGGTGTGGTCGAGCCAGTGCCAGGCGGCGTCGGACTCCGCCCATACGCCGACGTTGGCGTCCCCGCCCTTGTCGCCGCTGCGGGCGCCGGCCACGGTGCCGAGCGGGGCGCGGGTGGTGGGCCCTGCGGGGCTCTCCCCCACCCCGCCCCTTCCCGAACCGGGGCTCCGCCCCGGGCCCCGCTCCTCAAACGCCGGAGGGGCTGAACAGACAGCCTCGCCGGCGTTTGAGGCGCGGGGGTCCGGGGGCGGAGCCCCCGACGGGTCCGGGGCGGAGCCCCGGGGCGGGGGGCTGGGGGCGGAGCCCCCGGTTTCGGGAAGGGGCGGGGTGGGGGAAGACGCCCGCGCAGCGGGGATCGGCCGGCGCGAGCCGTCCGGCAGGACCGCCACGTGGGGGACCGACTCCGCCGGGACGAGGGCCGAGGCGAAGACCCCGTACGGCTGGGCCGGCCCCGGCGGGGACGTCACGTGGAAGCCCGGGTAGCTGCCCAGGGCGAGTTCGATCGCCGCCGAGGTCAGATCGCGGCCCACCCGGTCCGGAGACGGGTCGCGGACCACCAGGCGCAGCAGGGCGCTCGCCGTCTCCTCCGTCGGGGCGTCCTCGTGGTCGGTGCGGGACAGGGTCCAGGTCGCGTCGGCGACGCCCTCCAGCGCCTCGGACAGTTGCGCGCGGACCAGGGCCGCCTTCGCCTCGATGTCCAGGCCCGTCAGGACGAAGACCACCTCGTTGCGCCAGCCGCCGATGCGGGTGACGCCCACCTTGAGGGTGTCCGGCGGCGGCTCGCCGAGGACGCCCGAGACGCGGACGCGGTCGGGGCCGTCCTCGGAGAGCCGGACCGTGTCCAGGCGGGCGGTGACGTCCGGGCCGAGGTAGCGGACGCCCTGGGTCTCGTAGAGGAGTTGGGCGGTGACGGTGCCGGGCGAGACGACTCCGCCCGTGCCCGGATGCTTGGTGATCACCGAGGAGCCGTCCTCGGAGACCTCCGCGAGGGGGAAGCCCGGGCGGCGGACGTCGTGTGCGGTGAAGAAGGAGTAGTTCCCGCCGGTGGCCTGCGTGCCGCACTCCAGGACGTGGCCCGCGACCACCGCTCCCGCCAGCCGGTCGTAGTCGTCCGGCGCCCAGTCGAACCACCAGGCCGCCGGGCCGCTGACCAGCGCCGCGTCCGTGACCCGGCCGGTCACCACCACGTCCGCGCCCGCCCGCAGGCAGGCCGTGATCCCGGCGCCCCCGAGGTAGGCGTTGGCGGTCAGCGCCCCCTCCCCGTACGGCATCAGGTCGTCGCCCTCGACGTGCGCGACGGTGACGGGAACCCCCGCCTCGGCCGCCAGTGCCCGTACCGCGTCGGCCAGTCCGGCCGGGTTCAGGCCGCCCGCGTTCGTGACGATCCGCACGCCCCGCTCGTGCGCGAGCCCGAGCCCCTCCTCGAGCTGGCGCAGGAAGGTCTTCGCGTAGCCGAGGTCCGGGTTCTTCAGGCGGTCGCGGCCGAGGATGAGCATGGTCAGCTCGGCCAGGTAGTCCCCGGTCAGCACGTCCAGCGGGCCGCCGGTCAGCATCTCGCGCAGGGCGTCGAAGCGGTCCCCGTAGAAGCCGGACGCGTTGCCGATGCGCAGGGGGCGACGGGTGGTCATCGGGAGCCCTCCGGCGCCCGGCCGGGGCCCGCCGGACCCGCGAAGGCCTGCGCGATGCCGAGCCAGCGATCCGCGTCGGGGCCGGTCGCGGCCAGGGCCAGGTCGCAGCGGTGGGCCCGCTGGGTCACCAGGAGGCAGAAGTCGAGCGCCGGGCCGGTGATCCGCTGCGGGGCGTCCGGGGGCCCGTACGTCCACACCCCGGAGCCGTCCGGGGCGGCGAGCTCGACCCGGAACTCCTCGGCGGGCGCGGGCAGTCCGCGTACGGCGTAGGCGTAGTCGCGGGCCCGTACGCCGATCCGGGCCACGTGCCGCAGCCGTGCGGTCGGGGTACGGCGTACGCCGAGGGCGTCGGCGACGTCCTGGCCGTGTGCCCAGGTCTCCATCAGCCGGGCGCTCGCCATGGAGGCGGCCTTCATCGGCGGCCCGTACCAGGGGAAGCGGGTGTCGGGCGAGGCGGCGGCCAGAGCCGCGTCGAGGTCGGCGCGCCCGGAGCGCCAGAGGGCGAGCAGCTCGGCGGGCGGCAGCTTCGCGCCCTCCTCCGCGCCCTCGTCGACGAAGGAGTCGGGGGCGCGGAGGGCCTCCTCGACCATGCGGCCGAAGCCGGCGGCGTCGGTGAGGGAGAGCAGTGCGGCCCGGTCGGTCCAGTGCAGGTGGGCGATCTGGTGGGCGATGCTCCAGCGGGGTGCGGGTGTGGGCCGAGTCCAGTCTGGACCCGGCAACTCACCGATCAGGGCGTCGAGTTCGCGCCCTTCCTCGCGCAGGTCCGCGAAAACGGCGGCAGCGGCGGCGGTGGCGTCGACGGCGGACGGATCGGGCACGGTGTGCTCCCCTCTCGGCGTGAGGGGAACACTGGCAGCCACCATCAAAACAATCAAGCACGCTTGCATGGTTTTCTCGCGGGGTGGCGCGTTCCCGCCGCCCCTCCCAACCAGCCGCAGGGGAAGGAAAGTTGGCAACCCTTCCTGGCAGCCGCCGGTCTCCGGGCGGCCGGGTCGCGTGCCGGGCCAGGAGCGGACGGGGGCGATTCAGGCCGTAAGCCGGAAACTCGCGATACGTCACCGGATGTCCCGTCGATACTGGACGTTCCGCTCCGGGCCCGGGCGAGCGCAGCACGTTCATGTCACTCGACGCAGACCACGACGAAGAGGATGAACTGACGTGTCTCCAGCCGCCCGAACCCCGCAACCTCCCCCGACCCCCTTCTCCCTCTACCCCGAGCTCGACGCGAACGCCCTGCACGCCTTCGTCACGGCCCTGGAGAGCGGTGACGTCACCGGCCTCTCCCCCGCCCGCGCCGCCGAGGTCGCCGAGGTCCGGTCCGTCGCCGTCTTCACCCGCGGCAAGGTGACCGGCGCCGACGAGGACCTGCTCGACGCCGCCCTCTGGCGCCACACCGGCAGCGCGCCGCGCCCGCTGATCGTGATGCCCTCGCCGTGGACCAGCCTGGGCTGGCTCGTGTACGCCGTGCAGGCCACCCTCTTCGCGGCCCGCGGCTACAACGTCCTCGCCTACACCGCCCGCGGCTTCCCCGGCTCCGAGGGCCAGGTGGACGTGGCGGGCCCGCTCGACGTCGCCGACGGCAGCCGGGCCCTGGACCACCTCATCGAGCGCACCGCCGGCCCGGTGACGAGGATCGGCTTCCTCGGGGACTCGTACGGCTCGGGCATCAGCCAGCTGGTCGCCGCGCACGACACCCGCGTCGACGCCGTGGTCGCGCTGAGCACCTGGGGTGACCTCGGGGAGGCGTTCTACGAGAACTCCACCCGCCACGTCGCCGCCGTACGGGCCCTGCTGGAGGCGGCCGGGAAGGCGCGGCTGAGCCCGCAGACGCAGAGCGTCTTCGACAACGTCCTCGCCGGCCGCGACATCCGGGGCACCCTGGCCTGGGCCGAGCCGCGCTCGCCCTTCACGCACATCAAGGAGCTCAACCGCCGCCAGGTGCCGGTCCTCTACGCGCACGCCTGGCACGAGACGCTCTTCCCGGCCAACCAGACGCTGAAGATGTTCAACGAACTGACCGGCCCCAAGCGCATGGTCCTGTCCATAGGCGACCACTCCGGCCCCGAGTCGTCGGGCATGTTCGGCCTGCCGAACCGCATATGGACGGACGCCCACCGCTGGTTCGACCACCACCTCAAGGAGATCGACAACGGCATCGGCGACGAGGGCCAGGTGCTCAGCGAGGTCATGTGGAACAAGGCCCTCGAGCCCCGCCCGACCTGGCCCTCCCTCACCGAGCACACGCACCGGCTGCACCTGGCGGGCAGCGGGGACCTGGCCGAGGCTCCGGAGGCGGGCTGGACGGCGACCGTGCTGTGCGGGGTGGACACCACGGCGACCGTCGCCGACGCGGTGGTCCTGTCCGGCTACGCGGAGATGGCCGGCCGGCCGAAGGTCTACCCGACGGGCGAGATCGACCGCTCGGTGGCCGCCGTATGGGCCTCGGCGCCGGTGGAGGAGACCACCCGGCTGCGCGGCACACCGAAACTGCGGGTCACCTACCGGGCGCCCAACCCCGGCTCCGCCTTCGTGGCGTACCTCCTCGACACCGCGCCCGACGGCACGGCGCACATCGTCACGCACGCCCCGTACACCGACCTCGACTCGCCGCCCGACAGCCTGATCAGCGCGGACATCGAGCTCCAGGCCACGGCGTACGACGTCCCGCGCGGCAACCGGCTGCTGCTGGTGATCGACGCCCGCGACCCCTTCTACGGTGACGCCAACCTGCCGCGCGCGACGCTGGCCTTCACCTCGCCGGAGGCGACGCCTTCGTACCTGGACCTGCCGCTCGGCTAGCGGGAGCCGGCAGGGGGTACGCCCCGCCCGGCCGGTCCCCCGTGGCCGGCCGGGCGGGGCGTACGTCTCAGGGGCGACGGGTGAAGTCCATCGTCCAGTTCTGGATCCAGCGATCGCCCCCGTCGAGCGAGAAGAACTGCTCCCACCGCGGCGCCTGTCCCGCCGCCGTCCCCGACCACACGAAGCGCACGCGGACGGGCTTCCCGTCGTGCGTGTCCTCCCCCTCGAAGACGCCGTGGCCGCCTTCGAACCGGCCGACGACGGGCGGGAACAGGACGCCGGTGCGGCGGCTCGACCAGTACAGGGACCACTGCTCGCGCTCCCGGTCGAAGAGCCGCAGCGTCAGGCCGCCGAAGCCCTTCGTCGGGAAGTCGATCTCGTCGAAGCTGGCGCCGCCGTCGAAGTGGCGGGAGATGCGCGACACGGCAGGGAACTCCTCCCACGCGCTGTCCGCGTCGAGGAAGTCGGCGCGCCAGCGGTTGGCGACGTCCCAGGTGCCGATGAGGAAGTCGAAATCGTTCATGCGAGGACCGTAGGAGCACTTCACTGACACCATGTGTCAGTGAAGTCGAGCCGCTTGCTGTCGATCCTCCTCCTGCTCCAGACCCGCGGCCGGATGACCGCCGCCGAGCTCGCGGGCGAGCTGGAGGTGTCCGTCCGTACGGTCTACCGCGACGCGGAGGCGCTGGCCGCGGCGGGCGTCCCGCTGTACGGGGACGCCGGGCACAGCGGGGGCTACCAGCTGCTCGCCGGCTACCGGACCCGGCTGACGGGGCTCAGTACGGGCGAGGCGGAGGCCCTGTTCCTGACCGGGATACCGGGGCCGGCGGCGGAACTGGGCCTCGGCCGGGCCCTGTCGGCGGCCCAGCTGAAGCTGCGGGCGGCGCTGCCGCCGGAGCTGCGCGCGCAGGCCGACCGGATGCGGATGCGGTTCCACCTGGACGCGCCGGGCTGGTACGCGGAGCACGAGGAGACCCCCTACCTCGCGCAGGTCGCCGACGCCGTGTGGCAGGGCCGGGAGATCGACGTGCTCTACCGGCGCTGGAAGGAACCCAGGGAGGTGCGACGTCTCCTCGCCCCCTACGGCCTGGTCCTGAAAGCGGGCCGCTGGTACCTGGTGGCGGGTCCGGACGGCGCCCGGACGTACCGGGTGGGCCAGATCCTGTCGGTGGCGCGGACGGCGCGGACCGTGGAACTGCCCGAGGGCTTCGACCTGGCGGCGCACTGGCGCCGGACCCAGGAGGACTTCCACGCGCGGCTGTACCCGGAGCAGGCGGAGGTACGCCTCTCCGCCCGCGCCGCGTCCCGGCTGACGGGCCCCCAGGCCCGCGCCCTGGCAGCCACCGGCCACCCGGACCCGGACCTGCCGGGCTGGACCCGCGCGACCCTCCCGATCGAGTCGGCGGACCACGCGGAAACCCAGTTCCTGGCCCTGGCCGCGGAGGCGGAGGTACTGGCCCCGGCGGCCCTGCGCGCCCGCATCCAGACCACCCTGGCGACGATGACGGCCCGCTACGCCCTGCCGCACCCGTACGCCGCCCGCTGAGCTCCCGCCAACGGAAGCCCCGCCCCTCACCTCAGCAGACCTGCCCCGGCTGCGCCGATGCCGTCGCGCGCAGGAGGTCGCGCAGGAGGTCGAAGTCGACCTTGGCGGGGTTGCGGAAGCGGAGGCAGGCCTTGCCCATGTCGTGGGGTGCCAGGCGGGCCGCGAAGGCGTCGCGGATGTCCGTGCGCAGCAGGTAGAAGGAGATGTACTGCTTCTGGTTCGCCCAGGCGATCTCTCCGACCTCCTCACCGGGCCGGATGTACACGGGCATCCCGTACGCGATGGCTTCCTCGAAGCCCGGCAGTTCCGACCGGCACAGGTCGCGCAGGCGCGTGAGGGCCTCGCGGCGGGCGTCCGGGACGGCGGCGAGATAGGTGGCGGCATCCATCAGGAGGCCTGCTTCCGGGTCTGGGAGCGGACCGCTCCCATGCTGGCGGCGATCACCAGCGCGATGGCCAGGGCGTCAAGGGCGGACATGGCCTGGTTCAGGACGAGGAATCCGGCGGTGGCGGCGATGGCCGGTTCCAGGCTCATCAGGATCGCGAAGGTCGGGGCCGGGAGCCGCCGCAGGGCCAGCAGTTCGAGGGTGTACGGCAGTACGGACGACAGGACGGCCACGCCGAGGCCCAGTGCGAGGGTGCTCGGGACCAGCAGGTCGGAGCCGGCTTCGACGATGCCCAGCGGCAGCGACAGGACGGCGGCCACCGCCATCGCCAGGGCCAGGCCGTCCGCCTGCGGGAAGCGGCGGCCCGTACGCGCGCTGAACACGATGTACGCCGCCCACATCGCGCCCGCGCCGAGCGCGTAGGCCGCGCCCACGAGGTCGAGACCGCCGAAGCCGGCCCCGCCGTGGCCGGCCAGCAGCACGACGCCGGCCAAAGCCAGGCCCGCCCAGAGCAGGTTCACCAGGCGCCGGGAGACGATCACGGACAGGGCCAGCGGGCCGAGCACCTCCAGGGTGACGGCCGGGCCGAGCGGGATGCGGTCGATGGCCTGGTAGAAGAGGCCGTTCATGCCCGCCATGGCCACGCCGAAGGCGATCACCGTGCCCCAGTCGGCGCGGAGGTAGCCGCGCACCTTGGGGCGGCACAGGAGCAGCAGGACGAGCGCGGCGGCCGCGAGGCGCAGGGTGACCACGCCCGCCGCCCCCGCCCTCGGCATGATCATGACCGCGAGGGCGGCGCCGAACTGCACCGAGATCCCGGCCGAGACCACCAGCGCGACCGGGCCGAAGCGGGATCCCCCGGCGGCGGGGGGCGTGATGGTGGTGGTCGCGGCGCCGGTCGTGGCCGGAGTGGCGTTCGTCGTCGGGGAGGCGGAGGGTGCGGGCATTTATCCAGATTAGTGGGTCGTAAGGAGTGTTGCTGCGCGTCTTGCCTTACACGGGGGGCTTCCCTTGTTCCCCCTGCTCGCCTTGGTCCCCTCGCCCGCCTCGTTCGCCTTGTTCGCCGTCCAGCCCGTCCGCCAGGAGTTGTGCCAGGTGGCGGGCCCGGACTCCGCCCAACTGGGCGATCTGGGTACGGCAGGAGAAACCGTCGGCCTGGACGACGGCGTCCGGCGGGGCCGCGCGCAGCGACGGCAGGAGCTGCTCCTGCGCGCAAGCCACCGACACCTCGTGGTGGCCCGGCTCGAAGCCGAAGTTCCCGGCCAGGCCGCAGCAGCCGCCGCTGAGCTCGCCGGTGAGCCCGGCCCGCTCGCGCAGCCGCCGGTCGGCGGCGTCGCCGAGCACCGCGTGCTGATGGCAGTGGGTCTGGCCGGTGACCGGCCGGTCGAGGCGGGGCGGCTGCCAGTGCGGCGCGTGCTCCTCCAGGGTCTCGGCGAAGGTGCGGACGGCTGCCGCCAGGCGCCCGGCCCGGGGGTCGTCGGGGAGGAGGGCCGGGAGGTCGGTGCGAAGGGCCGCGGCGCAGCTGGGTTCGAGGACGACGACGGGGCCGTGGTCGTCGCCGACGGCGGCCAGGGTGCGGCGCAGGACCTTGCGGGCGCGGTCGAGGCGGCCGGTGGAGAGGTAGGTGAGGCCGCAGCACACCTGACCGGTGGGGGTGACGACGGTGAGACCGGCGGCCTCGAGCACGCGCACCGCCGCGTGCCCGACCTCCGGGGTGAGGTACTCCGTGAACGTGTCCGGCCAGAGGGTGACGGGGGGCGGGGGCGGGCCCGCCGTAGGCCCAGGACCCGCCGTGGGCGCAGGGCTCGGGCCAGGCTCCTGCAGGCGGGCTCGCCCCCTCGGGGTGGGGCGGTGTGCGCGGGTGAACGGTTCGCGGGCCAGTTCCGGCAAGGATCGTTCGCGGGCGAGGCCCGGGACGCGGATCCGGCGGGCCAGGGCGTTCGCCACGCCCGCCCCCCGCAGCCGGGCGATCATGCGGAGCCAGGCCGGGAGGCCTCCCAGGGTGTAGTGCGCGAGGGGGCGGATGCGGCCCGACCAGTGGTGGTGCAGGAACTCCGCCTTGTACGAGGCCATGTCCACCCCCACCGGGCAGTCGCTGAGACACCCCTTGCAGCCCAGGCACAGGTCCAGCGCCTCGGCGACCTCCGGCGAGCGCCAGCCGTCCCGTACGACCTCGCCCGCCAGCATCTCGTGCAGCAGCCGGGCCCGGCCCCGCGTGGAGTGCCGCTCCTCCCCCGTGGCCCGGTACGACGGGCACATCACCCCCGGCCCGCCCGCGTCGGCCGAGCGGCACTTCGCGACTCCCACGCACCGGGCCACCTCCCCCGCGAAGGCCGAGTCCGGCAGGACCGCGAAGCGGAGGTTCTCGTCGAGGCGCCCGGGCCGCACCAGCATCCCCGGGTTCATGCCGCCCGCCGGGTCCCACACGTCCTTGTACGCGCCGAAGAGCCGGACCACCTCCGCCCCGTACATCCTCGGCAGCAGCTCCGCCCGCGCCTGCCCGTCCCCGTGCTCCCCGGACAGCGAGCCGCCGTGGGACACCACCAGATCCGCCATGTCGCAGGAGAAGGCCCGGTAGCGGGCCACCCCCTGCGCCGACACGAGGTCGAAGTCGATCCGTACGTGCACGCAGCCCTCTCCGAAGTGCCCGTACGGCGATCCGCGCAGCCCGTGCTGCGCCAGCAGCGCGCGGAACTCCCGCAGGTACGCCCCCAGCCGGGCCGGCGGCACCGCGCAGTCCTCCCACCCGGGCCAGGCCATCTCCCCTCCCGGCATCCGCGTCGCCGTGCCCGCCGCGTCCTCCCGGATCCGCCACAGCGCCCGCTGCGCCGCCGGGTCGGTGACCACCACCGCGTCGAGCGCACCGGCGCCCCGTACGAGCTCGCGCGCCGCGCCCTCGTCCCACATCTCCACAAACAGCCAGGCCCCGCCCCTCGGCAGTCCTGCGGCACCGCGCACCAGGTCCCGCGCCATCCCCTCCACCGTGAGCGGGCCTCCCCCAGACTCCGTGCGGGAGGTACCCCCAGGCAGCAGCCCGGCGGCCGCGTCCGCCGCCGCGCTCTCGTCCCCGTACCCCAGGACCGCCAGCACCGGCGCGGGCGGCAGCTCCACCAGGCGCACCACCGCCTCGGTGACCACCCCGAGCGTGCCCTCGCTCCCGCAGAACGCCCGCGCGAGCTGCACACCCCGCTCGGGCAGCAGGGCGTCGAGCCCTCCGTAGCCGGAGATCCGCCGGGAGAAGCCGCCCGCCATCCCGGTGCGCAGGAGGGCCAGATTCCCGTCGACCAGCTCGCGCAGGCCCTGCGGCGCTCCCGACCAGCCCGTCCCGATCCGGTGGGCGGCGCCGCCGTACGCCGTCACCGCCAGCTCGGCCACGTTGTCCGCGGTGGTCCCCCAGGCGACCGAGTGGGCCCCGCACGCGTTGTTGCCGATCATGCCGCCGAGGGTGCAGCGGGAGTGCGTGGAGGGGTCCGGGCCGAAGGTCAGGCCGTACGGGCGCACCGCGTCGCGCAGCCGGTCCAGGACCAGCCCGGGCTGGACCACGGCGAGGCGCGCGGCCGGGTCCACGGAGACCAGGGCGTTCATGTGGCGGGTGAGGTCGAGCACCACGCCCACGCCGGTGGCCTGCCCGGCGATGGAGGTCCCGCCGCCGCGCGGGACGACGGGGACCCCGGCCGCGGCGCACACGCGCAGCGCGGCCGCCACGTCGTCGGCGTCGCGCGGCGCGACGACGCCGACCGGCACGCGCCGGTAGTTCGAGGCGTCCATGGTCATCAGCGCCCGGGCCGCGGCACTGAAGTCCACGTCCCCGCGCAGCTCCGCCCGCAAGGTCCGTTCGAGTTCCCCGGGTGTCGTCACGGCGTCCACCCTGCCACCGTCGAGGGGTCCGCGGGGGTACCGCGCGCGTCCTTCCCGCGGGCACAGTGCGTCTCATCGGGTGGACGCGGCTCCGAGGCGCGGACCAGGACCCGATACGCTCCGCTCGTGGCCGAGATCCAGATTCCCGCTGACATCAAGCCCGCCGACGGACGCTTCGGCGCGGGCCCCTCCAAGGTGCGGACCGAGGCGCTGGACGCCCTCGCCGCCACCGGTACCTCCCTGCTCGGAACCTCGCACCGCCAGGCCCCGGTAAAGAACCTGGTCGGCTCGGTGCGTCAGGGGCTCCGGGACCTCTTCTCCCTCCCCGAGGGCTACGAGGTGATCCTGGGCAACGGCGGCTCCACCGCCTTCTGGGACATCGCGACCCACGGGCTGATCGAGCAGAAGTCCCAGCACCTCACCTTCGGCGAGTTCTCCTCGAAGTTCGCCAAGGCCGCGAAGCTCGCGCCGTGGCTGGACGCGCCGACCGTCATCTCCTCCGACCCCGGCACGCACCCCGATCCGCAGGCCGAGGCGGGCGTGGACGTGTACGCGTACACCCACAACGAGACCTCGACGGGTGTCGCGGCGCCCGTCAAGCGCGTCGCGGGCGCGGACGCCGGGTCGCTCGTCCTGGTGGACGCGACCTCGGGTGCCGGCGGTCTGCCGGTGGACATCACCGAGACCGACGTCTACTACTTCGCCCCGCAGAAGTCCTTCGCCTCGGACGGCGGCCTGTGGCTGGCGGCGTTCTCCCCGGCCGCGCTGGAGCGGGCCGCCCGCGTGCACGCGTCGGGCCGGCACGTCCCGGAGTTCTTCTCGCTTCCGACGGCGATCGACAACTCGCTGAAGAACCAGACGTACAACACCCCGGCGCTGTCCACCCTCTTCCTGCTGAACGAGCAGCTCGAGTGGATGAACAGCCAGGGCGGTCTGGAGTTCACGACCGGGCGTACGGCGGCCAGCGCGCGCAACCTGTACGGCTGGGCCGAGGCGTCCAAGTACGCGAACCCGTTCGTCGTGGACGTCGACAAGCGTTCCGCCGTCATCGGCACGATCGACTTCTCGGACGACATCGACGCCGCTGCCGTCGCCAAGGTGCTGCGCGCCAACGGGATCGTGGACACCGAGCCGTACCGCAAGCTCGGCCGCAACCAGCTCCGTGTCGCGATGTTCCCGGCGATCGACCCGGCGGACGTGCAGGCGCTGACCGCGTGCATCGACTACGTGATCGAGAAGCTCTAACAGCTGTCCGAGGAGCCCCCGGTGACCTCGTGTCACCGGGGGCTCCGTCGCGTCCGGCCGCCCCCTCCGGGACTGTGGTCCCAAAAAAGGTTTCCTCCTGAACGGGCCGGGGCTCTTCCCGTCGATGGCCCTCGTCAGCGCCACCACCGCTTTCGCCGCCGACGCCTCCGCCCCCACACCTGCGGCGGCAACCTCACCAAGGACCGCCACCGGGATGCCGACGTCGTGGTGTTCGCGCACCTCACGGGCAAGCGGTGGCCCCGTACGCGGTACCTTCAGGAGTTCTTGAAGGCAGCACAGCGTGGAGGCAGCGGCGTGAGCGTGCGAGTGACGGCGGCCCAGAGCGGCGTGGACCCCTTCGGCACGGCCCGGCTCCGGCGCGGGGTGCTCGACGCCTGGGGCGCGGGCCCGGCCCGGTTCCGCGAGGACGCCAACGCCGAGGAGGACCTGGCGCTCGGCGGCTACCGCGACCGGCTGGTCGTGGAGCTGGCCCAGAACGCCGCCGACGCCGCCGCCCGGGCCGGGGTGCCGGGCCGGCTGCGGCTGACCCTGCACGCGGGCGAGGGCGGGCACGCGGTCCTGGCCGCCGCCAACACCGGTGCTCCGCTCGACGCGACGGGCGTCGAGTCGCTGAGCACCCTGCGCGCCTCCGCCAAGCGGGAGCCCACGGGCACCGGCCCAGCGGCCGACGGTGCCCCCGGCGCCGGCTCCGGGGGCCCGGTCGGCCGCTTCGGCGTCGGCTTCGCCGCCGTCCTCGCGGTCTCCGACGAGCCCGCCGTCCTCGGCCGCCACGGCGGCGTCCGCTGGTCCCTCGCCGAGGCCCGCGAACTGGCCCGCGGCGCCGCCGTCGGCAGCCCCGGCCTCGGCGACGAACTGCGCCGCCGCGACGGCCACGTCCCGCTGCTGCGACTCCCGCTGCCCGCCGAGGGCACCGCCCCCGACGGCTACGACACCGTCGTGGTCCTCCCGCTGCGCGACGCCGCCGCCGAGGACCTCGTCGAGCGGCTCCTCACCGGCATCGACGACGCCCTGCTGCTCACCCTGCCCGGGCTGCGCGAGGTCGTCGTCGAGACGCCGGCCGGCCCCGCCCGCACCCTGTACCGCCGCGACGAGGGCCCGTACGCCGTCATCGAGGACTCCCGGTCGGGCACCAACCGCTGGCGCACCGTCCGCCACGGCGGCCCCCTCGAGAAGGCCCTGCTCGCCGACCGGCCCGTGGAGGAACGGCTGCGGCCCTCCTGGTCGGTGTCCTGGGCCGTGCCCGTCGACACCGACGGCGCGCCGCTGCACCCGGCCACCGCGCCCGTCGTGCACGCACCGACCCCCACCGACGAACCGCTGGGCATCCCCGCCCTGCTCATCGCGAGCCTGCCGCTGGACCCCACCCGCCGGCACCCCGCGCCGGGCCCGCTGACCGACTTCCTCGTGGAGCGCGCGGCCGACGCGTACGCCGAACTCCTCGGCTCCTGGGACCCGGTGACCACCGGACTCGTGGACCTCGTCCCCGGCCCGCTCGGCAAGGGCGAGCTGGACGGGGCCCTGCGAGCCGCCGTGCTGCGGCGGCTCCCCCGTACGGCCTTCCTCGCGCCCGCCGCCCCGCCCGAGCACGCCGAGGAGCGGTCCGCCCTGCGCCCCTTCGAGGCCGAGGTGGTGGAGGGCGCGGGCGCCGACACCGTACGGGTCCTCGCCGAGGTCCTGCCGACCCTGCTCCCGGCCGGCCTGGAGCGCCGCGCCGAGCTGCGCACCCTGGGCGTGGGCCGGCTTCCGCTCGGCGACGCCATCGAGCGGATCGCGGGCATCGAGCGGACCCCCGAGTGGTGGTACCGGCTCTACGACTCCCTCGCCGGGGTCGACCCGGACCGGCTGTCCGGGCTGCCCGTGCCGCTCGCCGACGGCCGTACGACGATCGGGCCGCGCCACGTCCTCCTGCCGTACGAGGACACCCCGGCGGACCTGGCCCGGCTGGGGCTGAAGGTGGCCCACCCGGAGGCCGCGCACCCTCTGCTGGAGAAGCTCGGCGCCCTCCCGGCCACCGCGCGGGCCGTCCTGAGGACCCCGCAGGTGCGGGCCGCCGTGGCCGGCTCGATGGACGCGGGCGAGATCTGGGACGAGGACGCACTGGACCCGGAGGAGCTGGCCGACGTGGTCCTGGGCCTGGTCCGGGACGCGGAGCTGGCACCCGGCGACGAGCCGTGGCTGGGGGCGCTGGCCCTCCCGGACGAGGACGGGGAGCCGACCCCGGCCGGTGAGCTGCTGCTGCCCGGCTCGCCGCTCGCCTCGGTCATCCGCGAGGACGAGGTCCCGTACGTGGACGCCGAACTGACCTCCCGATGGGACGCGGACACCCTCACCGCGTGCGGGGTGCTGGCCACCTTCCAGCTGGTCCGCGCCACCGACGTGGTGCTCGATCCGGACGAACTGGAGCCGCGCGAGGGCGATTTCGCCGAGCCGGACGACGCGGGCCTGCTGGACGCGGTCGACGTGTGGTGCGAGGACATCCTGGACCAGCTGCCGGACACCCCGGTGCCGCCGGTGGCCACGGAACTGGTCGCGGTCCGCGACCTCGACCTGGTCGACGACGACTGCTGGCCCCAGGCCCTGGCGATGCTCGCCCAGCCCCCGCTGCGCGACGCGCTGACGCAGCCCGTGCGCGTCCTGCTCCCGGACGGCACCACGCAGTCGGTGCGCCCGTACACCGCCTGGTGGCTGCGCGACCACCCGGTGCTCGACGGCCGCCGCCCGGCGGGCCTGCGCGCGGCGGGCGGCGACCCGCTGCTGGCGGGCCTCTACACCTCGGCGGACGCCACCGGCTTCGAGGACGAGCAGGTCCTGCGGGCCCTGGGCGTACGGACCACCGTGTCGGCCCTGCTGGACGAACCGGGCGGCGCGGCCGAGCTCCTGGCCCGTCTCGCGGACCCGGACCGCGAAGTGACGGGCCGTCAGCTGCACGGCCTGTACTCGGCGCTGGCCGATCTGGACCCCGAGCAGGTCACCCTCCCGGACGAGCTGCGCGCGGTGGTGAACGGCGGGGTCCGGGTGGTGGACGCGGCGGACGCGGTCATCGCGGACGCCCCGGACCTGCTCCCCCTGACGGAAGGCCTGCCCCTCCTCCCGGTCGCCCCGTCCCGCGCCGCGGACCTGGCGGACCTCCTCCAGGTCCGCCGCCTCTCGGACACGGTCCCGGCGGAGGTCACCACCCCGGGCGAGGAACACGAGGTACCGGAGCCGGTCCGCATCCTGCTCGGCCCCTCGACCCCGTCCACGTACCTCGAGCACGAGGAACTGATCGCGGGCGGCATCGAACTGGACTGGCGCCACACTCCCGACGGCACCCTCCACGCCTCCACGCTGGAGGGCGTAGCCGCCGGCCTGGCCTGGTCGGCAGGCCAATGGCCCCGCCGCTTCGAGGTCGCCGCCCTCCTGGAGGACCCGTCCCGCACCGCGGAACTGGCCCGGGACAGGTGGTTCGACTAGGACGTGCCCGCGCCGCGGGAGGCGCCGCTGGGGCCTCGTACGCCTCTCGCGCCTCCTACGCCGGGAACTTGCGGTCCACCCACCGGAACGTGAACTCGATCAGGGTCGCGGCCGCCGCCGCGACGCCGACCGCGATCCACGGCATCGTCACGCCCTGCAGCTTGAGCTGGAAGAAGTCCTGGAGCCACGGCACGACCAGGACGATCAGGAAGGTGCCCCCCATCGCGCCGACCAGGCCCACCCGCCACCACGTGTACGGGCGGGCGATGATCACCAGGACCCACATCGAGGTGAGGAACAGGGTCAGGGTGGCCGCGCTGGTCTCGGATTTGAGGGCGTCCGGGCCGGCGTAGTGGGCGCGGGCGACCAGGTACGTCACGAAGGTGGCCGTCGCCGCGATCACGCCGCCGGGGATGGCGTAGCGCATCACCCGTTTCACGAAGTGCGGCTTCGCGCGTTCCTTGTTCGGGGCGAGGGCCAGGAAGAAGGCCGGGATGCCGATGGTGAGGGTGGACAGCAGGGTCAGGTGGCGGGGCAGGAAGGGGTACTCGACCTGGGAGCAGACCACCAGGATCGCGAGGAGGACCGAGTAGACCGTCTTCGTGAGGAAGAGCGTCGCGACGCGGGTGATGTTGCCGATCACCCGGCGGCCCTCGGCGACCACCGCGGGGAGCGTCGAGAAGCTGTTGTTGAGGAGGACGATCTGGGCCACGGCCCGGGTGGCCTCGGAGCCGGAGCCCATCGAGACGCCGATGTCGGCGTCCTTGAGGGCGAGGACGTCGTTGACGCCGTCGCCGGTCATGGCGACCGTGTGGCCCCGGGACTGGAGGGCGCCGACCATGTCCCGCTTCTGCTGCGGGGTCACGCGCCCGAAGACGGAGTTGGCGTCGAGGGCCTGCGCCATGCCGGCCTGTTCGGTGGGGAGCTTGCGGGCGTCGACGGTGTTCTCGGCGCCCGGGAGGCCCAGCTTGCCCGCGACCGCGCCGACGGAGACGGCGTTGTCGCCGGAGATGACCTTCGCCTTGACGTCCTGGTCCTCGAAGTAGCGCAGCGTGTCGGCGGCGTCGGGGCGCAGCCGCTGCTCGAGGACCACGAGGGCGGTCGGCCGAACCCCGGTGGCCACGGCCTCGTCGTCGAGTTCGCGGACGGAGCGGGCCAGCAGGAGGACCCGTAGGCCCTGTTCGTTGAGGTCGTTGATCTCGTCGAGGGCGGGGTCCCCGGTGGGGAGCAGGACGTCGGGGGCGCCCAGCAGCCAGGTGTTGTTCTCGCCGTCGCCCTCGCTGAAGCTGGCGCCGCTGTACTTGCGGGCGGAGGAGAAGGGGAGGGACTCGGTGCAGCGCCACTCCGCGCTGTCGGGGTAGGCATCGATGATCGCCTGGAGGCTGGCGTTGGGTCGCGGGTCGGACTCGCCGAGGGCGCCGAGCACCTTCTTGACGTACGAGGGCTCCGAGCCGCCGAGCGGGCGGAGCTCGGTGACGTCCATGCCGCCCTCGGTGAGGGTGCCGGTCTTGTCGAGGCAGACCACGTCGACGCGGGCGAGGCCCTCGATGGCGGGCAGTTCCTGGACCAGGCACTGCTTGCGGCCGAGGCGGATCACGCCGATCGCGAAGGCCACGGAGGTGAGGAGGACGAGGCCCTCGGGGATCATCGGGACGATGCCGCCGACGGTGCGGGCGATGGAGTCCTTGAGGTTGGAGTCCTTGACGACCAGCTGACTGATGATGAGGCCGATGGAGGTCGGGATCATCATCCAGGTGACGTACTTGAGGATGGTGGAGATGCCGGAGCGCAGCTCGGAGTGGACGAGGGTGAAGCGGGAGGCTTCCTCGGCCAACTGGGCGGCGTAGGCCTCGCGGCCGACCTTGGTGGCGGTGAAGGCGCCGCCGCCGGCGACGACGAAGGAGCCGGACATGACCTGGTCGCCGGGCTTCTTCAGGACGGGGTCGGCCTCGCCGGTGAGGAGGGACTCGTCGATCTCCAGGCCGTCGGCCTCGCCGACGGCTCCGTCGACGACGACCTTGTCGCCGGGGCCGAGTTCGATGACGTCGCCGAGGACGATCTCGGAGGTGGAGATCTCCGCGGTCCTGCCGTCGCGACGGACGCTGGGTTTGGCCTCGCCGATGACGGCGAGGCTGTCGAGGGTCTTCTTGGCGCGCAGTTCCTGGATGATGCCGATGCCGGTGTTCGCGATGATCACGAAGCCGAAGAGGCTGTCCTGGATCGGCGCGACGATCAGCATGATCACCCAGAGCACGCCGATGATCGCGTTGAAGCGGGTGAAGACGTTGGCGCGGACGATGTCGACGGTGGAGCGGCTGCTGCGGACGGGGACGTCGTTGACGTCCCCGCGCGCCACGCGTTCCGCCACCTCGGCAGTGGTCAGGCCGCCGGGCTTGAACCGGGGCGCGGGCGGCCGCATCGGGTGGACGGGGTCCAGCTCGGCCCCCGCGTCGATGGCGCCGCCGGCCGGCTCCGGCCCGTCCTGGTCGATCTTCGCCCGCTGCGTCATGCTCTCGACGGTAAGGGCGGTTCGAACGCTTCACCCGCCGAGAAGTCCGAAGATCCGACTTCGGGATGACCCCAATCCTCCCTTGGTCCCCCTTGCGCGACCCGCCGGGGGCGGGTTTCCCCGAGGGGGGTTTCCCCGCACCGCGGGTTTCCGCGCACCGCGGGTTTCCGCTGACGGCGGGTGTCAGTGGACCGGTCCTACCCTCCGGGCCATGGACCTCATCGTCGAACTACGGCAGTACACCCTGCACCCCGGCGCCCGGGACACGCTGATCGAACTCTTCGAGCGGGAGTTCGTCACCGGACAGGAGGCGGCCGGCATCACCCTGGGCGGCCGGTTCCGGGACCTGGACGATCCGGACCGCTTCGTCTGGCTGCGAGCCTTCCCGGACATGGCAGCGCGGAAGCGGGCGCTCCACGCCCTCTACGACGGCCGCGTCTGGCAGGCCCACCGCGAGGCGGCCAACGCGACCATGCGGGACTCGGACGACGTGCTGCTGCTGCGCGGGCCGGGCTTCGCCGCGCCGGACGCCGGGGGGCCGGACACCGGAGGGCCGGACACCGGGGGGCCGGACACCGGGGGGCCGGTCGTCGCGACCGTCTGCCGCCCGCTGGACGCGGAGGCCTTCGCCGGCCACTTCGAGCGGCGGCTGCGGCCGGCGCTCACCGCCGCCGGATCCGCTCCCCTGGCCGTGCACCGCAGCGAGCACGCGGAGAACACGTTCCCGGCGCTGCCGGTCCGTACGGGAGAGGAGGTGCTGGTGTGGTTCACGGCCGGGGAGCCGGGGGCGCTGCCGGACCTGTCGGACCTACCGGACCTGTCGGCCCACCTGCGCGCGGCCCCGCAGCGGCTCCGGCTGGAGCCCGTGCGGCAGGCTCAGGTACGCGGGGAGGGTTCCGGCCCTGGCGTCAGGCCTGGCCGGCCTGCTGCTGCGGCCCGGCCTGCCCGCCCGGGGCAGCAGCGGCGGCGTGGCGCTTGAGGGCGGCGTCGCGGCCGCGGACGTACCAGATGCCGATCAGGCCGAGGAAGCCGCCGGCCGCGCAGGTCCAGACCCACCACAGCAGGCCCCGGTCGGAGAACCACCCGTAGAAGGGGAGCTGGACGACGAAGAGGACGAACCAGAGGATCGTGCCGCCGGTGACGGTGGCGACGACCGGACCCTCAAGGGGCTCGGGCGCCTCGTGCTTCGGAGTCCATTTCGCCATGCGGCAAGTCTAGGCGGATGGTGCCCTATCGCTTTCAACGAGTGGGGGTCACGGCGGCCTGCGGGGCGGCTCGCGCGCGCCCTCCACGCGGTCTACGCCCATCCCCCACACGGTCTACGCGCGGAGATGGACGCCCGTTTGTTCATGTGTTCATACTGAAACGGTTTGGGCGTGGCCCATTTTCTTCGTATGAACCACCCAATGAGGACCGTATGAGCACCCCTGCCCCGGCCCCCGCCCCCGCGGCCAGCGCCCCGGAACCCGGACCCCGGGAGACCTCGGTCCTCGACCGCCACTTCCGGATCTCCGAGCGCGGCTCGACCATCGCCCGCGAGGTCCGCGGCGGCTTCGCGACCTTCTTCGCGATGGCCTACATCATCGTGCTGAACCCGATCATCCTGGGCAGCGCGAAGGACATGTACGGGCACCAGCTCGACGGCGGCCAGCTCGTCACCGCGACCGTCCTGACGGCCGCGTTCACCACGCTCCTCATGGGTGTCATCGGCAACGTCCCGATCGCGCTCGCCGCCGGCCTCGGCGTCAACACCGTCGTCGCCCTCCAGCTCGCCCCGCGCATGAGCTGGGCCGACGCCATGGGCATGGTGGTGCTGGCCGGCTTCGTGGTGATGCTGCTGGTCGCCACCGGCCTGCGCGAGCGCGTCATGAACGCCGTCCCGGTGGGCCTGCGCAAGGGCATCGCCATCGGCATCGGCCTGTTCATCATGCTGATCGGCCTGGTCGACGCGGGCTTCGTCACCCGCATCCCCGACGCCGCGCACACCACCGTCCCGCTCCAGCTCGGCACCGGCGGCCACCTGCACGGCTGGCCCGTACTGATCTTCGTCATCGGCGTGCTGCTCACCCTCGCCCTGCTGATCCGCAAGACTCCGGGCGCGATCCTGATCTCCATCGTCGCGATGACGGTCGTCGCGGTCGCCGTCCAGCTCGTCGCCGGCCTGCCGGACGAGGCCTGGGGCCTGACCGTCCCCGCGTGGCCGGGCAACCCCGTGGCCGCCCCCGACTTCGGGCTCGTCGGCCAGGTCAGCCTGTTCGGCGGCTTCGAGAAGGTCGGGATGCTGACCGGCGTCCTGTTCGTCTTCACCGTGCTGCTGTCCTGCTTCTTCGACGCCATGGGCACGATCCTCGGCGTCGGCGACGAGGCCAAGCTGATCGACAAGGACGGCAACTTCCCCGGCATCAACCGGGTCCTGCTGATCGACGGCCTGGCGGTCGCCTCGGGCGGCGCGACCTCCTCCTCGGCCACCACCTGCTTCGTGGAGTCCACGGCCGGGGTTGGCGAGGGTGCCCGTACCGGCCTGGCGAACGTCGTGACCGGCGGCCTGTTCACCGTGGCCCTGTTCCTGACCCCGCTCGCCACCATGGTCCCGTCCCAGGCGGCCACCCCCGCCCTGGTGGCGGTCGGCTTCCTGATCCTGGCGGGCTCGGTCAAGGACATCGACTGGAGCGACTTCACCATCGCCGTCCCGGCCTTCCTGGCCATGGTGATGATGCCCTTCACCTACTCGATCACCAACGGCATCGGCATCGGCTTCGTGAGCTTCTGCGCGCTGCGCGCCGCGACCGGCCGGGGCCGTGAGGTCCCCGTGGCCATGTACGTCGTGTCGGCGGTGTTCGTCTTCTACTACGCGATGCCGGCCCTCGGCCTCACGTAGGGGTCACGCACGGGCTCACGTCAGACTCACGTCAGCCCGTAGAACTTCTCCGTCTCGTCGACGGCCGCCTTGAAGCGCTCGTCGAAGTCATCGCGAATGAGCGTCCGGACCACGTAGTCCTGGACGCTCATTCCGCGTTTGGCGGCATGAGTCCGGAGCCTGTCGAGGAGCTCCCCGTCTATGCGCATGCTCAGCACATGTGTCCCCATGCCGAAAGAGTCGGGGCAGCGGGTGTGGACGCGGGTCACTTTCCGCCGCCGACTCACCCGTACGAGTGACGGCCGGTTTATGGTTTTCCTTAGCTAGAGTAATGAGTTACTCTAAAGAACATGCGTGACCTTACCCATGGCGACGATGCGGCCGCCGTGAACGACCTCCGCTCCGCCGTCATGCGGCTGGGCCGACGCCTGAAGCACCAGCGCGTCGACGAATCGCTGAGCCCGACCGAGATGTCGGTCCTCGGCACCCTCGCCCGCTGCGGCCAGGCCACACCTGGTGAGCTGGCCCGGCGGGAACACGTCCAGCCGCCTTCGATGACGCGCATCGTCGCGTTGCTGGAGGCCAAGGGACTGGTCACGCTGGAACCGCACCCCGACGACCGCCGCCAGAAGGTGGTCCGCCAGACGGAGGAGGCCGAAGCGATGCTCGAAGAGAGCCGCCGCAAGCGCAACGCCTTCCTGGCCGGGCTCGCGGCCGAGCTGACCGAGGACGAATGGGCCAAGCTGCGCGAGGCCGCACCCGTCCTGGAGAAGCTCGCGCACCTGTAGGAACGACGCCAGGAGGCGAAGCTTTTGAGTACGGGAAACGGAGCAGACTCCGCACCCGGCGACATATCCACCCCCCACACGACCCCCGCGGGCAAGAACTCCATGTTCAGCTCGCTGAAGATCCGGAACTACCGGCTCTTCGCGACCGGTCAGGTCGTCTCGAACACCGGCACCTGGATGCAGCGGATCGCCCAGGACTGGCTGGTCCTCTCCCTGACCGGCTCGGCCTCCGCCGTCGGCATCACCATCGCCCTGCAGTTCCTGCCGATGCTGATGTTCGGCCTCTACGGAGGCGTACTCGCCGACCGGCTGCCCAAACGGCCGCTGCTGCTCGTCACCCAGAGCGCGATGGGCCTGACCGGCGTCGCTCTGGCCGTGCTCACCCTGGCGGGACACGTCCAGGTCTGGCACGTCTACCTCGCCGCCTTCGCGCTCGGCCTGGTCACCGTCGTCGACAATCCGGCCCGGCAGACCTTCGTCCCCGAGATGGTCGGCAAGGACCAGGTCGCCAACGCCGTCAGTCTGAATTCGGCCAACTTCCAGTCCGCGCGGCTGGTCGGCCCGGCCCTCGCCGGTGTGCTGATCACCGCGTTCGGCTCCGGCTGGGCCTTCCTGCTGAACGGGCTGTCCTTCGCCGCGCCCATCGCCGGCCTGCTGATGATGCGGACGAGCGAACTGCACCCGGTCGAGCCGCGGCCCCGCGCCAAGGGGCAGCTGCGCGAGGGCCTGCGGTACGTCGCCGGCCGGCCGGAGCTGGTCTGGCCGATCGTCCTCGTCGGCTTCATCGGCACCTTCGGATTCAACTTCCCGATCTGGCTGTCGGCGTACGTGAGCAACGTGTTCCACGGGGACGCGGGCACCTACGGGCTCTTCAACACCCTGATCGCGGTCGGCTCCCTCGCGGGCGCCCTGCTCGCCGCCCGGCGCGGGCACTCCCGCCTGCGGCTGCTGGTGGCGGCGGCCGTGCTGTTCTCGGTGCTGCTGACCGTGACCGCCTTCGCGCCCGGCTTCTGGCTGTTCGCGGCGCTGCTCGTGCCGATCGGGATCTTCGGGCTGACGGTCAACGTGACGGCGAACTCCAGCGTGCAGATGGCGACCGACCCCGAGATGCGGGGGCGGGTCATGGCCCTGTTCATGATGGTCTTCACCGGCGGCACGCCGCTGGGCGCGCCGCTGCTGGGCTGGATCACGGATACCTACGGGGCGCGGATCGGGATGGCTGCGGGGGGTGGGATCTCGCTGCTCGCCTCTGTTTCCGTCGCGGTGGTCCTGGCCCGTGTCGGGAACCTCCGGCTGCGCGTGAACCGCCACGGCGTGACCTTCGTCCCGGCGGTCCGCAAGCCCGAGCTGGTCCCGGCCGCCTGAGCCTGCGCCCCGGCCTCCTGGGGCTCCGCCCCAGACCCCGCGCCTCAAACGCCGGCGGGGCTGTATTCGGCTCGCGCCGCCTGCCTGGTGCGGCGGGATGGCCCACAGGGCACTGATCATCCCGGTGCGGGCACAACCCGGCCCCGCCGGCGTTTGAGGCGCGGGGGTTCGGGGGCCGGCCCCCGACAGCGGCGCCGCGGGCGGGCGGCACGGCTAGGCTCCGCGACATGAGACTGTTCGCAGCCGTGCTGCCCCCGGACGCGGCCATGGCCGAGCTGGCCGCGGCCGTACGGCCGTTGCGTGACGACCGGTTGACCTGGACCGGCGAAGCCGGCTGGCACTTCACGCTCGCCTTCATGGGCGAGGTACGGGACCAGGTCCTCCCCGAGCTGCACGAACGCCTGGCCCGCGCAGCGCACCGCACCGCCCCGTTCCCGCTGCGCCTGCACGGCGCCGGCCACTTCGGCGAGCGCGCGCTGTGGATCGGTGCCGCCGGGGACCTCGACGGGATGCGGCTGCTCGCGGAGCGGGCCGACGCCGCCGCCCGGCGGGCCGGGGTGCCCATGGAGCAGCACCGCCGGTACACCCCGCACCTCACCCTGGGCCGGTCCCGCGAAGGCGTACCGCTGCGGCCCTACCTCGACGCCCTCGCGGACTTCGAGGGCACCCCCTGGCAGGCCGACACCCTGAGCCTCGTGCGCAGCAACCTGCCGGTCAGCGGGGTCCGCGGCGAGCAGCCCCGTTACGAGACCGTCGGGGCCTGGCCGCTGGAGGGCTAGCGGCAGGGCCGGGGGCCGGGGGCGACAGGGTGTTCGGTCCCGGTTCAACCGGAGGACGTGCGCCCGGAAGGCTCCCGTGGAGGACCCGGGGAAACGTCGCTCCGGGCGGCCCGTAACCGCCCGACCGCCTCCGAAGGAGCCCCCGTGCCGCTGACCTCCTCCGCCGTCACCCCTGTCGCCGCCGTCACCCCCACCCCCTCGAATCCCTCGCGCGTGGCCACCCGGCGCCGGCTGCTGATGTGCCGTCCGAGGCACTACGACGTCACGTACTCGATCAACCCGTGGATGGACCCGGAGAAGAGCACCGACACCGCCCTGGCCGTCCTGCAGTGGGAGCGGCTGCGCGACCTGTACCGGGAGCTCGGCCACCTCGTGGAGGAGATCGACCCGGTCGACGGGCTCCCCGACATGGTCTTCGCCGCGAACGGCGCCACCGTGGTCGACGGCAAGGTCTACGGCGCCCGGTTCCGGCACGCGCAGCGCACCGCCGAGGGACCCGCCTACCTCGCATGGTTCGAGCGCCGGGGCTGCCGCGAGCTGCTGTGGCCGGAGTACATCAACGAGGGCGAGGGCGACATCCTCACCGTCGGCCGCCGTCTGCTGGCCGGCACCGGCTTCCGCACCGACCCCCGCGCGCACGCCGAGGCGCAGGAGTTCTTCGGGCTCCCGGTGACCGGCCTGACCCTCGTCGACCCGGAGTTCTACCACCTGGACACCGCGCTCGCCGTGCTCTCGGACGAGGAGGTCATGTACTACCCGGCCGCCTTCTCCGAGGGGAGCCGGTCCGTGCTGCGCACCCTGTTCCCCGATGCGATCCTCGCCACGGCCGAGGACGCCGCCGTCTTCGGGCTCAACGCCTTCTCCGACGGCCGCCACGTCCTGCTGCCGGAGGCGGCCACCGGCCTGAAGGCCCAGCTCAGCGCCCGCGGCTTCGAGCCTATCGGGGTCGACCTGTCCGAGCTCCTCAAGGCGGGCGGCAGCGTCAAGTGCTGCACGCTGGAGCTGCGCGGGCTCTGACCGCGCCCCGGGGCGGGGAGTGCGCGTACGGGGCGGGGCGGCGGCCGCGTTAGGCTCGACGGGTGGATCCCAAGACCAGAAACCGTGTCATGGCCGGTGTGCTCGTGCTGATGTTCGTCGTCGTCGCCGTCGCGGCCGCCGTGGGGCAGTAAGCGCGCCCTTGCCTCGAGTGGACTCGAGGCAGTTGGCTTGGGGCTCATGAAGTACACGCAGCTCGGACGCACCGGACTCAAGGTCAGCCGACTCGTTCTCGGCACGATGAACTTCGGTCCGCAGACAGACGAACCCACCAGTCACCACATCCTGGACGACGCCCTCGCCGCAGGCCTGAACTTCGTCGACACCGCCAACGTCTACGGCTGGGGTGAGAACAAGGGCCGCACCGAGGAGATCATCGGCACCTGGTTCGCCCAGGGCGGCGGCCGCCGGGACAAGACCGTCCTCGCCACCAAGGTCTACGGGAACATGGCCGGCGACGGCGACCCGTGGCCCAACCACGACCGGCTCTCGGCGCTGAACATCCGGCGGGCCGTCGAGGCGAGCCTGAAGCGGCTCCAGACCGACTACATCGACCTGTACCAGTTCCACCACGTCGACCGCCGGACCCCCTTCGAGGAGATCTGGCAGGCCGTCGACGTACTGATCCAGCAGGGCAAGGTCCTGTACGCGGGGTCGTCGAACTTCCCCGGCTACAAGATCGCCCAGGCGAACGAGACCGCCGCCCGGCGCGGCACGGTCGGGCTCGTCAGCGAGCAGTGCCTCTACAACCTCGCCGAGCGGCGCGCCGAGATGGAGGTCATCCCGGCGGCCCAGGAGTACGGGCTCGGGATCATCCCGTGGTCCCCGCTGCACGGCGGCCTGCTGGGCGGGGTGATCAAGAAGGAGGTCGAGGGCGGGCGCCGCGCCTCCGGACGGTCGGCGGACGCGCTGGCCAGCACCGCGGTACGGGCGCAGGTGCAGGCGTACGAGGACCTCCTCGACAAGCACGGCCTGGAACCCGGCGAGACGGCGCTGGCCTGGCTGCTGACCCGGCCGGGCGTCACGGGCCCCATCGTCGGCCCGCGCACCGCCGAGCAACTCACCAGTGCCCTGCGCGCGCTGGAGCTGGAGCTGAGCGAGGAGGTCCTGGCGGCCCTGGACGAGATCTTCCCCGGCCCGGGTCCGTCCCCGGAGGCCTTCGCCTGGTGATCGCGTAGTGCCTCGGCCGCCGTTCCCCCTCCGGGGCGGCGGCCCTCTCACGGCGAGGGCACCAGCCGGGGCAGCAGGTCCTCGGCGGTGGTGTCCAGGTGCAGTTGGATCAGACGGTGCGGGAAGAAGGATCCGCTGTCCGTACGGAAATGCCCGGCAGGTCCGCGACGAAGTCGGCGCGCCGCAGGTCCTGTTCGGGTGAGGCCAGGCCGATGAGCGCGGCCGGGAGCACGGCGGCCGCGGCCAGGGAGAGCAGGCGGACGCAGCAGCCGGCCGCGGGTACGGGTACCGGTACGGATCCGGGTGCGGACGGTCCCTAGTGCTGTGGCCGGTAGGGGCCGCCGATGCCCCAGGCCTGGTGGAGGACCGCCGCGAACTCGCCCGCCAGGCGGTGTTCGCCCGAGGCGTTGGGGTGGGTCCCGTCGTAGGTGTCGCGGTGGATGTCGTACGCGTCCGGGCGCGCGCCCAGCAGGATCGGTGAGGCGGCGGTGGTCAGGTCGGCCACCGCCTTCGCCAGGAGTTCGTTGAAGCGGGCCACCTCGGCCGCGAAGGGGGCGTCCTCCTCGGCGCGGATGTTCGGGATCACCGGCAGCAGCACCATCCGGATGCCGGGGCGGGCCTGACGGGCCGCCGCGACGAAACGGCGGACGTTGGCGGCGGTGTCTTCGGCGCCGGTGTAGAAGCCGAGGTCGATCAGGCCGAGGGAGACGAGCAGGACGTCGGCCCGCCCGTCTGCGGCGGCGGGACCGACCAGGGGGGCCATGTGCTGCCAGCCCTCGCCCCAGCCGGCCAGGTGGCGGCGGGCGTCCTGCGGGAAGTCCGGGTCGGCGTAGACGTGGCTGGTGGGCGCGTCGGCGGAGGTGTCGTACAGCTCGCAGCGCGGGCCGACTATCTCGTACGGGCCGCCGGGGGTGGAGCCCAGGTGCTGCCACATCCGGTAGCGCCAGGTGTAGTCGCCGGCGCGTCCGATGGTCATGGAGTCGCCGACGAACATGAAACGCATCCGGTCATCATCGCGGATCACCCGACCCGAGCCCTTGTGATGCCGGACACGCCCGGACGCGCCCGGGCGGGCTGGCAGGCTGGGGGTATGCGCCTGCTGCCGTTGTCGTCCGCCTCCGCCGCCCTGGTCCTCGCCCTGCTGCCGTCGTCGTCCGCCCTCGCGGCCGGGTCGGAGGCTCCCGAGGCGTCCTCGTTCACCATCACCGACCCGCGGATCAAGGAGTCGAGCGGGCTGGCGGCCAGCCGGATCCACCCGGGCGTGTACTGGACGCACAACGACAGCGACGACGGCCCGTACGTCTACGCGGTGGACTCGGCGACCGGCAAGACGGTGGCGCGGGTCACGCTGACCGGCATCGGGCGGCCGCGGGACGTCGAGGCGGTCTCGCTGGGGCCGGACGGGCAGCTGTACGTCGGTGACATCGGGGACAACAAGGACGGCACCTGGGACCACGTGTGGATCTACCGCTTCCCGGAGCCGAAGCAGCTGGGCGATGTCACGGTCAAGGCCGCGCAGTTCACCGTGCGGTACGCGGACGGCCCGCGGAACGCGGAGGCGCTGATGGTGCATCCGGTGACGGGGCGGGTGTACATCGCGAGCAAGCACGAGAGCACGGGCGGGCTGTACGAGGGCCCCGAGCGGCTGTCCGGGAGCGGGCCGAACGTGTTCCGGCGGGTCGCTGACGTGCCGTGGGTGACGGACGGGGCGTTCTCCCCCGACGGGAGCCGGCTGGCCCTGCGGGGGTACTTCACGGCCCGTACGTACGCGTGGAAGGACGGGCGGCCGCAGGGCGAGGGCGAACGGGTGGACGCGCCATGGCAGGGGCAGGCGGAGTCGGTGACGTACGCGGCGGACGGGTCGGCGCTGATGTTCGGGACGGAGGGCGGAGCCAGCCGCGTCGTCGCGGTCCCGCTGGCCGCCGCGACCGCCTCGCCGGCGCCGCCGCAGCCGGGGGCCGGGCCGGACGCGTCGCCCGTGCCGGAGCCGCCGGGCGGCTTCGGCACGGGAGCCCTTGTCCTCGCGGGGGCCCTGGCCCTGGTCTTCACGGCGAAGCGCCTGCTCCGCCGCCGAGGCGCCGCCGACTAGCCTGCGGCGCCGCTCCTGGGGCTCCGCCCCAGCCCCCGGGAAGCGGCCCGCAGGGCTAGGAGTGGCCCAGGTCGGCGGCGGGGAGGTCCGCCGCGGGGACCGAGCCCGTATCGGCGGACGGGCGGAGGGGGAACTCGTCCGTGGCCATCGAGTCGAGCACCGGCGGAGCCGGCCTCAGCGGGGCCGGCATGACCGCCGCCTCGGAGTGCCCGCCGCACCCGTACGAGAGCGAGACCAACCGCCCGTCGGCCGGGCTGAACTCGTTCGCGCAGACGCCGAAGGCCTGGCCCAGCGAGCCCCCGATCGCGACCAGGAACCCGCAGGAGACACAGGCCGCCGGCGCCGCCTGCGCCATCGGCGTCTTCGCGCCGAACGACTCGTCCCAGCGGTCGGCCGCGCTGTGCAGCCCGTACCGCGAGAGCACCCGGGCCCGGCGCATGCCCAGTTCCTCGGCCACCGAGGTGATGGACCCGCGGACCGGGACCACCGCGCGGTCGGTGACGTCAGCGTCCTCCGCCTCGACCAGCTCGGCCATCTCCGAGGAGACCACCGAGTTCGGCGGCGGCGCGTCCTCGCCCGACCAGCCCGGCTCCAGCCGCAGGTCCTCGGCGTCGGTGGGCAGCAGGTCGCCCGGGCCCATGTCGCCGGGGCGCAGCCGCTCGCTCCAGGGCACCCACTCGGGGGCCAGCAGCGCGTCCTCGCCGGGGAGCAGCACCGTTTCGTCGAGGGTGACGTTCTTGGCGCGGGAGGCGCGGGTCACGGTGACGGCCCAGCGCCAGCCGCGGTAGCCCGGCTCCTTGGACTCGAAGAAGTGCGTGACGACCCGGTCGCCCTCCGCCACGGCGGAGACGTGCTCGCCCACCACACCGGGGAAGGCGGCCTCCTCGGCGGCCGCGCGGGCGAGATCTACCGCCTCGACACACAGGCGGTCGGGGGTACGCGGGGTACGGCTTCGCGTCGTCGCAGCACTCACTGGTCTCGTTCTCTCCTACGCCGTCTCACGAGTGCGCCGTCCGTACTGTCGTCCACAACGACCCGTCGGTCTTGTCCGTACGTGGAGCGGGCGGAGCGGACCAGAGGGCCGCGTCGACGTCCGCACCCGATCGGACTCCGGGCGCACCTTTATGCGATCCATTCTGCGGGATCGCGAAGAGGCGCGCGGCCAAGAGCAACCGCCGGTGGCGCGCTACGCACGCTACCTCCTTCGAAGCCCCGGGCCCACATGCAAGGTCCGATTCGCGGAGAAGGCCGCGCGGGGAGGAGCCCCCGCGACGCGCCGGGGAGGGGTCCGAAAGGGACCTGTGGGGCACTATGGCCGGGTGGCACCCGCACGGTCGTCCCGCGACGGCTCGGGACCGGCCAGGCGGGCCGGCCGGGCCCTGGGGCGTGCCCTGCACCTGCCCATCACCGGTACGGCGCGCGGCATCAGGCGGGCCACCCACGCGCACGGGGCCGGGGAGTCGGGCCTCGGCAAGCTGATCGAGCTGCACGCCATCAACGGCGCCGGCGACATGATGATCACGGTGGCGCTGGCCTCGACGGTCTTCTTCTCCGTCCCCACGGACGAGGCACGCGGCCGGGTGGCCCTGTACCTGGCGATCACGATGGCCCCCTTCACCCTGCTGGCCCCGGTGATCGGTCCGCTGCTGGACCGGCTGCCGCACGGACGCCGGGCCTCGATGGCGGCCGCGATGCTGACCCGGGCGCTGCTGGCGCTGATGATGTCGGGCGCGGTGGCCACGGGCGGTCTGGAGCTGTATCCGGCGGCGCTGGGGGTGTTGGTCTCCTCGAAGGCGTACGGGGTCGTGCGCAGCGCGGTGGTGCCGCGACTGCTGCCACCCCAGTTCTCGCTCGTCAAGGCGAACTCCCGGGTGACGCTGGCCGGGCTGCTGGCCACGGGCGTGGCCGCGCCGGTGGGTGCCGGGCTGCACCAGATCGGCCCGCAGTGGCCGCTGTACGGGGCCTGCGCGATCTTCGTGTGGGGCACGTTCGCGGCGTTCACGCTGCCGCACAAGGTGGACGAGGCGCGGGGCGAGCGGCGGGCCCGGCTGTCCACGCACGAGGCGCACTCGCAGCGGCCGGGGCTGCGGACGGTCAGCCGGTCGGTCCTGTGCGGGCTGCTGGCGAACGCGTCGATGCGCGGGCTGTCCGGGTTCCTGATCTTCTTCCTGGCGTTCCTGCTGCGCGAGCATCCCCTGGCGGGGCAGAGCGCGGCGGTGTCGCTGGGCATCGTCGGCGTGTCGGCGGGCGTCGGGAACGCGTGCGGCACGGCGGTCGGGGCGTGGCTGCGGGCGAGGGCGCCGGAGGCGATCATCGCGGCGGTGCTGTGCCTGACCCTCGGGGTCGCGGTGCTGGCGGCGGCCTTCTTCAGCGGGGTGTTCATGGCGGTGCTGGGCGCGACGGCGGGCTTCTGCCAGGCGCTGGCGAAGCTGTCGCTGGACGCGATGATCCAGCGGGACGTTCCGGAGGCGGTACGGACGTCCGCCTTCGCCCGTTCGGAGACGCTGCTCCAGATGGCGTGGGTGTTGGGGGGTGCGATCGGCATCGCGCTGCCGTTGAACGGGGTGCTGGGGATGTCCGTCGCGGCGGCCGTGGTCGCCCTCGGCACGGTCATGGCCGTACGCGGCCTCCTGGGCGCCCCCCGCCACCCCGCGGGCACCCCCCGCCCCCGAGTCGCGTAGCCGACCCTGCCCCCTCCCGGGGCTCCGCCCCAGCCCCCGCGCCTCAAACGCCGGCGGGGCTGGATATTCGCTCCTGCCGCCCGCCAAGCGCGGGCACGGCGGCACGCTGCAGGTTGACGCGAGCCACATTCAGCCCCGCCGGCGATTGAGGCGCGGGGGCCCGGGGGCCGGCCCCCGGCAACGGCGCCGCACCCTTGCGGACAGGACCAGCCACATCCAGCCCCGCCGGCGATTGAGGCGCGGGGGTCCGGGGGCCGGCCCCCGGCAACGACGCCGCACCCTTGCGGACGGCGTCAGGCACATTCAGCCCCGCCGGCGATTGAGGCGCGGGGGCCCGGGGCCGGGGCCGAGGTCCGTTCTTGGGTGGGGGCGGGGGCCGGCCCCGGTCCGCCGGCCGCGGCGCGCCGCAGGCCAGGGGACCCCGTGCAGCGGCGCAGCCCAGCGGCCCGATAGCCTTCGGCTCATGACCGCACCGCTTTTCTCGGGTAGGGCCCGCCGCAGCGTCGCGGCCCTCGGAGCCGTGTCCGCCGGCCTCCTCCTCCTCTCCGCCTGCGACAAGCCGACACCGCTGGCGACCGTGACGGTCGGCACCTCGTCGGTGTCCGCCGAAGCCGCCTGCCACGGCGGCGCCGAGCCGCTGTCCATGGACAAGGTCCAGGACTGCCTCACCAACCTGAAGGACGCCAAGACCGTCGAATACGCCCGCGGCGACACGCTGCGCCTGGGCGTCGAGCCGGACGTCGTCGAGGACGGCAAGAAGTGGCAGGCGATCCTGGACGGGCAGCCCATCACCGAGCCCTCCTCGAACACCTACCGCAGCTTCCCGGGCGCCGACGTCTTCGCGACCGGCGGCCAGGGCGAGGCCCCGGCCTCGAAGAAGCTCGCCTTCGTCCAGGTCGCCGAGGACGGCAAGCCGCTCTCCGTCTGGACCTTCAACCTCAAGCTCAAGTAACCGGGCGCAACCGGTGCGCGCGCTCGTCGTGACCGCGGTGGCGGCGGAGGCAGACTCCGTCGCTGCCGGGCTGACCCCTCATCCGGACGCCCCCGGTCCTGAGCCGCGCACTCTTCCTGGCGGGTACCACATCACCCGCAGGGACCTCCCCGGCATCGCCTTCGACGTGCTCGTCGGGGGCGTCGGTCCGGCGGCGGCCGCCGCCGGCACCGCCACCGCCCTGGCCCTCGGCTCGTACACGCTCGTCGTCTCCGCCGGCATCGGCGGCGGGTTCCAGCCCGCCGCCCCGCCCGGCTCCCTCGTGGTGGCGGACGCGATCGTCGCCGCCGACCTGGGGGCCGAGACCCCCGACGGCTTCGTGGACGTGCGGGCGCTCGGCTTCGGGCACAGCGTGCACCTGCCGCCCGCCGAGCTCGCCGCGCACGCCGCCGAGGCCACCGGGGCGCTGCTCGCGCCCGTCCTGACCGTCTCCACCGTCACCGGTACCGCCGCCCGGGCGGCCGAGCTCGCCGCCCGGCACCCGATGGCCGGGGCCGAGGCCATGGAGGGCTTCGGGGTGGCGGAGGCGGCCGTCGCGCACGGGCTGCCCGTACTGGAGATCCGCGCCGTGTCCAACGCCGTGGGCCCGCGCGACCGTGCCGCCTGGCGGATCGGGGACGCGCTCGCCGCCCTCGCCGGCGGCTTCCGCTCGCTGGGGCCCGTACTCGCGAACTGGGGAGAACGCCATGATCACCGGTGAACCGCTGAAGATCGCCTACTCGCCCTGTCCGAACGACACCTTCGTCTTCGACGCCTGGGCGCACGGCCGTGTGCCGGGCGCGCCCGCCCTCGACGTCGCCTTCGCGGACATCGACATCACCAACGGCATGGCCGAGCGCGGCGAGCTGGACGTGCTGAAGGTGTCGTACGCCGTGCTGCCCTGGGTGCTCGAGGAGTACGCGCTGCTGCCCTGCGGCGGGGCCCTGGGGCGTGGCTGCGGTCCGCTCGTGCTCGTCAGGGATCCCGGCCCGGCTGAGGGCGCGGGGGTCGACCTGAGCGGCAAAACGGTCGCGGTGCCGAGCGAACGCTCCACCGCCTACCTGCTGTTCCGATTGTGGGCGGCGGACGTGCTCCCGGCCGGGGTCGGCAAGGTGGTCGTGCTGCCCTTCAACGAGATCATGCCCGCGGTGCGCGACGGCCGGGTGGACGCCGGACTGGTCATCCACGAGGCCCGGTTCACCTATCAGGACTACGGGCTGCACTGCCTGGCCGACATGGGCGAGCACTGGGAGTCCACGACCGGCCTGCCGATCCCGCTCGGCGCGATCATCGCCAAGCGTTCGCTGGGCGAGGCGACGCTGAAGGTCCTGGCCGAGTCCGCCCGTGCGTCGGTCCGGATGGCCTGGGACGACCCGGAGGCCTCCCGCCCGTACGTACGGGCCCACGCGCAGGAGCTGGACCCGGCCGTCGCCGACCAGCACATCGGGCTCTACGTCAACGAGTTCACCGCCGACCTCGGCGAGGCCGGCTACGCGGCCGTGCGCGGGCTGCTGACCCGGGCGGCGGCCGAGGGGCTGGTACCGGCCATTGCGCCCGGCGCGCTGGCCTTCCCGTAGCCCTGGGGCCGAAGCGGGCCGCCGCATGCGTGTGCCCCGCCCCTCTCGCGAGGGACGGGGCACCGTCGTGGTGCGGCCGGCTCAGACGTCGAGCTGGTCGGCCACCGCGCGCAGCAGGCCGGCGATCTTCGTGCCGTGCACCTTGTCGGGGTAGCGGCCGCGCTCCAGCATCGGCGTGATGTTCTCCAGCAGGGTCGTGAGGTCCTGCACGATCGAGGCGAGCTCGTCGGGCTTGCGGCGTTGGGCTGCCGCGACGGACGGCGCCGGGTCCAGGACCGTCACCGAAAGCGCCTGGTCACCGCGCTGGCCGGCGACGACACCGAACTCGACGCGCTGGCCGGGCTTGAGGGAGTCGACCCCGGCAGGGAGCACCGACGAGTGGACGAAGACGTCGCCGCCGTCGTCGCGGGAGAGAAAGCCGAAGCCCTTCTCACTGTTGAACCACTTGACCTTGCCGGTAGGCACGTCCGTCCTCTGTCCTTGTGCTCGTTGGGGTCCGAAGTGCCGTGGAACGGCTCCGGATAACAGCGCAGCGGGTCAACTGTGACCCGCCACCTCAAGGCTAATGGTCGAGGGCCCGGTGACAAGACGTTCCCCGGTCCTTCGCCGTCGGCCACTCAGGCCAGGGAACTACCCTGGTGGGGTGACTGTTACTCCTCCTGCCGACGAAGCGCGGCCCGGCGATGCCCTGGTGAAGGCCGGCGGCATCGTTTTCATCGTGGGCGCCGTGGCCACGCTCGCGACGATGGCTCCGCTGTTCCTGGACCTCGACCCGTTCCCCTCGTACGCGTGGGCCGTGTGCATGCTGATGGGCGTCGGCTTCGCGATCTCCGCGGCGGGCGTGCTCCGCTCGGCCGCCGCACAGCGCCGGGCGGCCCGCGCCTCGCAGGCGTAGCCGCGGCCGCCGGTACCGCCGGGGCCGCGGCCCCGGCGGTAGCCGTACCGGCCTAGGCGGGCTGGACGGGCTGGGCCCGCTGGGCCGCGACGTACTCCGCGAGCCACTGCGGCAGCGCGGTGAGGTCGGCGAGCACCACGTCGGCGCCCGCGGCGCGCAGTTCCGGCTCCGGGCAGGGGCCGGTCGGCACCGCCACGGACAGCGCGCCGGCCTTGCGGGCGCCGCGCACGTCGCCCACGTGGTCGCCGACGTAAACCTGCGCCCCGTACTCGCGCAGCGCCCCGGCCTTGGCCTCGGCCCACAGCCAGCCGATGACGGCGTCCGGCTCGATGCCCAGGTGCTTCAGGTGCAGGCGGGCGTTGGGCTCGTGCTTGGCGGTGACGACGATCGCGCGGCCGCCGAGCGCCTGGACGGCCTCGATCGCCTCGCGGGCGCCCGGCATCGCCGGGGTCGGCTCGATCGCGTATGTGGGATAGATCTCCCGGTAGCGGTCCGCCACGGCCGGGATCTCGGCCTCCGGGAACCAGTACGCCAGCTCCTCGTCGAGCGGCGGCCCGAGCCGCGTGACCGCCGCGTCGGCGTCGATGAACGTGCCCGTTTCGGCCGAGAGTGCCTGGTAGGCGGCCTTGATTCCCGGACGCGAATCGATGAGGGTCATGTCGAGGTCGAAGCCGACGGTGAGGTTCATACCCGCCATTGTGCCGAGGCGGACCGGCACCCGGGCCGCGCCCCGGCTCGTAGCGCTGCCCGGCCCCAGGACGCCAGGTCACCAACGACCAACTCCTGGACCTCGCCAAGGCCCCCGCCTTCCTCGACCTGATCAAGGCGGCCGACGCCGACCCGGTGGAAGAGGAGCAGCAGACCATCCCGGGCGGCTGATCCAACGGACCGGGCACGAGCACGGCTCAGCACATCCAGCCCCGCCGGCGTTCGAGGCGCGGGGTCCGGGGCGGCGCCCCGATCTTTCAGCCCCGCCGGCGTTTGAGGCGCGGGGGCCCGGGGGCAGCGCCCCCGCAACGGCGCCGCACCCTGCCCCCGTGCCCCGGCTACCGCCGCCGCGCCCGCCACACCAGGTACACGATGGAGGCAAGGCCGGCGGCCCGGAGCAGCCACGGCCACATCCCGTACAGGGCACCGCTCAGCTGGTCCTCCGGCAAGGCCTCGCCCCAGCGCGCGTTCATCCGGCCCCACAACCACACCACCGCCCCCGCGGCCACCACCCCCGGCGGCCCGAAGACGGCCCACTTGCGCTCGGCGGGCCCCAACACCCGCGAGGCGTACGGGAGCAGCCAGCCCACGACGAGCAGCAGCCAGTAGCCGGTGACCACACCGCCGAGGAGGACGGCCGCGGCCAGCAGCAGGAAGGCGTTCGGCCGGGGCCGGGGGCCGGCGGCGGCCTCCGCCCCCGCGGCGGGAGCCGCCTCCGCCGCCGCCTCCTTCTTCGCCCGCCGCCGCTCGCGCAGGAACCGTACGAAGCCCCGTACGCCCGACTCCGGCGCCCCGGCCTTGGCCTCGGGATCCACCCCCGGCCCCGGCGCGCCCGCCCCCGGCTTGCCCGCCTCCTCCCCCTCCGGCTCCGCCTCGGGCTCCGGGAACTCGATGCCGCCCGCGAACCCCTCGACCTGCGGCCCCGCCCCCAACGCCCCCGGGCTGACCCGCCACCACTCGGGCTCCGACCCGCCCGAGGGGCCGAGCTCGTCGAGCCCGGCCAGGTGCGGCGGCACGTTCCGCGGCTCCGCCGGCGGCTTCGGGCCGCGCGGCCCCCGCTGGGCGGGCACGGCCGGCGCAGGGGTGAGTGGCGCGGCCCCCGTACCGGCCGTGCCGTGGCCGGCCAGGACCTCCTCCGGCGTGCCGAGCCGCTGCAGGATGCCGCGTACCGCGGCCGGGGTCTCCGGCTCGTACCGGGCGCGCCGACGGTCGATCTCGTCCCGCAGCCCCGCCACCAGCCGCATCCGGTCACCGGAGGACAGCTGCCGCCGCTGCGCCAAGTCCCCGACGCGGCTCAGATATTCGTAGACCAATTGGTCGCTTTCGATCCCCACGCCCGGCTCCTCCCTTACAGCCTGTCCCGAAGGTAGCGCGTGCGCCCGTGGAGCGGCCGCGGGCTCAGCGGATACCGTTGGCCGGATGGGGACCGGCCGATCGACCGGCCGACGCGACCAGGAGGCGACGACCGTGCCCGAGGCAAGCACCGCAGGGGGCGCCGCGACGGGCGCCCCGCGTTCCCTCGCCGAGGCGCTGCGCGCCCGCGACGACGCGGCGCTCGCCGCACTGCTGCACGCCCGCCCGGACCTGCTCAGCCCGGTGCCCGGCGACGTGAGCCAGCTGGCCACCCGCGCCGGGACCCGCGCCTCGGTGGTGCGGGCGCTGGAGCGGCTGGACCGGTTCGCGCTGCAGACCGCCGAGGCCCTGGCGGTGGCCCCCGACCCGTGCCCTTACCCGGTGCTGGAGTCGCTGCTGACCGGCCAGGAGGGCACCACCGGCCACGACAACGGGGCGCGCGCCGCGCTTCCCCGGGCGCTGGCCACCCTGCGCGACCAGGCCCTGGTGTGGGGCGACGACGACCGGCTGCGCCTGGTGCGCACCGCCCGCGAGCTGCTCGCGCCCGCCGCCCAGCGGCCCTCCCCGACGGGCCTCGGCCCGACCGTCGCCGAGGCCACGTCCGGCATGTCCCCGACCCGGATCCAGGAGATCGTGGCGGCCGTCGGACTGCCCGCCACCCACGACCCGGTGTCCGCGGTCTCGGCGCTGACCGGGCTGTTCACCGACCCGCAGCGGATGTCGGCGCTGCTGGACGAGGCCCCGGCGGAGGCGCACCAGGTGCTCGGACGGCTCGTGTGGGGGCCTCCGTACGGGGAGGTGACGCCGAACTCGACGGCGCCGGTGCGCTGGTTGCGCGACCACGGGCTGCTGCTGCCCGCCTCCGCGCGGACCGTGGTCCTGCCGCGCGAGGTGGCGCTGCACCTGCGCGGCGGCCTCGCGCACCGGGACACCGCGCCGGTGGCTCCGCCGGTGCCCGCGCACCGCGAGCACCGTCCACAGCTTGTGGACGCGAACGCCGCCGGGCAGGCGCTGGCCGCGCTGTCCACCGTCGAGGAGCTGGTGAAGTCCTGGGAGCACACCGGTCCGCTGGTGCTGCGCGCGGGCGGGCTCGCCGTACGGGACCTGAAGCGGGCCGCAACCGTCCTGGACACCACCGAGCCGACGGCGGCGTTCTGGATCGAACTCGCCTACGCGGCCGGGCTGCTGGCCAGTGACGGGGAGGCGGACGAACGCTACGCGCCCACCCCAGCCTTCGACGACTGGTGCGAACTGCCGCCCCCCGAGCGGTGGTCGGCGCTCGCGGCGGCCTGGCTGCCGGCCACCCGGACCTCCGGCCTGGTCGGCGAGCAGGACGGCAGGGGCCGCACCCTGTCCACGCTCGGCCCCGACCTCGACCGCTCCGCGGCCCCCGAGGTGCGCCGGCGCGTCCTGGAACTCCTCGCCGCGCTGCCCGAAGGCGCCTCCCCGGCCCCCGACGCCCTGCTGGACCGCCTCGCGTGGGAGCGTCCCGTACGCGGTACGAGCGACCTGCGCACCCGCCTCGCGCACTGGACGCTGACCGAGGCCGAGGTCCTGGGCGTCACCGGGCGCGGCGCGCTCAGCGCGTTCGGCCGGGCCCTGCTGGAGCACCGCGATCCGGCGCCGCTGCTGGCCCCGCTGCTGCCGGAGCCGGTGGACCACGTCCTGCTGCAGGCCGACCTGACGGCGGTGGCCCCCGGCCCGCTGCGCCGCCCGCTCGGCGACACCCTGGCGCTGCTCGCTGACGTGGAGTCCAAGGGCGGGGCCACGGTGTACCGGTTCACGCCCGGGTCGGTGCGCCGGGCCCTGGACGCGGGGCACGCCGCCGCGGACCTGCACGTCTTCCTGAAGGAACACAGCCGCACGCCCGTGCCGCAGCCGCTGGCGTACCTGATCGACGACGTCGCGCGGCGGCACGGGCACCTGCGGGTCGGCGCGGCGTCCTCGTACGTGCGCTGCGACGACGACGCGATGCTCGGCGAGATCCTGGCCGACAAGCGCTCGGCGGGGCTGGGCCTGCGCCGCCTCGCCCCCACCGTGCTGGCCGCGCAGGCCGAACCCACCACGCTGCTGGAGGGGCTGCGGGCGATGGGGTACGCGCCGGCCGCGGAATCCCTGACCGGTGACGTGCTGGTGGCCCGGGCCAACGCCCGCCGCACCCCGGCACGCTCGGCGCCCGTGCCGGTGCCGGACGGCCCGCCGGTGCCGGACGACACCCTGCTGGGGGCGGCGGTACGGGCGATCCGCGCGGGCGACGTGGCGGCGACGGCGGTGCGCAAGGAGCCGCTCACGGCTTCGGTCGTTCCCGGCGAACTCCCGCGCACGAGCGCGGCGGAGACCCTCGCGACGGTCCAGGCGGCCGCGCTGACGGGGTCGGCGGTGTGGATCGGGTACGTGAACGCGGAGGGCGCGGCGAGCCAGCGCGTCATCGCCCCGGTCCGGGTGGAGGGCGGCTTCGTCACCGGCTACGACCACACGGCGGACGAGGTCCGCACGTACGCCCTGCACCGCATCACGGGGGTCGCGGAACTGGCAGAAGACCAACTCTGAAAACCCACCGCCACCCCCCCCAGCCCCCGCCACCCCCAGCCCCCGCCGGCACATCCAGCCCCGCCGGCCCATCCAGCCCCGCCGGCGTTTGAGGCGCGGGGTCCGGGGCGGAGCCCCGATCTTTGAGCCGCGCCGGCCCGGCGGGACCGGCCCCGGTCATCCAGCCCCGCCGGCGTTTGAGGCGCGGGGGCCCGGGGGCAGCGCCCCCGCAACGGCGCCGCACCGGCCCGGAAAACCGCTGGCCCGCGCGGCAGCGCCAAGACAGGCTGGCCCCATGCCCAACGCAGCGCCCCGCGCCATCCGCGCCGCCCACACCGACACCACGATCACCGTCTACCAGGCGTACGCCCCCGCGCTCGGCCTGCCGGCGGCCCGCGACGGCCGGTTCCCGCCCGCCTGGAAGCGGGAGCGGATGACGTGGATCAAGCCGTCGTTCCTGTGGATGATGTACCGCTGCGGCTGGGCCTCGAAGGCCGACCAGGAGACGGTGCTGGCGATCGAGATCACCCGGTCCGGCTTCGACGAGGCCCTGCGCGGGGCCTGCCTGTCCCACTACGAGCGCGGGGTGCACACGGACCGCGAGGCCTGGCAGCGGTCGCTGCGCGAGACGTCGGCCCGGGTCCAGTGGGACCCCGAGCGCGACCTCCACCTGAACCCGCTGCCGTACCGCTCCCTCCAGCTGGGCCTGTCCGGTCCCGCCTCACGGGCCTACGCCGACGAGTGGACGGTCGCGGTCCGCGACGTCACCCCGCTGGCCCGGGAGATCCGCTCCCTGCTCCGCTCCGGCGAGGAGCCGGCGGCACGGGCCCTGCTGCCCGTGGAAACCCCGTACCCGGCGGGCCCGTTGCCTCACCTGGGCGCGTAGTCGATCCGCCACGCGCGCCGCTCCGCGGATCGCGGGTTCCACGGCGGCCTGGCCATGGCGCTGCGGCTGCGCGGCATGACAGCCGACCAGTCCCGCCCCACCAGCGCCGCGATACGGCACACTGGAGGTTTGGCCACCCGCGCCCGGGTGGACCACTCATGCCGGAAAGGGACGTGCGTGAACGGGCCTCTCATCGTCCAGAGCGACAAGACACTCCTTCTCGAGGTCGACCACGAGCTCGCCGGAGCCGCGCGGCGTGCCATCGCTCCCTTCGCCGAGCTGGAGCGGGCTCCCGAGCACATCCACACCTACCGGATCACCCCGCTCGGGCTGTGGAACGCCCGGGCCGCCGGGCATGACGCCGAGCAGGTCGTCGATGCCCTGGTCGAGTTCTCGCGGTACCCCGTCCCGCACGCGCTGCTCGTCGACGTCGCCGAGACGATGGCCCGCTACGGCCGGCTCACCCTCTCCAAGCACCCCGTGCACGGGCTGGTCCTGACCAGCACCGACCGGCCCGTGCTGGAGGAGATCCTGCGGTCCAAGCGGATCGCCCCGCTCGTCGGCGCGCGGCTCGACGCCGACACCGTGGCCGTGCACCCCTCCGAGCGCGGGCAGATCAAGCAGACGCTGCTGAAGCTGGGCTGGCCGGCCGAGGACCTGGCCGGGTACGTGGACGGCGAGGCGCACCAGATCGACCTGGCCGAGGACGGCTGGGCGCTGCGCCCGTACCAGCAGCAGGCCGTCGAGGGGTTCTGGCACGGCGGTTCCGGTGTGGTCGTGCTGCCCTGTGGCGCGGGCAAGACGCTGGTCGGCGCCGGGGCCATGGCGAAGGCCAAGGCGACCACGCTGATCCTGGTCACGAACACCGTCTCGGCCCGCCAGTGGAAGCACGAGCTGGTCAAGCGGACCTCGCTGACGGAGGAGGAGATCGGCGAGTACTCCGGGACCCGCAAGGAGATCCGGCCCGTCACGATCGCCACGTACCAGGTCCTGACGACCAAGCGGAAGGGCGTCTACCCGCACCTGGAACTGTTCGACTCCCGCGACTGGGGCCTGATCGTCTACGACGAGGTGCACCTGCTGCCCGCGCCGGTGTTCAAGTTCACCGCCGACCTCCAGGCCCGCCGGCGCCTGGGCCTGACGGCCACGCTCGTACGCGAGGACGGCCGCGAGTCGGACGTCTTCTCGCTCATCGGACCGAAGCGGTTCGACGCGCCGTGGAAGGAGATCGAAGCGCAGGGCTACATCGCGCCCGCCGACTGCGTCGAGGTCCGGGTGAATCTGACGGAGTCGGAGCGCCTGGCGTACGCGACCGCCGAGACGGAGGAGAAGTACCGCTTCTGCGCGACGACGGCGACCAAGCGGAAGGTCGCCGAGGCGCTGGTGCGCAAGCACCAGGGCGAGCAGACGCTGGTCATCGGCCAGTACATCGACCAGCTCGACGAGCTGGGCGAGCACCTGGACGCGCCGGTCATCAAGGGCGAGACCTCCAACGCACAGCGCGAGAAGCTCTTCGATGCCTTCCGCCAGGGCGAGATCAGTGTGCTGGTCGTGTCGAAGGTCGCGAACTTCTCGATCGACCTGCCCGAGGCGACGGTCGCGATCCAGGTGTCGGGTACCTTCGGCTCCCGCCAGGAGGAGGCCCAGCGGCTGGGCCGCGTCCTGCGTCCGAAGGCGGACGGCCACGAGGCGCGGTTCTACTCGGTGGTCGCGCGCGACACCATCGACCAGGACTTCGCGGCGCACCGCCAGCGCTTCCTCGCCGAGCAGGGCTACGCCTACCGCATCATGGACGCCGACGAGCTGCTGACGAGCGACTGACGTCCACGACGACCGGAGACGACCTTGGCCACAGACAGGGTCAGCGGCGTATGACGCCCGCGTCCTCGGCGTATTCGCCGAGGACGACGACGCTCACGGCGGCCGCGGCGAAGACCTTGGCGGCCCGCAGCATGCCGCCGAGGCCGGGGCGCGGGCGGGAGTCGGAGGTGGCGGTGGCGCCGCTAGGGCGGCGGCCCCGGATCGGGGTGAGGGTTGCGGTGCTCATGTATCCATGGTGCGTTTCCGCCCCCGCCGCGGCATCGGCCTGGGGGCGGAACCTCCGGGCCTGCGGCGTCCTCCTCCAGGCTCATGGAACCCCCTAGTGGCTCTGCCGGAAGTCTCACACCCCTGGGTATGACACCCGTTCGCAGGACCCGGCGGGGAGGCTCCCGGACGGGACCTCTGGAGGGGAGCTTCCGCAGGGACTTCGGGAGCGACCTCCGGGGGGGCCTGAGGCGGCTTCGGGCCCCTTAAATCGTTCGCGCGGCCCCGCCGCGGTGACTACAATCTCCGCTCTTGCCGCCTCCCGCAGCGTCACCGGGGAGAGCGCCCACCGGACGGCAACCGGCGGGCCGTCTGTGTCCTCACCACCAGCTGGAGGCAGTTCCGTGTCCGCGCACGCCCCCGAATCCAAACCCGCAGCCGAGCCCGGCACCGACCCCCTCGCACGCGAACGCTCGCACCTCGCCGCGTCCCGCGCCTCGCTCCGCGCCATGCGCGAGGACGTCGAGGCCCTCGACATCCGCGACGTCACCGCGAACTGGGTCAACGCGATCGTCCTCCAGGCCCAGATCGACGACCGGATCAAGGCCCTGGCCGACCTCGCCCACACCCCCCTCTTCTTCGGCCGCCTGAACTACCTGCACGCGCCCGGCGCGGAGCTCGCCGAGGGCGCGGAGGGCGAGCAGTTCTACATCGGCCGCCGCCACGTCCACGACGCCGACGGCGATCCGATGGTCATCGACTGGCGCGCGCCCGTCTCCCAGCCGTTCTACCGGGCCTCCAAGAACGACCCGCAGGACATCGCGCTGCGCCGCCGGTTCGGCTACACCGGCGGCGAGCTCACGGCGTACGAGGACGAGCACCTCTCCGACCCCGCCGAGGCGGCCGCCGTCAGCAAGCTGCTCCAGCAGGAGATCGAGCGCCCGCGCGTCGGCCCCATGCGGGACATCGTCGCGACGATCCAGCCCGAGCAGGACGAGATCGTCCGCTCCGGCCTGTCCGGCTCCGTGTGCGTACAGGGCGGCCCCGGCACCGGGAAGACGGCGGTCGGCCTGCACCGGGTGGCGTACCTGCTGTACGCGCACCGCGACCGGCTGGCCCGTACCGGCACCCTCGTCATCGGGCCGAACCGTTCCTTCCTGCACTACATCGAGCAGGTCCTGCCCGCCCTGGGCGAGTTGGAGGTCAAGCAGGCCACCGTCGACGACCTGGTGGCGCGCGACGGTCTGGAGGTACGCGCCGCGGACGTGGCCGAAACCGCCGTGGTCAAGGGTGATGCCCGGATGGCCAAGGTGCTGCGCCGCGCGGTCGCCTCCCATGTCACGCAGCCCACCGAGGCGCTGATGGTGGTGCGCGGTTCGAGGCGCTGGCGGGTGCCGGCGTACGAGATCGCCGAGATGGTCGAGGAGCTGCAGAACCGCGACATCCGCTACGGGGCGGCGCGTGCGGCCCTGCCGCAGCGGATCGCGCACGCGGTGCTCGTACGGATGGAGCAGGCGGGCGAGGCGCCGGACGACCGCGTGCAGGACGCGGTGGCGCGCAGTGCCGCCGTGAAGGCGGCGGTCAAGGAGATCTGGCCGCCGGTCGACCCGGCGAAGCTGGTGCTGAGGCTGCTGTCCGACCCGGATTTCCTGGCGCTGCACGCGGCGGACGTGCTGACCTCGGACGAGCAGAAGCTGCTGCTGTGGCCGAAGCCGTTCCGCAGCGTGAAGTCGGCGAAGTGGTCGGCGGCGGACCTGGTCCTGATCGACGAGGCGGCCGATCTGGTGGAGCGGACGCCTTCGCTGGGCCACGTCGTGCTCGACGAGGCGCAGGACCTGTCGCCGATGCAGTACCGGGCGGTGGGGCGGCGCTGTACGACGGGTTCGGCGACGGTGCTCGGTGACCTGGCGCAGGGCACCACGCCGTGGGCCACGCGCAGCTGGGACGAGGCGCTGGCGCACCTCGGGAAGCCGCAGGCGGTGGTGGAGGAGCTGACGGCGGGCTTCCGCGTGCCGCGCGAGGTGATCGCGTACGCCTCGCGGCTGCTGCCGTGGATCTCGCCGGGGCTGGCTGCGGTGTCGTCGGTGCGTGAGGCTCCGGGGTCGCTGCGGATCGCCGAGGCGGCGGACCTGACGGCGGCGGTGGTCGAGGCCTGCCGGGCCTCGCTGGTCCACGAGGGGTCGATCGGGCTGATCGCGGCGGACGCCCGTGTCCCGGCCCTGGCGGAGGCCCTGCGGGCGGCGGGCCTGCCGTATCTGTCGCCGGGCGAGGAGACGACGGCGGAGTCGCGGCTGACCCTGGTGCCGGCCTCGCTGGCCAAGGGTCTGGAGTACGACTACGTGGTCCTGGACGAGCCGGCCGCGATCGTCGACGGCGAACCGGACGAACGGACCGGCCTGCGCCGCCTGTACGTCTGCCTCACCCGAGCCGTCTCAGGCCTGACGACCCTCCACTCGACCCCCCTCCCGACGGCCCTGACCTAACCCCTGCGGGCCCGCTGCGCGTCTTGACCTGCGGCGCCGCTGCGGGGGCGCCGCCCCCGAGCCCCCGCGCCTCAAACGCCGGCGGGGCTGAGTTTGGCCCGGGCAAGACCGGGTTGGCGCTGGCAGGCCCGGGTTGACCCTGACAGGCCCGGGTTGACCCTGGCAAGACCGGATTGGCCCTGGCAAGACCGGGTTAGCCCTGGCAAGACCGGGTTAGCCCTGGCAAGACCGGATTGGCCCTGGCGGGCCCGGGTTGGCCCTGGCGGGCCCGGGTTGGCGCTGGCGGGCGCGGGTTGGCCGCTTCGCGGCAACCCAGCCCTGCGGGCTCAGGTGGAGCTGGGCAAGCACTTGCGCGCGGACGCCGGCAAAATCCAGCCCCGCCGGCGTTTGAGGCGCGGGGTCCGGGGCGGAGCCCCGATCTTTGAGCCGCGCCGGCCCGGCGGGACCGGCCCCGGTCATCCAGCCCCGCCGGCGCTTGAGGCGCGGGGTCCGGGGCAGCGCCCCGACGGCCCCGCCGAGCCGGTCAGCCCAGGGCCGCGCGCCACTCCGCGACGGCCTCGGCGGAGACCGGCCGGCCCCACCCGGAGGGACGGGCCGCGCCGCCGATGTGGAAGGCGTCGATGCCGGCCGAGCGCAGCATCGGCAGGTGCGACAGGGCCAGGCCCCCGCCGACCAGGATCCGCGCCCCGTACCCCGGCTCCCCCCGCCGCGCCACCTCGGCGAGCAGCACCGGCATGCCCTCGTCGACCCCGGCCGGCGAGCCCGCCGTCAGGTAGGTGTCCAGGCCGGGCAGGTCCGCCAGGGCCTTGCGCAGGCCGTCCCGGTCCGCCGCGCGGTCGATCGCCCGGTGGAAGGTCCAGCGGCAGCCGTCCAGCTCCGCCAGCACGGCTTCGACCGCCGCCAGGTCGGGGGTGCCGTCCGGGTTCAGGAACCCGAGTACGAACTCCTCCGCGCCCTCCGCCCGCAGCCCCCGCGCCGCTTCCACCAGCCCGGAGACCTCGCCCGCCGCGAAGCCGTCCGCCTTGCGGATCATCACCCGCAGTGGGATGTCGACCGCCGCCCTGATCGCCGCGAAGGCCTCGCGCGGCGGGGTGAGCCCGTCGGCGGCCATGTCGGTGACCAGCTCGAGCCGGTCCGCCCCACCGGCCTGGGCCGCGATCGCGTCCTCCGCGTCGAGGGCGATCACCTCCAGGAGCGCACGGTTGCTCATTCGATCCCATCCTTCGAGAAGCTGCACGAAATAGGTCTAGTCCAATATCCAGGGTACGGGCCTCCGCCCGCGCTCCACCAGCACCATCACGCCACCCCCACAATGTGCGCATGGACTCAGGCACCCCGCACACCGACTCCGCGGCCCTCCACACTCGCTGGCGGGCCACCGCCACCGCCGCCGGCGCCCCCGCCGACCGGGACCCCGCCCCCTACGCCGACCGCCTGCTCGCCGCCTGGGCGGAGCCCCAGCGCCGGTACCACACCACCGCGCACCTGGCCGACGTACTGGCACGGATCGATATACTGGCCGGGCACGCCGCCGACCCCGCCGCCGTCGAGCTGGCCGCCTGGTTCCACGACGCCGTCTACCGCCCCGACCGCTCCGAGAACGAGGAACGCAGCGCCGCCCTCGCCGAGCGGGCCCTGCCCGAGCTCGGCATCGACGCCGCCCGCACCGCCGAGGTGGCCCGGCTGGTCCGGCTCACCGTCACCCACGACCCCGCCCCCGGCGACACCAACGGCGAGGTGCTCTGCGACGCGGACCTCGCCGTCCTGGCCGGCACGCCCGAGGCGTACGCCGCCTACGCCGCCGCCGTGCGCGCCGAGTACGGATTCGTGCCGGACGACGCCTTCACCGCGGGCCGCGCCGACGTGCTCCGCCAGCTCCTCGCCCTGCCGAGGCTCTTCCGCACCCCCTACGGAGCCGCGCACTGGGAGGCCCCGGCCCGCGCCAACCTCGCCGCCGAGCTGGCCCGGCTCGCCCCGCGGGGAATTTGATCGCGTTCGCCACGGTTGGTGACAGTCATGCCCGCAGATGCCGCACGCCGCCCCCGCATGCCCGTAGCCGTCTACGTCCTCGGCCTCTCCGTCTTCGCACTCGGCACCAGCGAGTTCATGCTCTCCGGACTGCTGCCGCCCATCGCCGAGGACATGGGCGTCACCATCCCGCAGGCGGGCCTGCTCATATCCGCCTTCGCGATCGGCATGGTCATCGGGGCGCCGCTGCTGGCCGTGACCACCCTGCGCCTCCCCCGCCGCACCACCCTCGTCTCGCTCATCAGCCTCTTCGGCCTCGGGCAGGTCGCGGGCGCGCTGGCCCCCTCGTACGAGCTCCTCTTCGCCTCCCGCGTGGTCTCCGCCCTCGCCTGCGCCGGCTTCTGGGCCGTGGGCGCGGCCGTCGCCATCGCCATGGTCGACAAGGACCAGCGGGCCCGTGCGATGGCCGTCATGATCGGCGGCCTGTCCATCGCGAACGTCCTCGGCGTGCCCGCCGGGGCCTTCCTCGGCGAGCACCTGGGCTGGCGCTCCGCGTTCTGGTCGGTCGGCGCGGCCTCCGCCGTCGCCCTCGCCGGCATCCTGGCCCTGATCCCGAAGATCCCGCTGCCCGCCGAGAAGCCCTCCCTCGGCCGGGAGCTGCGCATCTACCGCGACCGCCAGGTGTGGCTCTCCATCGGCATCACGGCTCTCGCCGCGGGCGGCGTCTTCTGCGCCTTCAGCTACCTGTCGCCGCTGCTCACGGACGTGGCGGGGCTGGACTCCGGCTGGGTACCGTGGATCCTCGGCCTCTTCGGGGTGGGCGCGCTGGTCGGCACCACCATCGGCGGCCGGATCGCGGACGCGCACCTGTTCGGCGTGATGATCTGGGGCATCACCGCCTCGACCGTCTTCCTCGCCGCGCTCGCCCTGCTGGCCTCGGCCGCCGCCGCGACGATCGCCCTGTCGTTCCTGCTCGGCGTCTCGGCGTTCTTCACCGCGCCGGCGCTCAACGCCCGCATGTTCAACGTGGCCGGCGCCGCCCCGACCCTGGCCGGAGCCACCACCACGGCCGCCTTCAACCTCGGCAACACCGGCGGCCCCTGGCTCGGCGGCACCGTCATCGACGCGAACCTCGGCTTCGCCGCCACCGCCTGGGCCGGCGCGGCCATGACCGTCGCCGCCCTCGGCCTCACCGCGATCGCCCTGCGCCTGCACCGCCGCACGCCGCCCCCGGCCACCCGCCTGATCGCCTCGGGAGGCATCACGGCCGGGACGACCGGCCGGTCCCAGCCCGCGGCCCGCGGCTGACCGGGCCGCGTCCGGCGGCTACACGGGCCGGCCCTTGGGGCGGCGCAGCCCGGCGTCCGTGAGGCGGCGGACGAGTTCCTTGCTGCCTATCTCCACCGCGCCCGCCCGGACCGCGTCCGCGTAGCGGTAGGAGGGGACGTCGTAGTGGTCGCGTTCGAAGGCGCGGGGCGGGCAGCCGATGGCCGCCGCGAACGCGTGCAGTTCCTCGTACGAGACGTCGCTGACCAGGTGCGACCACATGCGGCCGTGACCCGGCCAGGTCGGCGGGTCGATGTAGACGGTCACGGGCGGAAGACGGGGCCGAGGCCGCCCACCGACGCCACCCTCACGCCCGCCTCCGAGCACACCCAGTGCGGATCGGGTCCGAGTTCCGGTTCCACGTCCAGGGCGTGCGGCTCGCCGTGCGTGCACACCGGGCACAGCGGCCAGCGCCCGTACTTCTCCAGCAGCGCGTCCTGCACGTCCTGGGCGACGAGTCCGGCGAGGTAGCCGACCCCCTCGGGCCACTGCTCCACCCACCACCGGCGGTGCGTGACCGAGTCCTCGACGAGGGAGACGACGTCGGCATCGGCGACCTCACCGGCGGCGAGATCGGCGAGAACAAGTGCGCGGGCGACGTGCAGCGCCTGTTCCAGGGGGGTCGCGTGGTCCATGGGCCCATTGTGACCCCGTACGGGCTAAGTGGCGAAGGTCCTTTTCGGGGCACGGCCTTCGACGTCTTGACGCCCGCCACGGCCGAAAATAAGTTTCACGTGTGAGCAAGAAGGCGAAAGAAACTTTCAGTCCGGCGGCGTCCGAGGCGGAGCCGGGCGTCAAAACCCGCGAAGCGGCCGGGACGCGGACCGACGCCAAGGCCCGGGCCGCGACCGAGTCGGGGGCCGCGACCGGGAAGGCGGCCGCCCGGCACCGCACGGCCGAGTCCGCCGAAGCCCGGCCCGCCCGCGCCGCCGCCCCCGCCCCGCTCACCCCGGCCCCGTCGGCCACCGCGCTGCGGGCGCGCGTGCGCGGGCTCGGGCCTTCCATGACGCGGTCCGTGCAGGCCGTCGCCGAAGCCGTCGCCTCCGACCCGGCCGGCTGCGCCCGGCTCACCGTCTCCGCCCTCGCCGCCCGCACCGGCACCAGCGAGGCCACCGTGGTGCGCACCGCCCGCCTCCTCGGCTACCCCGGCTACCGCGACCTGCGCCTCGCGCTGGCCGCCCTCGCCGCGCAGCAGGAGTCCGGTGCCGCCCCCGCCGTCACCGTCGACATAGCCGTCGACGACCCCCTCGCCGATGTCGTCGCCAAGCTCGCGCACGAGGAGGCGCAGACCCTCGCCGACACCGCCGCCGGACTCGACCTGGCCCAGCTCGCCGCCGCCGTCACCGCCCTGGCGACCGCCCGCCGGATCGACATCTACGGCATCGGCGCCTCCGCGCTCGTCGGCCAGGACCTCGCCCAGAAGCTGCTGCGCATCGGCCTGATCGCGCACGCCCACAGCGACCCCCACCTGGCCGTCACCAACGCCGTCCAGCTGCGCCCCGGCGACGTGGCCGTCGCGATCACCCACTCCGGCTCCACCGGCGACGTGATCGAGCCGCTGCGCACGGCCTTCGAACGCGGCGCCACCACCGTCGCCCTCACGGGCCGCCCGAACGCCCCCGTCGCCCACTACTCCGACGTGGTCCTGACCACCTCCGCCGCCCGCGAGACCCAGCTGCGGCCGGCCGCCATGTCCAGCCGCACCAGCCAGCTCCTCGTCGTCGACTGCCTCTTCGTCGGCGTGGCGCAACAGACGTACGAGACCGCCGCCCCCGCCCTCGCCGCCTCGTACGAGGCCCTCGCCCACCGCCACACCGCCCGCTGAAAGCCCGCCGGACCGCCCGTCCGCCCGCCGAGCCGCCCCTCGGACCGCCGCCGACCCGCCAGGAGCCCCCGCCCATGACCGCGTACGCCGAACTCCGCGCCCAGCTGGAGACGCTGACCACCGAGGCCTTCCGTCCCGAACTGGCCGAGATCGACCGGCTGTCCACCCTCGAGATCGCCCGCACGATGAACGCCGAGGACGCCACGGTCCCGGCCGCCGTCGCCGCGCAGCTGCCGCGGATCGCCGACGCCATCGACGCGATCGCCGCACGCATGGCCCGCGGCGGCCGCCTGGTCTACGCGGGCGCCGGGACGGCCGGCCGGATGGGCGTCCTGGACGCCAGCGAGTGCCCGCCCACCTTCAACACCGACCCGGCCGATGTCGTCGGCCTCATCGCGGGCGGCCCCTCCGCCATGGTCAAGGCCGTCGAAGGCGCCGAGGACTCCAAGGAGCTGGCCGCCGAGGACCTCACCGCCCTCGCGCTGACCGCCGAGGACACCGTCATCGGCGTCTCCGCCTCCGGCCGCACCCCGTACGCGATCGGCGCCGTCGAGTTCGCCCGTACCCGCGGCGCGCTCACCGTCGGGCTGTCCTGCAACGCGGACTCCGCGCTCGCCGCGGCCGCCGACCACGGCATCGAGGTCGTCGTCGGCCCCGAACTGCTCACCGGCTCGACCCGCTTGAAGGCGGGCACCGCGCAGAAGCTCGTCCTCAACCTCATCTCGACGATCACGATGATCCGGCTCGGGAAGACGTACGGGAACCTGATGGTCGACATGCGCTCCTCGAACGAGAAGCTGCGCGCCCGCGCCCGCCGCATCGTGGCACTGGCCACCGGCGCGCCCGACGCGGAGATCGAGGCGGCGCTGACCGCCACCGGCGGGGAGGTCAAGAACGCCATCCTCGTCGTCCTCGGCGGCGTCGGCGGCCCGCGGGCCGCCGAGCTGCTCGCCGCCTCGCAGGGCCATCTCCGCGCGGCCCTCGTCGAAGCCCACGCCCCCACCCGCTGACCCCCCTCCCGACAGCAAGGCGACCCCCACATGTCCACTGACAAGAACCGCGCCACAGCCGCCGCGATCCTTCCTCTGGTCGGCGGCCCGGACAACATCGCGTCCATCGCGCACTGCATGACCCGGCTGCGCATCGGCCTCCTGGACCGTTCGCTGGTCGACGACGAGGCCCTGCGGGCGCTGCCCGCGGTCCTGGGCGTGGTCGAGGACGACACGTACCAGATCGTGCTGGGTCCCGGTACGGTCGCCCGCGTCACCCCGGAGTTCGAGGCGCTGGTCGAGGAGGGCCGCTCCCGCCCCGCCGCGCACCCGGTCACGGCGGACGAACTGGCCGCCCAGGGGGCGGCGTTGAAGGAAGCCCGCAAGGCCCGCAACGCGACGCCCTTCAAGCTGTTCCTGCGCCGCATCGCGAACATCTTCGTCCCGCTGATCCCCGCCCTCATCGGCTGCGGCATCATCGCCGGGCTGAACGGCGTACTGACCAACGCGGGCTGGCTGCCCGGCGTGGTCCCGGCGCTCGCCGCGATGGCCTCCGGCTTCATGTCGCTGATCGCCGTCTTCGTCGGCTACAACACCGCCAAGGAATTCGGCGGTACGCCCATCCTGGGCGGCGCGGTCGCCGCGATCATCGTCTTCCCCGGCATCGCGAAGGTCACCGCCTTCGGGCTGGAGCTCAAGCCCGGCCAGGGCGGCGTCCTCGGCGCGCTCGCCGCGGCCGTGCTCGCGGTCCACGTCGAGAAGTGGTGCCGCAGGTGGGTGCCGGAGGCGCTGGACGTGCTGGTCACCCCCACCCTCACCGTCCTGATCTCGGGCCTGGTCACCATTTTCGGCCTGATGTTCCTCGCCGGTGAGGTCTCGGCGGCCTTCGGTACGTTCGCCAACTGGCTGCTCGCCACCGGCGGCGCCTTCGCGGGCCTGGTCCTCGGCGGCCTCTTCCTCCCGCTCGTCATGCTGGGCCTGCACCAGGCCCTCATCCCCCTCCACACCACCCTCATCGAACAGTCCGGCTACACCGTCCTGCTGCCCATCCTGGCCATGGCGGGCGCGGGCCAGGTCGGCGCGGCCATCGCCGTCTACTACCGGCTCCCGCGCAACGGCTCGCTGCGCACCACCATCAAGTCCGCGCTCCCGGCGGGCTTCCTGGGCGTGGGCGAACCGCTGATCTACGGGGTCTCCCTCCCCCTCGGCCGCCCGTTCGTCACCGCCTGCGTCGGCGGCGCGGCCGGTGGGGCCTTCGTCGGCCTGTTCAACCAGCTCGGCGTGGCCTTCGGCTCCACGGCCATCGGCCCTTCGGGCTGGGCCCTGTTCCCGCTGCTGGGCGGCACGTCGGGCTGGGCCGCCACGCTGGCCATCTACGCGGGCGGCCTGGCCGTCGGCTACGTGGCGGGCTTCCTCGCCACGTACTTCTTCGGCTTCACCCGTCAAATGCTGACCGACCTGAACACCGCCCCGGACCCGACCCCGACAACGGGCCCGGCCCCCACCAAGGAACCGGCCCTGACCTGACCGACAGGCCCGAGCCTCGGCGCCGGGCGCACCCCCAGACGAGGTGAGTGGGCGGACCCGAAAGGTGTGCCGACGGCGACGCCCTCAGGCCCGCCCGCGTCCGGCGGCCGCGGTGCGCAGGAACCGCACCAGGTCGTCGGCGCTGTAGCCGAGCTTCGGGCCGCGCTCGGCGGCCATCAGCAGCAGCTGGCCCACGATCTCCGCGCCCCAGCCGTCGGTACCGTCCCGCGCCCACTCCCACGGCTTGTCGATGCCGAGGTCGGACATCAGCAGCCCGTGCTCCGCCCGGACCTCCCGGCAGGTCTCGGCAACGGCGTCCAGCAGCCGCGCGCCCGGCCGCTCGCAGCGAAGCCCGACGTAGCCGCCGACGTCCTCGACCACGCACCCCTCCGGCGGCCTCGCCTTGAGCCCCTCGTACCGCGGATCGTCGAACCCCGGATGCTCCCCGACCGGACAGTGGACCAGCGTGAACCGCTGCCGGCCCGGCGGCGCAGGCGGCAGCCTCCGCACCGTCGGCCCGAAGGCCTCGTGCACCAGCGCCGTCGCCTCGTCCGCCGTACCGGCCGACCGCGTCTCCCGCCGGGCCCCGTCGTCCCCGACCGCGGTCCACAGCCCGGAGCCCTGCTCGCGCCGCACGTGCACGGAGAGTCCCGTACCCCTGCGCCGCCACGCGCCACTGACGAGCGCGGCTTCCAGGACATGGAGCTTCCAGCCGAGTTCGAAGCCGAACTCCGCGGCCTCGACCGCCTCGCTCACGCCCGCCCCCGCTCGTGGAGTACGGCGGCCAGCCGGAGCGCGGTGTCCACGTTGCAGCGGCCGAGGTCGACCAGCGGCAGCCCGTACGTCCCGGCCGCGGAGACCTGCTCGACGCCCAGCGAGGGAAAGACCACCCCCACCCCGTCCAGCGCCCCCTTCAGCTGCCGCACGGCCTCCTCGACCGCGAGCATGCGCTCCTTCGCCGTCATCACCATGACATGTCACCTTTCTACTCTGAGTGGTCAGGTTCTGTACTCAGAGTGGCGACGGGCTCGCTAGCCTTTCAACAACGGCCACCCAGCAACCGCATCTGTTGGACCGGGAGTTGCCATGGCAGGAAAGAACCTCGACCCGTCCTCCTCACCCCGCGCCCTGCTCGGCGCCGAGCTGCGCGTGGCGCGCGAACGCGCGGGCCTCAGCCAGGCCGAACTGGGCGAGCCGCTGTTCGTGAGCGGCTCGTTCATCGGCCAGCTGGAGGCCGGCACCCGACGCATGCACCTCGACTTCGCGCGACAGCTGGACCGTGAGCTCGGAACCGACGGGTTCTTCGCCCGCAACTGCGAGGCTGTGGCGAAATCCAAGTACCCCGATCACTTCGCGGCGGCAGCCGAGGCCGAGGCTCTCGCGAAGACCATCCGTGAGTACGCGCCCCAACTGATCCCTGGCCTGCTCCAGACCGAGGCCTATGCGCGGGCCGTCTGCCGCGCCTACCAGCCGACGGCGACGGACGAGACCATCGACGAGCTGGTGGCCAACCGGCTGGCACGAGCCGCCTTGCTCCGCAATCCAACAACGCCGCTGTTTTGGTGTGTCCTTGACGAGGCGGTACTCCGTCGAGCCGGGGCCAACACGGCTGTACTGGCCGAGGCGCTGCGTCATATCGTGAGCCTGATCCGGGCACACCGGGTCATCGTGCAAGTACTCCCGTTCAGCGCCGGATTCCACTCGGGCCTGCTGGGTTTCGTCCAGCTGATGTCCTTCGAGGACGCGCCCCCGCTCGCCTACATCGAAGGTGAGGGGACGGGCCAGTTGTTCGACGATCCGGCCACGGTCGCCCGCCACACGCTGACCTACGATCTCCTCACGGCCAGCGCGCTGTCGCCGGAGAAGTCCCTGGCCTTGATCGAGTCGGTGGCGGAGGATTACGAACATGACCAGCACGCCTGAGTACGACCTGTCGGCAGTCGCATGGCACAAGTCCAGCTACAGCGGCGGTGATGGTGGCAGCTGCCTCGAAGTCGCCGCCGGCCACCCCCACCTCGTCCCCGTCCGGGACTCCAAGCAGCCCGAAGGCCCGCACGTGGTGTTCCACGCGCGGGCCTGGGCGACCTTCGTCGCGGCGCTCTGACCGGTCGCGATCAGAGGTGGTCCGTGAACAGCAGCTTGTTCGGGCCGTTGTCGCTGAGGTTCTGGACGATGTCCTTCGTGGACCAGTCGTCCAGGAAGTTCGTCACCGCGGCCGGCAGCGCGCTCGGGTGCACGGCCTTGTAGAGCGCGGCCACGCCGGCGACGTGCGGCGCGGCCATGGACGTGCCGCTCATGGTCACGCTGCCGCCGCCGAGCCGCGCGGAGACGATGTCCCGGCCGGGAGCGTAGAGGTCGAGGCACTCGCCCCAGTTGGAGAAGTCTGTCTCCTGGTCGAACCGGTCCCCGCCCAGGGAGACGTTCAGGACGGCGGGCTGCCGGACGTTGCGGGCCACCCAGTCGAAGCCCGCGATGATGCCCGACCAGGGCCGCGACCCTCGCAGTTGAGGACGCGGACGCTGATCAGGCTGACCTTGCGCGCCACGCCGAAGGTCGTACCGCCGACCGTGCCCGCGACGTGCGTGCCGTGTCCGTTGCAGTCCGCTCCGTTGCGGCCGTCGTTGATGGCGTCGAAGCCGGGCCGCGCCCGGCCGCCGAAGTCCATGTGGTTGAAGTCGATGCCGCTGTCGACGATGTACGCGGTCACGCCCTGGCCGCTGTGGTTGACGCTGAAGTCGTTGTCGAGCGGCAGGTGCCGCTGGTCGATCCGGTCCAGGCCCCAGGAGTGGGCGGGCGCCTTGGTCTGCACGTCCCTGGCCGGGGTCGGCGGGGCGGTCACCTGCGCGTCCTGCGCCACGGCCCGCACCCCCGTACGTGTCGCGGACGGTCCTCAGCAACTGCTGGGTGAGGGTGGCGGCGATCCCGTTGAACGCGAGTGCGTGTGGACCAGCGTGGATGAGCCGCTTCCGGCACCGGCGAACGGGTCCTGGAGGGCGGCCCCCACCTTCATCGGATGCGAGCCGGAAAAAACTTGGGCCGCCCGCCTCCGCCTGGCGGACAGGCCGCGGCCGCCGCGTCAGGCGTGTCGCGGCGGCTGATGAAAGGCTCATTCCGGGCTGGCGCCCGGAACCCCACCCCCCAGATGACATGTTCGGAAATTTCACCCGTACGGGCGGCTCGCGCCGAGCGCTTGACGACGCTCCGGCACCCGGGCGCCCGTACGGGTCAGGTCACGAGCCGGCGGTGTACAGGAGCTCGTTGCTGGTGCCCTTGCTGATGCTGTTCAGGGTGTCCTTGGTGGACTCCGTGCTGAGCCACAGGGCGATGTCTTCCGGGGTGGCCGTGGGGTGCGCCTGCTTGTAGAGCGCGACCGCACCGGCCACGTGCGGGGCGGCCATGGAGGTGCCGTTCAGCGCGACCGAGCCGCCGCCGAGCTTCGCCGAGACGATGGCTTCACCAGGTGCGTAGAGGGAGACGCACGTGCCGTGGTTGGAGAAGTCGGTCTCCTCGTCGTACCGGTTCGACGCCGCCACCGTCAGCACCTTGGAAGCACCGGCCGGGGAGACTGCGCAGGCGTCCTTGGCGGAGTTGCCCGCGGCGACGACCGGCAGCACACCGGCGGCGGTCACCGCGTCGGCCGCGTTGTTCACGGCGGCGGACTGGTCACCGCCCAGGGAGACGTTCAGGACGGCGGGCTGCTTGGCGTTCTTGGCCACCCAGTCCAGACCGGCGATGATCCCCGAGTACGCGCCCCTGCCGTCACAGCCGAGGACGCGGACGCTGACCAGGTTGGCCTTCTGCGCGACCCCGTACGTCCTGCCTGCCACCGTGCCCGCGACGTGCGTGCCGTGTCCGTTGCAGTCCGCGCCGTTCCTCCCGTCGCCGATCGCGTCGAAGCCGAAGGTGGCGCGCGGCCCGAACTCGTCGTGGGCGTATTCGATGCCGGTGTCGAGGATGTAGGCGGTCACGCCCGCGCCATTGCCCTCCGTGGTGAACTGGCCGTCCCCCGTGCCCGCCGAGTCGTCCCATTCCTGCTGGTCGATCCGGTCCAGCCCCCAGGACGAGGCCGGCGCTCGGGTGCCGGGCGCAGTGCCGCGGTCAGGCACGGCCTGCACGGAGGCGTCCTCCTCGACGGACTTCACCCCCAGGCTGTTGCGGACGAGCGCCAGCTGGAGCGGGGTCAGCGGTACCGCGAAGCCGCTCATGGCCGAGGTGTAGACGAACGACGGCTTCACACCGAGCTTCTTCGCGACCGCCGCCGCGTCCTGGCCCTTCTCCAGCGTCACGATGTACTGGCCGGGCACCGGGTGGTCCGCCTTGAGCAGCGGGGCGGGGGTGGGTTCCGGAGCCGCGGCGGAGGCCGTACCGGCCGCGACCGGGACGAGGGCGATGAGGGCGGCGGTCACCACACGTGCGAACAGGCGCATGGAAGGAACTCCCTGACGGGGTGGAAGGTCGGCATGGGTGAGCCGCCCCCGCGGCACCGTGGGCTCCCGGGGGCGGCCCTCCATTGCATCGGTGCCACCTCGGCACGGCTTGAACCACCGCCCCCACCCGGCCGATCGTCCGGCGCCCCGCCGCCGTGCCCCTGTCGCACGAGCAACAGAAGGGGTTGTCCCCCTACGGCGTCAAGGGAGCGCCCCGGCCGACCGGTCCGTCGCCGCCCCCGCAAGATCACCCGTATGGTCCTCGCCCACATCAGGGGGGGGGCACAGCCGGTGCGCTCCCCGTGCCCCCGCCACGCCCCCGGACGTCGTTGACCAGGCCCGACGGCTGTGGTGGCCTCCCCCCATGCGCAACCGTCTGAGCCGAGCCCTGCCCCTGGCCGTCGCCGTCCTGGCCGCCGTCACCGCCCTGCCCGTGTCCGCGGCCACCGCCGTCGTGCACGGGCCCGTGTCCCGCGCGGCCGCCGCCGACCACCCCACGTACATCGTCACCGTGTACCCCGGACTCGACCCGGCCGACGTCGCGAAGGACCACGGAATCACCCCGCTGTACGTCTACCGCAACTCCCTGAACGGCTTCGCCGCCCGGCTCTCCCCCGAGCAGGTCGAGGCCCTGCGGGCGACCGCCGTCGTGGAATCGGTCGAGGAAGACGGGGACGCGTCCTCCTTCGGCACCGGCGTCTGACCGGCCCGGCTCCCCGCCAATTCCCCGGCCGTGCCCCCCGCTTAGGGTGAAGCGGATCAACGCATCGGTTGATCGGGGGATCGGGGGGAGACCGATGAACAGCGCGACCGAGGTGTTCCAGCCGCTGCGGGCGGACGATCCGCAGACCGTGGCCGGCTACCGCCTCGCCGCCCGGATCGGCGCGGGGGGCATGGGCCGGGTCTACCTGTCCCACACCCAGGGCGGACGCCCGGTGGCCATCAAGGTCGTACGGCCGGAACTGGCCGAGGACCCGGCGTTCCGGCGGCGGTTCCGCCGGGAGGTGGAGGCGGCCCGGCGGGTCCGCGGGGCGTACACCGCCGAGCTGATCGACGCCCGGGCGGACGGGACGCCGCCCTGGCTGGCCACCTTGTACGTGCCTGGACCCTCGCTGTCGGAGGCCGTGGCCCGGCGCGGACCGCTGCCGGTGCCCGCGGTGCTGTGGCTGATGGCGGGGGTTGCCGAGGCCCTGCAGGCCATCCACGGCGCGGGCATCGTGCACCGGGACCTGAAGCCGTCGAACGTGCTGCTGGCCGCCGACGGGCCCCGCGTCATCGACTTCGGCATCTCGCTGGCCTCCGACGTCAGCGCGGGCACCGCCACGGGCACGGCCATCGGCACGCCCCAGTACATGTCCCCCGAGCAGGCCTCGGCGGGTGAGGTCACGACGGCCAGCGACGTGTTCGCGCTGGGCCAGACGGCCGCGTTCGCCGCGCTGGGCGAGCCCTTGTACGGGGACGGCCCGTCCATGAGCGTGCTGTTCCGGATCGTGCACTCCGCACCCGACCTGTCCCGGCTGCCACAGGCGCTGCGCCCGCTGATCGCCCGGTGCCTGGCCTCCGACCCGGAGGAACGGGCCACCCCGGCGGAGATCGTGGCGTGGTGCAGGCAGCGGCTCGGCAAGGACGCCGACGCGGGCGGCGGACCGGCCGTCTGGCGGGAGGTGATGGGACCGGAGGTGATGGTTCCGGCTCCGGTCCCCCAGCCCACCGCGGTCCACACCCGGTCGCCGGCCCCGCAGCCGCCGGCGCCGATGGTCTGGCAGCCGCCGCAGACGGCGCCGCTCACGCCGGAGGAACGGCGCAGGCGCAGGCGGCGTACCGCTCTGATCGTCACCGCCGTGGTGGCGGCGTCGGCCCTCCTGCTGACCGGCCTGACCTGGACCGTCATGGACGCGGCGGACCGGGCCCGCGAACGGGAGGCGGCCGCGGCCACGTCCCCCGGACCGGCCGCGGGGGCCGCCGGCTCGGCGAGCCGCGGCAAGGCGTCCGGGCCGGGACCCTCCGGATCCGCGTCGGGCGCACCCAAGACGTCGCCCACCCCGTCCAAGGCGCCCGCGCCCCGCCCCTATCCGCTGGTGCGCCTGGGCGAGGAGAACTCGATCGGCATCAGGGAGCCGGTCAAGCGCGACGACCGCGCGGGGGACATCCGCATGGAGTGCGGGAAGACCCAGTGCGCGCTGGTGAGCGACGCGAGCGTGCTCACGATGCTGTACGCCGAGCCCGGCAGCGGCAACCTCGAGAACTGCAGCCTCCTCACGAAGGCCGGCACCCAGCACACGCTCCCGCTGGCCGCGACGGCGCCCGGCAGCGAGATCTGCGTCCGGCACCCGTCGGGGGACATCGCGCTGCTCGTGATCCAGATCAAGTCGGTCGTGCGGCTGAAGGGCCTGCCCGACTCGATCACCGCCGACATGACGGTCTGGCCCGCGGCCTGACGGACGGACGGACTGCCGGACTGCCGGACGGACGGACCGCCCACCGGCCGCTGCCCGCACGGCCGGTGGGCGCCGACTCCGCGGAGGTGGAGGCCGCGCCGCCCGGCGTGCCGGGGTTCAGCGCCGGTACACCCGCAGCCGCGAGACCTCGTAGGCCATCTCCGTCACTCCCGGGCCGGGCGCCGGGTGGTAGCGGCCCGCCGATACGGAGAGGTTCACGATCAGGTACGCCCACCAGGACCGGCCCACGCCCCTGCCGTCGGCGTACACGCGGGCGCCGTTGACCCACCAGACCACCGAGTTCCTGCCGAACTCGACCTTGAGGTCGACCCAGGCACCGGGCCGGACCGAGGGGTCGCGGTGGTAGCAGTGGCCCTCGCGGACGTGGTTCGAGAGCTCCAGCAGGTCCGGGTTGTCGGGGTGGTACTCGAAGACGTCGATCTCCTGGCCGCCGTCCCGCCAGGTCCAGATCGCGGGCCAGGCCCCCACCTCCACGGGGAGTTTGACCCGCGCCTCCAGCACGTCGCCGGTGCGCAGCGCGAAGCCCTCGTCGCTGCCCTCGGTGGTCAGCAGGCCGGTGTCCCAGTTGCCGTCCGGGCGGGGCGTCGCCCGGAAGACGCCGCCGCGGCTGTAAGCGGGATCGGCGACGAGGTGGTCGAGCTTGTTGTCGCCCGGGTTGGTGGGGCCGCCGTCGGGATAGGCCCAGGAGCGGCCCGCGATCCACTGGGTGGCGGAGGAGAAGTCGGCGGTGAAGACGGGGGTGCGGCGGGGCGCGGGCAGTACCGGTCCGCGGCCGTCCCCACCGCCCGGGGCGAGGCGGCGCGTCAGGCGCCGCAGCCATGCGAGCGTGTCCGTGACCATGCAGGTGTTCTGCCCCCGTCGGCCCGGGCCACGCCCGCGTTCTCGCAGGGAGTAATCACATGAACACGCTCAGCGAGGCGGAATCGTTCCGCGTGCCGCCTCGATGAAGGCGCGGATCAGCTCGGGGGACTTCACCCCGCGCTCCCGTTCCACCCCGCTGGAGACGTCCACGCCCCAGGCGCCGGTGGCCCGCACGGCCTCCCGGACGTTGGCTGGGGTGAGCCCGCCCGCGAGCAGCCAGCGCCCCTCGGGCGGGGTGAACTCCGCGGAGCCCCAGTTCCACGGCTTGCCGGAGCCCGGGTCGGGGGCGTCGAGCAGCAGCAGGTCCTCGCCCAGCTCCCCGCAGCGCGCCACGTGCCCGGCGGTGGCCCGGATCAGCGTCCGCCCGGGGGCGCGCAGCTCCTCGTAATACTCCTGCCCCTCGTCCCCGTGGAGCTGCACGGCGCGCACCCCGCTCTCCTCGGTCAGCCGCCGGACCTCGTCGACCGGCTGCCCGCGGTACACGCCGACGGTGAGCACCCCGGCCGGCACCCGCGCGGCCAGCTCGCGGGCGGTGGCGGCGTCGACGGTACGGGGGCTGCCGGGGGCGAAGACGAACCCGACGGCGTGGGCCCCGGCGCCGACGGCCACGTCGACGTCCTGCGCGGTCCGCAGCCCGCAGATCTTGATGAACGGTTCCGTCATATCGGTAGTCAACCTCAGAATGACCGGATGAACGACAACGGGGTGGAGATCACCACAGGCGGCCCGGACGCCGGACTCGACGAGCGGCTGAGCAAGGAGCTGGACGCCTTCAACCAGGCGGCGACCCCGGGACACGAGCAGTCCGAGTTCACCGTACGGATCAAGGACGCGGACGGCTCGCTCGTCGCCGGACTCAGCGGCTGGAGCTGGGGCGACCGGGCGGGCATCGGGATGACCTGGGTACGGGAGGACAGCCGGGGCGGCGGCTGGGGCGGCAAGCTGCTGGCCGCGGCGGAAGCGGAGGCGCGCCGCCGGGGCTGCGCGAGCATCCTGGTCTCCTCCTTCACCTTCCAGGCGCCCGCCTTCTACGCCCGGCACGGCTACGTGGAGACGGCCCGCGTCCCGGGTTTCCCGGGCGGCCACGAGGACGTGTACTTCCTCAAGCAGCTCTGACCGCTCTGGCTTCTCTGGCCTCCCTGACCGCCGGGGACCGGAAACGCCCGAGGGCGGCACCCCCCGCGGGGGGTGCCGCCCTCGTTCGAGAACAGCCGATCAGCCAGGGGCCGATCAGAAGTCCATGTCACCACCCGGCATGCCGCCGCCCGCGGGGGCACCGGCCTTCTCGGGCTTGTCGGCGATGACGGCCTCGGTGGTCAGGAACAGCGCGGCGATCGACGCGGCGTTCTGCAGCGCGGAGCGCGTGACCTTCGCCGGGTCGATGATGCCCTCGGCGATCATGTCCACGTACTCGCCGGTCGCGGCGTTCAGGCCCCAGCCGACGGTGAGGTTGCGGACCTTCTCCACGACGACGCCACCCTCGAGACCACCGTTGATGGCGATCTGCTTGAGCGGGGCCTCGAGCGCGAGCTTCACGGCGTTGGCGCCGGTCGCCTCGTCACCCGACAGCTCGAGCTTCTCGAACACCGCGGAGGCCTGGAGCAGGGCCACGCCACCACCGGCGACGATGCCCTCCTCGACGGCCGCCTTCGCGTTGCGAACGGCGTCCTCGATGCGGTGCTTGCGCTCCTTGAGCTCGACCTCGGTCGCGGCACCGGCCTTGATGACGGCCACGCCGCCGGCCAGCTTCGCGAGGCGCTCCTGGAGCTTCTCGCGGTCGTAGTCCGAGTCGGAGTTCTCGATCTCGGCGCGGATCTGGTTCACGCGACCCTGGACCTGGTCGCTGTCACCGGCACCATCGACGATGGTGGTCTCGTCCTTGGTGATGACGACCTTGCGGGCGCGGCCGAGCAGGTCGAGACCGGCGTTCTCCAGCTTGAGGCCGACCTCCTCGGAGACGACCGTGCCACCGGTGAGGATGGCGATGTCGCCGAGCATGGCCTTGCGGCGGTCGCCGAAGCCCGGGGCCTTGACGGCGACGGACTTGAAGGTGCCGCGGATCTTGTTGACGACCAGGGTCGACAGGGCCTCGCCCTCGACGTCCTCGGCGATGATCAGCAGCGGCTTGCCGGACTGCATGACCTTCTCCAGGAGCGGCAGCAGGTCCTTGACCGAGCCGATCTTGGAGTTGACGATCAGGATGTACGGGTCGTCGAGCGACGCCTCCATACGCTCCATGTCGGTGGCGAAGTACGCCGAGATGTAGCCCTTGTCGAAGCGCATGCCCTCGGTGAGCTCGAGCTCCAGACCGAAGGTCTGCGACTCCTCGACGGTGATGACGCCTTCCTTGCCGACCTTGTCCATGGCCTCGGCGATGAGCTCGCCGATCTGGGTGTCAGCGGCGGAGATGGAGGCCGTGGAAGCGATCTGCTCCTTGGTCTCGACGTCCTTCGCCTGCTCGAGCAGGGCGCCCGAGACGGCCTCGACGGCCTTCTCGATGCCACGCTTGAGGGCCATCGGGTTGGCGCCGGCGGCCACGTTGCGCAGGCCCTCGCGGACGAGCGCCTGGGCGAGCACGGTGGCGGTGGTCGTACCGTCGCCGGCGACGTCGTCCGTCTTCTTGGCGACTTCCTTGACCAGCTCGGCGCCGATCTTCTCGTACGGGTCCTCGAGCTCGATCTCCTTGGCGATGGAGACACCATCGTTGGTGATCGTGGGGGCGCCCCACTTCTTCTCAAGGACGACGTTGCGACCCTTGGGGCCAAGGGTGACCTTGACGGCGTCGGCGAGCTGGTTCATCCCACGCTCGAGACCGCGCCGGGCCTCCTCGTTGAACGCAATGATCTTGGCCATCTGAAGTGGTCCTCCCGGACAGCGGTGGATTGCTCCCAGGACCGCGCCCGCGCCCGCGACGGACGGCCTGCGTGCCCGGCGGTTCCTTCCCGCCGAACCCTGCGGGCCTCACCGACCCGGTCCTCGTTAGTAGCACTCTCAACCCGAGAGTGCTAACGCCAATGATTAGCACTCGACCCCCGCGAGTGCAAGCGGCTTGGGCGAACACCCCGGTGAACGCACCGGCGACACGCGAGGGGCCCACATCCCGTGTCCGGGATGTGGGCCCCTCCTGTACGCGTGGGCGGTCGATCGCGCCGGGACTAGCCGAGTGCGAGCTTGACCATGTCCGCCTGCGGACCCTTCTGGCCCTGCGAGATCTCGAACTCGACCCGCTGACCCTCTTCAAGGGTGCGGTACCCGTCCATCTGGATGGCGCTGTAGTGGACGAACACATCCGCACCACCGTCGACCGCGATGAAGCCGTAGCCCTTCTCCGCGTTGAACCACTTGACGGTGCCCTGAGCCATGCCTAACTCCCCTATTACTGGCCCTTGCGCAGGAACGCACTTCGCGATCCCGGGTCATCACTTGCGTCGGAACGCGTCGACCGAGGCTGAATGTATCCGCGCCGGTGCTGTCTGCAACAGGTCAATCCGACGAGAATTCTGGACACGGGGAAACACAGAAATAGAGTGAAAATCTGGCATATTCCAGGGCAACTCGGGCCCGGCATATCTCGCCAAAGCCCCATACCGCACTTGCACATTGACCCAATGTCGACCCTGGCGCGAGCCGTTCATATGCGGCGGGCAAGATCAGCGGAGGGGACTTCCCCAACTCTACCGCGCCCAATCAAACAGAATTACCCCCTCCACTTATTAACGGAGGGGGTAATTACGGTTTCGCGTGTCAGCTTCCGGCACTGTGCCGGTCTGGTCAGCCTCCGGCGACGGCGGGAATGATCGAGACGCCCGCGCCGTCCGGCGTCACCGCCTGCAGCCCGCCCTCGAAGCGCACGTCGTCGTCGTTCACGTAGACGTTGACGAAGCGGCGCAGCTTGCCCTGGTCGTCCAGGACGCGCGCGGCGATGCCCGGGTGGCTCTTCTCCAGGGACTCGATGACCTCGGCCAGGGTGGTGCCCTCGGCCGGGACCTCGGCCTGACCGCCGGTGTAGGTGCGCAGGATGGTGGGGATGCGGACGTTGACGCTCATGGCGCTACTGCCTTTCCGGTAGTACAGGAGTAAGGGTCAGACCAGGCCGGCGGCGCGGAACGCGTCCAGGCTCGGGCGGATGGTGGCGGTCTGGCCGCTGTCCTCGGCCACCGCCTCCAGGGTCTTGAGGCCGTCTCCGGTGTTCAGGACGACGGTGGTCAGCGCCGGGTCGAGCTGCCCGTTCTCGATGAGCTTCTTCGTGACGCCGACGGTCACGCCGCCCGCGGTCTCGGCGAAGATGCCCTCGGTCTGCGCGAGGATCTTGATGGCCTCGACGACCTGCTCGTCGGTGACGTCCTCGACGAAGCCGCCGGTGCGCCGCGCGATGTCCAGGACGTACGGGCCGTCCGCCGGGTTGCCGATGGCCAGCGACTTGGCGATGGTGTTCGGCTTCTGCGGGCGGACCACGTCGTGACCGGCCTTGAAGGCGGACGAGACCGGGGAACAGCCCTCGGCCTGGGCGCCGAAGATCTTGTACGGCTTGTCCTCGACGAGGCCGAGCTTGATCAGCTCCTGCAGGCCCTTGTCGATCTTCGTCAGCTGCGAGCCGGACGCGATCGGGATCACGATCTGGTCGGGCAGCTGCCAGCCGAGCTGCTCGCAGATCTCGTAGGCCAGGGTCTTGGAGCCCTCGCCGTAGTACGGGCGCAGGTTGACGTTGACGAAGCCCCAGCCCTCGCCCAGCGGGTCGCCGATGAGCTCGGAGCAGAAGCGGTTCACGTCGTCGTAGTTGCCCTCGATGCCGACGAGGTCGCCACCGTAGACACCGGCCATGACGACCTTGCCCTGCTCGAGGTCGTGCGGGATGAACACGCAGGAGCGGAAACCGGCCCGGGCGGCCGCGGCGCCGACGGCGCCGGCGAGGTTGCCGGTGGAGGAGCAGGACAGGGTGGTGAAGCCGAAGGCGCGGGCCGCCTCGACGGCGATGGCCACGACGCGGTCCTTGAAGGAGTGCGTCGGGTTGCCGGAGTCGTCCTTGACGTAGAGCTTGCCGGTGACGCCGAGTTCCTTGGCCAGGTTGGCCGCGTCCACGAGCTTGGTGAAGCCCGGGTTCAGGCTGGGCTTGGAAGCCACGTCCGCGGGGACCGGCAGCAGCGGCGCGTAGCGCCAGATGTTGTTCGGGCCGGCCTCGATCGCCGCGCGCAGGGCGGCCGGGTCGCCGGTGGGGAGGTCGTAGGCGACTTCCAGAGGCCCGAAGCACTCGGCACACGCGAAGAGGGGTCCGAGTTCGAAACGGGTACCGCACTCGCGACAGGAAAGCGCGGTGGCAGGTCCGAGATCGACAGAGGTGGAAGCAGTCTGTGCAGCCATGATGGCGAGGCCCTTTCTCCTCATCTTCCCCATGGCGCACTTCGCCATGAGACGGAATTGGCACCTTCCCTAGCCGGGGCCCCGCAGGATGCGTGTCGCATCGCGAGAACCGACTGGAGGGTTGCCGGGGCTTCAACGGGCCGTGTCCCTCTGCCCCTCTGGATGAGCGGTATGGCACCGGCACACGCGCTCTATGGCGCGCCGGTGCGTTTGTACGCGAGGCCCCCCGGCATGCGGCGGTCCTGCGCGTTGTTCAAGACTGTAACGGAAGGTCCGGGCGGTTGAGACAGCCGTCCGAACCGCGAGATGGATCACTTATCGGTCAATCCGACCAAGCCGCAGGGAGTGCTCAGAGTGCTGGAAGAGGTGGAGCGCTGGCTGGCCGACCGCTCCTGGTCCGCCGCCGACCGACCGCTCGACCAGTTGCTTGAACGCAAACGGGCAGCTGGGGCCACGGTCAGCGTGGTGCTGCCGGCACTCGACGAGGAGGCGACGGTCGGCGCGATCGTCGAGGTGATCCGGCGCGAGCTGATCGAGGGACTGCCGGTCCCCCTGGTGGACGAGCTGGTCGTGATCGACTCGGGCTCCAGCGACGCTACAGCCGAAGTCGCGGCGAAGGCCGGCGCATACGTGGTGCACCGGGACGACATCCTGCCGAGGATCCCGGCGCTGCCCGGCAAGGGCGAGGTGCTGTGGCGCTCCCTGCTGGCCACCACCGGGGACATCGTGTGCTTCGTCGACGCGGATCTGCGGGACTTCTCGGCCGCCTTCGTCTCCGGGATCGTGGGGCCGCTGCTGACCGAGCCGGACGTGCAGTTCGTGAAGGCGATGTACGACCGCCCGCTGGGTGACGCCCCCGGCCAGGGCGGCCGGGTCACCGAGCTCGTCGCCCGCCCGCTGCTCAACCTGCACTGGCCGCAGCTGGCCGGCTTCGTCCAGCCGCTGGGCGGCGAGTACGCCGTACGCCGCTCCCTGCTGGAACGCCTGCCCTTCCCCGTCGGGTACGGCGTCGAGCTGGGCCTGCTGGTGGACGCGCTGCACACGGTCGGGCTGGACGCGCTGGCCCAGGTGGACGTGGGCGTACGGCTCCACCGCCATCAGGACGGGCAGGCGCTGGGCCGGATGGCCGCGGCGATCTACCGCACCGCGCAGCTGCGGCTCGCGCGCGGGCACTCCCCCGGCTACCGCTGGGGGTACCCCCACGTACGGCCGGAGCTGACGCAGTTCGAGCGGGGGCCGGGCGGGTTCGTGCCGCGCACGTACCCGGTGGACACCGAGGAGCGGTCGCCGATGCTGGACGTCGAGGAGTACGCCCAGCGGCGCGCGGCCTGACGGCTTCGGAAGTTTGCGCGAGGCCGGACCGGGCTAGGTTCGCGACATGGCTGCATCTCAGGTACTCGTCGCCGCCAACCGCGGCCCGCTCTCGTACACCCTCGACACGGACGGCACGCTCAGCGCCCGGCGCGGCGGGGGCGGCCTCGTCTCCGGCCTCTCCGCGGCGCTGGCGCGGCAGCCGGACGCGCTGTGGATCTGCGCGGCACTGTCGGACGCGGACCGGGAGGCGGTCCGCCGGGGCGTCTCGGAGCCCGGCGTCCGGATGCTGGACATCGATCCCACGATGTACGACGACGCGTACAACGGCATCGCGAACTCGGTGCTGTGGTTCACCCACCACCACCTGTACGACGTCCCGCGCGAGCCCGTGTTCGACGCGCGGTTCCGGCGGCACTGGGCGTCGTACGTCGCCTACAACCAGGCGTTCGCGGAGGCTCTGGCCGAGGAGGCGGCGGAGGGCGCGTGCGTCCTGGTGCAGGACTACCACCTGGCACTGGTCCCGGGCGCGCTGCGCGCGCTGCGGCCGGACCTGCGGATCGCGCACTTCACGCACACGCCGTGGGCGTCGAAGGAGTACCTGTCCATGCTCCCGGACGACGTCCGGGAGCAGCTGCTCGACGGAATGCTCGGCGCGGACGTGGTGGGCTTCCACACCGGGGCCTGGGCGGCCGCCTTCCTGGACGGCGCGGGCCGGGGGAACGTGGCGGTGTTCCCGCTGGGCGTGGACGCGGACGAGCTGCGGGCGCTGGCCCATCGGCCGGAGGTGGACGACAAGCTGGCGCAGCTGCGGGCGGAGGTCGGGGACCGCAAGTCGATCGTCCGGGTGGACCGGACGGAGCTGTCGAAGAACATCCTGCGGGGCCTGCTGGCGTACCGGGAGCTGCTGACGGCGCATCCCGAGTGGCGGGGCCGGGTGGTGCACCTGGCGTCCGCCTATCCGTCGCGGCAGGACCTGAAGGTGTACCGGGACTACACGCAGGCCGTGCGGGAGCTGGCGGCGGAGGTGAACGAGGAGTTCGGGACGGCGGACTGGCAGCCGGTGCTGGTGTCCGTGCAGGACGACTTCGCGCGGTCGCTGGCGGCCTACCGGATGGCGGACGTGGCGCTGGTGAATCCCGTGCGGGACGGGATGAACCTGGTGGCGAAGGAGATTCCGGTGGTGTCGGAGGCGGGGTGCGTGCTGGTGCTGTCGCGGGGGGCGGGGGCGTACGAGGAGCTGCGGGGGGACGCGCTGACGGTGAATCCGTACGACGTCACGGAGACGGCCTCCGCCTTGCACGCGGCGCTGTCCCTGCCGGAGCCGGAGCGCGCGGAGCGCACGAAGCGCCTGGCCACCGCCGCGACGGCCCTCCCCCCGGCGGCCTGGTTCGAGGCGCAACTCTCCGCCTTGCGCGCCTGACCTGCGTCCGGCCTCCTGGGGCTCCGCGGCTTCGGCTCCGCCTGCGGATCCACGGCTTGGCTCCGCGGCTTCGGCTCCGCCTGCGGATCCACGGCTTGGCTCCGCCGCAGGGACTCGGCCTGCGGGTCCGCTGCTGGGGCTCCGCCCCAGACCCCGCGCCTCAAACGCCGGCGGGGCTGAAATCTGCCGGCGTCCGCACGAGAGCGCGTCGCCCGGCTCAATCTGAGCCCGGAGGGCTGGGCTGCCGCGCAGCGGGAAATCCAGCCCCGCCCCAGGGCCAAACCCAGCCCCGCCGAGGCAAACCCAGCCCCGCCGGCGTTTGAGGCGCGGGGGTTCGGGGGCGGAGCCCCTGACAGCGGCGGCGGGCCGCAGGTCAGGGACGCAGGGCCGCGGCCAGGGCGGCGAGGAAGGTGACGACCGCGGCAGGTCCGGGGAGGACCAGGTCGGCTCGGGAGGCCAGCTCCGGCACCTCCGCGGAGCCGCTGCACACCAGCAACCCCGGCAACCCGTCGGCCCGCCGCTTCTCGACCGCCGAGTACGCGGCCAGGTCGCCCAGGTCGTCGCCCGCGTACAGCACCGCCTCCGCGCCCGTCTCCGCAAGGAATTCCGTGAGGGCGACGCCCTTGTCCATCCCCGGGGGGCGCAGTTCCAGGACCGCCCGGCCGGGCTCCACCATCAGCCCGTGCCGCGCCGCCAACTCGGCCAGCGGTTCGCGCAGGGCCGCGAAGGCCGCCTCCGGGTCCTCGGCGCGCCGCGTGTGCACGGCCAGCGCCCGGCCCTTCTCCTCGATCCAGGTGCCCCGCCAGGCCCCGATGGAGTCCAGGAAGCCGGGCAGCTCCGCCCGGACCGCCGCCACCCCGGGGTGCTCGGCGGGGGCGTGCACGATCCCGCTGACGGCGTCCCAGCGCTCGGCCCCGTAGTGGCCGAGGACGACGAGGTGTTCCAGTCCGGGGACCCCTGCGAAGCCTCCGTAGCGGACGGCGACGCTCGCCGGCCGGCCGGTGATCACGGCGACGGAGGCCACCTCGGGGGCCAGCGCGGCCAGGGCGGGTACGGCTCCGGGATCGGCCCGCGCCTGGTCCGGGTCGGGGACGATCTCGGCGAGGGTGCCGTCGAAATCCAGGGCGACCACGGAACGGCGGGGTGCGCGGAGCAGGGCATCGAGTCCCTCGCGTCCGGCTGCGGTCACGGGCATCGGCAAGTCGTGCGGATGGCTCCCCATACGGACGACCCTAACGGCCGCGCCGGGCGACGGCTATGGCGCGGGCCACGTCGCCGTCCGGGGGCCGCCCGGCTACCGTCTGGCCCGCTGGGCCTCGCGGATGCGGCGCAGGCGGTTGACCGTGCCCGGGGCGTGGGCCAGCGCGCGGGGATCGTCCATCAGCACGTTGAGCAGCTGGTAGTAGCGGACCGGGGTCATCCCCAGCCCTTCCCGTATCGCCCGCTCCTTGGCCCCGGGCCCGGGCCAGGTGCGTCCCTCGTACGCGAGCACCGCGGCCTCCGTGGCCGTCAACCGCCCGTCGTCCGTCATACCGCCAGATTAACGCCGCCCACCGACACCGGCCCGGCCCGGTCCCGGCCCGCCCCGGCGCGACCCCGGCGCGACCCCGGCCCGGTCCCGGCCCGGCCCCCGCCCCGCCCCCGCTCAGCGCGGGTCGGCCGCCCGCGCCTTCGTCGCGATCTCCTCCAGCACCTTCACCGGCTGTCCGCCCGGCTCGACGGCCTTGCCGATGTTCTGCTTGATGTCCTCGCTGACGCCCGCCCAGGACTTCTTGCCCACCGGGTAGAGCCGCGAGGACGGCAGGGCGTCGAGGAAGGTCTTCAGCTGCGGAGCGGCCCCGCCCGCCGTACCGCTCTGCGCGGCCCGGTAGCCGGTGGTGGTGACCGGGAGCAGGTCGTACATGGTGGTGAAGGCGGTCACGTTCTTCGCCTCGTACAGGTGGTCCAGGAACTTCCCGGACTCCTTGCGGTGGCCGTTCTTGAAGGCCATCACCCAGTCGGCGACGCCCATCGCCGAGTGCTCGGTGCCGTCGGCGGTGGGCATGGTGACCATGCCGAACTTCACACCCTTGCCGGCCGCCTGCTTGATCAGCGTCGGGTGGCCGTTGAGCATGCCGACCTCGCCCCGCGTGAAGGCGTCGAAGGCGGCCTGCCGGTCCAGCTTGCCCGGTTCGACGGACCCGGTCAGGCCCTGGCCGACCATCTTGTCCCGGAGGAACTCCAGCGCCTTGACGTTCTCGGTGGAGTCGATCGAGTACTGCTCTTCGTTGTCGGTGTAGCCGCCGCCGCCCGACAGCATCCACATCATCGTCTCCGCCTGGGCCTCCTCGCGGCCCAGCGGCAGCGCGAAGGGGGTGGGGACGCCCGCGCCCTTGAGCTTCTTCGCGGCCGCCTCCAGCTCCGTCCAGCTCTTGGGCTGCCAGCCGTTCTTGGCGTCCTTCGCGATGACCCCGGCGTCGGCCAGCAGCTTCTCGTTGTAGAAGAGCAGCCGGGTGCTGGCCACGAAGGGCAGGCCGTACTGGATCCGCTTGACCTTGCCCGCGTCGGCGAGCGGCCCGAGGAAGTCGGCCTCGGTCTTCACGGAGAGCAGCTCGTCCGCCGTGTAGAGCTTGCCCGCCTCCGCGTAGTCGGCGTAGGCGCCGATCTGCGCGATGTCGGGCGCCTTGCCCGCCTTGACCATCTCGGCGACCTTGGCGTCGACCTCGGACCAGGAGTAGACGCTGACCTCGACGTTGATCCCCGGGTTGGTCTTCTCGAAGTCCTCGGCGAGCGTCTTCCAGTAGGTGGCCGACGAGTTCTGCGGATTGTCCCCGTACTCGGCCGCCACGACCCGCAGGGTCACCTCGTTGTCCCCGGTGAGTCCGCCGACGGCTCCGCAGCCGGTCAGCGTCACGGCAGTCAGACACAGTGCGGCGCCGGACGCGGCCAGGCGCAGGTATCGGCGGTTCACAGTTCTCGTTCCACCCCTTGTTGTACGTACGATCCACGTAAGGTCTACACCACTTTGGCCGCTGGTCCACATCCTTGGTCCCGAATTTGTATGGCCACTCAACAATCCCCCTCAATGGACTAGACCTTTCCCCGTGAAGCACGCGAGACTGTCCCCTGTGAAACCCGTGAAACACGTCATCGCCCTCGATGTGGGCGGCACCGGGATGAAGGCCGCCCTGGTCGCCGCCGACGGCACCCTGCTCCACGAGGCGCGCCGCGCCACCGGCCGCGAGCGGGGCGCCGACGCCGTCGTCGAGACGATCCACGACTTCGCCGCCGAGCTGCTCGCCCTCGGCCGGGAGCGCTGCGGACAGGCCGCCTCGGCCGCCGGAGTCGCCGTACCCGGCATCGTCGACGCCGAGAACGGGATCGCCGTCTACGCGGCCAACCTGGGCTGGCGCGACGTACCGATGCGGGCACTGCTCAGCAGCCGGCTCGGCGGCATCCCGGTGGCCCTCGGCCACGACGTGCGCACGGGCGGCCTCGCCGAAGGCCGCATCGGCGCGGGCCGGGGCGCCGACCGCTTCCTCTTCGTGCCGCTGGGCACCGGCATCGCCGGAGCCATCGGCATCGCCGGCCGCATCGAGGCCGGGGCCCACGGCTACGCGGGCGAGATCGGCCACATCGTGGTCCGCCCCGGCGGCCCCGCCTGCGGCTGCGGCCAGTACGGCTGCCTGGAGACGCTCGCCTCCGCCTCCGCCGTCTCCCGCGCCTGGGCCGCCGCCAGCGGCGAACCCGAGGCTGATGCGGCTGACTGCGCCAAGGCCGTCGAATCCGGCGACGAACGCGCCCGCGAGGTGTGGCTGGCCGCCATCGGCGCCCTCGCCGACGGCCTGGTCACCGCGATCACCCTGCTGGACCCGCGCACTCTGATCATCGGTGGCGGGCTGGCGGAGGCGGGGGAAACCCTGTTCACACCCCTACGGGCGGCCGTCGAGGAGCGCGTGACGTTCCAGCGGCTGCCCCACATCGTTCCGGCGGCCCTCGGGGACACCGCCGGATGCCTGGGCGCAGGGCTGCTCGCCTGGGACCTAATCGCCACGGAGGTACCTGCCTGATGTCCGGAAGCGCGCACAGCACTGTTCTCTCCGGCGCCAGGGTGGTGCTGCCCACCGGAACCGTGGCCAACGGCCGGGTCATCGTCGACGGCGACCGCATCGCCGGCAGTGCCCCGGAGGGCGCGCGGGTCGTGGACCTGTCCGGGCACTGGATCGTCCCCGGCTTCGTCGACATGCACAACCACGGCGGCGGCGGCGCCTCGTTCACCTCCGGCACCGCCGAGGAGGTCCTGAGGGGCGTCCGCACCCACCGCGAGCACGGCACCACCACCCTGGTCGCCTCCACCGTCACCGGGGACCTGGACGAACTGGCCCGCCGCGCCGGGCTGCTCGCCGAACTCACCCAGCAGGGCGAGATCGCCGGCATCCACTTCGAAGGCCCGTTCATCAACGCCTGCCGCAAGGGCGCCCACAAGGCGGAACTGCTCCGCGACCCCGACCCGGCCGAAGTCCGCAAGCTGATCGACGCCGCGCACGGCGCCGCCCGCATGTTCACCCTCGCCACCGAACTCCCGGGCGGCCTGGACTCCGTACGGCTGCTGGCCGAGCACGGCGTCATCGCCGCGATCGGGCACACGGACGCCACGTACGAGCAGACGCGCGCCGCCATCGACGCGGGCGCCACCGTGGCCACCCACCTCTTCAACGCGATGCCGGGCCTCGCGCACCGCGAACCCGGTCCGATCGCCGCGCTGCTGGAGGACGAGCGGATCACCGTCGAGCTGATCAACGACGGCACCCACCTGCACCCGGCGGCGCTGGAACTCGCCTTCCACCACGCGGGCGCCCACCGCGTGGCCCTGATCACCGACGCGATGGACGCGGCCGGCTTCGGCGACGGGACCTACCACCTCGGCCCGCTCGAGGTCGAGGTCAAGGACGGCGTGGCCCGGCTCGTCGAGGGCGGCTCCATCGCCGGCTCGACGCTGACCCTGGACACCGCCTTCAAGCGCTCGGTCACCGTCGACAAGCTGCCCGTGGAGTCCGTGGTCCAGGCGATCTCCGCCAACCCGGCCAAGCTGATCGGCCTCTACGACGAGATCGGCTCGCTGGAGCCCGGCAAGTACGCCGACCTCGTCGTCCTGGACGCCGAGTTCGACGTCCGGGGCGTCATGCGGCGCGGCGAATGGATCGTCAGCCCGCCCGCGCGGCGGGGCGTCTGACGGCCAACCGGCTGTAGACGGCAAGCGGTCGGCCCGCAGGACTGGGCCGACCGCATTCTCTTTGGCATGATCCCGGCAGCACCAGACCCGGGGGAGCCCAATGATCCTGACCGTCACGCTCAACACCGCGCTCGACGTCACGTACCGCGTGCCGCGGCTGCTCCCGCACGCCTCGCACCGGGTCGCCGACGTCTCCGAGCGCCCCGGCGGCAAGGGGATCAACGTGGCCCGGGTCCTGGCCGCCCTCGGCCACGAGGTGACCGCGACGGGCTTCGCGGGCGGGCCGGTCGGCGCCGTCGTACGGGAACTGCTCGCGCGGTCCCCCGGCGTGGTGGACGCCCTGGCCCCCTGCGCGGGCACCACCCGCCGCACCGTCGCCGTGGTCGACGAGGCCTCCGGCGACACCACGCAGTTCAACGAGCCGGGCCCGCTGATCACGGCCGCGGAGTGGTCCCGCTTCCTGGACCGGTACGAGGACCTCCTGGCGGGCGGGGCCCGCGCCGTGGCCCTGTGCGGCAGCCTGCCGCCCGGCGTGCCGGTGGGCGCGTACGCGGTGCTCGTACGGGCCGCCCGCGCGGCCGGGGTCCCGGTCCTGCTGGACACCAGCGGCGAAGCCCTGCGCCGCGGTGTCGCCGCCCGCCCCGAGATCATCAAGCCGAACGCCGCCGAGCTCGCCGAGCTGACCGGATCGCGCGAACCGCTGCCCGCCACCCGCGACGCACGCCGCCGGGGCGCCCACGCCGTGGTCACCTCGCTCGGCCCGGACGGCCTGCTGGCCGCCACCCCCGAGGGCGCCTGGCGGGCGGCCCCGCCGCGCGCCCTGACCGGCAACCCCACCGGGGCCGGCGACTCCGCCGTCGCAGGACTGCTGTCGGCCCTGGCCGAGGGCCTGGACTGGCCCGAGCGGCTGACCCGCGCGGTCGCCCTCTCGGCGGCCACGGTCCACGCCCCGGCGGCGGGAGAGTTCGACCCCCGCACCTACGAGGAGGTACGGGGGTCGGTGAAGGTCACTCAGGCCGACTAGGGCCTCACTCCTTCTCGAGCCAGAGCTGGTCGAGGGCGACCTCGCACTGGTTGCCCGCCTCGCACGAGATCTTGATCGTGTTCGATCCCTGCTTGAGCTGCACGATCGAGTACGTGTTGGTCCAGCCCTTGGCCCAGTCGCCCTCGGCGGCCTTGGAGAAGTTCTTCATGTTGACCGGCCGGCTCTGCGCCTCGCCGTTGACGGTCAACGTGGTGTTGGCGTCCTTGCCCGGCACCCCGTAGGTCATCTTCAGCTTGTAGCCGCCGGCCTTCGGCACGTCGAGCGTCCACGTCGCCGCGGCGCCGACCGCGTTCAGGCCGCCCACGTACTGGCCGCCGGCGCTCTTCGCACCCGGCACGGTGTTCTGCAGCATCGCGCCGCCCGTGAGGGACATGCCGGCGCCCGCGAAGTCGGCCTTCGGCAGCGCGGCCTCCGAGGGCTGCGCGGAGCTCGGGGGCGGGCTCGACGGGTTCTTCGGGGCGGACGACTGCTGGCCCGTCCCCGCGCTGTCGCCGGCCTTGTCCTTGCCCTTGTCGCCGAACGCCAGGGCCGCGCCGATGCCGATCACGACCGCGCCGACCACCGCGACGGCCGCGATCAGCAGGCCCTTGCGGCTCGAGCCGCCACCGCCGCCGTGGCCGCCGTGGCCGCCGGAGTGCGAGGTCGTCTGCGTCTGGTGCTGCGGGGGCTGCTGCTGCGGCGGGACACCGTAACCGCCCGCCTGGAGTGCCTCCGGAGCCTGGTACTGCGCCTGGTACGGAGGCTGCTGCGCGGGGCCCTGCTGCTGGGGCACGGGGCCGCGCTGGCCGCCGCCGTTGCGGCGGTCGCCGACCGTGCGCACCTGGTGGTGCGAGGTACGCGGAACGCCCGGCTGTGCACCCGGCTGACCGCTGCCCGTCGGGCCGGGGTAGCCGTATCCGCCGCCCTGACCGGGCGGTGTGGCTCCGGCGGCCTGGCCGTCCGCGTAGAGATAGCCGAACGGATCGTCGTCCTCGGGCTTGTTCGCCCCACCGTGCGGGCCGTTGTTCGCGGGCGTCGTCATCGCAGGTCACTCCTTTCGCACCCCCGGGAGCCTACCCCGAACACGTGCACCCACGAGCGGCCGATCGCCTCAACCGGCCCGGCGGTGGGCCTTGGAACGGGACCTTTTCTCGATGTACATGCGCTGGTCGGCGGAGCGCAGCACCTCGTCCGCCGACATGCCGCAGCTGGCCCAGCCGATGCCGAAACTGGCCCCGACACGGACCGCGCGGCCGTCCACGCGGATCGGCGGGATGATCGCGTTGCGCAGCCGGACGGCGAGATCGGCGGCGTCCGCGGCACCGAGTCCGTCGGCGAGGACGACGAATTCGTCACCACCCAGCCGAGCGACGGTGTCACCGTCCCTGACGCCCCTCGTCAGCCGCCGGGCCACCTCGATGAGGACCGCGTCACCCGTGTGGTGCCCGAACCGGTCGTTGATCGACTTGAAGCCGTCGAGGTCGCAGAAGAGCACCGCGAGCCCCTTCGTCCCGTCGTCGACGTCGGTCGCGGGCGCCACGGTGTGCACGTGGTGCTCGTACGGGCCGTCCGCCTGGGCGGGCACCGCCCCGGGGAACTCGAAGGATTCGGGCGCGCCGTAACGGTCGGGGCCGGGTCCGGGACCGTAGCCCGAGCCGTGGGCGGGATCGTGGCCGGGTCCGGGGCCGGGGCCGTCGGGCCGAAAGCCGTGCTCGCCGGCACCACCACCTGCCCCCACCCGCACCTCGTGCCCGTCGCGCCCCTCGTAGGCCGCGTCCAGGGCCTCGACCGCGGTGGCCCGTACGGACTGCGGTCTGCGGCACAGCCGGGCGCCGAGCCGGGCCCGCAGCTCGGCGCTGTTGGGCAGCCCGGTCAGCGAGTCGTGGCTGGCCCGGTGGGCGAGCTGGAGCTCGTGGCGCTTGCGCTCCTCGATGTCCTCGACGTGCGTGAGCAGGAACCGCGGCCCGTCGGCGGCGTCGGCGACCACGGAGTTGCGCAGCGAGACCCATACATACGTGCCGTCGCGCCGGCCCAGGCGCAGCTCGGCGCGCCCGCCCTCGGCGGAGGTCCGCAGCAGGGTCCCGATGTCCTCGGGGTGGACCAGGTCGGAGAAGGAGTAGCGGCGCAGGACGGAGGCCGGGCGGCCCAGCAGCCGGCACAGCGCGTCGTTGGTCCGCAGCAGCCGGCCGTGCTGGTCCCCGCCCATCTCGGCGATGGCCATGCCGCTCGGCGCGTACTCGAAGGCCTGGCGGAAGGACTCCTCGCTGGCGCGCAGCGCCTGCTGCTCGCGCTCGAGGCGGACCAGGGCCCGCTGCATGTTCGCGCGGAGTCTGGCGTTGCTGATCGCAATGGCTGCCTGGAAGGCGTACATCTGGAGCGCTTCGCGGCCCCAGGCGCCGGGCCGGCGCCCGTTGCGCGGTCTGTCCACCGAAATGACACCCAGAAGTTCCCCGCCGGACGCATACATGGGGGCATAGAGCCGGTCCTCGGGGTGCCACTCGTCCTCGAACCGCGGTTCGGGGCCGTCCGTGTGCCACTGGGGGACGTCGTCCTCCATGAGGACCCAGCCCTCGGTGTGCGGGATGAAGCGGAGCCCGTCCCAGTTCTCACCCATCGTCAGGCGGCGTTCCCAGGAGGCGCGGGAGCCGACGCGGCCCGTGATGAGGGCCTCCGCGGCGGGGTCGCCGGCGAAGGCGGCGACGACGAGATCACCGTCCGGGCGTACGAGGTTGACACAGGCGAGTTCGTAGCCGAGGCCCACGACGATGCCGTCCACGACGGTCTGCAGAGTGTCCGCCAGGCTCCGGGCCGTATTGAGCTCGGCCACCACCCGGTGCAGCTGCCGCAGGGTCGCAAGACGGACGTACGGCTCCGACTCGGTCTCCATTGCTCGCTCTCCCCGAGACCTCGACAGCAACTCCAGGTTTGTCATCGTCGTTTCGTTGCGGTGTGCCGTCCACTGAATCACAGTGAGCTGTGCGGCAGGTACACAGGGTCAACAAATCTTGCTCTCTGTGACTTAAGTCACATGAGATGAATATGAGCGCAATGCGAGGCGGTGACGACGGGGAGCGCCTCCCCCTTCGTTCCCGCGAGCAAACGATACGCCCGGGGCCTAGGACAAGGGGCGGGGACGCGACTGGGACCAGCGCCCGATGTGCGCGCGGGGAGGCGGGATTAGCGTTCGGAGGGTGCTGAACACGACTCCCGTAGCGACCCCCCTAGCGGCCCACGCGCCGCCCCCGGTGCCGACCCCCGCACCCACCGTGCCCCGCTCCAGCCCCCATGCTGAGGGAGTGAGCAACGAAGAGTTCCGGGCGGCCATGTCCCGGCTGGCGGCGGGCGTGTGCCTGATCACCGCGCACGAGGCCCCTCTGGCGGCGGACGGACCGCGCGGCGAGGACGTCGGGATGACGGCCACCGCCTTCATGTCGGTGTCCCTGGACCCGCCGCTGGTGCTGGTGAGCCTGCGCGAGGGCTCCCGGATGGACGACCTGCTGGCGGAGCAGCCGCTGTGGGCGGTCTCGCTCCTTACCGACCACCAGCTCCAGATCGCCGGCCGGTTCGCCATGAAGGGCCGGATCAGCGACCGGCTGCTCTTCGCCGACCTCCCCTACGTACGCGGCGAAGCCTCCGGCGCCCCGCTGCTGAGCGGCGCGCTGGCCACCCTCGAATGCCGTACGGAGAACCGCGTCGAGGCGGGGGACCACACGCTGGTGATCGGCCGCGTCCTGACGGCCGGCCTGCCCTCCCCCGACGGACAGCCGCTGGCGTACTTCCGCGGCCGCTACCGGCACCTGGGCGCCTGAGGTACTCCGCTCGCGCGGGGCCACCCGTCGCGCGTGCGCTACTCGTCCCGCATGGACCACCCGTCCCGCGTGGACCACCCGTCGCGCGTGGACTACCAGTCGCGGCCGGTGCGGCCGCGCTTGGTATCGGCCCGCGCCTTCTTCTCGCGCAGCCGCCGCTCGTTGATCCCCCGCGGGATCTTCGTCGCCCTGCGCGGCTTCGGCGGCGGGGCCGTCGCCTCGGCCAGCAGCGAGGCCAGCCGGACCAGCGCCATCTCCCGGTTGCGGAACTGCGAGCGGTGCTCGGAGGCCCGTACGGTCACCACCCCGTCCACCAGCCGCGCGGCGAGCCGCTCCAGCGCCCGCGCCTTCCACACCTCGGGCAGCGCCTTGGTCGCCGCCACGTCGAACAACAGCTCCACGCGCGAGTCCGAGGTGTTCACGTGCTGGCCGCCGGGTCCCGAGGACCGCGAAAAACGCCAGGCGAGCTCGCCCTCGGGGAGCACGACCGAACCGCGGATGACATAGGGACCAGGCATGCCCCCTATGATCCGTGCCCGCCCGCGCCGCGTCACCCTCATTAAACGGCCGCGTGGATTTCACCCCGGGAACCTGACCGCCCTCTCGTGGCGTTAGAGGGGTGCGCGGTAATTTGACCGCCGTACGTGCATGTCGGATGAGGAAAGGGACATTCCCATGGCTGTCAGCCTGTCCAAGGGCGGCAACGTCTCGCTCACGAAGGAGGCCCCGGGCCTCACTGCCGTCACGGTCGGCCTCGGCTGGGACGTCCGTACGACCACCGGCGTCGACTTCGACCTCGACGCCTCGGCCATCGCGGTCAACCCGACCGGCAAGGTCGTCTCGGAAGGCCACTTCGTCTTCTTCAACAACAAGTCCACCCCGGACCAGACCATCGTCCACACCGGTGACAACCGCACCGGCGAGGGCGCGGGCGACGACGAGGCCATCAACGTCAACCTCGCCGGCCTGCCCGCCGACGTGGACAAGATCGTCTTCCCGGTCTCCATCTACGACGCCGAGGCCCGCAGCCAGAACTTCGGCCAGGTCCGCAACGCGTACATCCGCGTCGTGAACCAGGCCGGCGGCGCCGAGATCGCCCGCTACGACCTCTCCGAGGACGCGGCGACCGAGACCGCCATGGTCTTCGGCGAGCTGTACCGCAACGGCGCCGAGTGGAAGTTCCGCGCGGTCGGCCAGGGCTACGCCTCCGGCCTCACCGGCATCGCGCAGGACTTCGGCGTCAACGTCTGATGAAGGCCTGAGACCGGCGGATTTACGGCGAAGCCCCCTCCCGACCGTCCAGGGAGGGGGCTTCGCTACCGTTTGACAGGTGATTCTTCAACCGCTCGTCCCCGTGGATGGCGCCCTGCCCGGTCCGGTCCTCACCGAGATCGCCGCCCTGTACGCGACGAACCACGCGTTCTTCGAGCTCAGCGGCGACTTCCCCGCCCCGGACCGCATCACGGTCGAACAGGTCGCGGCCTCCCTCGCCGACGAACTCGCCCATGACGGCGCCGAGGTCCTCCTGGCCCGCTCCGCCGGCCGGCTCGTCGGCCTCGCCGCCACCCTGGCCCACCACCCCGACCCGGCCGCCGAAGACCCGGACCCGTGGATCGGCCTGCTGCTCATCGACGCCACCGCGCACCGCGAGGGGTACGGCCGCGCCGTGGCCGCCCTGGTCGAGGACCGCTTCCGCGCCGCGGGACGGACGGGCGTACGCCTCGCCGTACTGGACAACAACCCCAAGGCGCTCGCGTTCTGGCAGGCCCAGGGCTACCAGGTCGTGCGCAAGGCCAAGGACCGCGAGCTGGGCCGCGAGTGCACCGTACTGCGCAAGCCGCTGGCCCCCGAACGGCCTTAGCGGGGACGGGACTCAACGGGGGCTGGACTCAGCGGGGGCGGGCCTTCCCGTACAGCCAGACGTCCCAGACCTTCTTCAGGTCGTGCCCGGTCCGCTCCTCGGCGAACGCGGTGAAGTCGGCCGTGCTCGCGTTCCCGTGCCGGTGCTCGGCGGCCCAGTCGCGCACCAGGGCGAAGAACTTCTCGTCCCCGACCTCCTGCCGGATCCGGTGCAGCACCATCGCACCCCGGTAGTACACCGGGTTCCCCGAAATGTGCTCGGGACCGGGCGGGTCGGCGGGCGGGAAGGCGTCCCAGTCGGAGTCGGCGGCCTCGTCGACGTCGGTGTCTCCGGCCAGGAACGCGTCGAACTCCTGCTGCGCCGTGGTCCCGCCGTGGTCCTCGGTCCACAGCCACTCCGCGTACGTCGCGAAGCCCTCGTTGAGCCACATGTCCTTCCAGGACTTCGGCGACACCGAGTTGCCGAACCACTGGTGGGCGAGCTCGTGCAGCACGAGCTCCTCGCTGCCCGGCGCACCGGGGAAGACCGGCTTGGTCTGCGTCTCCAGCGCGTACTGGAGGGTCCCGGCGGGCAGCACGATCGCCCCGGCGGTGCCGAAGGGGTACGGGCCGAAGCGGCCCGCGCCCCACTCCACCATCTCCGGCAGCCGCGCGAGGTCCGCCGCGCTCGCCTCCGCCTCACCGGGAGCCACCGCGTTGTACAGGGCCACCCCGGACGGCGTCCGCCCGGTCGCCACCCGGTACTTGCCGACGGCCGCGGTCGCCAGGTAGCTCGCCATCGGCTCCGGGCTGTGCCAGGCGAAGGAGGTGCCCCCGTCGGCCTGCGTGGTCCGCGCCCGCAACTCGCCGTTCGACACGGCCTCGTAGCCCTTCGGCACCGTGATCGTGATGTCGTACGCGGCCTTGTCGCTGGGGTGGTGGTTGCCCGGGAACCAGGTCATCGAGCCGACCGGCTCGCCGACGCCCACGGCGCCGTCCCCGGTGGTGATCCAGCCCTCCTTGGTGCCGTCCGCGTCCGTGAGGGCCTTCGGCCGGCCGGAGTAGTCGATCTCCGTACGGAAGACCTCGCCCCTCTCCAGGTCCTCGGCCGGACGCACGGTCAGCTCGGTGCCGGTCCGGTTGTACCGGGCCGCCTCGCCCTGGACGGTGACGCCTTCGACCTTCAGGCCGCTGAGGTCGAGGTTGAAGGCGCTGAGCCCCTGCTCGGCGCGGGCGGTGATCACCGCCGTGCCCCGGAGCCGCCCGTCGGCGGGGTCGTAGTCCAGGTCCAGCTCGTAGTGCTCGACCTGGTAGCCGCCGTTGCCCGCCTTGGGGAAGTACGGGTCGCGCAGCCCCGACGCACCCGGCCGCCCGTGCACGGTGCCGCCCGTACACCCCGTGGTGAGGGCGAGCAGGGCGGCAACGGCAGGGGCGGCGAGGCGGGAGAGCGCGCGGTGGTCCACGCGCTCGATCCTAGGCGGGTGGACCGCCCGGCCCGGAGGACTACTTGGCGAGCGCGTCGACTCCGGCCTTGGCGAACTTCTCGTCCAGGTCGCCGCTCGGGGCGCCGGCCACACCGATGCCTGCGATCGGGGCGCCGTTCGCCTGGACGGGGGTGCCGCCGCCGAGGAACAGGGTGCCGGGGATGTCCTTCAGGTTCGGGGCCTGGGCGAGGCGGCCCACGAGCACCGAGGTCGGGGCGTTCCAGGACACGGCGGTGTAGGCCTTGCGCTGCGCCGACTCGTAGGACTGCGGACCCGCGCCGTCGCCGCGCAGGGTGACGATGGTGTTGCCGTTGCGGTCCACGACCGCGACCGTCACCTTCTGGTTCTCGGCCTTGGCGGCCTGCAGCGCGGCCTGGGCGGCGCGGGTGGCGGCGTCGATGGTGAGGTGGGTCGTGGTGGTGAAGTTCTTGTCGCTCACCTCGTCCTTCTTCGAGTCGTCCGTCTTCGAGGCGGCCGCGGCCGGAGCGGAGTTGGCGGCGGGAGTGGCACTGGCGCTGACGGCGCCGAAGGCACCGGCGCCCAGGGCGACGGCGAGGGCGGTACCGGTGAGGACGCGGGTGCGGGTGTTCATCTCTGCTCCTGAGAACGGTGACACGGTGACGGCATCGGGGGTGGGCGGTGGTCGGCGAGCGGACCGGCGATTCCGCTCGGCCCGGCTCCTTCCCTGCCCTGCTCCCAGCCTGAGCCCGAACCCCCCGCCACCCCGTCCCCGTACCGGCTCGCCCCGCCCACCGCACCGGTTGACCCGGGAGTCAACCGATCGGTCGATGCGGTACCGCTACGCGGCGGTATTGGCTGGTCAGACCGTCCCCTCAGGCAATCCGGCCCCGCCGGCGCTTTGAGGCGCGGGGTCAGGGGCCGAGCCCCAGGTCTCTGAGCCCCGCCGGCGCTTGAGGCGCGGGGCCCGGGGCGGAGCCCCGGCAACGGCGCCGCACCCGCCCACCCACCCGCCCGCGCCGCAGGCAACCGGCAAGAATGGACATACACCCCCAACCCAGGAGCACCCAGTGAGCCGGCCCCCGCGGAACCGAGACACCCGCACCCTGGCCACCGTCGCGCACACCGCGTTCTTCCTCCTCCTCGGCGCCTCGGTGGCCCGCTTCCTCCTCCGCCACCCCGGCGAACCCCGCACCCCCTGGGTCATCGCCCTCAGCATCACCCTGGCCCTGCTCTACGTACTCGGCCCCGCCCTCGGCGGAACCCCCCAGCCACCCGGCACAGGGACGGGCACAGGCACGGCGACGGCGACGGCGACGGCCACACGCCAACCCCCCGGCCGGCTCATCTGGCTCGGCCTGGTCGTCACCACCTGGGTGGTCCTCGTCGTCCTCGCGCCGAGCTTCGCCTGGTGCGCCGTACCGCTCTTCTTCACCGCCCTGCGCACCCTCCCCCCGCGCGCCGCGATCGTCCTCGTCGCCCTCCTCACCCTCTTCGTCGTCATCGCCCAGCTGAAGCTGGCCGGGTCCTTCGACCCCAACCTGCTCCTCGCGCCGCCGGCCGTCGCCGCCCTCGCCACCGCCGTCTTCGTCCACATGGAGCGCCAGGCCCAGGCCCAGCGCGCACTGATCGACGACCTGATCCGCACCCGCCGGGAACTGGCCGCCACCGAACGCCGCGAAGGCACCCTCGCCGAACGGCAGCGGCTGTCCATGGAGATCCACGACACCCTCGCGCAGAACCTCTCCAGCCAGCAGATGCTGCTCCAGGCCGCCGACCGCACCTGGGACACCGATCCCGGCACGGCCCGCGCGCACGTCCGTACCGCCACCGGCATCGCCGCCCGCGGCCTCGCCGAGGCCCGCCGCCTCGTCCACGACCTGGCCCCGGCCGAACTCGCCGACGGCGCCGGCCTCGCCGACGCCCTGCGCGCCCTGGACGCCGGCCCGGACACCGAGGTCCGCTTCCACCTCGAAGGCGCCCCGGCCCCGCTCCCCGACCGCGTCCAGTCGGCCCTGCTGCGCATCGCCCAGGGCGCGCTGGCCAACGTCCGCGAGCACTCCGGCGCCCGTACGGCCGCACTCACCCTGAGCTTCCTCGGCGACCAGGTCGTCCTGGACATCGCCGACGACGGCCACGGCTTCACCGAGCCCCGCGCCGGCGCCGGCGCCGCCGAACGCGGCCACGGCCTGCCCGCCATGCGGGCCCGTGTCCGCCAGCTCGGCGGCACCCTGACCATCGAATCCACCCCCGGCGAGGGCACCGTCCTCTCCGCGGCCATCCCCCTGGAGCCGGCCCCATGACGACGATCCTGCTCTGCGACGACCACGTGGTGGTGCGCGCCGGCCTCCTGGCCCTGCTGGGCAGCGAGCCCGACATCGAGGTCCTCGGCGAGGCGGGCAGCGGCGAGGAGGCCGTCGCCCTGGCCGCCAAACTCCGCCCCGACGTCGTCCTCATGGACCTCCAGCTGGGCGAGGGCATCGACGGCGTCGAGGCCACCCGCCGCATCGCCGCCCTCCCCGACCCGCCGCACGTCCTCGTCCTCACGACGTACGACACCGACGCGGACATCACCCGGGCCATCGGCGCGGGCGCGACCGGCTACCTCCTCAAGGCGGAACGCCCCGAGGAGCTCTTCGCCGCGATCCACTCGGCCGCGCAGGGCCGCACCACGCTCTCCCCGCCGGTGGCCAGCCGCGTGATGGCCCACATGCGGGGCACCCGGCCCACGCTGACCGACCGCGAACTGGACATCCTGGGCCAGCTGGCCCGTGGCCTCGGCAACCGCGACATCGCCCGCGCGCTGTTCATCAGCGAGGCCACCGTGAAGACCCACCTGGGCCGGATCTACGACAAGCTCGGCGTCGACACCCGCGCCGGCGCCGTGTCGGTCGCCAAGGAACAGCGCCTCCTGCCGTCCTGACCCGCCCCCGCTCCACCGGGGTGGGGGAGCCCCCGGACCCGTGACACCATCGGGTACGTGCTCGACATCGGCTACTCCCTCTCCCGGCGCTTCCCCGACCCCCCGCAGACCGACTACCGCTCGGCGGACGTCCACACCCTGCGCCACGACCTGTTCTGCGGGGACGTCTACCTCGCGGACACCGACAAGGACCGGGAAGTGTCCACAGCCTGGGGATGGGTGCCGGTACTGGACTTCGCCTGGGCGCTGTGCGACATCGTCGAGCAGCTCGACCGGGACCCGCGCGGCAACCGCTCCTCGAACCGCCAGTACGCCGAGATCGACTTCACCGAGTCCACGGACCGGATGCTCTTCGAGCGCCGCTTCGGCTGGGTCGACGTCGAGGCCGACTGGATGCCGGGGGACGAGGACCCGCTGACCTTCAGCCACCGGCTGCTGCGCCGCGAGGCCCGCGACTTCCTGCACGACCTGATCGCGGACCTCGTCGACATGCACGAGGGCCTCGCCGACAACCCGGCCACCTGGACCCTCCAGGCCCGCTACCCCCGCGTCCCGGCCTAACCGCTACCGCGGGTCCTGCCGTTTTCCCGGGGCGGCTCGCCCCGGTCCCCCGGGTACGGCCCCGGGCCCAGGGCTCCGCCCCGGCCCCCGCCTCAAACGCCGGCGGGGCTGGTTCTGGCTGATGCCGCCTGCCGAGTGCGGCAGCAACGGCGCTGTACACGCGGGCGGACACGAGCCAAATCCAGCCCCGCCGGCGTTTGAGGCGCGGGGTCCGATCTCCAGCCCCGCCGGCGTTTGAGGCGCGGGGTCCAGGGCGGAGCCCGATCTCCAGCCCCGCCGGCGTTTGAGGCGCGGGGTCTGGGGCGGAGCCCCAGGTCCCTGAGCCGCGCCAGACCCATCGGCCGAGCCCCACCGCCACGCCCAGGGCGGAGCCCGATCCCTCCAGCCCCGCCGGCGTTTGAGGCGCGGGGTCCGGGGCGGAGCCCCGGGTCCCTGAGCCGCGCCGGGCCCGGGCGCAGCCCGAGCGGCGGCCCCGCCTACGGCAACACCCGCACCCCCAGCTGCGCAGCCATCGCCGGAGCCAGGTCCAGCAGTTGCGCCGGGCTGATCACCGCCCCCGCCAGGCCCGCCAACCCCCGGGCCAGCGTCAGCTCCGCCACGCCCCGCAAGTCCACGTCGGACATCCGCACCCCGCCGAAGTCCGCCCCGCGGACCACGCTGTCCCGGAACTCCACCCGCTCCAGCACCGCCCCCGCGAAGTCCGGTTCCACCAGCACGCACCCCTCGAAGACCACGTCCCGCAGCCGCGCCTCCCGCAGGTTCAGGTAGTCGATCTTGCCCCCGCGCACGACCACCCGCTCCAGCACGGCCCCGTGCATCTGCACGCCGCCCAGCCGGGCGTCCACCAGCTCCACGTCCCGCAGCGACGCCCCCGCCAGATCGGTCCCCACCCCCCGGACCCCGTCCAGCACCGAGTCCAGGAACCGCGCCTTCGCCAGCCCCGCCTCGTCCAGCGCGCAGCGCCGCAGCGCGCAGTCCATGAAGCGGGCCCCCACCCCCTCCTGACCCGTCAGGTCCAGGTCCGCGAACTCCAGCCCGTCGTAGTCCCCGTCGGGCTCCAGCTCACCGCCCTCCCACACCGCCAACCCCGGCAGCCGTACCTCCGGCCGCCGTGCCGCCTTCACCGTCTCCTGCTGCCCTTTGCGCGCCATCGCCCCATCGTGGCCCACACCACCGACAATCCCTTGACCTCAACCGCGCTGGAGGTCCGAGGCTGACCCCATGACCACGCACACGAGCCCGCACACGGCCGCGCACCCACCCACAGCCACGCCTACGCCCACGCCGACGCACATGAACGCCATCCGCCTGCACGCCTTCGGCCCCGCCGAGAACCTCACCTGCGAGACCGTCCCCGCCCCCGTACCGGCCCCCGGCCAGGTCCGCATCGCCGTCGCCGCCGCCGGGGTCCACCTCCTCGACACCGCCCTGCGCCAAGGCGTCCAGGGCCCCGCCCCCGTCCTCCCCGACCTTCCGACGATCCCCGGCCGCGAGGTCGCCGGCACCGTGGACGCCCTCGGCCCCGGCACCGACCCCGCCTGGCTCGGCAGGCCCGTCGTCACCCACCTCGGCTTCGCCCCCGGCGGCTACGCCGAGTACGCCGTCGCCGATGCCGACCGCCTGCACGCCATACCCCCCGGCCTCGACCCCGCCCAGGCCGTCGCCATGATCGGCACCGGCCGGACCACGCTCGGGATCCTCCAGTTCGCCGACCTCGGCCCCGACTCCGTAGCCATGGTCCCCGCCGCCGCGGGCGGCATCGGCACCCTGCTCGTCCAGTACGCCAGGAACGCCGGCGCCACCGTCATCGCCCTCGCGGGCGGCCCCGCGAAAGCCGCCCTCGCCGCCGCCAACGGCGCCCACCTCGCCCTCGACTACACCGCTCCCGGCTGGGCCGACGCCGTACGCGCCGCACACCCGGGCGGCGCCACCGTCCTCTTCGACTCCGTCGGCGGCGACACCGCCCGCACCGCCCTCGGCCTGCTCGCCCCCGGCGCGCTCCACCTCGTCTTCGGCTGGTCCGCCGGCCCCCTCGCGCTCACGGACGCCGAACGCGCCGGCCTCACCGCCCGCTCCATCACCACCCGCGACGTCCTCGGCCCCGCCATGCTCCGGGCCGTCGGCGCCCCCGACCCCCTGCGCGTCCTGGAATCCCGCGCCCTCGCCGAAGCCGCCACCGGCCGCCTGCGCCCCGCCCTCCAGCGCCACCCCCTCGCCGAAGCCGCCGCCGCCCACCAAGCCCTGGAATCCCGCGCCACGGCGGGCAAGGTCGTCCTGGAACCCTGACGGCACCGCCCACCCGCCAACGGCCCCAGGACAGCGGGCCGTTCCGTCACCCGCGCGAGCGCTCCGCCCCGCCCAGCTCGCGCAGCGCGTCGCCCGTCAGGCGGTTCACGGTCCACTCGTCCAGGGGCACCGCTCCCAACGACCGGTAGAAGTCGACGGCCGGCACGTTCCAGTCGAGGACCGACCACTCCAGGCGCCCGTACCCGCGCTCCACGCAGATCCGCGCCAACTCCCGCAGCAGCGCCTTGCCGTAACCGCCGCCGCGGGCGCCCGGGCGGACGTACAGGTCCTCCAGGTAGATGCCGTGCACCCCGCGCCACGTCGAGAAGTTGAGGAACCACACCGAGAACCCGACGACCTCGCCCTCCGCCGATTCCGCGATGTGCGCGAACGCCGCCGGCCGCTCCCCGAACAGCGCCTCCCGCAGCTGCTCCTCGGTCGCACGCGCCTCGTGCGGCACCTTCTCGTACTCCGCGAGCTCGCGGATCATCGCCTGGATGACGGGAACATCGGTGACTTCAGCATTCCGGATCATCTCCGCACCCTAAGGCGGCGTCCCGAGCAGGTGTCCCGGGCAGGTGTCCCGGGCGGTCACACCGGAAGGAAGGCATCGGCGCGTGCGGCCGCGCCCACCGGCGGAAACTTCCCGGGGGTGGGCCCGTGCGGGCAGCCCTCGGCCGGTCGCCGCCGCGATGGCGGCGACCTTGTCCGCCGGGGTCAGCGCCTGCGGCCCGGGCAGGACGTAGCTGCTCCTCCGGACGGACAAGGAACGCTACGCACGATCCAGGACGGTAGGTGTCCTGGGTCAGGGGGTCCGGCCCAGCAGTTCCTCCGCCACCGCCACCTGCTCCTCCCCCAGCCGCTCCTCCCCGTCCTCGACGTCCCACAGGCAGTTCTGCACCACCCGCCCCAGCGTCCACGCCCGCGCCCGGTCCCGGTCCAGCCCCGCCACCTCCGTCAGCAGGTCGAAGCGCCACCGCACCTCCTGCGCACGGAAGTTGTTCACGATCGCCGGCAGCAGCTCGAATCCCGGATCGCCGGACAGCGGCTTCGGGTCGATCGCCAGCCACGGCTCCCGGTGTCCCGCCAGCACGTTGTCGTAGTGCAGGTCCCAGTGCAGCAGCCGGTCCCCCGGCTCCCCCGCGACCTCCGCCAGCGCCGCCGCGCAGTCCCCGAGCAGCCGCCGCTCCCGCCCGTCCGCCAACCGCCCCAGCGCCTGCGGTACGTCGTCCAGCATCTCGGCGGCCATCCCGCCGAGCCCGCGCAGTCCCGCCGGCGCCGGGACCGCCGTCAGCCGCGCCAGCAGCTCACCGATCACCTGGACCGCCCGGCGCGAGTCCCGTTCCGCGACCGCCGACAGGTGCCGCCGCTCGTCCAGCCGCTCCAGCAGCAGCGTGCCCGTCTCCCCGTCGTGCTCCAGCAGCCGTACGGCGCCCTGCCCGCCCCAGGCGCGCAGCGCGTCCGGCTCCCCGGCGCTCTCCTCGTCCACCCGCTGCAGCTTCAGCGCCGCCGCGCTGCCGTCGGCCCGCACCACCGGCAGCACCAGCGCCGTCACCCCGTGCATCAACGGCCCCGTACGCCGCAGCTCCCACCGCTCCAGGAACCGCGCCGCCCGCGCGGGCAGGCCGGCGATGAACTCCCGCCCCCCGTCACCGTTCCACCGGATCTGCGCCTCGACCAGCCCGTCTGGAATCTCCGAGATGTCAACCACGGCCCGACCCTACGACCCCCACCCCCTCCAGCGCCGCGCCGAAGGCCTTCGCGGCGAACATCGAGCGGTCCTTCGCCCCCACCGGCCGCCCGTCCACCAGGACCACCGGCGTGCCCTGCGCCCCCGTCGCCTCGAAGCCCCGCTCCGCCTCGCCGGCCCAGCCCTCGTACGTCATTCCCGCCACCGCCCGGTCGAAGGCCTCGCCCCGCAGCCCCGGCACCTCGTCCGCGATCCGCAGCAGCAGCTCGTCCGTGAACCGGCCCCGGGGCTGGCTCGCGAACACCGCCGCGTGGTATTCGGCGAACTTCCCCGCGTCCACCGAAGCCCGCAGCGCGTTCACCGCCTTCACCGAACCGCTCGCCCCGTCCCGGTCCAGGAAGGACGCCAGGACGTACTCCACCTTCACCGCGCCGTCCGCCGCCAGCTTCAGCAGCGTCTCGCCGCCCGCCCCCTCGAACTTCGCGCAGTAGCCGCACTTCGGGTCCACCAGCACCTGCGCGGTGTGCGGCGCGTCCGCCCGCCCCACGACCACCTTCGCCCCCTCGACCCGCGCCGGGAGCTTCGCCAGCACGTCCGCGACGGGGCTCGTCCGCACCGCCTCGGGCGCCGCCGACCGCTGCCCGCCGTCCGATCCACAGCCGACGGCCGCCCCGCCCAGCAACGCCGTCGCCGCGACCACCGCGACGATCCGTCCGACGCGCCCTGCCCCGCGTACGCCCACCATGAACCGCACCTCTCACCTGAAAACATGACAAAACCGTCTCCACCCTACGGCCCCCGCCACCCCTCCACATCGACCATCCGGCCTGGTATCCCTCCCCGAAGCACGACAACCAGTCCCTGGACGCACCACCGGAACGGGGTGTACCAACTCCCCCATGACGATCAACGGCGGCATTTCCTTCTGGTACGCGACCGACCGCACCGCCCCCTCCACCCCACCGCGCGCACCCCTCACCGCCGACGCCACGGCCGACGTCGTCATCGTGGGCGGCGGCTACACCGGCCTGTGGACCGCCTACTACCTCAAGACCGCCGCCCCCGACCTCCGCGTCACCGTCCTCGAGCAGAAGTTCTGCGGCTACGGGGCCTCCGGCCGCAACGGCGGCTGGCTCTACAACGGCATCGCCGGCCGCGACCGCTACGCCGCGCTCCACGGCCACCAGGCCGCCCAGCGCCTCCAACAGGCCATGAACGACACGGTCACCGAAGTCATCGACGTCGCGGCCAAGGAAGGCATCGACGCCGACATCCACCGCGGCGGCGTCCTCGAGGTCGCCCGCACCCCCGCCCAACTCACCCGGCTGAAGGCCTTCCACGCCGCCGAACTCGCCTTCGGCGAGACCGACCGCGAGCTCCACGACGCCACCGCCACCCGCGCCCGCATCGACATCGCCGACGCCGTCGGCTCCAGCTGGAGCCCGCACGGCGCCCGCATCCACCCCCTGAAGCTGGCCAGGGGCCTGGCCGCGGCCTGCGAACGGCTGGGCGTGGTGATCCACGAGTCCACCCCCGTCACCGAGATCGCCCCGCGCAAGGCCGTCACCCCCTACGGCACCGTCCGCGCCCCGCACGTTCTGCGCTGCACGGAGGGCTTCACCGCCGCCCTCAAGGGCCAAAAGCGCGCGTGGCTCCCGATGAACTCCTCGATGATCGTGACGGCGCCGATCCCGGAGTCGACCTGGCAGCAGCTGTCCTGGTCGGACTCGGCGCTCCTGGGGGACATGGCCCACGCCTACATGTACGCCCAGCGCACCGCCGACGGCCGCATCGCGATCGGCGGGCGCGGGGTCCCGTACCGCTTCGGCTCGCGCACGGACAACGACGGCCGCACCCGGCCGGCCACCATCGACTCCCTGCGCGACCTGCTGTTCTCCTTCTTCCCCGCGCTCACCGGTACGGAGATCACCCACGCCTGGTCGGGCGTGCTGGGCGTACCGCGCGACTGGTGCGCCACCGTCACCCTGGACGCCGCCACCGGCCTCGGCTGGGCGGGCGGCTACGTCGGCTCCGGCGTGGCCACCGCCAACCTCGCGGGCCGCACCCTGCGCGACCTGGTCCTCGGCGACACGACGGAGCTGACCGCGCTGCCCTGGGTCAACCACCGCGTACGCCGCTGGGAGCCGGAACCCTTCCGCTGGCTCGGCGTCCAGGCCCTCTACGCCGCCTACCGCCGGGCGGACCGCCACGAGACGGCCAGCCACACCCCCACGACGACCCCCCTGGCCCGCCTGGCCGACCGCATCTCGGGCCGCCACTGACCCCAAACCCCGCGCCCACGCAAGAAGGCCAGGCCACACACCGTGTGGCCTGGCCTTCTCCTGGGCCCCCTGTCGGATTCGAACCGACGACCTACGCATTACAAGTGCGTTGCTCTGGCCGGACTGAGCTAAGGAGGCGCGCACCACGCGCCGGATTGCCGGGCACGGAGCGGCTTCACTCTACACAGCAGGCCAATCCCGAGGCCATCACGTGGTGAATCGATGCCGTCCGGATGCTGACAGGAGGCCGGTGGGCGGGTAGCGTCGAGCGGAGTCCAGGGCACTGGACTAGACCTTCCACTCGGATCGTCCGGCACGTTCCTGCCGGTAGAAGGGATTCACCACCCATGGCTTCTGTCACTTTCGACAAGGCGACCCGTCTGTACCCCGGCGGCGACAAGCCCGCCGTCGACCAGCTGGAGCTGGAGATCGAGGACGGCGAGTTCCTCGTCCTCGTCGGGCCCTCCGGCTGCGGCAAGTCCACCTCGCTGCGCATGCTCGCCGGCCTGGAGGACGTCAACGGCGGTGCCATCCGCATCGGTGACCGCGACGTCACGCACCTGCCGCCCAAGGACCGGGACATCGCGATGGTGTTCCAGAACTACGCGCTCTACCCGCACATGTCCGTCGCCGACAACATGGGCTTCGCGCTCAAGATCGCCGGTGAGGACAAGGCCACCATCCGCAGGAAGGTGGAGGACGCGGCGAAGATGCTGGACCTGACCCCGTACCTCGACCGCAAGCCGAAGGCGCTCTCCGGCGGCCAGCGCCAGCGCGTTGCCATGGGCCGGGCCATCGTGCGCAAGCCGCAGGTGTTCCTCATGGACGAGCCGCTGTCGAACCTCGACGCCAAGCTCCGCGTGTCCACCCGCACCCAGATCGCGGCGCTCCAGCGCGACCTCGGCATCACGACCGTCTACGTCACCCACGACCAGGTCGAGGCCATGACCATGGGCGACCGGGTGGCCGTGCTGAAGGACGGCCTGCTACAGCAGGTCGACACCCCGCGCAACATGTACGACCGTCCGGCGAACCTGTTCGTCGCGGGCTTCATCGGCTCCCCGGCCATGAACCTCGTCGAGGTCCCGATCACCGACGGCGGCGTGAAGTTCGGCGACAGCGTGGTGCCGGTGTCGCGCGAGGCGCTGTCGGCCGCGGCCGACGCGGGCGACCGCACCGTCACGGTGGGCGTGCGCCCCGAGCACTTCGACATCGCCGAGAGCGGCGGTCTGACGATCGTCGTGAACGTGGTCGAGGAACTCGGCGCCGACGGCTACGTCTACGGCTCCACCGACAAGGCCGCCGGCTCGCAGGACCTCGTGGTCCGCGTGAACGGCCGCCAGGTGCCCGAGAAGGGCTCGAGCCTGCACGTGGTGCCCCGGGGCGGCGAGATCCACGTGTTCTCGACGTCCTCCGGCGCGCGGCTCTCCGAGTAGCAGGCCGCCGCAGGGTGTTGGAGGGGCGTCCCCGTCGGGGGCGCCCCTTTCCCGTGCCCGCCCGCTCCCCGCCCGCTGCCCGCGCCCAGCGCAGGAACCCCGCCAGAACGGCCCATTCAGCCCCAACCGTCAACCCATAATTCGAAAAACCACGTCGAACCATCCCCCGACCGAGTGACTGAATGTCGCCAAATCTTCACCGAGCGCTACTCTCGCCCTCGTGACCCACACTGCCCGCCGTATCGGCCGTTCCCTCGCCCTGGTCCTGCCCGTCGTCCTGGTCCTGTCCGGGACCCTCGCGGTCACCATGGTCCCCTGGGCGGACACCTCTTCGTCCCAGATCCTGACCGCCTCCGCCGAGGACGTCTCCGTCCCCGCCAAGCCGCGCCCCGCGCCGCACGAAGTGCTGCGCGACACGCTCGTCGGCGAGATCCAGCAGGGCAAGGAGCCGGGTGACGTGCTCACCCACCTCCAGCAGGAGGTGGACAAGCGGCCGTCGCTGGCGGCGCACTGCGTGGGCATCGCCCGGGCGCTGGGCCGGGCCGCGGTCGACGCGTACGGCCCGACCAAGGCGCAGTCCTTCGCCCGTCCCGTGTGCGACACCTCGTACGCGTCCGGTGTCGCCTCCATGGGCTGAGGCGCGCCGCGTCCCTACTCTGGCCTGCATGACCGACACTCCCCGATCCGACTCTCCCGCAGCCGCGTTCCCCGCCGCCCCCGCCCAGGCAGTCGTCCTGGCGGGCGGCCAGGGTTCGCGGCTGCGTCCGTATACGGACGACCGCCCCAAGCCGATGGTGGAGATCCCGGGCACGGGGGTGCCGATCATCGGGCACCAGCTGGCCTGGCTGGCGTCAGAGGGGGTCACGGACGCCGTGGTCTCGTGCGGGCACCTGGCGGGTGTGCTCCAGGAATGGCTGGAGCAGGCGGAGTTGCCCCTGCGGGTGACGACGGTGGTCGAGGAGGAGCCGCTGGGGCGGGGCGGGGGCCTGAAGTACGCGGCGCGCCATCTGCCGCACCCCGACCGGCCCTGGTACGCGACGAACGGTGACATCTGGACGCGGTTCTCGCTGCGGGAGATGGCCGCCTTCCACACGGAGCGGGGTGCGGTGGCGACGCTGGCGCTGGCCCGTCCGCGGATTCCGTGGGGGGTGGTGGAGACGAACGAGTTCGGGCAGGTGCTGGACTTCATCGAGGCTCCGCCGTCGCCGTATCCGGTCAACGCGGGCGTGTACGTGTTCGGGCCCGAATTCGCCGCGCTGCTGCCGGACTTGGGGGACCACGAGCGGACGACGTTCCCGCGGCTGGCGCGGGAGCGGCGGCTGGCGGGCTTTCCGCTGCCCCAGGGGGCCTACTGGCGGGCGATCGACACGGCGAAGGACCTGACCGAGGCGGCAAGGGAGTTGGCGGCGCAGACGGCCTCCTGAGCCTTTTCGCACGCTTGGGCAGTATTCGCTCGCTTGAGCCTTCTTCACACGTCTTTACGATGCTTCGCGCGCTCGGGACGCGCGGAGGGGCCCGGCACGCAGTGCGTGCCGGGCCCCGGTGCGGTCCATGCCGGTCGGTTCCGGACGGCCGGTTTCAGCCGAGGAGACCTCCGACCAGACCGGGCTGCTTGGTCGGGGTGCTGCTGCCGCCGGTGGTGCTCCCGGAGGAGGCCGGCGGCTTCTGCGGGGCGGACTGGCGGGGGGTGCTGCGGGGGGTCTGCCGACCGGTGGCGCCCTTGGTGGCGCTGGGCGACTGGGAGCCCGTGCCGGCGGTCTCGCGGGCGGGGCCGCCGGATGCTCCCTTGCCGGACTTCGCGGCGGGTTCGGAGGCACTGGCCGAGGGCTGTGCGGGCTTGGCGGGCTGCTGCGGGGACTGCTGCTGCGGCTGACGGGCCGGCTCCTGAGGGAGCGGACGGCCGGGCAGGTAGTTGCTGGGGGCCTGGCCGGGCCCGGGGACGGTGACGACGGTGGTGGAGCGGACGGCCCCGCCGAGGAGGGAGCCGATGAGCAGGGTGAGTCCGCAGATGACGCTGGCCATGAGGGCTCCGCGGCGCAGGACGCGCCGGCGCAGCCGCCAGATCTCCGAGCGCGGTCCGAGGGTGCGCCAGGCTTCGCCGGCGAGGCGTCCGTCGAGGGAGTAGACGGGGGCGCCGGCGATGATCAGCGGGCTCCAGGCGGCGAGGTAGATGATGTCGGGTGCGTCGTAGGCGGGGACGGTCTTCCAACTGACGGTCATCAGGAGCGCGGCGGAGAGCAGCGCTCCGAAGCAGGCGGCGAACCGCTGCCAGAGCCCGAAGACGGTCAGGACGCCGACGATGACCTGGAGGAAGGCCACGCTCAGGCCGGCGCCGACGGGGTGGGCGAGGGCGAAGTCGCGCAGGGGTTCGGCGAGGCCCCAGGGGTGGAGGGTGTGCAGCCAGGTGACCATGGAGCCGCGTTCGCCGCCGTCGAAGTAGACGGGGTCGCACAGCTTGCCCATGCCGGCGTAGATGGAGATGAAGCCGAGGAAGACGCGCAGCGGGAGCAGGACGACGCCGAGGTTCATGCGGCGGCCGGGGTAGTAGGAGGCCTGTCCGCGGGAGTCGGTGCCGCCGCGCCGGGTGTCGGCGCCGGAGTCGGGTCCGCCGCCGCCGTAGGCGTGCTCGCGGGGCAGGTCCCGCACGGCGGCCAGGGGGCGGGTCTCGTCGGGGTCGCCGTAGGTGCGCTGGCCGATGACGGTGGGGGTCGCGAGGGTGGCGTCGGCGAGGTCATGGGCCAGGTCGATGCGCGGGATGACCTGGGTGGCGCCGCCGTCGTACTCGTCGATGCCGCGGCCGGCCTCGCGTACGGCCTGCAGGAGCCCGCCCATGGCCTCTCCGTCGCCGGGGGCGGCCTTGCCGCTCCAGACGACGGGAGCTCTGCGGCGGGTGGCTCCGGCCGCGGCGACCACGGCACCGCCGAGGACGGGGGCGCGGCCGGGGGCGTTCGCGGGCTTGGAACGCGCGCTCGGGCTCGGTGCGAGCCGCACGCGGAAGCTGGCGTGGTTGACGATGACCTGTGCGGGGTCGCACGGCACCTTGACCATGCTCAGCGCGGGCTGGTCGTCGAACCCTGACGTTCTGGTGTCCACACTCATCTAACCGAGTGATCAGTGTTTAGGACACTGCCTTGACAGCAGGGATCTGTCCGAGGCCCGTCAAGATCAAGCCACCCCGCCCGAAACGGGCGGGGTGACAGCCTCACGTGTCACTTTCCGTGAGCCAAGTGGATCAAGCGGACCGGCCGGACCGATGCCGCGGAGGGCGCGGACCCGATCGCACGGAGGGGGCGGACCGATCGCGCGGATCAGGCGCGGCCGCGGTTCGCGCGGCGGCGGGCCGCCTCGTAGAGCACGACACCGGCCGCGACACCGGCGTTCAGGGACTCGGCGCCGCCCGGCATCGGGATGCGGACGAGGTAGTCGCAGTTCTCGCCCACGAGGCGGCCGAGGCCCTTGCCCTCGGAGCCGACGACGATGACGACGGGGCCGGCGAGCGCCTCGAGGTCGTTGACGGTGTGCTCGCCCTCGGCGGCGAGGCCGACGATCGCGATGCCGGCCTTCTTGTACTCCTGGAGGGCGCGGGTCAGGTTGGTGACGCGGGAGACCGGGGTGCGGGCGGCGGTGCCGGCCGAGGACTTCCAGGCGCCGGCGGTCATGCCGGCGGCGCGGCGCTCGGGGATGACCACGCCGTGGCCGCCGAAGGCGGAGACGGAGCGGACGATCGCGCCGAGGTTGCGCGGGTCGGTGACCCCGTCGAGGGCGACGATCAGCGGGTCCTCGCCGTTGTCGTACGCGGCGGTGGTGAGGTCCTCGGGGTGCGCGTACTCGTACGGCGGGACCTGGAGGACCAGGCCCTGGTGGTTGAGCCCGTTGGTCATGCGGTCCAGCTCGGGGCGCGGCGCTTCCATCAGGTTGATGTTGCCGCGCTCGCCGGCGAGCTGGAGGGCCTCGCGGACGCGCTCGTCGTTGTCGATGAACTGCTGGACGTAGAGCGTCGTGGCGGGGACTCCGTCGCGCAGCGCCTCGAAGACCGGGTTGCGGCCGACGACCATCTCGCTGGTGCCCTTGGCGCCGCCGCGGCGGGGGGCGGGGCGGCGCTTGGCGGCCTGCCGGGCCATGGCGTTGCTGATGCGGTTCGCCTTGTGCTTCTTGCGGTCCTCGGCCTTGGGCGTGGGGCCCTTGCCCTCCAGGCCCTTGCGTCGCTGGCCACCGCTGCCGACCGTCGCGCCCTTCTTGTTGGACGTACGGCGGTTCCTGCGCTGGCTGTTCCCGGCCATGACTTCTACCTGTTTTCGTTGATGCTGCGGTATGTACGTATGAAGAGTGTGCCGCCCGGAGCGCCGGGCGGCACACCAAGTTCAGCTGGCCGGGCTCAGCGGGGGCCGAGCGTCCAGCGCGGTCCCGTCGGGCCGTCCTCGATGACCAGTCCGGACTGCTGGAGCTGGTCGCGGATGGCGTCGGCGGTCGCCCAGTCCTTGCGGGCCCGGGCGGACTCGCGCTGTTCGAGGACAAGGCGTACGAGGGTGTCGACGGCGCCGTGGAGGTCTTCGCCGCGGTCGGTCTCGCCCGCCCAGTGCGGGTCGAGCGGGTCCAGGCCGAGGACACCCAGCATGGCCCGTACCTCCGACAGGCGCGCGATGGCCGCGTCCTTGTCGTCGGCGGCCAGTGCGCTGTTGCCCTGCCGGACGGTGGTGTGGACGATGGCGAGCGCCTGCGGGACCCCGAGGTCGTCGTCCATGGCCTCGGCGAAGGCGGGCGGGACCTCGGCGGCGGGCTCGACGGGCTTGCCGGCCTTCTCGATGACGCGCTGGTAGAAGCCCTCGATCCGCGCGAAGGCGGACTCGGCCTCGCGCAACGCCTCCTCGCTGTACTCGATCATCGAGCGATAGTGCGGGGTGCCGAGGTAGTAGCGCAGGACGATCGGGCGCCACTGCTTGACCATCTCGGAGACGAGGACCGAGTTCCCGAGGGACTTGGACATCTTCTCGCCGGACATGGTCACCCAGGCGTTGTGGACCCAGTACTTCGCGAACTCGTCGCCGAAGGCCTTGGCCTGGGCGATCTCGTTCTCGTGGTGCGGGAAGATCAGGTCCAGGCCGCCGCCGTGGATGTCGAAGGCCTCGCCCAGGTACTTGTGCGCCATGGCGGAGCACTCCAGGTGCCAGCCCGGCCGGCCGCGGCCCCACGGGGTCTCCCAGGAGGGCTCGCCGGGCTTGACGGACTTCCACATGGCGAAGTCGCGGGCATCGCGCTTGCCGGTCTCGCCGGTGGACTCCGGCTGGCGGATGTTGTCGAGCTCCTGGCGGGACAGCGAGAGGTAGCCGGGGTAGGACTTCACGTCGAAGTAGACGTTGCCCTCGGACTCGTAGGCGTGGCCGCGCTCGATGAGGCCGCGCATCATCTCGACCATCTCGGTGACGTGGCCGGTGGCGCGGGGCTCGTAGGTGGGCGGGAGGCAGCCAAGGGCGGCGTAGCCGTCGTTGAAGGCACGCTCGTTCTCGTAGCCGATGGACCACCAGGGGCGGCGCTGCTCGGCGGACTTCGCGATGATCTTGTCGTCGATGTCCGTGACGTTGCGGATGAAGGTGACCTCGTAGCCCCGGTACTCGAACCAGCGGCGCATCATGTCGAAGTTGAGGCCCGACCGGATGTGCCCGATGTGCGGGGCTGCCTGCACCGTGGCGCCACAGAGGTAGATCGAGACGCAGCCCGCGATGAGCGGAGTGAAGTCACGGATCTGCCGGGCGCTGGTGTCGTACAGGCGAATAGTCACGGCATCCAGGGTAGTGCGCCTGTAGCAGTGCCCCGCGACCCTTTGGGGACGCGGGGGCGTCTTTGTTGCGGAAGAAGTGTCTCCGTACGTCGCACTACGCGGGATTCGTCCGGTACACGAGGGCTGTCGCGATGGCGGCGAGCCCTTCGGCGCGGCCGGTGAGGCCCAGGCCGTCGGTGGTGGTCCCGGATACCGAGACGGGGGCGCCCGCCGCGGCGGCGAGCGCCTTCTGCGCTTCTTCGCGCCGCTTGCCGATCTTCGGGCGTACGCCGATCACCTGGATGGCGATGTTGCCGATCTCGAAGCCCTCGGCGCGGACGATGCGGGCGGCCTCCGCCAGGAGGGTGACGCCCGCGGCTCCGGACCACTCGGGGCGGGAGGTGCCGAAGTGCGCGCCGAGGTCGCCGACGCCAGCGGCGGAGAACAGGGCGTCGCAGGCGGCGTGCGCGGCGACGTCGCCGTCGGAGTGCCCGGCGAGGCCGTCCTCGCCCTCCCACAGCAGCCCGGCGCACCACAGCTCGCGGCCGGTCTCGAAGGCGTGCACGTCGGTGCCGATGCCGACGAGCGGGATGAGCGGGGCCGGGGGCGTGGCGGGGGCTCCGGCGCCGGAGCCCGCGCCGTGCTCTGCCGGACCTGCGGAGCTAGTACGCATCGGTGGCCCTCCTGCGGGCGAGTACGGCCTCGGCGAGGACCAGGTCGAGGGGACGGGTGACCTTGAAGGCCTCTTCGTGGCCGGGGACCACGACGACGGTGACGCCGAGGCGCTCGACCATGCCCGCGTCGTCGGTGGCTCCCTCGCCGGCCACGGCGATCTCCTCGTGCGCGCGCACGAGGGTGGCGCGGTCGAAGCCCTGCGGGGTCTGCACGGCGCGCAGCCGGGCCCGCTCGGGGGTGGCGACGACGGGCTCGGGCTCGCCGGGCTTGCCGGGCTCGACCTCCTTGACGGTGTCGGCCAGGGGCAGGGCGGGCACCACGGCGGGGGCCCCGTCGCGTACGGCCTCGACGACGGAGTCCACGGTGTCGACGGGGACCAGCGGGCGGGCCGCGTCGTGGATGAGTACGGAGGTGACGTCCTGCGGCAGCGCGTCGAGGCCGGCGCGCACGGACTCCTGGCGGGTCTCCCCGCCGGGCACGACCACGATCTCGGTGCGGTCGGGCAGCGCGTGCTCGTCGAGGAGGAGGCGTACGCCGTCGGCTCCGTCGGGCGGGGCGACGACGACCACGAGGGAGACCGCGCGGGAGCGGGCCATGGCGCGGACGGCGTGGACGAGCATCGGGATCCCGCCGAGGGCGCGCAAGGCCTTGGGGGCGCCGGGGCCGAGGCGTACCCCGCGGCCGGCGGCCGGGATCACCGCGGCGGTGCGGTGGGGGCGCGTTTCGTCAGACATCAGTAGGTAGCTCCGAGCCAGGTTTGTGACTTCGGCCGACATGGGTATGGCCTGGGGTGCCGGGTGCGACGCCCTCGCCCCTTCCGTGACGACCGGTCGAACAGGCTGCCCGGACCCGGCACGCCAGTGAGGTGGATCAAAAGGGTATGGGTACAGACATGCCGCAGCGCCCGGCAACAGGCCCCTCGTGGAGGAGAGGCCTTGTCAGCGGGCACCGCGGCACAACTGTGTACACATTGTTCTGATGAACACTGTTTGCTGTACGGGGTCTCACGTCAGGACGCGAGCACCTCGTCGAGGAGGGCCTCGGCCTTGTCCTCGTTCGTGTTCTCGGCGAGCGCGAGTTCGCTCACCAGAATCTGGCGCGCCTTCGCGAGCATGCGCTTCTCACCCGCGGAAAGCCCGCGCTCACGCTCACGACGCCACAGGTCACGCACGACTTCGGCGACCTTGATGACATCGCCAGAAGCGAGCTTCTCCAGATTTGCCTTGTAGCGCCGGGACCAGTTCGTCGGCTCTTCTGCATACGGTGCGCGGAGCACCTCGAAGACCCGGTCCAGCCCGTCCTGGCCGACTACGTCGCGAACGCCGACGAACTCCGCATTGTCCGCAGGCACACGAACCGTCAGGTCGCCCTGGGCGACCTTGAGCACCAAGTAGGTCTTGTCCACGCCTTTGATCTGACGAGTCTCAATGGCCTCGATCAGCGCGGCCCCGTGATGGGGATAGACCACGGTGTCGCCAACCTTGAACGTCATGTGACAGGTACCCCTTCCGTGGCTATCCAGGGTAACACGAGAACTGAGTGTTATGAATGGCGTTTTCGCAGGTCAGAGCACATCTCAGGGCTTGACAACAGCGACAGGAACGTGCTGCGGAAGACTTCCGGAAGGGGGTATTCGCAGGTCGGGGGCGCTGTGTGGACCGGGCGAAAGGGCCACGCTACACCCGTCCGGCGCCCCCGCCAGTGTGAGGTACATCCCGTTTTGTCGGTTTCGGAGTCGAGAAACCGAACTACTCCGTTCGACTGGCGGCCCCGCCGCGCGGAGCGGTTCCGGCCCAATCCCGAATTGATCACGCGGCGGCGTTCGGCGGAATCCGGAAATTGATCACCGGACGTCCGTCACGCGATATGCGCGTGTCGGATGATCGGCGTGTGATCGCCGCGTGAACGGCGTGGTGATCGTGATGCGAAATGCGAGATCGCGGGAGGTGGGCGCGGACGCCCGGCAGGGCGGCCGCCGTGCTGCGGAGGGTCGGGTGCGGGGGCGGGGCGGCGGCTCGGTAACCTAAGGCCCGCTGACACACCCTTAGAGCGGCTTCACCTCGGCCGTTCCCAAGGGAGCCCACCCTCCCGTTCCGTACGTCCAAGGAGTTGCCGCCGCCGTGAGCCGCAGCCTTCGACGCGGCGCCCTCGCCGCCACCGTCGTGTTCTCGATCGCCTCGCTGGCCGCATGCGCAGCGGGCAACGACGCGGAGACCCTCCGCATCAAGCCGGACAACGCCGCCGTCACCAAGGGCGAGATCATGGTCCAGAACGCACTGGTGATCAGCCAGGGCGCGAAGGACAAGAAGGGCCCCGCCGCCGTTTCCGCGACGGTCTTCAACTCGGGCACCAAGGAGCAGACGCTTGACGGCATCACCCTTCCGGGTGGCAAGGGCAAGGTCGTACTGAAGGCGTCCACGGGCACCGGCAAGATCGTCGTGCCGGCCGGCGGATCCGTGATCCTGGGCGGCAAGGGCAACCCGTCCGCCATGATCGAGAACGGCGCCGAGGCCGCCAAGGACGGCGACGTCCAGAAGGTCGTCTTCCAGCTGAGCAGCACCGGCGACGTCGAGCTGCAGGCCTTCGTGGTCCCGGCCACCGGCATGTACGCGGGCTTCGGCCCGACCGCGGCCCCGGCCGCGGGCCCCACCCCGTCGGGCAGCCCCGCGGGCACCCCGTCCGGCAGCCCCTCCGGCAGCCCGGCCGGCACCCCCGCGGGCACGCCGTCGGGCAGCCCGTCGGGGTCCGCCTCGCACAGCGCGGGCCACTGAGCACGTAACGCACCGCACGCAAGGGAAGGGCCCCGGTCGCATCTGCGACCGGGGCCCTTCCCTCATCCCTGCGACGTGCCGCTACGGCTTACGGCTTACGGCTCGAACTTGTAGCCGAGGCCGCGCACCGTGACCAGGTAGCGCGGCGCGCCCGGGTCCGGCTCGATCTTGGCGCGCAGGCGCTTGACGTGGACGTCCAGGGTCTTGGTGTCACCGACGTAGTCGGCGCCCCACACGCGGTCGATCAGCTGCATGCGGGTCAGTACGCGGCCCGCGTTGCGCAGCAGCATCTCCAGCAGGTCGAACTCCTTCAGCGGGAGGTCCACCTTCCCGCCCGCGACGGTGACCACGTGGCGGTCGACGTCCATCCGCACGGGGCCCGCCTCCAGGGCCGCCGGGGTGACCTCTTCCGGCTCGCCACGGCGGCGCAGGACCGCGCGGATGCGGGCGACCAGCTCCCGCGAGGAGAAGGGCTTCGTGACGTAGTCATCGGCTCCTATCTCCAGCCCGACGACTTTGTCGATCTCGCTGTCCTTGGCGGTCACCATGATCACGGGGACGTTGGAGCGGCCGCGCAGCTGCCGGCAGACCTCCGTGCCGGGCAGGCCGGGGAGCATCAGGTCGAGGAGGACGAGGTCGGCGCCGTTGCGCTCGAACTCGTCCAGCCCGTCGGGCCCGGTCGCGGCGATGGCGACCTCGAAGCCCTCCTTGCGGAGCATGTAGGACAGGGCGTCGCTGAATGATTCCTCATCCTCGACGACGAGCACTCGGGTCACGGAAGGACCTCCGGGGCAGGAATGGCTGTTGCTTTTTCAGTCAGGGGTGGGGCGGGTGCGGGGGTCGTCGCCGGGGCGGGCGCGGCCGCTTCGGGGAGTCGCAGCGTGAACGTGGAGCCCTGGCCCTCCGAGCTCCACACCGACACCTCCCCACCGTGCGAGGCGGCCACGTGCTTCACGATCGCAAGGCCGAGGCCCGTTCCTCCCGTGGCGCGGGAGCGGGCCGGGTCCACGCGGTAGAAGCGCTCGAAGATGCGCTCGCGGTCCTTTTCCGGGATGCCGATGCCCTGGTCGGTCACGGCGATCTCGATCAATTCTCCCCCGGGAGCCGCGACCCTGCGCCCGGCTATGCCGACGCGGGTCCGGGCCGGGCTGTAGTTGACGGCGTTCTCGACCAGATTTCCGAGGGCTGCCGCGAGCTGTCCGCGGTTGCCCCAGACGCGCAGGTCGGCGGTGCCGCCCGCGGCCATGGTGATCTGCTTGGAGGAGGCCGTGTGGCGGCAGCGGTCGATCGCCTCCGCCACCAGGGTGTCCACGCGGACGGGCTCGGCGTCCTCCAGCGGGTCGTCGTTCTGTACCCGGGAGAGGTCGATGAGCTCCTGCACGAGGTTGATCAGGCGGGTGGCCTCGATCTGCATGCGGCCGGCGAAGCGGCTGACCGCCTCGGGGTCGTCCGCGGCGTCCATGACGGCCTCGGAGAGCAGGGAGATCGCCCCGACCGGGGTCTTCAGCTCGTGGGACACGTTGGCGACGAAGTCGCGGCGTACGGCCTCGATGCGGCGGGCCTCGGTGAGGTCCTCGACCAGGAGGAGCACCAGGCGGGAGCCGAGCGGGGCGACGCGCGCCGAGACGGCGAGGGCCTCGCCGCGGCCGGTGCCGCGCCGGGGCAGGTCCAGCTCGACCTGGCGTATCTCCCCGTCGCGGCGGGTGTCGCGGGCCATGTGGAGCATGGGTTCGACGGCGAGCTTGCCGCCGCGGACCAGTCCGAGGGCGTACGCCGCCGAGCTGGCCTTGACCACCGCGTCGCCCTCGTCGAGTACGACGGCGGAGGAGCGGAGCACGGAGAGGACGGTGTCCACGCCGGGCGGGAGCACCGCGTTGATGTCGGGGCGCATGGAGCTCCGGGTGGGGCGGGCCTGGTCGCGCTCGCTCCAGCGGAACGCCAGCATCGCGATCACGCCGGTGCAAAGTCCGGCGATCGCTGCAGCTGCGGCGACCGCCGCGTTCACGTCCATGCATCCAGGTTAAGCAGGCACGACGACACTTCCACAGCCGTTCGGGTGCCACCTCGAACACTCGTCGCCCAGAGTTCACCCTGGCGACGGGGTTGATTCATTTGTGATGCCGGAGTCGGACGCGTTTGCGGCTCACCGTGTCAACGTGGGGCCAGCGGCCGCCCTGGCCGGCCCCCGGCAGTAGTGCTGTAGTGCTGTAGGTCAAGAGAGGGACACCAGACATGCGTGACGCGTACCACGAGGAACTGGACTCGATCGGAGAGAGCCTGGTCGAGATGGCCCGGCTGGTCGGTTCTGCGATCGGGCGGGCCACGACGTCCATGCTCGACGCGGACCTGAAGCTCGCCGAGAGTGTCATCGCCGCGGACCAGAAGGTCGACGACCTCCAGCACGACCTGGAGGCGCGTGCGATCGCCCTGCTGGCCCGGCAGCAGCCGGTCGCCACCGACCTGCGCATCGTCGTGACCTCGCTGCGGATGAGCGCGGACCTGGAGCGCAGCGGCGACCTGGCCCAGCACGTGGCGAAGCTCGCCCGGCTGCGCTTCCCGGACACGGCCGTGCCGCGGGACCTGCACGCCACCATCCTCGAGATGGGGCAGCTGGCGCAGCGCCTGATGGCGAAGGCCGCCGAGGTCATCATCACCAAGGACGTCGACCTGGCGCTCCAGCTGGAGCAGGACGACGACGAGATGGACCAGCTGCACCGCACGCTGTTCCAGCACCTGATGGACGACCGCTGGAAGCACGGCATCGAGACGGCGGTGGACGTGACGCTGCTGGGCCGCTACTACGAGCGCTTCGCGGACCACGCGGTGTCGGTGGCCAAGCGCGTGGTGTACCTGGTGACGGGCGAGCACGCGGACGAGCTCCAGCCGCCGACCCAGGTCGAGGGCGTCTGAGCACGGGCGCGAGCCCCGATGCGCCGTTGACGCGCCGGTGTGGCTGGGCATGAATGAGGCGAGGCGGTCCGTCGTACGGCGGCCCGTACGCCGCCTGCGCGAGGAGGAACCATGCCCGATTCCCCCGTCCCCATCACTCCCGAACAGGAGCAGCCGCCCCGACCGGAGCCGCTGCGCCTCCCGCTGCTCGCAGCGTGTGGCTGCGGCTCGGGCTGCGGCTGCGGATGCCAGTCCGGCGCCCCGTGCCAGTGCGGCGGCTGATCCCCGCCGTCCGTACCCCGAGGGCCCCGTCCACGCCGATCAGGCGGGACGGGGCCCTCGTGCGCGCGCGACCCTCCGCGAGTGCCCGGCCCCCCGAGCGGGTGACGCATGGGTGGTTTCACCTCAGTGATCGCTTAGGCCTACCTAGGGTGCATCTCGTCTTGCACGAACGACGCATCAGGGAGTCGACGCAACATGACGACATCGCCGGACCAACAGCCTGCCCAGGCTTACGCGCAACCTCCGACCATCATCATCAACAACACCAGCTCCGCAGCGGCCTCGGCTACCGCGATGGTCGGCGGGATGGGTCTGAGGCGGCGCCGTCAGTCGTTGTGGGTGCACTTCTGGCTGCTCATGTTTACGGCGGGCATCGGCAACATCTTCTACGCAGTGCATGTGAGCCGCTGGAACAGGGACCGAGGTCTGTAACAGCATTTGGAGGGCCCGGGGCCCAATCCCATCGGTTCTGACGGGGACGGACCACCGTCAGATCACCCCTGCCTCCGCCAATGCGCGCACATCTGATGCCCAGCAGCCGGGAGCGGACTCGCAAGGCCATAGCGTCGGTCTACAACGGGCATGGCACGGGCTGAGATCTTTCGCAGACCCTGCAACAGGACTAGCCTCCCGCCATGAGCCTGTCGCTCGCGCTGAATCTGCTTGCCGTTCTCGTGGCCTTGGCGGCGTTACTGACCTTGTAGGCGTGGGGTCGTGGGGGCTGACAGCTGGTGATCGTCGCGGTATGCCGGAAGTATGAGGTATCCGCAGGGTGGGGGTCTGACCGCGGAGCGACAGGATTTTCGCGAGCGGATCCGGATGGAAGCGGCCGGCATGTTCGCCGGCGGTCTGAGCAATGCCGTGGTCGCGAAGGAGTTACGCGTCAGCGTCCGCTCGGTTCAGCGGTGGCGAAGAGCGTGGCAGGAAAACGGTCAGCCAGCTCTGCGTTCACAAGGCCCCGCCTGTCGTCCCAAGCTGAGCAAGGACTTGTTCGCGGTCCTCGAGGAGGAGCTGGCCAAGGGGCCGGTCGCCCACGGGTGGCCGGACCAGAGATGGACCCTGGCCCGGATCAAAACGCTCATCGGCCGAAGGTTCCACAAGACCATGACCCTGTCGGGTATCTCCCAGATGCTGCGGCGGCACGGCTGGAGCCATCAGATTCCCGCCCGCCGTGCTCTCGAGCGTGACGAGGAAGCGGTGGCCGGCTGGGTGAAGGAGACCTGGCCACAGGTGGAAGCACCGCGGCGGCGCTCAAGGCCTGGATCGTCTTCGAAGACGAAGCAGGATTCTCGATGACGCCGCCGACCTCACGGACCTGGGCAAAACGCGGAGACACACCCGTCATCCGGGTCCGCGGACGCTCCCAACGCCGCTACTCCATCGCGGCCCTGACCTGCTACAAAGCGGGCGAACGCTCCCGCCTGATCTACCGGCCCAGAAGGCACACCGACCACAAGCAAGGCGGCCGGCGCAGCTTCACCTGGACCGACTACCGCGACCTCCTGATCGCCGCCCACCAGCAGCTCGGCGGGCCCATCGTCCTCATCTGGGACAACTTGAACGTCCACAAAGACCGCCGCATGCGGGCTTTCATCGACTCTCAGGACTGGATCACCGCCTACTACCTGCCGCCCTACGCACCCGACCTCAACCCCGTGGAGGGCATTTGGTCCCTGCTCCGCCGCAGCAGCCAGGCCAACACCGCCTTCACCGACCCCGACCACCTCATCCGCGCACTACGACACGGACTCCGCCAGATCCAATACCGCAGCAACACCATCGACGGATGCCTCACCGAGACCGGACTCAAACGGACGACAACACGCCTACAAGGTCAGTAGGCACCTCGGTAGCCGTCGCACAACGTCAGCTACGGCTCGCGCAGAACTCCAACGTGCTGCCCATAGTCATCGAGCTCTTCCGAGAGACCCGTGAGCCCGACTTCTCGCAGGCGATCGCGTACATCAGCACTATCCATGTGGGGATGTCCTGGCCCCTTACATCTACCGAGAGCGGGCACTCACAACCCCCGCCATGCTCTACTTCGAAGACCTCGCTGCGAGAGCGAAAGCTCGGCCCATGTCGGCGGTGCACACGTCGATGGGCCTCGCACAATGCCCGCCATGGAACGGGGACGGCCCCCAGACGGCCCCGTGACCAAGAAAAGCCCCCTCCCTGCTGAGAACCAGCAGGCAGGGGGCCGTTTCGTGCGTGAGGGTTACTTCTTGCCCTGGTTCTTGACCGCCTCGATGGCGGCCGCGGCCGCGTCCGGGTCGAGGTAGGTGCCGCCCGGCTTGAGGGGCTTGAAGTCGGCGTCGAGCTCGTAGGCGAGCGGGATGCCGGTCGGGATGTTCAGGCCCGCGATGTCCGCGTCGGAGATGCCGTCCAGGTGCTTGACCAGGGCGCGCAGGGAGTTGCCGTGCGCGGCGACCAGGACGGTGCGGCCGGCGAGCAGGTCCGGGACGATGCCGTCGTACCAGTACGGCAGCATGCGGACGACGACGTCCTTGAGGCACTCCGTCTTGGGGCGCAGCTCCGGCGGGATCGTCGCGTAGCGCGGGTCCTCGGACTGGGAGAACTCCGTGCCGTCCTCGAGGGCCGGCGGCGGGGTGTCGTACGAGCGGCGCCACAGCATGAACTGCTCCTCGCCGAACTCGGCGAGGGTCTGGGCCTTGTCCTTGCCCTGGAGGGCGCCGTAGTGGCGCTCGTTCAGGCGCCACGAGCGGTGGACGGGGATCCAGTGGCGGTCGGCGGACTCCAGGGCGAGCTGCGCGGTGCGGATCGCGCGCTTCTGGAGGGACGTGTGGACCACGTCGGGGAGCAGGCCGGCGTCCTTGAGCAGCTCACCGCCGCGGACCGCCTCCTTCTCGCCCTTCTCGTTGAGATTGACGTCCACCCAGCCGGTGAACAGGTTCTTCGCGTTCCACTCGCTCTCGCCGTGGCGGAGGAGGATCAGCTTGTACGGTGCGTCGGCCATGCGTACGAGCCTAATGGACGGGCCGGGGCGCTCGCGCGCGGCGTACCAGGGTGCTCGATTGACGCCGGACGTCAATTGAGTGGCGCCGACAGACCGTCACTCGTAATGTGCCAGGGGCTAGAGAGACACTTACATCGCCGGGGGGATTCCTTATGTCCGCTGCCAGTTTGAGACGGGCCGCCCGGGAGAGCGTGTCGGGTATGCCGCCCGCGTTCTGGTGGCTGTGGACGAGCACCCTGGTGAACCGGCTCGGGGCCTTCGTCGCGACCTTCATGACCTTGTACCTGACCCTGGACCGGGGCTACTCGGCCTCCTTCGCGGGACTTGTGGTCGCCCTGCACGGGCTCGGCGGTGTGATCTCCTCACTCGTCGCCGGGGTGATGACCGACCGGCTCGGGCGCCGGCCCACCCTGATGGCCGCGAACGTCGCGACCGCCCTGTCGGTCGCGCTGCTCGGCTTCATGGAGCACCCGGCGGCGATCGCGGCCGTCGCGCTGCTGGTCGGCATGGCCTCCAACGCCTCGCGGCCCGCCGTGCAGGCGATGATGGCCGACATCGTCCGCCCCGAGGACCGGGTACGGGCCTTCGCGCTGAACTACTGGGCCATCAACCTCGGCTTCGCGATCTCCGCCACGGTCGCCGGTTTCATCGCCGAGTACAGCTACCTGGCCGGATTCCTGGGCGAGGCGGCCCTGACGCTGGTGTGCGCGGTGCTCGTCTTCGTGAAGCTGCCCGAGTCGCGGCCCGAGAAGGGCGACGCGGCCTCGGCGGCGGACGAGCCGGAGATCGGGCTCGGCACGGTACTGCGCGACGGGCGCTTCATGGCGGTGGTCGGACTGTCGTTCCTGATCTCGCTGATCTTCATGCAGGGATCGTTCGGGCTGCCCCTGGCGATGGGGACCGCGGGCTTCTCCACCGGGGACTACGGGCTGGTCGTCGCCGTGAACGGCGTGATGATCGTGGTGCTGCAGATCCCGGTCACCCGGTTCATCGAGCACCGCGACCCGCAGAAGCTGCTCGTGGTGTCGGCGCTGCTGGCGGGGTACGGGTTCGGGCTGACGGTGTTCGGCGGCTCGATCGGGGTGCTGGCGCTGACCGTCTGCGTGTGGACCCTGGGCGAGATCATCAACTCGCCGACCCAGATGGGCCTGGTCGCGCGGCTCTCCCCGCTGCACGGGCGCGGCCGCTACCAGGGGATGTACGCGTTGTCCTGGGCGGTGGCCTCGCTGATCGCGCCGCTGCTGGCGGGCGGGGTGATCGACCGGTTCGGCGCGGGCTGGCTGTGGGGGTCGATGGTGGTCCTGGGGACCGTCGCCGCGCTCGGGTACTGGCTGCTGATGCGCAACCTCCCACCGGGAGCGGGGTCGGGAACGGAGCCGACCGCGTCCGCCCCTGCTGCCGAGGCCGCGAAGGCCGCGAAGGCCGCGAAGGCCGCACCGGCTGCGGGAGCCGCGCCGGCCGCCGGCCCCGTACTGGCCGCCGCGGTCGTAGGGGCCGCGGAAGCCGCCCCCGCCGAGGTCAGGCTGACGGCTGCGTCAGGTGCTTGAACGCGTCCAGGTTGTGGGTCGGTTCGCCGCGGGAGACGCGCCACTCGTACTCGCGGCGGATCGCCCCGGCGAAACCGAGCTCCAGGAGGGTGTTGAAGGCGCCGTCCGCCGCCTCCAGGACCGTGCCGAGCAGCCGGTCCAGCTCCTCCGGGGTGACCACGGCGAGCGGTAGGCGGCCGGTCAGGTAGATGTCACCGAGGCGGTCCACCGCGTAGCCCAGCCCGTACAGCTTGAGGTTGCGCTCCAGCAGCCAGCGGTGGACGCCGGCCTCGTTCTCGTCGGGGTGGCGGATCACGAAGGCGTTGACCGACAGCGAATGCCGGCCGACCCGGAGCGAGCAGGTGGTGCTCAGCTTGCGGGTGCCGGGGAGCTGGACGACGTACGAGCCCGGCTCGGGGCTCTCCCAGCTCAGCTCGGCGCCGGCGAGCGTGGCCTCGATGATCTCGGCGGTGTCAGCCATGGTGGGAGCGTACGCGACGGCGGTGATCATGCATCGCCGCGGTGTACACGTCCGCCGTGCCGCCGGCCGCCGTGTCCCAGCCGAAGAACTGCGCGTGCCGCGCGGCCTCGGCGCCCATCCGGTCCGCGAGCCAGGGGTCGTCCACGAAACGTCGCAGCTCACGCGCGTAGTCCACCGGATCGTGGCCGGGTACGAGGATGCCGGTGACCCCGTCGTTGACGGCGACGGGCAGCCCGCCGACCGCGGCGGCGAGCACCGGCGTGCCGCTGGCCTGCGCCTCTATGGCGACCAGTCCGAAGGACTCGCTGTACGAGGGCATGACCAGCACGGACGCCGCACGGAACCAGTCGGCGAGGCTGTCCTGCCCGACCGGCGGGTGGAAGTGCACCAGGTCGGCGATGCCGAGCTTCGCGGCGAGCTTCTGCAAGCCTTCCGGCTTGGCCAGGCCGCTGCCGCTGGGCCCGCCGACGACGGGGACGAAGAGGCGGCCGCGCAGTGAGGGGTCCCGGTCGACGAGCTCGGCGACGGCGCGCAGCAGGATGTCGGGAGCCTTCAGCGGCTGGATCCGCCCGGCGAAGAGCGGGATGACGGCGTCCTGCGGCAGGCCGAGACGGGCGCGGGCGGCGGCCCGGCCGTCGCCGACGGTGAAGCGGTCGAGGTTCACGCCGGGGTGGACGACGGCGACCTTGGCGGGGTCGGCCTCGTAGTAGCGGCCGAGTTCGTCGGCTTCCTCGGCGGTGTTCGCGATGAGCCGGTCCGCGGCGGACACGATCTGGGTCTCGCCGATGACGCGGGCGGCGGGCTCGGGCGTGTCGCCCTCGGCCAGCGCGGCGTTCTTGACCTTGGCCATGGTGTGCATGGCGTGCACGAGCGGGACGCCCCAGCGCTCGGCGGCGAGCCAGCCGACGTGGCCGGAGAGCCAGTAGTGGGAGTGGACGAGGTCGTAGTAGCCGGGGCGGTGGCCGGCCCAGGCCTGCATCACACCGTGGGTGAAGGCGCACAGCTGGGCCGGGAGCTCCTCCTTGGCGAGGCCCTCGTACGGGCCCGCGTCCACGTGCCGTACGAGGACGCCGGGGGCCAGCTCCACCACGGGCGGCAGGCCGCCGGCGGTGGCCCGGGTGAAGATCTCGACCTCGATGTTGATCGCTGCGAGGCGTTTGGCCAGCTCCACGATGTAAACGTTCATGCCGCCGGCGTCGCCCGTACCGGGCTGGTGAAGCGGCGAGGTGTGGACGCTGAGCATGGCCACGCGGCGCGGCTTGCGGTGGTGGCCGACGGCGGGCAGGCGCAGTCGCGGCGGCTCGTGCCGGGTGACGACGCGGGCAGCGGCGAGGCGGCTGGTGAGGCTGCCGCCGAGGCGGGACACGTACTGGCTCAAGGGAGCAGTTCCTCTCGCTCGACGACACGGGGGACGGGACGCCGCGGGGACGCCACTCGGACGGCTGCCGGGCATGCCGACAGGGGCGCGCCGGGCGCCCTGCATGGAGTGCAACCCGGATGGCCGTCCCGTGCATTCCGGGGTGGCCGGATTTCCCTGTCTTTTTCTCGGCCGGCCCACGTTTTTCATCGGGTGAGGGCCCTCCGCTTACTCTCGGCTCATGGCCTCCCGCACCACTCCGCCCCCGAGCCGCGCCCCCGGCCGTCCCGTGGGCTCGGTGACGCGCGGGACGACGAATCCGAACCGGTTGCGCCGTATGGACCGCTGGATCGCCGCCACCCACGGGGCCGCGCTGCGGCGCGCGCAGGCGCCTGTCGCGGTGGACCTCGGCTACGGGGCCGCGCCCTGGACCGCGGTCGAGCTGCTGGCGCGGCTGCGCGAGGCGGCTCCGCGGGTGCGGGTGGTCGGCATCGAGATCGAGCCCGCGCGGGTGGCCGGGGCGAAGCCGTACGAGCGGGAGGGTCTGAGCTTCCGGCACGGCGGGTTCGAGGTGCCGCTGGCGGACGGGGCCCGCCCGGCGCTGATCCGGGCGGCGAACGTCCTGCGCCAGTACGACGAGGAGCAGGTCGCGGCGGTGTGGGAGCGGCTGTGTGCGCGGCTGGCCCCCGACGGGCTGCTGGTCGAGGGGACCTGCGACGAGATCGGGCGGCGGCACGTGTGGGTGGCGTTGGGGCCCGAGGGGGCGCGCACGGTGACGTTCGCGACCCGGCTGGGCTCCCTGGACCGCCCCTCGGACCTGGCGGAGCGGCTGCCGAAGGCGCTGATCCACCGCAACGTGCCGGGTGAGCCGGTGCACGCGTTCCTGCGCGACTTCGACCGGGCGTGGGCGGCGGCGGCTCCGTACGCCTCGTACGGGGCGCGGCAGCGCTGGATCCGGACGGCGCGGGTGCTGTCCGGCGACTGGCCGCTGGCGGACGGGCCGGGGCGGTGGCGGCAGGGGGAACTCACGGTGCGCTGGGAGGCGTTGCGCCCGCGGGGGTGAGGGCGGCGTGCGGGGCGACTGCGGCGTACAGGATGAATGTGGCGTGCAGGGTGAATGTGGCGTGCGGGGGAACCGGTGATACGGATCGCCCGTTGAGCCGTCAGGGGTGGGGTCCGTTGGGGCGGACAAGATCGGAAGGGCATCCACAAGGGTGTCGGAATTCACCGGCTCGTGGCACCATCCCGAAGGCAGAGACAAGTTACTGACGAATAGTCAGATCTGATGCAGGGTGCTGCACGGTCTGACTCCGGGTGCCTGGGGGGACCATGGGGGCCGAACGGCGACGGCGGGGCGCGAGTGGGATCGTGCTGCTGTGCGCGATGGCGATACTGACGGCGCCGGGCCTGGCGACGGGTATGGCGTACGCGGCGCCGACAACTCCTGGGGCTCCTGCTCCTGCTCCTGCTCCTCAGCCGGGCGCGAAGTCCCTGGAGGAGGTCCGCAAGGAGATCGAGGAGCTGTACCGGCAGGCGGGCGCCGCCACGGACGCCTACAACCAGGCCGAGGCCGAGGCCAAGGCCCAGTCGGACAAGATCGTCGAGATCGCCAACCTGATCGTCGCCGGCCAGGAGCGGATCTCGACCCTGAAGGGCCGTGCGGGCGCCGCCGCCCGTGCCCAGTACCGCTCGGGCGGGCTGCCGCCCGGCGCGAAGCTGGCGCTGAGCGAGGACCCGAACCAGTTCCTCGACGGGGCGAACCGGCTGCGCCAGGGCGAGAAGGCCGCCTCGGACATGCTGACGGAACTGGACCGCACCCAGAACGACTTGAAGCGGTACGCGGAAGACGCGAGCGCGCAGTGGGCGTTGCTGGAGGCCAACCGGATCAAGCAGGAGAACTCGAAGAAGCAGATCGAGGAGAAGATCAAGGCGGCGGAGGGGCTGGAGAACAAGCTGGAGGCCGAGGAGAAGGCCCGGCTGATCCAGCTGGAGCAGGAAGCGCAGTACAAGGCGCAGACGGCGTGGCTGTCGACGGGCGCGATGAAGGACGTCAAGGGCGTGGCGACGGACGCCGGCAAGCGGGCCGTGCAGTACGCGACCGCCCAGATGGGCAAGCCCTACGTCTGGGGAGCCGAGGGTCCGGCCGCGTTCGACTGCTCCGGCCTGACCTCGCAGGCCTGGCTGGCGGCGGGCAAGTCGATCCCGCGCACCTCGCAGGAGCAGCTGCGGCTGCTGCCGAAGGTCGCGCTCAAGGACATGCGCCCGGGCGACCTGATCATCTACTTCGACGACGCGAGCCACGTCGCGATGTACGTCGGCGACGGCGCGATGGTCCACGCCCCGCGCCCGGGCCGGGGCGTAACGATGGCGGGCGCGGGCTCCATGCCGATCAAGGCGGTCGTCCGCCCCGACGCGTAACCCCTGCGGGGCCGCCAGACAGTCCCGAGCCGCGGCGACCACGCCGGGGGCCGGCGCCCCCCTGGCCGCGGCACCCGCCACTGAGCGCGAGGCGCTCCCTGGACGCGCCGGCCCGCCTCCACGGGCCCGGCCTCCCCGGTAGGTAGCCGCCTCGCCGCGGGGGACCGGCCCTCCCTGGGGGGAGCCTGCAGCCCCCAGGGGCGCAATGTCCTCATGGAAGGAGCGCGGCCAACGGGTTGCCTGGCGGTTCACCATGGGCTCGGCGTTCCCCGCACTGCGGCGCACACCGCGGGCCCGCCCGCCGTCCCCCGGACGCGCCGGCCCGCCTCTGCGGGCCCGGCCTCCCCGGTAGGTAGCCGCCTCGCCGCGGGGGTCCGGCCTCCCTGGGGGGAGCCGGCAGCCCACCGCGGGGCGGCTCAAGGTCCTCACGGACGGATCACGGCCAAGGGGATGCCTGGCGCCTCGCCGTGGGGCGCGGCGTTCCCTCGGATGTGGCGCTCACCACGGCCGCCCGTGGTCCCCCGGACACGGCGGGCCGCCTCTGCGGGCCCGCCTCCCCGGAGGTAGCAGCCGCCGCAGCAGCCCAGCCCTCCCTGGAAGGAGGCGGCAGCCGCCCGCGAGGCGGCTCAATGTCCTAACGGAAGGAGCGCGGCCAACGGGTTGCCTGGCGGCCCGCCATGGGCTCGGCGTTCCCCGGGCTGCGGCGCTTCACCGCAGGCCCGCCCGTCGTCCCCCGGACACGAGGGCCCGCCTCTGCGGCCCGCCTCCCGGGAGGTAGCCGCCGCGTTCCCCCGGTGGGGCGCTCACCCCGGCCGCCCGCCGTCCCCCGCAGAGCCGGGCCCGCCTGCGCGGGCCCGGCCTCCCAGGAGGTAGTCGCCTTGCCGCAGGGGTCCGGTCCTCCCCGGGGGAGGCGGCAGCCCGCCACGGGCCGCGGTTGTGGTGGCCCGCCGTGGGGACCGGGGGCTCGCGCCCTGCCGGGGAGCTCGACGATTCCGGATGGGGCGTTCGCCATGGTGGCTACACGTGCTCGCGTGCGCGGGGCCGTCGCGGGGGGCTCCGCGCTCCCTGTGTGCGGCAGCTGGCCGAGGGGGCCCGCCCTTCCTGGGGAGGCTCCTGCCCCGCAGGGCCTGGTCCTCCCCGGACGTGGCGGCCAGCAGCGGGCGCTCGGCACTCCCCGGATGGGCCTCCGCCTCTGAGAACCCGGCCCTTCCCGGGGTGGCGGCCCGCCGCCATGGCCCGAGGCTCCCTGGGGTGGTGGCTCACCGCGGGGACCCGGTGTGCCCGGGGGGAGGCGGCGTTCGCATACGTGGGGGTGATGAGGGGGACCGGCGCTTGCTGGGTGCGGTCCACCGCGGGGACCCGGTCGCCCGGGCGGGGGCGGCGTTCGCGTGCGCGCCGTCGCGGGGCGGATGGGCGCTCCCTGAAGCGGCCCGCCCCGGGGACCCGGCGTGCCCGGGGCGGAGGCGGCGTGCGCGGCGCCGTCGCGGGGGCGGGGGGATCGGCGCTCCTCGAATGCGGCCCACCGCGGGGACCCGGCGTGCCCGAGCGGAGGCGGCGTTCGCATGCGTGGGGGCGATGAGGGGGACCGGCGCTTGCTGGATGCGGTCCGCCGCGGGGGCCGGCGTTCCCTGGATGTGGCGGCTCGCCGCAGGGGCCCGTTGCCCCCGATGTGGCGCGCTTCTGGAGGCTTCGGGCTCCGCGTGGAGGGGGCTGCCTGCGCTGGGGGCGGGGATGGGGGTTTGGAAGAGGGCGCCGGAGGCAACCAAAGGGGGGCGGTAGACGTCTCGGTAGGCGGGACGGAACGCGGCCCCGCGTGACCTTTGTCATCCAGTGAGGCCGATTTTCCCCCGCGATAACGGCATATGACGGAGGCCCTGGCCCACAACGGCATTCCGCCCGCCGGGCCGGGCCGCTAGGGTCGGCGCACGAGCGCACCCTCGGGGGGAGGGAAGGAACCGGAGACGATGCCCGTACCCGTACCGCGGCAGAGGGACACCCCGGGCCCGGAGAACGGTCAGGCTGTTCTGACCGCCGCCGCCCCGCCCCTGGCGCAGGCGACGCCCCAGGCGATCACGCAGGCGACGCCCCAGGCGATCACGCAGGCGAGCACGCAGGCGACCACCCACACGACCCCGCTGACCCTCCTGGTCATCGAGGACGACCCCGCCGGCGGCCTCACCGTCCCCGAGATCCTCGACATCGACGGCCACCGCATCCGCCTCCGCACCGCCCGCAACCTCACCGAGGCCGAACGGCTGCTCACGCCCGACGTCCACTGCATCCTGCTCGACCTGGCCCTGCCGGACATGGGCCCCCGTACGACGGCCACCGCCACCGCCGTGGACCAGCTGGCCAACCTCCGCCAGGTACTCCGCATCGCCCCCCGCCACGCCGTCCTCGTCCTCACCACCGAGGCGGACACCGAGCGCGCCGCCGAGGCCGTCCGGGTCGGCGCCCAGGACTTCCTCTTCCGGGACGAGCTCGACGGCCGGCTGCTGAGCCGCGCCATCCGGTACGCGGTGGAGAGAAAACGGGCCGACGTCGCCCAGTACAAACTCGCAGAATCGAAACTGCGCGCCCAGGAGAACGCCCGCCTCGAGCGCGGCCTGCTCCCCAACCCCCTCCTGGAGGGCTCGGACCTCCGCTTCGCCGCCCGCTACCGCCCCGGCCGCAGCCGGGCCCTGCTCGGCGGCGACTTCTACGACACCGTCCGCACCCCCGACGGCACCGTCCACGCCATGATCGGCGACGTCTGCGGCCACGGCCCCGACGAAGCGGCCCTCGGAGTCGAGCTCCGCATCGCCTGGCGCGCCCTGACCCTGGCCGGCCTGTGCGGCGACGACCTGCTGGCCACCCTCCAGCAAGTCCTGGAGGTGGAACGTCCCTGCGAGGAGATCTTCGCGACGCTGTGCACGGTGGACATCGCCCCTGACGGGCGCCGCGCCGGACTGTGCCTGGCCGGCCACCCGGCACCGCTGATCTCCAGGCCGGGCCGCCCCGCGCGCCTGCTCCCGTACGAGAACAGCGGCCCGGCGCTCGGACTGCTGCCCAAGGCCCGCTGGCCCCGGCGCCAGGTCGAGCTCGGCGGTACCTGGAGCCTGATGCTCTACACCGACGGGCTGATCGAGGGCCGGATCGGCGAGGGCAAGGAACGCCTGGGGCAGGACGGCATGGTCGCGATGATCAACCGCCACCTGGATGACGGGCTGCGCGGCGAGAACCTGCTCGAGGCCTCCGTCACCGAGGCCCGCCGCCTCAACGGCGGCGAGCTCACGGACGACGTGGCCGTGGTCCTGCTCTCCCGCGGCGCGTCCTGACGGCGGAAGTGGAAGGGATACCGGGACCGGACCGGCCCGGACCCCGCGCTAACGGCTACCTTCCGCCGTTGTACGGCCCGTACGGCCCGTCACTGCTGCTGCCGCCGCTGCGCCGCCCGCCGCCCGAGACCTGCTTGAGCGCGGGGCGCACGTCGACGAAGAACACGATGGTGGCGACGAGACCGGCGATCTGCAGGAACAGCATCCCCAGGAAGAAGTCCACGAGGACGGTGATGCCGAGGATGACCAGCCAGAACGTCTTGGTCTGCTTGCCGGCGGCCCGGTACGCGTCCTCCCGCGCGAGCAGCGCGAACACGAAGGCCACGACGGCGAGCACCAGCATGGCGAGCCCCAGCATGGGGATCACGCCTTGATCGAACCCGTCCATCAACATCGCTTCGACCGCCTTCTCACGCTCTTGCTTCGCACTCCTGACGGAATGCCGCCCGGTTCCACGCTACCGGCACGACCGCCCTCACGAATGACAACGGGCCGGACACCCTCAAGGTGCCCGGCCCCATCGCCGCTCATGCGCGTCGACTCTCGCGCTCAGCTCTCGTCGCCCGCCGTGACGGTGGCCTTCTTGGCCGGGTTCTTGCGCGCGGTGGTCTTCCTCGCCGCGGGCTTGTCCTCGGACTCGGCGGCGGACGCCTCCGCGGCGGCCGGCTCGGCCGCAGGCTCCGGCTCGACGGCCACGGCGATCTCGACGATCTCCTCGGAGACCTCGCCCCGCCAGGCCCGGACGGCCTGCTCGCCGTGCTCGGCGACCTTGTCGTAGGTCTCCTTGGCGCGGACCGCGTACTCCGCGGCCACGCCGACGCCGCGCAGCGCCAGGTCCTGCGCGGTCTCCCCGATCTTCTTCGGGTCGATCACGCCGAACACCTCGGCGACCTTGGCGGAGACCGCCTCCTGCGCGTCCTTGGCCGCCGCCGCGGCCTTCTCCTGCACGACCTTGGGGTCGGTGTTCTTCACGGCCTCGATGCGCGCCGGGGCCTCGGCGCGCAGCTGCTCGATGAGCCCCGGCACCTTCTTGGCCTGCTGCACGGCCAGGTCGGCCGTACCGGCGGCGAAGTAGAGGGGGGTCGGGTCGGTGAGGGTCTTCTTCAGGTCATCGGCGATGGCCATGTGCGGGTCCTCCCGGATCAAGTTCAGTTCGTCTTCGGCGGCATCTCGCCGGCGGGCGCGTCGGGTACCTCGGGTGCATCGGATACATCCGATATGCCAGATGCATCGGATGCGGCGGGCACATCCGGCACGTCGTGCGTGTCGAGCGTGTCGAGCGCGTTCTCCTTGCGGAACGACTCGTAGATCTGGAGCAGCACCTGCTTCTGCCGCTCGTTGATGGACGGGTCGGCGAGGATGACGGCCCGCGTCTCCACCTCGTCCCGGTCCCGCTCCTCCAGGATTCCGGCCTGCACGTACAGCGTCTCCGCGGAGATCCGCAGCGCCTTGGCCAGCTGCTGGAGGATGTCCGCGCTCGGCTTGCGCAGCCCGCGCTCGATCTGGCTCAGGTACGGATTCGACACCCCCGCCGCCTCGGCCAGCTGCCGCAGCGAAAGCTGGGCAGTCCGACGTTGCTCACGGAGGTACTCGCCGAGGTTTCCGACGTTGAGCGATGCCATGCCCCGCATCCTGCCCGACTCTGCTAACTATTGCAAGCGAGTGCTTGCAGCATCTCCCACCCGTGGCTGTCGGAGTGCCGTGCGATGCTGGGGCCGTGACCTTGGAGGACCTCGCACGGCTGCGCCGCGCCCGGGACGTGATGGACCGCGACTACGCGCTGCCGCTGGACGTCCCGGCGCTGGCCAAGGTCGCCCTCATGTCGTCCGGGCACTTCTCCCGCAGCTTCCGCGCCGCCTTCGGCGAGACCCCGTACACCTACCTGATGACCCGCCGCGTGGAGCGGGCGAAGGCGCTGCTGCGGCGCGGGGACATGAGCGTGACCGATGTCTGCTTCGCGGTCGGATGCACCTCGCTCGGGTCGTTCAGCTCGCGCTTCACCGAGCTGGTCGGCGAGACCCCGAGCGCTTACCGGGCCCGCCGCCACGAGGCGGGCGCCCCGATCCCGGCCTGCGTCGCCAAGGTCCTCACCCGGCCCGTCAGGAACAGGTAGCGGAAGCCGGCAGCGGCACCACGCGGCAACGCAGCAACACAGCAACACAGCAACACAGCAACACAGCAACAGGATCAGGTTCGGAGAAGCGCGATCCGCCGCCGTCTCGTAGCGTCGGGGCATGGACATCAAGCTCTCTCAGTGCTTCATCGCCGTCGACGACCACGACAAGGCCCTCGCCTTCTACCGCGACGCCCTCGGCCTGGAGGTGCGCAACGACGTCGGCTTCGAGGGGATGCGCTGGGTGACCGTCGGCTCCCCGTCGCAGCCGGACGTGGAGATCGTCCTCGAACCGCCGCTGGCCGACCCCAACGCCTCACCGGCCGACCGCCAGGCCATGGCGGAACTGCTGGCCAAGGGCATGCTGCGCGGCGTGATCTTCTCCACCGACGACTGCGACGCCACCTTCGAGCAGGTCCGGGCGGCCGGCGGCGAGGTCCTGCAGGAACCGGTCGACCAGCCCTACGGCGTCCGCGACTGCGCCTTCCGCGACCCCTCGGGCAACATGCTCCGCATCACCCAGCCCCGCAAGCAGTAGACCCGGCAGACCGAGCAGAGCGAGCGGACCAGGCGGACAGGCGGACCGGACAGACCGCCCCGGACCCCGCTCAGCGCGCGGCGATCACCACCGTCGCGCACAGCTCCTCCGAGGTGGCCACCCGGGTCCTCAGCCCCGCCGCGGCCAGGGCCGAAGCGGTCACCGGGCACTGGCGGGCGCTCGTCTCGATCAGCAGGTGGCCGCCCGGGGCCAGCCAGGGCAGGGCGTCCGCCGCGACCCGGCGGTGGACGTCCAGGCCGTCCGTACCGCCGTCCAGCGAGACCAGAGGCTCGTGGTCCCGGGCCTCGGAGGGCATGAAGCCGATCTCCTCCGTCGGCACGTACGGGGCGTTGACCACCAGCACGTCCACCCGCCCCCGCAGTGACGCCGGGAGCGGCCCGTACAGGTCGCCCTCCCACACGCTGCCGCCGTACGCGGCCACGTTGCGCCGCGCGTAAGCCAGCGCCCCCGGGTCGATGTCCGCCGCGTGCAACTCCACCCCGCCCGGCACCCGCGCCGCGACCGCCGCGCCCAGGGCCCCGACCCCGCAGCACAGGTCCAGCACCACGGCGCCGGGCCGGGCCAGCGCCACGGCCTGCGTCACCAGGAACTCGCTGCGCCTGCGCGGTACGAAGGCCCCCGCGCCGACCTCCACGCGCAGCCCGCAGAACTCCGCCCAGCCCACCACGTGTTCCAGCGGTTCACCGCCGACCCGGCGGGCCAGCAGCGCCGCCAGGTGGCCGTCGTCCCGCGCGGCGGCGCGCAGCAGGTCCGCCTCCTCCTCCGCGAAGACGCAGCCGGCCGCACGCAGTTCTTCCACCAGGGTCGTCGAATACGTCAAATACCTCAGTCCTCGGTTCTCTTCGACGCCCGTGCCGTGCCCGGAAGGTTCCGGGCACCGACTAGAACACGTCCGGGCACCACGGCCGGCGCGCCGTGCGGAACACCGCGTCGGCCAGCGCCAGCGCGCCCGGCCGCAGTTCGGCCACCCGCCCCAGGGCGCCCAGCCGCACCGCGGACTCGTCGCCGAGGTACAGGGAGCTCAGCGCGGACACGTCCAGCCGCAGGTCCACCGGATCCCCGGTGCGCTCGCACGTGCCGGTCCCCGCGTCCAGCCGGTAGCGGCCGTCCGCGAGCCCCGCCGCGTCCGTGACCTCGAGTACGAGCACCCCGGGCACGGTGTACGTCCGCGCACTCAGCGCCCGTACGACGTCCAGCAGCCGCACCCACAGGAAGTCCGCCGAGGTCAGCGGCCGGGCGGACCGCGGGTCGGGCAGCAGCTGCGTGACCAGGTCGTCGGGGGCCCGGCCGCCGGTGCGGACCTTCAGCACCCAGTCGATGGAGCACAGGAAGTGCCACAGGGCCCGCTCCGCGTCCGGCGTGACCGCGATCAGGTCCTTGACCTGCACGGTGTTCAGCGGGACCTTCGCGTCCGTCCAGTGGTCGTCGGCGGTGTAGACGGCCAGACCGGCCACCTCACCCGTCTCCGTCCGGTACACGGCGTGGAACTTCTCCTTGTACGGGCGGTACGACATCTCTGCCAGGCCGGTCGCGAACCGCCACCAGCGCTCGTCCCGGTCCACCGCGCCGGGCGTGGCCGCGCGCAGCCGCTCGTGCAGTTCCGGCCCCACCCCCCGGACCTCGGCGGCGTCCACGAGGTCGATCCGCCCGCCGTCCGCCGGCCCCGACCAGCGCCGGTCGAGTCCGGTGCGCGGTACGTCGATCTCCCATTCCGAGATCGAGGCGGCGGGCCCGTACCCGTACCGGCCGTAGATCGGGTACTCGGCGGCGATCAGCGTGGACAGCACGTCCCCGCGCGCGCGGGCGGCGGCGAGTTCGGCGGACATCATCCGGGTCAGCAGGCCCTGGCGGCGGTGCGTGGGCAGCACGGCCACGTTCGAGACCGCGCTGGAGGGGACGGCCGCCCCGCCCGGGACGGTCAGCCGCTGGTCGAAGGAGCGGAAGGTCGCCACGCAGCGGCCGGTTTCGGCGTCGAAGGCGCCCAGGAGCCGGGCGAGGTCGCTGTACTTGGCCCGCTGGGCGACGTCCGCCTCCGTCACCCGCGCCGGGGTCAGGAACCCGGCGTTGAGGGTCCGCAGCCATTCGGCGAGTTCGGATGCGGCGATCGGCCGCACATCAGCACTCATAACAGGCCACGCTAGTGGCCCGACCGGCCCGCGTCGCCCGGATTTCCGGCGGCCCCGCGCGGGGCGCGCCTCAGACCAGCAGGTCGTCCACCTGTGCCTCGCCCTCCCGGTACCGGCGGGTGATCTCCGCACTGCAGTCGTCCACCGTGCGCTGGAGCTGCTGCCGGCGCCGCGAGACCTGCTGCTCGTAGCGCACCAGCTTGCCCATCCCGTCGTAGAGCTCGCCGTCCGTGCGCGCGGCCAGGTCCGACAGCTCCACGTCGGCCAGCATCTCCGCCGCCAGCAGCCGGTACTCCTCGCTGTGCGGGGTGCCGAGCGTGACGTGCCGGGCGGAGGCGCTGCGGCTGGAGGGCGCGTCGGCGAGGATCTCGGAGAGCCGGTCCACCACCGGCGACTCCGGGTCGGTACGCCGGGCCAGCTCGGCCCGCAGGATGTCGATGCGGCCCTGGAGCAGGCGGCGCACGTAGCTCAGATCGGCCTCGTCGCGCTGCGCGTCACGGCGCAGCGTGCGCAGTTCCGGCAGTCCGAGGGCGCTGGTCGGCGCGCCGGCCGGGGCCGGGCTGTCGGCGGTGCGCTGCGCGGGCGGTCGTACCGCGGCAGCGACGGCGGGCACGGACGACGTGGCCCCGGGTGATGCAGGTACGGAGGTACCAGAAGTTTTCATACGAACGAATCCGTCCCCTCGGCCGGTGCGGCGCACCCGCACCGCCTGCGTGCATGGTGCCACTCTCCGTGGCCCCGACGCAGTCCTACTCCACCCGATCGGCCCCGGACGGGTGCAACCCTGGTACACAGGTGTTATGCGAGCTGTGGTGCAGAGGGTGGACGGCGCGAGTGTCGTCGTGGGCGGCGAGACCGTGGGCGAGATCGTCGGCGAGGGACTGTGCGTGCTGGTGGGAGCGACCCACGACGACACGCCGGAGAAGGCGGCTCTGCTGGCCCGCAAGCTGTGGTCGGTGCGGATCCTGGAGGCGGAGAAGTCCTGCAGCGACGTGGACGCGCCGCTGCTGGTGGTCTCCCAGTTCACGCTGTACGGCGACGCCCGCAAGGGCCGCCGGCCCACCTGGAACGCGGCCGCGCCCGGACCGGTGGCCGAGCCGCTGGTCGACGAGGTCGTGGCGCAGCTGCGTGCGCTGGGCGCGACGGTGGAGACGGGCCGTTTCGGCGCGGACATGCGCCTCTCGCTGACCAACCACGGCCCGTTCACCCTCGTCATCGACATCTAGTGCTGCTGCGGCACCAGGGCCGGGGGTCAGGGCGCTACGACGACCTCCTGCGCGGCGGCCGTGTCCCCGACCAGCAGCGGCGCGTCCACGGGGACGTTCCGCTTGACCAGCGCGAGCGCGATCGGGCCCAGCTCGTGGTGGCGGACGGCGGTGGTCACGAAGCCCAGCTGACGGCCCTCGGCGCCGTCGGCGGCGAGCCGGACGGGGGCGCCGTGCGCCGGGAGCAGCACCTCGGAGCCGTCCAGGTGCAGGAAGACCAGGCGCCGCGGGGGCTTCCCCAGGTTGTGGACGCGGGCCACCGTCTCCTGGCCGCGGTAGCAGCCCTTCTGGAGGTGCACGGCGGTGCCGATCCAGCCGAGCTCGTGCGGGATCGTGCGGTGGTCGGTCTCCAGGCCCAGCCGCGGCCGGTGCGCCTCGACGCGCAGGGCCTCGTAGGCCAGGAGCCCGGCGGCGGGGCCGTGGGCGGCGGCGAAGTCCTCCAGCTCGGCGCGGGGCAGGAAGACGTCCCGGCCGTGCGCGGTCTCCCGTACGACGTGCTCCTTGGCGACCTCGGCGATGGAGCCGGCCGGCAGGTGCGCCACCGCGAACTCCTCGGTGCGGTCGACGACTTCGACGCGGTAGAAGAACTTCATGGACTCCAGGTAGGCGATCAGCTCCCCCTGGGTGCCGGGCTCCACGTGCGCCCACGTGGTCTCGCCGTCGTCGACGAGGTAGAGCGCGTGCTCGATGTGGCCGTTGGCGGAAAGGATCAGCGCCTCGGTGGCCTGCCCGGCCGGCAGCTCGGTGAGGTGCTGGGTGAGCAGCAGGTGCAGCCAGCTCAGCCGCTCCGGTCCGGTGACGGTGACGACTCCGCGGTGCGAGAGGTCGACGAAGCCGCGGCCGTCCGCGAGGGCTCGCTGTTCGCCGTACAGCTCGCCGTAGTGGGCGGCGACGCCTTCGTCGCGGCCTTCGGCCTGCACGGCGCCGGGGAGATGGAGCAAGGGGCTGCTGGTCATGGGACCAAGCGTACGACTCGGCTACGCGTCCCCGGCACGGTGTCTCGCGGCGCACTTCCCGCACAGCCCGAAGATCGCGAAGTGCTTCATGTCGGTCTCGAAACCGAAGGTCTCGCGGAGCTTGGCGGTGAACTCTGAGGCGATGTCCACATCGGCCTCGATGACCTCGCTGCAGTCGCGGCAGACCAGGTGGATGTGGTGGTGCCGGTCGGCGAGGTGGTAGGTGGGCGCGCCGTGGCCGAGGTGGGCGTGCGAGACGAGCTTCAGCTCCTCCAGCAGCTCCAGCGTGCGGTAGACGGTGGAGATGTTGACGCCGGAGGCGGTCTTGCGCACCTCGGCGAGGATCGCGTCCGGGCTTGCGTGCTCCAGGGCGTCGACCGCTTCCAGGACGAGCTGGCGCTGCGGAGTCAGACGGTATCCGCGCTGCCGCAGGTCGGTCTTCCAGTCGACGCCTTCGGCGCGCCCGGTGCTGTCGGCCCTCTCGGTGCTCACCACCCGGCCAGTGTAAGCGCGGGAAGGGGACCGCAGGGCTTCCCCGCGGTCCCCTTCCCGTCCGGTCGGGCGCCGGCGCGTGCGCGTCAGCGGAAGAAGGCGATGCCGTCGTCCGGCATGTCCGGGAGGTTGCGCGCCATCTCGGCGACCTCCTCGGGGGTGACGACCTTCTTCAGCTGGGCCGACATGTACGGGCGCAGCTCCACCTCCGGAGTGGCCTTCTCGCCGACCCACATCAGGTCGCTCTTCACGTAGCCGTAGAGCCGCTTGCCGCCGCTGTACGGGCCGGAGGCCGCGGTGCGCGCGACGGCGTCGGTGACCAGGTCGATCTGGGGCTTCTGGTCGGCGAGCTCGCCGTACCAGACCTCCACGACACCCTGGTCACGGACCATGACGATCTCGACCTTGCGGTCCTTGTCGATGCGCCAGTAACCCGACTCGGACTCCAGCGGCCGCACCTTGTTGCCCTCGGCGTCGAGGACCCAGGAGTGGGAGGTGTACTCCAGGAAGTCCCGGCCGTCGTGGCTGAAGACGACCTCCTGGCCGAAGTTGCACTTTTCCTCACCGGGGAAGTCGAAGACTCCCGCGCCCTCCCAGTTGCCGAGGAGGAAGGCGAGGGGGACGAGTCCCGGGTTCAGGTCGGACGGGATCTGGATCATGGATGGCTGCTCAGGCGATCTGTGGGAGGGGTTCCGGGGCGGTCGGCTGGGCGGATGCTCAGCGCTGACCCTGGTACAGCTTCTTGACGGCCAGGACGGTGAAGGCGAGGACGCCGACGCAGACCAGGACCAGCAGGGAGGTGAAGACTGCCTCAAGCACGGGGTGCTCCTCGGAGGATTCGTTTGGGGGTCCCCCCGGACGGAGTCCGAGGAGGGTACGGCCGGTCCCCAAGCCTACTGGCCCGGGGACCGGCGCACTCTGCGAGGTCGGCCGAACCGCCTCAGTGCAGCAGCTGCTCCTGAAGGATCACCGCCTGGTGGAACGGAACGGTCTCCACCGTGCCCTTGCGGGTCTGGAAGAGCACGGCCTGGATGTCACCGGACTGGATGCATCCGGCCTTGACCTGCTCCTCGCCGGCCGGGTGGGCCTCCGAGAGCAGGGACATGTCGCGCAGGTCCGGGGCGGACTGGCCGTTCTTGGCCTTGTTCCAGGTGGTGTCGCCCTCCATGCGGTTGACACCGTTCACGTTCATGTCGATGCCGCAGCCCTCGAAGGCGTCCACGAAGCCGGAGGAGTGGAAGCGCAGCAGGTAGACACGGGTGCGGGTGCCGTCCGGCATCAGCCAGCCGCGGGCGGCGATCTGGCGCAGGCCGTCGTGGGTGAAGCCCTGCTTCATCTTCTCGCGCACGGTGGACTCGTACTCCTCCAGGAAGGTGTCCGTGGACACCACCTGGTCCTTCTCCAGCTTCAGGGCCGGGTCCGGCCGGGATCCCTGCGGGGCCGGCAGGAGCAGCTCCTGGAGCGAGGCGAAGTGGATGCCGTCCTCGTTGTCCTCGGCGAAGGGCTGGGCCGCGCCGGGCACCAGCGTGGGCTTGGTCAGCGCGGGGTAGACCCAGCGGCCGTCGTCCTTGGTGGACAGGCCCGGGATGTCGGTGCGCTCGGGCTGGACCATCCCGTACGTGACACCCCCGGCGGCGACCCCGAAGACGAGGACGGCGGCGGTCCAGCGCAGGAAGGCGAACAGCTTGCGGCGGTCCTTGGGGGCGGCGGGGGCCTCCGGCTCGGCGACCGGGGCGGTGACCGGGGCGGGCTCGGCGACGGCCTCGGGCTCCGGCTCGGCGACGGCGACGGCCGCGGTCTCGGTGGCCTCCGGGGCCTCGGGAGACTCCGGGGCCTCCGGGGCGGGTCCGGTGGTGTTCTGCTCGGTCACACGGACTCCCCGGGGGACTTCAGGTGGGTCAGCTGGTTCTTGAAGAAGGCCGCGGCGTCGGCGCCGGAGAAGGGCTTGGGCCCGTAGGCGCGGAAGTTGACCAGGACGTCGCCCTGGACCGCCACGCAGTCGAGCGAGTCGATCTTCTCCTCCTTCTCCTCGCCGATGGCGAAGAGCGAGCACTTGGCATCCGGGAAACCGTCCACCTTCGGTGCGTCGCGGTCGTCGCCGGTGATCTCGAAGAGCTTCTTGGTGATCTCGGAGAACTTGCCCAGGGCCTGCGCGTCGGCCTGCATGATGCGGACCTCCAGCACCATCTGGCCGCCGCCCTTGGTGTAGCTGCGCCCGGCCAGGCCCTTGAGCTGCAGCTCGGCCAGCGCCTCGTCGCGCTTCTTGCGCTCGGTGCTGGACAGGCCCTTGCGGGAGTCCTTGAAGCCCTTGACCGCGCTCTCGCCGGAGACGAAGAAGTTGTTGCCGTCGCCGTCGAGGTCGGGGCCGAGGGCGTAGGAGCCCGGCACCGGCAGCAGCTTGCCCGACAGGTCGTTCGGCGGCACGGGGGCCGGCGTCTCGGGCTTCGCCGGGTGCACGCCATCAGCGGTCCAGTAGCGGGTGGTCGCGGTCCGGTCGGCGCCCTTGACCGCGACGACGGCCCAGACGGCCCCGCCCGCAAGGACGGCCAGGGCGGTCGCACCGGCGATGATCGCGGCCTTGCGGCGGTTGAACGGGCGCGCGGGCCGCTGCGGCTGCGCCTCGGCAGGGAGCGCGTAGGGGTTCGCGGGCACGTCCGCCGGAGCAGGGGCCGGAGCCTGGACCGGAGCGGGAGCAGGAGCAGGAGCAGGGCTGGGGGCCGCGGTCGGGGTCGCGTCGTTCTGCGGCTCGGTCACAGTCGCTCCAGCTGTCGCTTGGCCAGGTCGAGGACGTCGCTCTCCGAGACCTTGCCCCGGTTCTCGGAGTAGTGGATGTCCAGGACGATGTCGCCGCGGCGGGCGATGGCCCGCCCATGACGGACCGGGTGGTACCCCGGCGTCTCCTCGACCTTCGAGTCCACCCAGACGTGCCCGAGGTCTGCCGGGACACCGGGGATGGCCACGCCTTCGTTGCCCGCGTGGTCCTTCTCGGGCATGTAGTCGGACTGGTCCTTCTGGTAGTCGTCCGCGCCGGAGAAGTCGTTGAACTGGAGCAGGTTGACCTCGATGAAGACGCGGTCCCTCTCCACCCAGGCCGTCGACGCCATGCGCCGGATGCCACTGGTCGCGAGGTTGCGGAAGGCCTTGTCCGGGCCCTTGAAGTTCAACGCGAAGAAGTCGAGCGAGTCGTAGCCGACGCCGTCGACCTTGGCCCCGCCCGGCGCCTCGATCAGCAGTTTGCTGAGGTCGTCGTCGGTCTTGTGCCAGCGGTTGGCGTTGATCGTCTTGTTCGTCGTGGTGTCGTCCGGCGCGAGGGCCTTCGGCGTCACGAGCTTCTGCTGGGCCAGCGGCGGCAGCGGGGTCGGTTCGCGGTGGTACTGGACCGCGTAGCCGGTGACCGTGCCGGCGAGGACGCCGAGGACGGCCGCGCCCGCGATCAGGAGGGTGGTACGGCCCCGGCGGCGGCGCGGTGCCGCGGCGGAGTCGGCGGAGTCGGCAGGCTCGGCGGACGTGGCCGGATCGACGGGCCCGGCGGGCGCGACCGGAGTGTCCGATTCCGGGGTGGTCTCCTCCTCTTTCCGCTGCTCAGGGATGGTCTGTTCGTGTTCCAAAGGAGTCCCCCCACAGGACTGGAGGCGCCGGCTGATTACCCGCGCGTACCGATGACCCGTGCCGGAGGAGAGCAGTTGTATGAATGCTTATTACATTCTTATCTCGCTGCGTTTCACTCCTCGTGACGCCGCTTTCCGTCCAGCTCGTCCCACCACTCGTCGGACTTCGGATCTCCCGAGGGGTCGTCCCACCAGCGGTCGTCCGGGCCGCGCCGGTTCGCGATCACCGCGGCGACCGGCGGAATGACCATGGCGACCACGCACATCGCCACGGCGGCCTCCACCGACCACAGGCGCACGAAGGACCAGGCGGAGACGAACAGGACCAGACATCCGCCCATGAGCAGGAAGTAGACGCGTCGGCGCCGGGCGTACATGTCTCCAGGGTAGGAGCAGACGGCACGAAGGGCCGCACCCCGTTCCAGTGGCGTCCAACCCCCGGGGGTGCGGCCCTTCGGCCGATCAATCAGGCGATCACACGTGCGGTGCTCAGACCGCGATCGCCACGTCCGTCACGCCGCCGGCCTCGGCGACGACGACCTTGCGGTCCGCCGTGCCGCCCGGGACGAGCGCGCGCAGCGTCCAGGAGCCTTCGGCCGCGTAGAAGCGGAACTGGCCGGTCGCCGAGGTCGGGACCTCGGCGGTGAACTCGCCGGTCGAGTCCAGCAGGCGGACGTAGCCGGACACCGGCTCGCCGCCCTGGGTGATCTGACCCTGGATCGCGGTCTCACCGGGCTTGAGCGTCGCGAGGTCGGGCCCGCCGATCTGTGCTCCACACATGTTCTCTGTCCTGTCCTAGAGAGAGGTTCTGATGACTACGGGCCTACGAGGCCCTGCATGCCCGGCAGGGTTACTTGTTGGCGCCGAGCTCGATCGGCACGCCGACCAGGGAGCCGTACTCGGTCCACGAGCCGTCGTAGTTCTTGACGTTCTTCTGCCCCAGGATCTGGTGGAGCACGAGCCACGTGAGCGCGGAGCGCTCACCGATGCGGCAGTAGGCGATGGTGTCCTTCGACAGGTCGACGCCCTCGGCCTCGTAGAGGGCCTTGAGCTCCTCGTCCGACTTGAAGGTGCCGTCGTCGTTGGCGTTCTTCGACCACGGGATGTTGCGGGCGCTCGGCACGTGGCCGGGACGCTGCGACTGCTCCTGCGGAAGGTGCGCCGGGGCGAGCAGCTTGCCGGAGAACTCGTCGGGCGACCGCACGTCGACCAGGTTCAGGGAGCCGATCGCGGCCACGACGTCGTCGCGGTAGGCGCGGATCGAGGTGTCCTGGGCCTTGGCCTTGTACTGGGTGGCCGGGCGGTTCGGGACGTCCTTACCGTCGACCAGGTCGCGGGAGTCGAGCTCCCACTTCTTGCGGCCGCCGTCGAGCAGGCGGACGTCCTGGTGGCCGTAGAGCTTGAAGTACCAGAAGGCGTAGGACGCGAACCAGTTGTTGTTGCCGCCGTAGAGGACGACGGTGTCGTCGTTGGAGATGCCCTTGGCGGAGAGGAGCTTCTCGAAGCCCTCCTGGTCCACGAAGTCGCGGCGGACCGGGTCCTGGAGGTCGCTCTTCCAGTCGATCCGGACGGCGTTGGTGATGTGGTTCTTGTCGTAGGCGGACGTGTCCTCGTCCACCTCGACGATGACGACGTTGGCGTCGTTCAGGTGGGCCTCGACCCAGTCGGCGTCTACGAGGACGTCGCTGCGGCTCATGGTGTTCTCCTCCGGGGCAGTGTGCGGCGGGGCTGTGCGGGGTGCTGACGATGCGGGCTGTGCGCGCACCGGCCGGCGGCGGATTCTGGTGCTGCCGGATGGTGCGGGGCGTGCGTACGTCCGGGTGCACTCGCGGATCCGGTCCGGCGCGAGGAGGCGTCAGGGGATCAGGAGGCAGGTGCGGTCACGCGGGAAGGGCCGTCGTCCGGCGCTGGTGGAGCGGATGCGCTCACACGTCACATGGATCGACAGAGCATGGCGGCGACGCGACACAGGTCTACTGCCCGCCGCTTCGTGAGGTCCGCCTGCTGATGCTTCATAGCCATGGATCGTAGGGACGAACCGGCTGCCCTGTCACCGTTGTGTCATATTCCGAGACAGGATCGTCCGAATACTGGGATCGAAACGCCCGGGGCGGCCGCCGCGCCGCTCCCCGGAGCCCTCGTACGGCCCGTCCTTCTGCGGATCGGACCGCACCGTCTCACGATCCGGCCAGCGCCACGTCCGTACCGCCCAGCGTGAGGTGCACACCCCTCTCGTCCGAGGTCAGGGCGGAGAGGTGCAGCCCGGCGGGCAGCCCGGCGTCGAGGTCGCGCTCGAAGTCGGTCTTGCTGCGGACCCGCTTCTCGACCCCGGGGATCCCCTCGCCCGGCACCTCGTCGGCGCGCACCCGGACGATCTTGCCGCCCTTGCCGTCCTTCGCGTCCTCGAGGGTGATGGTCGACACCACGCTGTGCGTCAGCGACTTGCCGAGCACGTCGACCGTCGCGGTCACCTTCACCTTGTTGGCCGCCCCGCCGTAGGACAGGGTCGCGCCCGTCTGCGAGGCGGCGGTCAGGTCCGCGTACGTGATGAGGCCGGTGCCCTCGGCCCGCCGGGCGGTGCCGCTGCTGTAGTCCCCGTTCAGCTTCACGCCGCTGAAGGTGGCGTCGAGCTCGGAGAGCCGCGTCTTGCGGCCCTCCGCGGCCACGTCGACACCCCGGAGTTTCAGGTCGACCCGGTCCAGATCACGGCTCAGCGCCTGGGTCAGGAACGGGAACCCGCCGATCTCCACCTCCGCGGTGCCGGCCAGCCCCTGCCGGGCCTGGATCCGGTCGGCCAGCCGGTTCTCGGCGTAGTTCACCGCCCACCGGTCGGCTCCCACGAACAGGGCGCCCAGAACCACCCCGATGATCACAATGGCGCGCAGGAATCGCACGTGCCTTCCCCCTACTTGTCGGTACGTGCGTTCTAGTTGACCATGCCCCTCGTCGGACAGGGATCAGCCCACCACCCGGCCGATCAGGTAGACGGCGGGGGCGGCGGCCGCCAGCGGCAGCGCGACACCGGCCGTCATGTGGACGAACTTCGACGGGTAGTCGTACGCCGCCACGCGCAGCCCGACCAGTGCGCACACCCCGGCGACGAGGCCGAGCAGCGCTCCACCGCCCGCGCCGACTCCGGCCAGCGGGCCGACGGCGATGCCCGAACCGGCGGCCGCGGCCAGCGAGACGCCGACGGAGGGCGCGGTCGGCAGCGGCAGGGCGCGGGCGAAGACGGCCACCGCGACGGCGGCGGCGCCGACGGTGACGGCGGCGGTGTCCGCGGCCAGGTAGCCGGCGCAGACGATGGCGAGGGCGGCCGAGGCCACCGAGGCCATCAGGCCGTACATCCGCTCGTCGGCATCGGCGTTGCTGCGCAGCTGGAGGACCAGGGTGAGCAGCACCCAGGCCCCGAGGGTGCCGATGATCGCGCCGGGTCCGTACGCCTCGTCCACCGCGAGCACCGCCACGTCGGCGACGAGGGCTCCGGCGAAGGCCAGGGCGATGCCCTGGCGGGCGGGCCACATGCCGTTGAGGCGGAACCAGCCGGCCGCGGTGAGCCCCTGGAGGACGATCAGCGGCAGGAGCAGGGCGTAGTGGCCGACGGCCGCGGCCGCGGCGAGCAGCACCCCGAGGACGGCGGTCAGTATGGCCGACTGCGGACCCGGGTCGATGATCGGCGACCGGCCCTCGGCACGGGCCTGCGCCGGGTCGACGGCGCGCAGGGTGTTGCCGCCGAGGGTGGGCGGGGAGTACCCCGGATCCTCGCCGGCGGCCTCCGGCGCCCCGGACGGCACGGGCTGCGCCGCCGCCACGGGCGGCAGGTACGCCGTTTGCTCGGCGGAGGGCTCCGCCGCCACGGGCGGGAGGTACGCCGTCCGCTCGGCCGGGGGCTCCGGTGCCACGGGCGGCAGGTACGCCGTCTGCTCGGCGGAGGGCTCCGCCGGCACGGGCGGGAGGTACGCCGTTTGCTCGGCGGAGGGCTCCGCCGGCACGGGCGGGAGGTACGCCGTCCGCTCGGCCGGAGGCTCCGCCGCCTGGGGCGGGAGGTACGCGGTCTGCTCGGCCCAGTCCGAGGCGGGCGCGGGGACCGCGGCTTCGTCGCGGAACCAGCCCTCCGGGGCGGCGGGCTGCTGCGCGGGACCGGCGCCGGGGCCGGGGTGCGGCGGCGGGTACGCGGCCTGCTCGGCGGCCGGAACCGGGTGGGACCAGTCCTGGGCCGGGGCGGGCGCCGGAGCCGGGGCCTCGTCGCGGAACCAGCCCTCGGGCGCGACCGGCTGGCCCGGCACCCCACCCAGCGGCGGATGCACCGGCTGGTACCCGGTGTCCCAGGTGTCGGACTGCCAGGTCTGGGTCCCGTAGGGGTCCTGGTACTGCTGCTGGGGCTGGTTCTGCGACAGCTGCTGGTTCTGCTGCGGGTCCTGCTGCCCCAGTTCGTACTGCTGCCGCTCGTACTGCTGCTGCTCGTACAGCTGGCGCTCGTACCGCTGCTGCTCGTACCGCTGCTGCTCCTCAGGCGTGCTCATCGGCTCCCGCTCACCCGCCCGCGAACGGCGGGAGCACCTCGACGGTGCCCCCCTCGGTCAGCAGGACGGCATCGTGCGGGCGCTTGCCCACAGGCTCATCGTTCACCAGGAAGGAGCAGCGCAGGAGCACCCGGGTCAGTTCCCCGGGGTGGCGTTCCCGCACGGCGTCGAGCGCCTCGGCCAGCGTGCGCGCCGAGTACGGCTCCTCCGCCGTCTTGGCCGCGGCCTTGGCCGCCGCCCAGTAGCGGATGGTTCCGGTTGCCACTGCAGCTCCTATCGTCGGCTCTCTACCGTCGGCCTCCATGATGACGCCTCCGCCCCCCGCACCGGTGTGCCTCCGCGCGCCCCCGGGTGCGCCCCGGGGCCCGGCCGCACCGCCGGCAGGCCGCCGATCCTGTGAAACCGGGGCATACTCCCCCAGCTACCGCTGGAAGGGGCCCCAGGTCAGGGGCGTGGCAGGAACCACAGAAGAGAACCCGGCGGAGAACTCGGCCGGGAAAGGGCCCGTGAGCTATTCTGCTGGCGAGAGGATCCGGGCAACGTTGCCCCCGGGTCCTTTTGTGCTTTCAGGACGTTGAACGAACCGAGAACAGTGGTATCCATCCGGGCCTCAGGGCGCGGGGCCGCATGGAGACCGACAGAGTCACCCGCGTCACCGTACGAAGCAGTACCGCGCACGTCCTCGACGGGACCGAGGAGGAACCGACGTGATGGACCAGCGATCCGTGCAGAACCGCCCGACCCGGGCAGGTGGTCAGGCATGAGCTCTCTTCTGCTGCTGACCAACGCCCTGCAGCCGTCCACCGAGGTGCTGCCCGCCCTCGGCCTGCTGCTGCACAACGTCAGGGTGGCCCCCGCCGAGGGCCCGGCTCTGGTGGACACCCCGGGCGCCGACGTCATCCTCGTGGACGGCCGCCGCGACCTGCCGCAGGTGCGGTCGCTGTGCCAGCTGCTCCGCTCCACCGGTCCGGGCTGCCCGCTGATCCTGGTCGTGACCGAGGGCGGCCTCGCGGCCGTCACCGCCGACTGGGGCATCGACGACGTGCTCCTGGACACCGCCGGTCCGGCCGAGGTCGAGGCACGGCTGCGGCTGGCCACCGGTCGTCAGCAGCTGGGCTCGGACGACTCCCCCATGGAGATCCGCAACGGCGACCTGTCCGTGGACGAGGCGACGTACTCGGCGAAGCTGAAGGGCCGGGTCCTGGACCTCACCTTCAAGGAGTTCGAGCTGCTCAAGTACCTCGCGCAGCACCCGGGCCGGGTCTTCACGCGGGCGCAGCTCCTGCAGGAGGTCTGGGGCTACGACTACTTCGGAGGCACCCGGACGGTCGACGTCCACGTACGGCGGCTGCGCGCGAAGCTCGGTCCCGAGCACGAGTCGCTGATCGGTACGGTCCGCAACGTCGGCTACCGCTTCGTCACGCCGGAGAAGGTCGAGCGGGCGGCCGCCGAGGCCGCGGCCCAGGCGGCGGCGAAGGTGGCTGCCCAGGCCGCCGCACAGGCCGGAGCAGCCGCCGCACAGGCCGGAGCACAGGCCGGAGCACAGGCCGGAGCACAGGCCGGAGCACAGGCCACCGCATAGACCGGTGCACGGGCCCGCGCACCGGCCTGCGCGGGCGTCACCCGGTCGGCCGAAAAGCCTGCGGAAATCCACTCCGCAGGACGCCCTGCCCACAGGGAGGTCACCCCGCGTAGACTGCCGCGCGTGGCCAAGGTGACGCGGGATGACGTGGCGCGACTTGCGGGTACCTCTACCGCCGTCGTGAGCTACGTCATCAACAACGGACCCCGGCCGGTTGCCCCGGCCACGCGCGAGCGTGTACTCGCCGCGATCAAGGAGCTGGGCTACCGCCCGGACCGGGTCGCCCAGGCGATGGCCTCGCGGCGCACCGACCTCATAGGCATGATCGTCCCCGATGCCCGGCAGCCGTTCTTCGCGGAGATGGCGCACGCGGTCGAGCAGGCCGCCGCCGAGCGCGGGAAGATGGTGCTCGTCGGGAACTCCGACTACCGCGACGAGCGCGAGGTTCACTACCTGAGGGCCTTCCTCGGCATGCGGGTCTCGGGCCTGATCCTGGTCAGCCAGGGCATGAGCGAACGCGCCGCGTCCGAGATCGAGGCGTGGGACGCGCGGGTCGTGCTGCTGCACGAGCGTCCGGAGGCCATCGACGACGTCGCGGTCATCACGGACGACATCGGCGGCGCCCAGATGGCGACCCGGCACCTGCTGGAGCACGGCCACCCGTACGTCGCCTGCATCGGCGGGGTCGAGAACACCCCGTCGGTCGGCGACCCGGTGGCCGACCACGTCGAGGGCTGGCGCCGGGCCATGCTGGAGTCCGGCCGTTCGGTGGAGGGCCGGCTCTTCGAGGCCCCGTACAACCGGTACGACGCGTACCGGGTGGCCCTCGAGGTCCTGTCCGGCCCGGACCGTCCTCCGGCGATCTTCTGCGCCACGGACGACCAGGCCATCGGCGTGCTCCGGGCGGCCCGTGAGCTGCGGATCGACGTGCCGGGAGAGCTGGCCGTCGCGGGCTTCGACGACGTGAAGGAGGCGGCCCTCACGGACCCGCCGCTGACCACGATCGCCTCGGACCGCCCGGCGATGGCCCGCGCGGCGGTGGACCTCGTCCTGGACGACGCCCTGCGCGTGGCCGGCTCCCGCCGCGAACGCCTGAAGCAGTTCCCGTCGGCCTTGGTGATCCGCCGCTCCTGCGGCTGCCGCTAGCCTGCGGCTGCCGCTGGTCTTCGGCCGCTGGTCTTCGGCCCGGCTTCCCGGGGGAGGCTGGGGGCGGTCTCCCCCGGTGTGTAGCCGTCGGGCAGGGCTTTATATCGGGCATACGCGGTTCTGTCGGGCTTCTCAGGCCAGGCTCAGGAAGCTCTCATCATCCACCGACAGAGTCATGGCCATGACCGAGAGCTTCCGCCGCGAAGGCGAGTACCCGCAAGAGCACCGCCCGACCCTGGCCGGGCCGGCCTACCCGCCGCCGCCCCCGTACCCGCCCGCCGCGCCCGGCTGGCACGAAGCGCACGAGCCCCCGGTCATCCGGGGCGAGACCGTCCCGGCAGCCCCGGACACCATTGCCCCCACCCGCCACCGCGCCAAGAAGCCCGTCGCCCTCATCGCCGCCGTCGCCCTCGCGGCCGCCGTGGTCGGGGGCGGTACCGCGGCCGCCGTCCAGCAGCTGATGGGCACCCCGGGCGCCGCCGGCAGCGGCGGCGTCAACGGCACCAACGTCTCCCAGTCCCACACCGGTACGGTCTCCGGCGTCGCCGAGCAGAACAGCCCCTCCGTGGTCCGCATCGACACCCGCACCGGCTCGGGGCAGGGCACCGGCTCCGGCATCGTCATCACCGCCGACGGCGAGATCGTCACCAACAACCACGTCATCAGCGGCGCCTCCGAGATCCAGGTGACGATGAGCGACGGCAAGAAGTACGCCGCCGAGATCGTCGGCACCGACCCCGACAAGGACCTGGCCCTCATCAAGCTGCAGGGAGCCGACGGCCTCAAGCCCGCCAAGCTCGGCGACTCCGGCAGCCTCAAGGTCGGCGACCAGGTCGTGGCCATCGGCTCCCCCGACCGCCTCACCGGCACCGTCACCAGCGGCATCGTCTCCGCCCTCGACCGCGAGGTGAACGTCGCGAAGCCGGAGCAGCAGTCCCCCCGGCAGCAGGGCGACGGCGGCTGGCCCTTCTCGTACGGCGGTCAGCAGTTCAACGGGAACACCGGCTCGGAGACGGCCTCGTACAAGGCCATCCAGACGGACGCCTCCCTCAACCCCGGCAACTCGGGCGGCGCCCTGTTCAACATGAACGGCGAGATCGTGGGCATGCCCTCGGCGATCTACTCCCCCAACAGCGGCGGCGGCGCCGGCAGCGTCGGCCTCGGTTTCGCCATCCCGGTCGACACCATCAAGGCCGACCTGGACTCCCTGCGCAAGGGCGGCCCCGGCGGCGCGGGCTCCGGCGGCGACAGCGGCCCCAGCAGCAGCGCCCCCGACGGCTACGGCACCTCCTCCTAGCGCTGCGGGCACAGCACCCGCCCGTCGTGCGAGGCTGGGAGGCGCCCGCCCGCACCGAACACCACCCTGGGGGACCATCCATGTCCGCAACCACCGGCATGGGCGCCGAAGGCGAAGCGCGCGTCCTCGTCGTCGACGACGAGCCGGCCGTCCGCGAGGCCCTGCGCCGCAGCCTCGCCTTCGAGGGGTACGCCGTCCAGACCGCGGTCGACGGGATCGACGCCCTCGACAAGGCGGCCTCGTACGCCCCCGACCTGATCGTCCTGGACATCCAGATGCCCCGGATGGACGGCCTGACGGCCGCCCGCCGGCTGCGCGCCGCGGGCAGTGTCACCCCGATCCTGATGCTCACCGCCCGCGACACCGTCGGCGACCGCGTCACCGGCCTCGACGCGGGCGCCGACGACTACCTGGTCAAGCCCTTCGAGCTCGACGAGCTGTTCGCCCGCGTCCGCGCCCTGCTGCGCCGCAGCTCCTACGCCGCCCCGCAGCCGGGCGACGAGAGCGTCGAGGACGCGCTGACCTTCGGCGACCTGCGCATGGACCTGGCCACCCGCGAGGTCACCCGGGCCGGGCGCCCGGTGGAGCTGACCCGTACCGAGTTCACGCTGCTGGAGATGTTCCTCGCGCACCCGCGCCAGGTCCTGACCCGCGAGCAGATCCTCAAGACGGTCTGGGGCTTCGATTTCGAGCCCAGTTCCAACTCCCTGGACGTGTACGTGATGTACCTGCGCCGCAAGACCGAGGCGGGCGGCGAGCCCCGCCTGGTCCACACCGTGCGCGGGGTGGGCTACGTACTGCGCGCCGGCGAGAGCGGTCCCGAGTGAGCCCCGCCGCCAGATTCCGCGCGCTCCCGCTGCGCTCCCGCCTCGCGCTGCTGGTCACGGTGGCGGTGGCCCTGGCCGTGGCGGCCGTCGCCGCGGTGTCCTGGGTGATGGTGCGCACCCAGCTCCGCGACCAGCTGGACAGCTCGCTGCGCGCCACCAACGCGGGTGCCCAGGCCAACCAGGTGTTCGACGCCTTCGGTGGCTGTGTGTCCGGCGAGGCCCTGCCGGAGCGGCCCGCGAACAACCTCAGCGCGCAGGTGCAGATCGTGCTGCCGGACGGCAAGACCTGCTGGGTCGACGGCAAGAACACCCTGAAGGCCACCGACATCGACCTGGAGGTCGCCCAGCGCCGGCGCGGCCCCGCCCTGTACGACTCGACCACCTCCGACGGCGTCCCGGTCCGCGTGTACACCCAGCCCGCCCTGGTGAACCGGCAGTTCGCCGCGCTGTCCGTGGCCAAGCCGCTCGCCGACGTCGACAAGCCGCTGTCCACGCTGGCCTGGGTGCTGCTCCTGGTCTCCGGGATCGGTGTGGTCGGCGCGGGCGCGGCCGGGCTGTGGGTGGCGCGGACCGGGCTGCGGCCCGTCGACGAACTGACCGGCGCCGTCGAGCACATCGCCCGCACCGAGGACCTCACCGTCCGCATCCCCGACGAGGGCGACGACGAGATCGCCCGCCTGTCGCGGTCCTTCAACTCCATGACGGCCGCCCTCGCCTCCTCCCAGGAGCGGCAGGCCCAGCTGATCGCCGACGCCGGGCACGAGCTGCGCACCCCGCTGACCTCGCTCCGGACCAACATCGAGCTGCTGGCGCGCAGCGAGGACACCGGCCGGGCCATCCCGCCCGAGGACCGCAGGGAGCTGCTGGCCTCGGTGAAGGCGCAGATGACGGAGCTCGCCGCGCTGATCGGCGACCTCCAGGAGCTGTCCCGCCCCGACGCCGTGTCCCCCGGCCCGCTCGAGGTGGTGGCCCTGCACGAGATCACCGGGGCCGCGCTGTCCCGGGCCCGGCTGCGCGGTCCGGAGCTGGACTTCAGCTCCTGCCTTGAGCCCTGGTACGTACGGGGCGAGGCGGCCGCGCTGGAACGGGCGGTGGTCAACGTCCTGGACAACGCCGTGAAGTTCAGCCCGCCGGGCGGCGCGGTGGAGGTGGAGCTGCGGGCGGGCGAGCTGAGCGTACGGGACCACGGCCCCGGCATCCCGGCCGAGGACCTCCCGCACGTCTTCGAGCGGTTCTGGCGCTCCCCCTCGGCCCGCGCCCTGCCCGGCAGCGGCCTCGGCCTGTCGATCGTGGCCCGTACGGTGGCACGCGCGGGCGGGAGCGCCGAACTGCGGGCGGCGGCCGACGGCGGACCGGGCGCGGAGGCGGTGCTCCGCATCCCGGGGGCCCCGTCCCCGCCGCCGCCCGGGACCTCAGTTGTGCCGGATCAGTGAGGCGACCAGGCCGGAGCGGGTGTTCGGGAAGTCCATCGGGACGATCCCGAGCCCGGTCCGGCCGGCCATCTCCCCGCCGTCGACGAAGCCGTGCACCTGCGGGTTCAGGCGGTCGGAGTTCCAGCGCGGCGGCATGTACGCCGAGGTGCTGACGTAGTTGACGTAGAGCTTGCCGGGCTGTTGGACGGCCTTGCGGAAGTGGTTCTCGATCTTGCCGCGTTTGGCGAAGGGCTCGGCGTTCCAGTCGTCCTGGATGTCGAAGACGTTGCCGTCGCCGTAGCGCAGGCCGGGCAGTCCGCCGTTGTCGGCGAGCAGGACCACCTTGCCGCGGGCCTGGCCGAGCGCGGGCAGGGTGTCGGCGATCCGGAACAGCGGGCGCCAGCCGCGGTGGTCCAGGTAGTCGTCGAAGACGGCGCGGAAGGTGGCGTCGCTGTCGGTGGAGTACTCCTGCTTCAGGCGCATCAGGACGGTCTCGGACGGGCGCGCGGCGAGGAAGTTCCAGCAGGCGGCGAGCACGTCGCCGAACATCAGGTTCTGGTAGAAGGACCCGTGGTGGATGGCGAAGGAGCCGCCCGTCACCCGGCAGCGGACGTCGAGGAACCGGATGCCGGAGTCGAGCTGTTCGGCGATCGAGGTGTTCTGGCAGGCGACGTAGAGGCCGCCGTGGCGGGCGCCGGCGTCGTGGGTGCCGGGGATGGTCATCCGCTGGAGGGGTGTGGAGTCGCTCAGACCCGCCATCCAGTCCTGGGTGCCGAGCGCGGCGGCCGCGGCGGGTGGTGTTCCGAGCCCGACGGCAACGCCCGTAGCCAGTGCTCCGGCCAGAAACGCCCGCCGGTCCAGTCCCGTGCCCATGCCCATGTCCGCCCCTTTGCCGACCCAGTGGTGGGACCGGATTATGGCGCGCGGAACCAGCCTTTACTACCCGTCGGTAAAGGTGAACTTCGGGCCAACGGCCTTATAAATCAGGCGAGTTGGGACAGACCACGGCACTAGCCGTCCAGCAGTCGCGTCATCGTGCGCAGCCCCCGGGCGATCGCCTGTCCGTCGGGCGTGTGCTCCGGGTCGGTCAGGTGCTGGACCATCACGCCGGTCAGCAGCGCGATGTGCACCGACCCCAGGGCCCGCACGTCCTCGTCGGTGACCTCGCCCTCACGCACTCCGCGCAGCTGCGCCGCCACCATCCGCCGGGACCTGCGCTGGCCCTCGGCCAGGGTGGCGAGCAGTTCGGGCGCGGACTGCGCGTGCACGAAGGCCTCGATGTTGGCGATCCACAGCCAGCGCATGTCGCCGAAGTCCCGGATCTTGCGGTCCCAGGTGTCGGCGTAGCGCTCCGCGGCGGTGTCGCCCTGCCCGGCGAGCCTGCCGGATCCCGCGGCCCACTCGTCCATCGCCGCGAAGAGCGCCTGGTTGAGCAGCGCCTCCCGTGATCCGAAGTGGTAGCCGATCGCGGCCATGCTGACCTTCGACGCCGTGGCGATGTCGCGCACGGTCGTGCGGAGGTACCCCTTCTCCTCAAGGCAGCGCCGGGCTCCGGCCAGCAGGTCCTCGCGATTTCCCATGGCGGGATCGTATCCGCGCCAGGATTTGGGCGAGCGCCCTAGACAAGTGTATTGCGCAGTTGCCCAAACCCTGGCAGGGTGGAGCCATCGGAAGATCCACGAGCCCACGGGAGGCACGAGCCATGCGCCACGAGCTGAAGATCGACGACCGCACCCTCTCCTACCTGGACTTCGGGGGCACCGGCCGGCCGATGCTCGCCCTGCACGGCGGCCTCTCCGAAGCGGCCTCCTACACCGGCCTGGCCACCGCGCTGCGCGACGAGTGGCGGGTCATCGCCCCCGACCAGCGCGGCCACGGCGACTCCGACCGCACCCCCGCGTACGACCGCGAGGGATACGTGGGCGACGCCGTCGCCCTGCTGGAGCACCTGGACCTGGGCGGCCCGGTACCCGTACTCGGCTTCTCCCTCGGCGGCACCAACGCCTACCACCTGGCGGCCGCCCGCCCCGACCTGGTCTCCGCGCTGATCATCGTGGACTCCCCCGTGGAGGTCGTGCGCAAGGACGGCCCGGACTTCTGGGCCTTCCTCCACGACCTCCCGTACACCGCGCCGACCCGCGAGGAACTCATCACCGCACTCGGCCCGATGGGCCCCACCTACGCCCCCGCGCTGCGCCCCGAGGGCAGCGCCTGGAGGCTGCCGTTCCACCCGCAGGACACCCTGGCCACCCTGGCGGGCGCGTACGGCGACCGCTGGGACGTCTGGCTCGCGAGCGACTGCCCGGCGCTGCTGATCCACGGCCTGCGCAGCGAGGCGCTCTCCCTGGAGCAGGCCGACGCGATGGTCTCCCGGCGGCCCGGGACCTCGTACACCGCCCTCGACACCGAGCACTTCGTGCCCTTCCAGGACCCGGAGGGCTTCACGAAGGCCGTCCACACCTTCCTCTCGACCCTCTAGGGGCGGCGGGGGAACGCCGGAGGGGCGGCGGGCCGTCGGGCCCACCGCCCCTCCGGGCGTGCTGTACGCGGGTGTGGCGGGTGCTACTTGACGACCGTGATCCGGTCCGCCGCCGGCGGGACGATCGGGTTGGCCGCCGTCGACTTGCCCAGGTAGGCGTTGAAGCAGTCCAGGTCGGGCGCGCCGACCAGCTTGTTCTTGTGCTCCTTCAGGACGGTGAAGCCGTCACCGCCGCCCGCGAGGAACTCGTTCATCGCGACCCGGTAGGTCTTGGCGGGGTCGATCGCCGCGCCGTTCAGCTTCACCGAGTCCACGACGATGCGGTCCGCACCGGACTTGGTCATGTCGAGGGTGTACGCGAAGCCCTTCGACACCTGGAGGATCTTCGGGTTCGCGCCGTTGACCGGGCCGCTCACCTGCTGCTGGAGCGCGGTGATCAGCTGCGCGCCCGTCAGGTCCACGATGTTCATCATGTTGTTGAACGGCTGGACCGTGTAGGACTCGCCGTACGTCACCACACCGTCGCCCTCGCCCCCCGAGGCCTTGTAGGCGAGGTCGGCACGGATGCCGCCCGGGTTCATGATGGCCAGCTGCGCGCCGCCCTTGTCGGCCGGGGCGAGCGCCTCGAGCTGCGCGTCGGCGATCAGGTCGCCGAGCGGCTTCTCCGGCGCCTCCGAGCCGCGGCCCGGGATGTCTGCCGAGATGAAGCCCTGCGGGCGGTTCGCGATCGGGGCCGCGAGCTCGCTCCAGCGCTGGATCAGCTCGGTCATGTCCGAGGCCTTGGGCTGGTCGCGGGTGACGACCTTGTTGACCGGCTTCGGCGAGCTGACCGGAGTACGGACGATGTCCTTGGTCTGCCGGTCGTAGGTCAGCGTGGTGTCCGTGAACAGCCGGCCGTAGGAGGCGGCCGAGGTCACCATGCGCGGGTTGCCCGCCGGGTCGGGGATGTTGCAGGCGTACGCCTGGTGCGTGTGGCCGGTGACCAGCGCGTCGACCTTGGGGTCGAGGTTCTTGGCGATGTCCACGATGGGGCCGGAGATGCCGGCGCCCGCGCCCGGGACGTCGCAGTCGTAGTTGTACGCGCCGTTCGCGGGCAGACCGCCCTCGTGGATCAGCGCCACGATCGACTTCACGCCCTGCTTGTTCAGCTCGGCGGCGTACTTGTTGATCGTCTGGACTTCGTCCTCGAACTTCAGGCCCTTGACGCCCTCGGCGGTGACGACGTCCGGAGTGCCCTCCAGGGTGACGCCGATGAAGCCGATCTTCACGTCCCCCTTCTTCCAGATGAAGGTGGGGTTCATCATCGGACGCTTGGTCTTCTCGTCCGTCACGTTGGCGGCGAGGAACTTGAACTCGGAGCCGGTGAACTCCTTGCCGGGCTCGAAGCAGCCCTCGACCGGGTGGCAGCCGCCGTACGCCATGCGGCGCAGCTCGGCCTTGCCCTCGTCGAACTCGTGGTTGCCGACGCCGGTGACGTCCAGGTCGAGCTTGTTCAGCGCCTCGATGCTCGGCTCGTCGTGGAAGAGCCCGGACAGCATCGGGCTGCCGCCGATCATGTCGCCCGCCGCGGCGGTGACGGAGTACTCGTGGCCCTTGCGGGCTTCGCGCAGGCTGGTGGCGAGGTACTCGACACCGCCCGCGGGTATGGCCTTGGTGGTGCCGTCGGCCTGACGTTCGGTCACGTTGCCGGAGGAGCCCTGCGGGGGCTCCAGCGTGCCGTGGAAGTCGTTGAACGACAACAGCTGCACGTCGACGGTCCGGCTCTTGGCGGCACCGCCACCACTCGCGGCGCCGGCCGGCAGAGCGGCGGCGACCATGGCTCCGGCCCCTGCCGTGACGGCGAGAGCGGTGAAGGTCAACCGGCGGGTGCGGCGGTGCCGTTGTGGCGTCGCTGACATTTAGTCCCCTTTGTGGACAGCGAGACAAACTTGGGAGGTCCGCCGCAGCCTATGGTCAACGCGCGTAGCACGACAGGGGGTACCGGGTATCGAGGTGGTTACGCGCAGAAGACCGACCGATGCCCGGGGCCGCGCCCACCGGGCCGCCCGCCGCGGTCGTAGGCTCAAGGCATGACTGACGCAGCAGCGGCCCTGGAGCCGGGACGGCAGATTGAGACCCTCGACGAGCTGACAGAGGAACAGGCCGGGGCCGTGCTCGCCCTGATCGAGGACGCGGCACGCACCGACGGCACCACCGCCGTGTCCGAACAGGGCCGCCTCCAGCTGCGCGGCGGGCCGCGCGAGGGCATCCGGCACTTCCTGCTCACCGAGGCCGGCCGGCTCTCCGGGTACGGGCAACTGGAGGACACCGACCCGGTGGAGGCCCCCGCCGCCGAGCTCGTCGTCCACCCCGCGCTGCGCGGCCGGGGCCACGGACGGGCTCTCGGCACGGCCCTGCTGGCCGCCTCCGGCAAGCGGATCCGGGTGTGGGCCCACGGCGGCAAGTCGGCCGCGCGGCACCTGGCCCAGGTGCTCGGCCTGACCCTCTTCCGCGAGCTGCGCCAGCTGCGCCGGCCGCTCGGCCCGGACGCGGACCCGCTGCCCGAGCCGGTGCTGCCGGCGGGTGTGACCGTACGGACCTTCGTGCCCGGCAGCGACGACGCGGCCTGGCTCGCCGCGAACGCGGCCGCCTTCGCCCACCACCCCGAGCAGGGCTCGCTGACTCAGCGGGACCTGGACGACCGGATCGCGCAGCCGTGGTTCGACCCGCAGGGCTTCTTCCTCGCCGAGCGCGACGGAGAGCTGGTCGGCTTCCACTGGACGAAGATCCACCGGGCGGAGCAGCTGGGCGAGGTCTACGTGGTCGGCGTCCGCCCGGGCGCCCAGGGCGGCGGCCTCGGCAAGGCCCTGACCGCGATCGGCCTGCGCCACCTCGCCGCGTCGGGCCTGCCGACGGCCATGCTGTACGTCGACGCCGACAACCCGGCAGCCCTGGCCGTCTACGAGGGCATGGGCTTCACCACCCACGAGGTGGACCTGATGTACCGCACGGAAAGCTGACGGCGTCCCAGCGGGGCCGGGGCCCCGGTGGGGCCGGTGCGGCCCTGTCGGAGGTGTGGGGCGGGGTCCCTCCGGAGCGTCTCCTCGGCTCGCGCACGAAGCCGCGGCTGCGAAGGCCGAACCCGGGTTGCGCGCTCGTCCTGCGGGGACCCTCCTGCGCGCCCCCGCCCCACCGCCGGGCTTCGTGAGCCGAGGGGTGCGGGGCCGTGGAGGGGTGTCCCCGCAGGACGAGCGCGCAACCGCGGCCGAGGGCTCCGGACGGGGCTCGGTGCGCGAGCCGAGGAGACACCCCGGAGGGGCCCCGGACCCCGCCCCTCACCGACCGGCCCGGCACACCAGCCCCGCCGGCGTTTGCGGCGCGGGTGTGGGCGAACCCCCGCTCGTTCAGCGCCGGCGATTGAGGCGCGGGTGTGGACGGAGCCCCGCTCGTTCAGCGCCGGCGATTGAGGCGCGGGTGTGGGCGGAACCCCGCTCGTTCAGCGCCGGCGATTGAGGCGCGGGTGTGGGCGGAACCCCGCTCGTTCAGCGCCGGCGATTGAGGCGCGGGTGTGGGCGAAGCCCCGATCGTTCAGCCCCGCCGGCGTTTGAGGCGCGGGGTCCGGGGCGGAGCCCCGATCTTCCAGCCCCGTCGGCGTTTGAGGCGCGGGGGCCCGGGGGCGGAGCCCCCCGCAACGGCGCCGCACCCGCCGCCCGCACCGGCGCACAACCCACCGCCAAGCCGCAGCCGCAATCGGCACTCCGCCGGACCCCGGAAGCCACGCGCCATTAACCAGGCATTAAGACACGCTTGCGACTCTCCCCGCATGCACCCCCGACTCCGACTGACGGCCGACACTTCCGACGCGCCTGTCCTCCCGCTTGCGCGGAAGAATGGAGTCATGAGCCACAAGCCCAGCGCAGGCCCCACCGAGGTCCCCGCCCAGCACCCGTCCCACACGTCCGCCGCCCCCGCGGGAACGCCGGGCAACATGGCCGTCACCGGCGCCCACGCGCGCATAGGCTCCATCAGCGCGCACCGCCCGCACGTCGACCTCGAGCCCGATCTCGACGCCGACCTGGACGCCTACGACGACAAGGACGGCGGAGAGCTGCCGCCCGGCCGCTTCCTCGACCGGGAGCGCAGCTGGCTCGCCTTCAACGAGCGGGTGCTGGAACTCGCCGAGGATCCGACGACGCCCCTCCTGGAGCGCGCCAACTTCCTGGCGATCTTCGCGAGCAACCTCGACGAGTTCTTCATGGTCCGCGTGGCCGGCCTCAAGCGCCGCATCGCGACCGGCGTCGCCACCCGTTCGGCCTCAGGCCTCCAGCCCCGCGAGGTGCTGGACCTCATCTGGACCCGCTCGCGCGAGCTCATGGCCCGGCACGCCGCCTGCTTCCAGCAGGACATCTGCCCGGCCCTGGCCGAGGAGGGCGTCCACCTCATCCGCTGGCCGGACCTCACCGAGAAGGAGCAGGCGCGCCTCTTCACCCTGTTCCGCAACCAGATCTTCCCGGTGCTGACCCCGCTGGCCGTCGACCCCGCGCACCCGTTCCCGTACATTTCCGGCCTCTCCCTCAACCTGGCCGTGGTCGTGCGCAACCCGGTCAGCGGTCACCGCCACTTCGCCCGGGTCAAGGTCCCGCCGCTCCTCTCCCGCTTCCTGGAGGCCTCCCCGCAGCGCTACGTCCCGCTGGAGGACGTCATCGCCGCGCACCTGGAGGAGCTGTTCCCCGGCATGGAGGTGCTCGCGCACCACATGTTCCGCGTGACCCGCAACGAGGACCTCGAAGTCGAGGAGGACGACGCCGAGAACCTCCTCCAGGCCCTGGAGAAGGAGCTCATGCGGCGCCGCTTCGGCCCGCCGGTGCGTCTGGAGGTCGAGGAGTCCATCGACCCCGGCGTCCTGGACCTCCTCGTGCAGGAGCTGAAGGTCAACCCCTCCGAGGTGTACCCGCTGCCGGGCCCGCTGGACCTGACCGCCCTCTTCGGGATCGCCTCCCTGGACCGGCCGGAGCTGAAGTACCCGAAGTTCGTCGGCGGCACCCACCGCGACCTCGCCGAGGTCGAGTCCGCCTCCGCCCCCGACATCTTCGCGGCGCTGCGGGAGCGGGACGTTTTGCTGCACCACCCGTACGACTCCTTCTCCACCTCGGTGCAGGCCTTCCTGGAGCAGGCGGCCGCCGATCCCGACGTGCTCGCGATCAAGCAGACGCTGTACCGCACCTCCGGCGACTCCCCGATCGTGGACGCCCTGATCGACGCCGCCGAGGCCGGCAAGCAGGTCCTCGTACTCGTCGAGATCAAGGCCCGCTTCGACGAGCGGGCCAACATCAAGTGGGCGCGCAAGCTGGAGGAGTCCGGCTGCCACGTCGTCTACGGGCTCGTCGGCCTCAAGACCCACTGCAAGCTGTCGCTCGTCGTCCGCCAGGAGGGCGACCAGCTGCGCCGCTACTCGCACGTGGGCACCGGCAACTACCACCCCAAGACGGCCCGGCTCTACGAGGACCTCGGCCTGCTCACCGCCGACCCGCAGGTCGGCGCGGACCTCTCCGACCTCTTCAACCGGCTGTCGGGCTACTCGCGCCGTGAGACCTACCGCCGGCTGATGGTGGCACCCCGCTCGCTGCGTGACGGGCTGATAGCCCGCATCGACAAAGAGGCCGCCCACCACCGGGCCGGCCGCCCCGCGTACGTGCGCCTGAAGATGAACTCGATCGTCGACGAGGCGCTCATCGATTCGCTCTACCGGGCCTCCCAGGCCGGCGTGCCCGTCGACATCTGGGTCCGCGGCATCTGCGCGGTGCGCCCCGGAGTACCCGGGCTCTCGGAGAACATCCGGGTCCGTTCGATCCTCGGCCGCTTCCTGGAGCACTCCCGGGTCTTCGCCTTCGGCAACGGCGGCGAACCCGAGGTGTGGATCGGCAGCGCCGACATGATGCACCGCAATCTCGACCGCCGTATCGAGGCACTGGTCAGGGTCGCCGACCCGGCCCACCGCGCGGCCCTGGACCGGATGCTGGAAACCGGGATGTCCGACGTCACCTCCTCCTGGCACCTGGGCCCGGACGGCGAATGGACCCGGCACAGCACGGACGCGGAAGGCCAGCCGCTGCGGCACGTACAGGAGATGCTCATAGACGCCCGGAGGCGCCGGCGTGGCTCAGCCAAACCATGACCCGATGGCAATGACGGGATGCGCGGGTGACGTGCTCGGCACCTACCTGCGCACCCAGGCCACCGCCTTTCTGCGCGGGCTGCGCCTGCACGAGGAGTGGGGGTCCCCCCGGACGGAGTCCGGGGGAGGGGCCGACGCCTCGGAAGGAAGCGATGCGGCGCGCAGCCTGCGGGGGGCGGCGCGCCGGATCAGCGGATCCCTGGCCACCTTCCGGCTGGTGACCGAGTCCTCCTGGGCGGACGGACTGCGCACCGAGCTGGTGTGGCTGTCCTCGACCCTGGCCGACGAGCACGCGTACGCCGCCCGCCTGGCACGGCTGATGGACGCGCTGCACCGGCTGTCGGGCTCGGGCGAGGTCCCGGCGCCGCGGGGGACGGCCGGCGCGCTCACGGTGGGCTCGGCGCGCGCGGGCGCACTGCTGGAGCGCCAGCTCACCCTGGCCCGTACCCGCGCCCACTCGGCGACCCTGCAAGCCCTCGGCTCGGCCCGTTTCCACGCGGTGGCGGACGCGGTGGCGGTGCTGGCCTCGGAGGTCCCGCTGGATCCGGTCGCGGCCCGGGGCCGCATCGAGGACGTCCTGGTGCCGCTGGCCGCGGTGGCCGAAACCCGCCTGTCGGCGGCGGTCGGGGCGCTTCCGTCGGCCGAGGACACCCACCCGTACGACGCGGACCGCGACGGCCCCTGGCACGAGGTACGCCGCCTCCTGCGGGTCCACCGGTACGCGCGGGAGGCGCTGGGCGAGGACGTGACGCGGGCGGCGGCCGCGGGCGAGGCCCTGGACCGCCACCGGGACGCGTCGGAGGCGGCGACCGCCTCGGCCACGGCGGCGCGCACCCCGCGCATAGCCCCGGCGACTGCGTACGCGCTGGGCATCCTGCACGCGGACCAGCGCCACGCGGTGGAGTCCGCCCGTTTCGACTTCCGGCAGATCTGGCTCCCGGCCCCCGTCGACAAGCGTGGTCACGCCGAGATAACGGCCGGGTAACGGAAGCTTACGACGGTGGGCGGACCCGCCGGATCGCACCGGGTCGTCCGCCACGGTTCACCGTCCGTTCACTCGGGCCGGTCGGCCGCTTCACCTGATCTGACTAATTTCAGCTGTGCAAGGTGCGAGCCGCCCGGAGTACGAGCAGCTCAGCCGGGCAATCGACGTAGTCCTCTTCGCACGCCGCCCCGATACAGAAAGCGGCCGGCGGCTTCTGGAAGGAACACCCGAAAGTGAAGCTTCAGCGCAAGAACATGCTTCGTGCCTCCGCCCTCGGGGCGCTCGTCGTGTCCGGCGCCCTGGTCCTCACGGCGTGCGGCTCGGACGACAACACGAAGAACACCGACGGCACGGCGAAGCCCTCCGCTGCCGCCGCCGGCGACGTCAAGTGCGACGACGCCAAGGGCAAGCTCCTGGCCTCCGGCTCTTCCGCGCAGAAGAACGCGGTCGAGCTCTGGGTGAAGAACTACATGGCCGCCTGCCCCGGCGTCGAGGTGAACTACAAGTCCTCCTCCTCCGGTGAGGGCATCGTCGCCTTCAACCAGGGCACCGTCGGTTTCGCCGGCTCCGACTCGGCGCTGAAGCCGGAGCAGGTCGAGGAGTCGAAGAAGATCTGCACCGGTGGCCAGGGCATCAACCTGCCGATGGTCGGCGGCCCCGTCGCCCTCGGCTTCAACGTCGCCGGCGTGGAAAAGCTGAACCTGGACGCCGCCACGATCGCCAACATCTTCAACGACAAGATCAAGAAGTGGGACGACGAGGCGATCAAGAAGCTGAACCCCGGCGTCACGCTTCCCTCGACCGCGATCCAGGCCTTCCACCGCTCTGACGACTCCGGCACCACCGAGAACGTCACCAAGTACCTCAAGGCCGCCGCCCCCGACGCGTGGCCGCACGAGGCCGCGAAGAAGTGGGCCGCCCCGGGCGGCCAGGCCGCGTCCGGCTCCGCCGGTGTCGCCGCCCAGGTCAAGCAGGTCGACGGTTCGATCGGTTACTTCGAGCTCTCCTTCGCCAGCTCGCAGGGCATCAAGACGGTCGACCTGAACACGGGCGCCACCGCCCCGGTCAAGGCCACCGGCGAGAACGCCTCCAAGGCCATCGCCGCCGCAAAGATCGCCGGCACCGGCTCCGACCTGGCCCTGAAGCTCGACTACACCACCAAGGCCGAGGGCGCCTACCCGCTCGTCCTGGTGACCTACGAGGTCGTCTGCGACAAGGGCAACAAGGCGGAGACCCTGCCGACCGTCAAGTCCTTCCTGAACTACACCGCGTCCGACGCGGGCCAGAAGGTGCTCCTCGAGAACGGCTACGCGCCGATCCCGGCCGAGATCAACGCCAAGGTCCGCGAGGCCGTCGCCAAGCTCGGCTAGTTCCTGACCCTCTCGGCGCCGGGCGGCGGATCTGGGGGTCCCCCCAGATCCGTCCGGCGCCCGAGAACCCTCCCCCTCCACCCAGGGGGATCCGGTGCACCGCCGCCAGGGGGCCTGCCCCCCACACAGACCGGAAAGACCATGGCTTCCACCACACCCACCCAGATAGACACGGCTCCGCCTGTCTCCAAGAGCAAGGGATCCACCGGCCGCGCCGGTGACAAGATCTTCGCCGGGCTCTCCAAGGGCTCCGGCATCCTGCTTCTGGTGATCATGGCGTCGATCGCCGCCTTCCTCACGTACCGCGCCACGATCGCCCTGTCGCAGAACGAGGGGAACTTCCTCACCACCTTCGACTGGAACGCGTCGGCCAACCCGCCCGTCTTCGGCATCGCCGTCCTGCTCTTCGGCACCGTCGTCAGCTCGATCATCGCGATGGTCATCGCGGTTCCGATCGCCGTCGGCATCGCCCTGTTCATCTCGCACTACGCGCCGCGCAAGCTGGCCTCCCCCCTCGCCTACGTGGTCGACCTGCTGGCCGCCGTACCGTCGATCATCTACGGCATCTGGGGCGCCCTGTTCCTCGTCCCGCAGCTGGCGGGCCTGAACCTGTGGCTCGACGAGTTCCTGGGCTGGACCTACGTCTTCGAGAAGACCCAGATCGGCGTGGCCCGCTCGCTCTTCACCGTCGGCATCCTGCTCGCGATCATGATCCTGCCGATCGTGACCAGCGTCAGCCGCGAGGTCTTCCTGCAGGTCCCGCGCATGAACGAGGAGGCCGCCCTGGCCCTCGGCGCGACCCGCTGGGAGGTCATCCGGATGTCCGTGCTGCCCTTCGGCCGCTCCGGTGTCATCTCCGCCTCGATGCTCGGCCTCGGCCGCGCGCTCGGCGAGACCATGGCCGTCGCGACCGTCCTGTCCCCGAGCTTCCTGATCTCGTTCCACGTCCTCAACCCGGGCGGCGGCACCTTCGCGCAGAACATCGCGGCGAAGTTCGACGAGGCCAACGAGTTCGGCCGGGACGCGCTGATCGCCTCCGGTCTGGTCCTCTTCCTGCTCACCCTGCTGGTCAACGGTGCAGCTCGCCTGATCATCGCTCGCCGCAAGGAATTCTCGGGGGCGAACGCCTGATGAGCCACGCACTCCAGGACCAGCGGCCCGCCCGGGCCCCGAAGTCCGCCGCCCCCACCAGCCTCACCCGAGGCGGCCTGCCCCGCTGGGCCCCGACCGCCATCGCGGTCCTCTCGCTCGTCCTCGGCAGCGGCATCGGCCTCGTCTTCGGCCTCCACAGCAAGGTCCAGTGGGGTCTGATCGCGGCCCTGCTCTTCGTCGTCGTCACGTACACCGCCAGCTCGGTCATCGAGAACCGCCGCCAGGCCAAGGACCGCGTCGCGACCTCCGTCGTGTGGGTCTGCTTCGTCCTCGCGGTCATCCCGCTGCTGTCCCTGATGTGGACCACGGTCAGCCGTGGCGTGGGGCTCCTCGACGGCGACTTCCTCAGCCACTCGATGAACGGCGTGACCAGCTTCGACGAGGGCGGCGGCGTCTACCACGCCCTGCTCGGCACCATCGAGCAGGTCGCCCTGGCCACCCTGATCGCCGCGCCCATCGGCCTGCTGACCGCCGTCTACCTGGTCGAGTACGGCAAGGGCTCGCTCGCCAGGTCCGTGACCTTCTTCGTCGACGTCATGACCGGCATCCCCTCCATCGTCGCGGGTCTGTTCATCCTGACGACCTGGAACCTGATGCTCGGCTTCGGCCCCTCCGGCTTCGCCGGCGCCATGGCCCTGTCGATCCTGATGATGCCGGTCGTGGTCCGCTCCACCGAGGAGATGCTCAAGCTCGTCCCGAACGAGCTGCGCGAGGCCGCCCTCGCCCTCGGTGTGCCGAAGTGGCGCATGATCCTCAAGGTCGTGCTCCCCACCGCCATCGGCGGCATCTCCACCGGTGTCATGCTGGCTGTGGCACGCATCGCCGGTGAGACCGCGCCGATCATGCTGCTGGTCTTCGGCTCCCAGCTCATCAACGGCAACCCCTTCGAAGGCGCCCAGTCCTCGCTCCCCCTCTACATTTGGGAGCAGTACAAGGTCGGCAGTGAAGCCTCCTACGACCGGGCATGGGCCGCGGCGCTCGTACTGATCGCCTTCGTCATGATCCTCAACCTGGTGGCTCGCGGCATCGCCCGCTGGAAGGCCCCGAAGACCGGTCGCTGACGCGACTGTATGAAAGCGAAGTGACCCCTCATGGCGAAGCGAATCGACGTCAGCGGACTGTCCGCCTTCTACGGCAGCCACAAGGCCATCGATGACATCTCGATGACCGTGGAGCCCCGCTCCGTGACCGCCTTCATCGGCCCGTCCGGCTGCGGCAAGTCCACCTTCCTGCGCACCCTGAACCGCATGCACGAGGTCACCCCCGGTGGCCGCGTCGAGGGCAAGGTGCTCCTGGACGACGAGAACCTGTACGGCGCCGGCGTGGACCCCGTCGCGGTCCGCCGCACGGTCGGCATGGTCTTCCAGCGTCCGAACCCCTTCCCCACCATGTCGATCTTCGACAACGTGGCGGCGGGCCTGCGCCTGAACGGCTCCTTCAAGAAGTCCGAGCTCGCGGACATCGTGGAGAAGTCCCTCCAGGGCGCCAACCTCTGGAACGAGGTCAAGGACCGCCTGAACAAGCCCGGCTCCGGCCTCTCCGGCGGCCAGCAGCAGCGTCTGTGCATCGCCCGCGCCATCGCGGTCGAGCCGCAGGTCCTGCTGATGGACGAGCCCTGCTCGGCCCTCGACCCGATCTCCACCCTCGCCATCGAGGACCTGATCGGCGAGCTCAAGGAGCGCTTCACGATCGTCATCGTGACGCACAACATGCAGCAGGCGGCCCGCGTCTCGGACCGCACCGCCTTCTTCAACCTCTCCGCGGTCGGCCAGCCCGGCAAGCTCATCGAGATCGACGACACGGACCGGATCTTCTCCAACCCGTCCGTCCAGGCCACCGAGGACTACATCTCGGGCCGCTTCGGCTAGACCGACGACTTCACGCGGCCCGTGCCGCGTGGCCACAGACGTCCTGCGGTGCTGCATGGCGGTGCCACCGCAAGGCGAAAGAAAGAAAAGGGCCGGCTCCCCCTGGGTGGGGGGAGCCGGCCCGCTTTCGTTCCCGTCCCGTCCTGGACGAACGAACCCGTCCTAGACGAAGGCCAGGTTCACGATCCAGAAGCTCACCGCGGCCACCAGGGCCGCGGCCGGCATCGTGATGAACCAGCCCAGGATGATGTTCTTGGCGACGCCCCAGCGCACCGCGTTCACCCGCTTGGTAGCGCCCACACCCATGATCGCCGAGGTGATCACGTGGGTGGTGGAGATCGGCGCGTGGAAGAGGAACGCCGAGCCGAACATGATCGAGGCACCGGTGGTCTCGGCCGCGAAGCCCTGCGGCGGGTCCAGCTCGATGATCTTGCGGCCGAGCGTACGCATGATGCGCCAGCCGCCCGCGTACGTACCCAGCGACAGCATCACGGCGCAGGCGATCTTGACCCAGATCGGGATCGCGGCGTCCGCGGCCTGCACATCGGCGATGACCAGCGCCATCACCACGATGCCCATGGTCTTCTGCGCGTCCTGCAGACCGTGGCCCAGGGCCATGGCCGCCGCCGAGACCGTCTGCGCGATACGGAAACCGCGCTTGGCCTTGTGCGGGTTGGCACGGCGGAACATCCACAGGATGACCACCATCACCAGGTAACCGGCGACCAGACCGACCACCGGCGACACGAACATCGGAATGACGACCTTGTCGACCACGCCGTCCCACAGCACGCCGATGCCACCGGCCAGCGCCGCGCCCACCATGCCGCCGAACAGCGCGTGCGAGGAGGACGACGGCAGGCCGAAGTACCAGGTGATCAGGTTCCAGACGATCGCGCCGACCAGCGCCGCGAAGAGGATCCACATTCCCCGGTTGCCGTGGGGCGTCTCGATCAGGCCCTTGCTGACCGTCTTGGCGACCCCGCTGCCCAGGAAGGCGCCGGCGAGGTTCATCACGGCGGCCATCGCCAACGCCGCGCGCGGGGTCAGCGCCCGCGTCGAGACGGACGTCGCGATCGCGTTCGCGGAGTCGTGAAAACCATTCGTATACGTAAAGCCGAGCGCGACACCAATGGTCACGACCAGAGCGAAGGTGTCCACGAGGTTCAGGACTCCTTGACCGCGATGGTCTCCACCGTGTTCGCAACGTGCTCGAACGCGTCGGCCGCCTCTTCGAGCACGTCGACGATCTGCTTGAGCTTCAGCACCTCCATGGCGTCGTACTTGCCGTTGAAGAGCTGGGCGAGCAGCTTGCGGTGGATCTGGTCGGCCTGGTTCTCCAGACGGTTGACCTCGATCCAGTACTCGGTGAGGTTGTCCATCGTCCGCAGGTGCGGCATGGCCTCGGCGGTCAGCTCGGCCGCGCGCGCCAGCACCTCGATCTGCTGCTCGACGCCCTTGGGGAGCTCCTCCACGTTGTAGAGGACGACCAGGTCGACCGCCTCCTCCATGAAGTCCATGATGTCGTCGAGCGACGAGGCGAGGTTGTAGATGTCCTCGCGGTCGAACGGCGTGATGAAGGAGGAGTTCAGCTGGTGGAAGATCGCGTGGGTCGCGTCGTCTCCCGCGTGCTCCGCAGCCCGCATCCGCTCCGCGATCTCGACCCGGGCGGAAGAGTCCGCTCCGAGCAGTTCCATCAGGAGCTTGGAGCCCGTGACGATGTTGTCCGCGGATGCGGCGAACATGTCGTAGAAGCTCGTCTCCCTGGGGGTCAGACGAAATCGCACGTGAGGTCCTCGGGGTGCATTGGATTCGGTCAGGCTGATGCTAGGCGCATCCCCCGGCCACGGCTAACCGGCCGTTCCCCAGTGTCCTCCATCAGGCAGAGTGAGGAAGACGGGCCCCTGCCCCCGCGGCCAGGGCCCAGTACCCTATACCCACGAGGGGTATGCATCCCTCGTTCCGGACCACGGGAGGACGCATGACGACCATCGAGGCGGAGGGTTCCCACGACGGCGGCGCCGTCCACGGCTACCACCACCAGAAGGACGAGCACCTCAAGCGGCTGCGCCGGATCGAGGGCCAGATCCGCGGCCTCCAGCGGCTCGTCGACGAGGACGTCTACTGCATCGACATACTCACCCAGGTCTCGGCGAGCACGAAGGCACTCCAGTCCTTCGCCCTCCAGCTCCTGGAGGAGCACCTGCGCCACTGCGTGGCCGACGCGGCCGTGAAGGGCGGCGGGGAAATCGACGCGAAGGTGGAGGAGGCCACCAAGGCCATCGCACGCCTCCTGCGCACCTGACCCGTACCCGTCAGGGGTCAGCCGGTCAGCAGTCCGCGGTCAGCCCGACCAGATGCCCATCAGCACCTCGTCGATCCGGTCCTGGCTGAGCCGCTCCTCCGCGGCCGCCGAGGCCGCGATGATCAACTCGCCGCAGAGCTCGATCTCGGCGAGCGCCACATGATCCTGCACCGTCGTACCGCCTGCGGGAGTCACGCGTGTCACCTCAATCTGCCGTCTTCGGTCGTCGGCGCTCGACTTCTCAGCGTAGGGAGGACACGGCCCGCTGCGCATGACACGGATGGACCATTTCCGGATAACGGCCATGGCCCGACCGCACCGTTATTCGGCGATCTTCCCGGCGTAAATGTCCCCGCTTGCGGGCAATACGACGGTCACCGGCGTCCCGAATCCGTACAGCAGCGTGGTCGACGAGACATCGATCACGCCATTGTTGACGTACGTGAACCGGTGGCGGACCTTCCGCAGCCGCCCCTCCTCGTCCAGGTACGCGTCGAACGGCACGGTGTCCTTGCTGAACCCTTTCGCCGCCGCCTCCAGCGCCCCGCGGACCTCCGCCGAGGCACTCCCCGCGGCCCGCCCGATGTCAGTGGTCCCCCGGTAGTGCCGCACCTTCGTGCCGGCCACCTCGGTCTCCCCGACGTACGTCACCTCCTGCACGCCGCGCAGCAGCTCGGCCGCGACCAGCGGATCGGTGGCCCCACCCGTGACCAGGTTCCCGTCGGCGAGGGTCGTCGTGTCGACCCGGACCCACTTGTCGTCGGGGACGCCCGCGCCCCGGTTCTTCATGTAGAGCGCGCCCGGCACCAGCAGCTCGGTGATGGGCCGGTGCTCGGCCTTGCCCTTCACATCGGCCGGGAGCATCACCAGCAGCTGGCCCATCCGGTTCTTGAAGTCGACGCCGCCCTCGCCGCGGATCGTGACCCTGGTCCCGCCGGTGGCCATCTCCATGGCCGTACGGGCCCGGGCGCTGCCCGCCTTCGTCAGCGCGTCGGCGGCCCCGCGGACCACCGCCGCCGCGTCCGCGGGGGGCCGGTCGTCGCTGCCGGCCCCCGCGCACCCGCCCATCGCCGTGACCGCCAGGGCGACGCCGACGGCGAGCACCGCCTCACCCGCGCGCTCGCGCGGCCGCCTGTGCTGGTGCACCACCATCGCCTGCCAACCCCCAACGCATGACCGCTGTTTGCCCGAGGCCCCACCCGCTCCGGTTAACGAGGTCAGGGGTTTCGCGTCACGGCCCGCGCCGCTCCGCGACCCGGTTCCGGCCCAGGTACCGTGGAGGGGTGGACCCGCACATCAGAGCGCCCCTTGCCCCTCCGCTTCCCTCCACCGTGCCGCACCAGCCACAGCCGCCCACCGCCGGGCACACCACCTCCACCACCGACCGCGGATCGTTCTGCCTGGCCGTCTGCACCTGCGGCTGGCAGGGCCCGGCCCGCCGCTCCCGCGACCTGGCCCGCAAGGACGCCGCCCGGCACGGCGCGGGGTAGGCGGGACTGCCGCGGGTGGTCGAGGCAGCCCGGGGAGCCGAGGCAGCCCGGGAGGTAGCCCGTTCGGACGGCCCGGCTGGCCGGGGCCCGCCGGAGCGGATGCCCTTGAGGCATGCCAGGTTCCGCAGCCCGCCTCGCGGCCCTTCTCTGGGCCCTGCTCCTCTCGCTGACCCCGGCCGCAGCGGCCTGGGCCCGGCCGGTCGGCTCGGCGGACGGCCCGGCCGACGTGGCCGGGGCCTTAGGGCTCACCAGCGCCGCGGCCGTGGCCACCGGCCTGTGGCTGCGCTCCCGCTACCGCCGCGACACCGAGGCCGGCTCCGACAGCGGCGACCGGTGACCCCCCGGCCCCGCCCGGCGGCGGTCCGCCTGTTCTTCGGCGCGGCAGGCCTGTGCCTGGTGGTGGCCCTGCTGCTCTCGGTGTGGAACTCGTCCTAGCCGTCCCCTGACACCGTGCCCGCAAGGCTCACACGGTCGCGGCGGCCCCCGGCACGGGCTAGGCGGCGAGGTCGCTCTCGTGCGGACGCTGCCCGGCGGGCGGGGTCTGTGCCTGCGTCAGGCCGACCGGCAGGGGCAGCACCCGGTCCTTGGCCCGTACGAGACGCCCCAGGCGCGGGGAGCCGGCGACCGCGCGCACCACCGGGGTCAGCAGCGCCATCGCGAGCGGCGCGAGCACCAGCACGACGGCGGTGCCGAGCGCGAACCCGCCGATGACGTCGGTGGGGTAGTGGACGCCCGCGTACACGCGGCAGACGCCTTCGGCGACGGCCAGGGCGATCCCGATGAGTCCGAGCCTGCGGTGAGCGACGAACAGACCCACGCCCAGGGCCATCGCGAGGGTGGCGTGGCCGCTGACGAAGGAGAAGTCGGCGCCCGCCAGTTCCGCTCCGAAGCGCGTCCCGGCACCGGTGTCGAGCACCTGGAGCCCCTCGTGCTCCCGGAACGGCCTCGGCCGTCCCACGAATTCGCGCAGCGGCGCGTTCACGAGCAGCGCCAGCCCGGCCGCGAGCGGGGCCCACACCAGCGCCGTGAAGGACTCGACGGCCGTGCTCTCGTCCTGGCGGCGGGCACCGCGCCAGCACCACAGGACCAGCAGCACCAGGGCCAGCGGAATCCCGTACTCACCGACCAGGCCGACCGACCGGTCCACCCAGTCCGGCGCGCGCAGGGCCAGTCCGTTGATCTCGTACAGCAGGCTGACATCCACATTCGGCCCACCGGTCGTGAGTCCAGCCATGGTGATGCGGCCCCTTGCCCTTGCCGTGGTTCCCCTGCGGGCGCACGCCGGTGTGCGCCCCTTCGCCCCCCGCTTGATCAACCCCCCGGTCCATGGAACGCCCGTTCTGGCAACTACGTTCCACTCTCCACCGAATGATCACTCCAACGTTATCGAAGAGAGACTCATCGTCGCAGCTCAGGGCCTTGGCTTAACGGAGCGTGGCTAGGGCGCCCGGCTGGCCCCAACTCGCTCCGGAAGAGCCTCCGCACCGTCCTTCGTCACGCGCGTCGCGCCGAAGTAGTCGGGCGTGTCGATCTTGTCGAAGCGGATCACGGCGCCGGTGTACGGGGCGTTGATCATGTAGCCGCCCCCCACGTACAGCCCGACGTGCCGGATCTCCCGCGAATTCGTCAGATCATCGGAGAAGAACACCAGGTCACCGGGGAGCAGTTGGTCTCGCGAGGGATGCGGACCGGCGTTGTACTGGTCGTTCGCCACGCGCGGCAGCTCGATCCCGACCGTCTCGTACGCGGCCTTCGTCAGCCCCGAGCAGTCGAAGCGCCCGTCCTGGTCGGGCGTTCCGTTGCCACCCCACAGGTACGGCGTACCCAGCTGCTTCTGCGCGAAGTAGATGGCCCCCGCAGCCTGTTGCGAGGGCGCGACCCGTCCGACGGGCCGCGCGAAGCTCTTCGCGAGCGTCGTGATCGTCTTCACGTAGCCCTGGGTCTCCTTGTACGGCGGCACGCCCCCGTACTTGATGACCGCGTAAGCCCCCGCGTTGTAGGCGGCCAGCATGTTCGACGTCGCGTCACCCGGGACCCCCGCCACGTCCTTGGCCAGCTGGCAGTCGTACGAGGCCGCCGAAGGGATCGCGTCACTCGGGTCCCAGATGTCCCGGTCTCCGTCCCCGTCACCGTCGATGCCGTGGCCCGCCCACGTACCGGGGATGAACTGCGCGATCCCGCGCGCGTCCGCCGGGCTGACGGCGCTCGGGTTCCAGCCGCTCTCCGAGTACAACTGGGCGGCGAGCAGCGCCGGGGTTATGGCCGGGCACAGGTTGCCCCACTTCTCCACCAGCGCCTGGTACTTGGCGGGCACCGCCCCCTTCGCGAGCCCCACGGCACGGCCGCCCGCCCCGGCGGCCCCGACCAGGCCCGCGGCGGCCGAGTACGTCCCCACGACGAGCAGCGCCACGAAGGTCAGACACAGCCCGATCCCGATCCCACCGGCCATCCAGAATCTGCGCACCCGTCAACCCTCCCCCATTCCCGTCACTTCAACGTGTGATTCGGCCGTGTCGCATGTCCTACTACCCCACTCGGAAACCCGAACAGGCGATGCGGGCGGGCGTCACCGCCTCATCCTCGACGCGACCGGAGTCCACCGTCCAGTGCGCACGGGCGGCGGCCGGGGGCACGCACTACCGCGGTGCGACGAACAGGCTCTGCGCGCTGCGCCCGATGGGGCCCTTCTCGTCGTGCAGCCGGGCGTCGACCAGACCGATGCCGGCCGCGTCCACGGCCGTACGGGATTCCACGCAGGCCCATTCGCCGACCGGATGGCGGTGCAGATGTACCGTCAGATCGCCGTTGACGAAGACGAAGCGGGCATAGTCCAGCACGGAGCTGATGCCGTTGCCGGAATCGGCGGCGACCAGCACCCGGTCCAGCGGACGGATCTCCTCCCCGGCGACGAGCGGGACCCTCATCCGCATCCAGCAGGTGCCGGGGCCGAGCTCCACGAAGGCGCCCTCCGTGAAGCGGGCTTCCATGGCCGTGTGGTAGCCCGTCTCCCACGGCACCGGGAAGAACGGCACCGCCTCGGCCTCTCCCGGCGGGGGCAGCTGCGGCCCCGGCGCCACGGCCGGCACGGCCTCCTCGGCCACCCGGATGCGCAGGGCCCGCGCCACCATCACCGGCGCGGCGCCGCCCGCCGGAGCGAGGGAGGCCTCGACCACCTCGGTGCCGCGGCCCGCCCGCAGCACGCTGGTGGTGACCTCCAGAGCGCCGATCGGCACCGGCCGCAGGATCTCGTACGTGATCCGGGCGATCCGCATGTCGGCGCGGGCGTCCGGCCGCTCCTCGACGGCCCGCCCGAGCAGCGCGGCCGGCGGGCCGGCGTGCTGCGAGCCCGGGTCCCACGGCCCGCGCGTGTACTCCGTGGCCAGGAACCGGCCGGCGTCCACCCGCTCGAAGAACCCCTCCGCAGCACCCATGACCCCCACGCTACCCACAGGTAACCCGACCCACCAGCCCCCGCAAGGGCGGCCGTCGAGCCCTCAGCACTCCCTCAGCGGGCGAATCCGAGCCCCACGCCCAGCCCCACCAGCACCGACCCGATGGCCCGGTTCAGCGCCTTCTGCGCCTTCAGCATCCGGTCCCGCAACCGGGAGTTGGAGAAGAACAGCGCCACCGCCCCGAACCAGCCCAGGTGCGCGGCCGCCATGAACAGCCCGTACCCGGCCTGCTGCCACACCGGGGTGTCCGGGTTGACCACCTGGGTGAAGGTCGACACCACGAACAGCGTCGTCTTCGGGTTGAGCACATTGGTCAAGAACCCCGACCGCATCGCCCCGAGCCGGGTCAGCTGCGGCTTGGACTCCAGGTCCACGGTCACCTCGGCCCGCGCCCGGAAGGTACGTATCCCGATCCACACCAGATAGGCCGCGCCGGCCAGCTTGATCACGGTGAACAGGGTGGTGGAGGAGGCGATCAGCAGACCGACCCCGAGCATCGTGTAGGAGACGTGGACCAGGACCCCGGCCGCGACCCCGGCGGCGGCGAACAGCCCGGTGGGCCGCCCGTAGAGGTAGCTGTTGCGGACCACCATGGCGAAGTCCGCCCCGGGACTGATCACGGCGAGCATCGTGATGACGGCGACTGCGATCACTTCTGTCATGAGCCGATGCTCACCGCCCGCCCACCTGCAGATCAACCCCGTCCGCTCTCCTCACACTTGAGAAACGACCTCGGCCCGGCCGACACCCAGTGGCCGCAGGTCCCCCGCCACCGCCCCGCGTCGGGCACGTCTCCGCCGCCGTCCACACGCGACTCACCGCCTTTGACCGGTGACAATGGACCACGTGTCCACGCGCCTCCCCCACCCCCCGGCCCTCCCCGTCCTCCAAGCAGACTGCTCGAACTGCTTCGCGCTCTGCTGCGTTGCCCTCCCCTTCGCCAAGTCCAACGACTTCGCCGTGAACAAGCCCGCCGGAACCCCCTGCAAGAACCTGCAGGACGACTTCCGCTGCGCGATCCACACCCGGCTGCGCGACACGGGCTTCCAGGGCTGCACCGTCTTCGACTGCTTCGGGGCGGGCCAGCAGGTGTCCCAGGTCACGTTCGGCGGCCGCGACTGGCGCGCCCACCCCGAGACCCGGGCCGAGATGTTCGACGTCTTCCCGGTGATGCGGCAGCTGCACGAGCTCCTCTTCTACGTCGCCGAGGCCCTGACCCTCCCGGCCGCCGCCCCCCTCCACGCACAGCTCCGGGACGCACTCGCAGAAACCTCCGAACACACCCGCGCGGACGCGGCCACCCTCGCGGACCTGGACGTCGGCGCCCTCCGCCAGAAGATCAACGCCCTGCTCCTGAAGAGCAGCGAGCTCGTACGGGCCAAGGTGCCGGGCCGCAAGAAGAACCACCGCGGAGCCGACCTGATGGGCGCCCGCCTCGCCGGCGCGGACCTGCGCGGCGCGAACCTCCGCGGCGCCTACCTGATCGCCGCCGACCTCAGCCGCGCCGACCTCCGCACGGCCGACCTCATCGGCGCGGACTTCCGCGACGCCAACCTCCGCGAAGCAGACCTCCGCCACGCCCTCTTCCTCACCCAACCCCAACTCAACGCGGCCCAGGGCACCCCCACCACCCGCATCCCCCCACACCTCACCCACCCCACCCACTGGACGTAGGAGCCCCGGGGCCCCGCCCCCGGGCTGACGGAGTATCGGACATACCGGGCCGAACTCACCCGACGACACGCCAACCACTGAGCCGAACGGCGGCCACTCACCCCACCCCCCGTACGCCGAGACGACAATCATTGCCCGGCGTCACCCCCCGTGATACACAGAGTGACCATACGTTTCTGTCGCACACACACCGCACCTGCGCAGGTCAGAGCACAGAGGCGGAACGCGGGCCGGGAGATCGGGTAAAGAGAGCCGTCAAGTCGACGACGGCGGCGGTTTCATCAGCGAAGATAGTGCGTGACCCCTGCCGTCGGGCACGGGCTTTCGGAACTACCCATACAGGGGCGGTGAGTTACATGATCCTGGCAGCCGAAAAGGGCGACATCACCACCATCATCGGCGGAATCGCCCCGAATTGGGGGCCGTTCGGCAGTCTCGGCAACGAAGCGAAGATCATGATCGAGGTGGTCATGGCCGTAGCGATCCTCCTCTGCCTCGGCATCGCCATCTGGGGCGCGGCCAAACAGCGCATCGGCGCGACCGCCCTGCGCGACACGTTCAGCGCCGAACAGGGCAAGGGCCTGATCGTGGCCGGCCTCACGGGCGTCTTCATCATCGGCTCGCTGGGCACCCTCTTCACCATCGTCTACGGAATGGCCGTCTAGCCGGGCCACCGCGGCCGTACCGCCGTACCTGATGAGGAATCACCACACCGCACCTACGCGGGAACCAGCACTACCGTCGTACGACGCGGAGGGGGCCGAAACGGAATGAGCAGCGAGGACCAGTACGGCGGCACGGGCCAGACCCGCACCCGCCTCCCGGACTCCCCCGCCGACCCGTACGGCCCCACCCGCCGCGCCCCGCGCACCTCCCGCAGCCTCATCACGGTGGTCGGCGTGGTGGTCCTCCTGATCGCGGCCATCGCGTTCGCGAACCAGGGCCCGGACACCCCGACCCCTCCCCCCACGGACAACGCCCCGTCCTCCACCTCCACCTCCGCCACGGGCACGACCCCGGTCACGGGCAAGAACGGCGGCGTGGCCTCGGGCTTCGCCCAAGACCAGCAGGGCGCCCAGTCCGCGGCCGCCAACTACGCCGTCGCACTCGGTTCTGACGGCATGTTCAATCCGACGCGCCGACGCGCCATCGTGGACGCGGTCGCGGACGAAGGCAGCCGGACGAAGCTCCAAGCCGGATTCGATGCCGACTACTCGGCGGGCCTGCTCGCGCAGATCGGCCTGACGAAGGACGGTCTCGCACCGGCGGGCTCCACCTTCGTCAACCGGACGGTCCCGGCCGGCACCAAGGTGAAGAACTTCGCGGGTGGGGCCGCGTCGGTCGACGTGTGGTGCATCGGCATGTTCGGCCTGACCGGCGAAAAGTCCACTCGCCCCGTCACCAGCGGCTGGTTCACGATCTCACTGACGCTCAAGTGGAACGGCTCCGACTGGAAGGTCGTCGAATCCTCGCAGAAGGACGGCCCCACCCCGGTCACCGGCGACAACCCCGTCTCCACCTCCGACGAGATCGGCAGCGCGGTCACCGAATTCGGAGGGTTCACCTATGCCCGGTAGTCACCGGCTCCCGCTCCGAAGGATCGGCGCCACCGCCGCGGTCCTCCAGACCGCGGTCGTTCTCTTCGCCACTCGTGCCACGGCCGCACCGACCCCGACTCCCACGCCCACTCCGGCGCCGAGCACGAGCAACGACCCCTGCTCACTGATCGCCGGCCCGGCCCGGGAGTACTGCGACCGGGGCTCCGGCCAGGCCCCCCGTACGGGACTGGCGCCCAGCGACCCCGCCGACGCCCTCAACCCCCTCGCCTCCCTGTCCAAGGGCTGCGCCGACGCCGCAGCCTGGATCGTCGGCAAGCTCAGCGAAGCGGTCAACGGCGCGGCCAACGTCGACTTCACCAACGCCACCTTCCTCAAGCAGTACGCCGTCGTCTTCGCCGCCTCCACCATCCTGACGCTCGTCCTCTGGCTCTTCGCCGTCGCCAAGCGAGCCCTCCGCGGCGTCCCCCTCACCACCGCCCTCTCCGAGGCGATCGGCTTCCTCTGGCTCACCGTCCTCGCCTCCGCCTTCACCCCCCTGATCCTCTACACCGTCGTCTCCGCCACCGACGGCGTCACCGAGGTCATCGCCTCCGCCGCCGGCGGCCAGACCGACGTCTTCTTCGGCTCCTTCTCCGAAGCCCTCAAGAAGGGCGACGACATCGGCGGCGGCCCGATCATGCTGATCGTGGTCTCCCTCGTCACCGTCCTCGCCGCCGGCATCCTCTTCCTCGAGCTGTTCATCCGCGCCGCCCTCCTCTACGTCGGCGCCCTCCTCGGCGTCGTCGTCTACGCGGGGCTCGTCGACCGGAACCTCTGGGGCCACGTCCGCCGCTGGGCGGGCATCATGATCGCCGTCATCCTCGTGAAGCCGGTCATCGTCATCGTCCTCGGCCTCGCCGGAGCCCTGGCCGGCGAGAAGGGCCCCGACGCCTTCTCCGCCGTCGTCACCGGCCTCGCCATCATCCTTCTGGCGATCTTCGCCTCCGCGATGATCTACCGCTTCGTCCCCGGCTTCGGCGACGAGATCGTCTCCGCCCGCTCGAACCGCAGCAAGGCCACCGACGGCGCCCAGGCAGCCGCCGTCATCAGCTCCCCGGCCTCCCTCGTCTCGCAGGGCATCAAGACCCACAGCAGCCGCGGCGCCCACCGCGGAGGCGACGGCGGCGGCAGCACGCCCCGCCCCGCCAATCCCCTCTCCGGAGGCGTGGCCGCCCACAGCAGCCGCCCCACCTCCGGCGGCGGGGGCGGCGGCGGATCTGTCCCCTCCGCCGCACCCCCGCCCCGCACGAGCACGAGTTCGAGTACGAGGAACACAGGAGGTGACGGGCGTTGACGACCCAGTCCCACCAGATGCACCCGGTCGCGCCCCGCCGCACGTATCTCATCGGCCGGGCCCGGCCGAACGCGATCGTCGGCAAGAACCGCGAGACCGGCGAGATCGCCCTGATCATCGCCGGGGCGTTCTTCGGCATGATGAGCGGACTGCTCGTCCCCGACCTCACCCTGCGCATCGTCAGCCTCGCCGGCTTCCCCATGCTCGCGCTCGCCGCCGTGTACGTCCCGTACAAGGGCCGCACCTTCTACCGCTGGTTCGAGATCAGCCGCAGCTACAAGCGCACCCTGCGACGCGGTACGACCTACCGCTCGGGCGCCATGGAAGCCGGCGTACGCGGCGCCGACGGCCGCGAGGTCGAAGTCGGCCCGCCCCCCGGCATCGGCCGCATCAGCTGGCTCGCCGCCCCCTTCGGCCCCGACGAGATCGCCGTACTCCTCCACGCGGACCGCAGAACGGTCACCGCCGCCATCGAGATCGAGGGCCCCGGCGTCGGCCTGCGCGACAGCGAGGACCAAGAAGCCCTCGTCGACCGCTTCGGCACCCTCCTCAAGCACGTCGCCAACGGCGACGGCTTCGTCACCCGCCTCCAGATGCTCGCCCGCACCCTGCCCGCCGACCCCGACGCCCACGCCAAGGACGTCGCCCAGCGCGGCAACACCCAGGCCCCCGGCTGGCTGCGCGACTCCTACGACCAGCTCCAGTCGATGGTGTCCACCTCCTCCGAGCAGCACCGCGCCTACCTCGTCGCCTGCATGCACTACACCCGCGAACTCGCCGCCGAGGCCCACACCATCGCCCGCGCCGCCACCCCCCAGAAGGGCCGCAAGCTCAACCGCGACGCGGGCCTCGCCATCGTCATGGCCCGCGAGCTCACCGACATCTGCGCCCGCCTCGCCGAAGCCGACATCCGCGTCCGCCAGCCGCTCGGCCAGGGCCGCCTCGCCTCCCTCGTGCACTCCATGTACGACCCGGACCACCCCATCGACCACATCCAGGCCATGACCAAGCGCAACGCCTGGCCCGCCGAACTCGACGCGGTGGAACCCACCTACCTCCAGGCCAAGACCCGCGAGTCCTCCACCCGCGCCCCCTGGTGCCACGCCACCGCGTGGGTGAAGGAATGGCCCATGACCCCCGTCGGCGTCAACTTCCTCGCCCCCCTCCTCGTCCACACCCCCGACGTCATCCGCACCGTCGCCGTCACCATGGACCTGGAGCCCACCGAGGTGGCCATCGAGCGCATGCTCACCGAGAAGACCAACGACGAGGCCGACGCCTCCCGCGCCGCCAAGATGAACCGCACCGTCGACCCCCGCGACATCGCCGCCCACGGCCGGCTCGACCAGAGGGGTGAAGATCTCGCCAGCGGCGCTGCCGGGGTCAACCTCGTCGGGTACATCACGGTGTCCTCACGTTCACCGGAGGCCCTCGCCCGCGACAAGCGCACCATCCGCGCCTCCGCCGGCAAGTCCTACCTGAAGCTCGAATGGTGCGACCGCGAGCACCACCGCGCCTTCGTCAACACCTTGCCGTTCGCCACCGGCATCCGACGCTAGCTGGAGGGAAGTGCCGCCCATGCGAGATCCCATGTCCGCCCTGACGGACGCCTTCACCAGCTTCCTCTTCGGCAAAGTCGAAACCACGCGCCTGCCCGTACGCACCTCCACCGGGCAGGCGCAGGCCGTCTACCTGCCCACCGCGGCCCCCGGACTCGGCGACTCCGGCGTCATCATCGGCCGCGAGGTCTACAGCGGCAAGGGCTACATCTACGACCCCTTCCAGCTGTACGGACAGCAGCTCCCGGCCCCCCACTGGCTGGTCCTCGGCGAATCCGGCAACGGCAAATCCGCCCTCGAGAAGACCTACGTCCTGCGCCAGCTCCGCTTCAAGGACCGCCAGGTCGTCGTCCTCGACGCCCAGGGCGAAGACGGCGTCGGCGAATGGAACCTCATCGCCCAGCAGCTGGGGATAACCCCCATCCGCCTGGACCCCATCGCCGCCAACGACGACGGGATCCGCCTCAACCCCCTCGATCCGGCGATCACCACGACCGGACAGCTCGCACTGCTCCGGACCATCATCGAGGTCGCCATGGGCCACGGCCTCGACGAGCGCGCCGGCTTCGCCCTCAAGGTCGCGCACGCCTACGTCGTCGACGCCATCCAGGACCGCCAGCCCGTCCTCACCGACATCGTGGAACAACTGCGCCACCCCAAACCCGAATCGGCGCTCGCCATGAACGTCGACATAGACGACGTACGGGCCTGGGGCCTCGACGTGGCCCTGGTCCTCGACCGCCTCGTCGACGGCGACCTGCGCGGCATGTTCGACGGCCCGACCACCGTCGGCATCGACCTCGACGCGCCCCTGATCGTCTTCGACCTCTCCCACATCGACCGCAACTCCATCGCGATGCCGATCCTCATGGCGATCGTCGGCGTCTGGCTGGAACACACCTGGATCCGGCCCGACCGCAAGAAGCGCATCTTCCTCGTCGAAGAGGCCTGGCACATCATCAACAGCCCCTTCGTGGCCCAGCTGTTCCAGCGCCTCCTGAAGTTCGGCCGCCGCCTCGGCCTGTCCTTCGTCGCCGTCGTCCACCACCTCTCCGACGTCGTCGACGGAGCGGCCGCACGCGAAGCCGCGGCCATCCTGAAGATGGCCTCGACCCGCACCATCTACGCCCAGAAAGCCGACGAGGCACGCGCCACCGGCCTGGTCCTCGGCCTCCCCCGCTGGGCGGTTGAGATCATCCCGACCCTCACCCCGGGCATCGCCGTCTGGGACGTCAACGGCAACGTCCAAGTGGTCAAACATCTGATCACCGAGGCCGAACGCCCCCTCGTCTACACCGACCGCGCCATGACCGAGTCCTCGGTGCCCAACCAGCTACCGGCCGAACTCCTCGCCGCCGAACTCGAGGCGGAGGAACGCGCCCTGTCCATCGAACGCCGCCGCGGCAACGGCGGCCCGGGTTCCGCGACCACGGTGGCCTGACCATGCACGACGCACGACGTACGGAGCCCCCCGCCCGCGCCGGGGGCGTCCCGGACGGTCTGCTGGTCGGCCTGCTGGCCTTCCTCCTCGGCCTCGCCCTCCTGGTCTGGTCGGCGACCGGCCTCGCCGCGGTCTTCGCCCAGGGCGCCTGGCCGGACACCGTCACCTTCACCCGCACCCCGGAGGCCGTCCGCGCCCTGATAGCGCAACCGCACGACCTCCCGGGCGCCTGGCCCGACACCGACCCGGCTGCCCTTTCCGGCTGGGGCCTGTTCTGGGGCCTGTTCCTCAGCCAGCTCCTGCTCCTGTTCGTCCTCGCCGTCTTCGCCATCGGCGTGATCGCCCGCACCAAATCCCGGCGCGCCCTGGCCAGACGGGCCGCCGCCCAGGCCCCCGTACCGTACGAACCCCTGCCCGCGGCCCCGGCCCACGAGCCCCAGCCCCAGCCCCATCCCCACATTCCGGCTCCCGCCCCGGCCCATGCGACCCAACCACACGTTCCGGCCCCGGCACCCGAACCGGCCACCTCCCAGGTCACCGCGCCCCCGATCCCGCCCGCGCCCGGTCAGCCCCTTTCCCCGGCGGTAGTTTCGCCTGCGCAGCCGGGGCAAAACCCTGCCCCGCCGGCGTATGAGACGCGGGGTCCGGGGCGGAGCCCCGGCAGCTCAGTTCCGGCGGACCTGACGGCCCGGCCCGCAGCCCTCACCACACCGCAGCCCCGCATGACCTACGCCGCCCCCGCCGACCGCCACCGGCTCGCAGCGCAGAGCATCGCCGCGGCGGAGGGCGCCGCCCTGATCGTGACCTCCTCCCCCACCCTGTGGGCCGAGACCAAGGACGCCCGCGCCAAACTCGGCCCGGTCCTCCTCTACGACCCCTCGCACCTGTGCGACACCCCGGCCCGCATGCACTGGAACCCTGCCGAGGGCTGCGCAGACCGCGAGACCGCCGCCGCCCGCGCCCTCGCCCTGCTGGCCCCCGTACGCCCCCAGGCCCGCATGGACGCCGCGGTCGCCGACACCGCGGAGACCCTGCTCCGCAGCTGGCTCCAGGCGGCCGCCCTCGACGACCGCCCCTTCAAGCAGCTCCACCGCTGGACGCAGGGCAACAGCGCCCAGGACCCGGTCCGCATCCTGCGCACCCACCCCCAGGCGGCCCCCGGCGCCGCCGGCGAACTGGAGAGCGCCCTTACCGCCCACCCCGAACGCCGGGAGCTGGCCCAGCACCTGACGGCCCGGGCCCTCGCCTGCCTGACGTCGATCCACATCCGCGAGGCCTGCAATCCGAACCGGACGGATTCGCTGACACTGGCTTCGTTCGTCCCCGAGGGGGGCACCCTGTACATGGTGGGCGAACCCCTGGAAGACCCCCGCACCCACCCGGGTGCGATGCCCTTGCTCACCGCACTCGCCGCTGACGTGGTCGAGCACGGCCGCCGCATGGCCGCACGGTCATCCCACGGTCGGCTCGACCCACCACTCGCGCTGGTCCTGGACGACATCGCGGCGGTCGCCCCGATCCCCCAGCTCCCGGACCTCCTCACGGACGAGACGCTCCCCCTCCTCGCCCTGTGCCGCAGCCGCGAGCAGGCTCGCTCCCGCTGGCCGGAAGCCGACCTCCCCTGAGCCCACGGCCGTCAGGGCCTCTGGAACACGTACTCCAGCTCCTTGGCGGACGGATCCGCCGGCACCGGCACGACGTTCCCCGTTGCCTCGAACCCGAACCGCCGGTAGAAGGCCGCGGCCCGCGCGTTCCCCTCGTGCACGAAGAGCCGTACGCGCTCCAGCACCGGCTCCTCCAGCGACCAGGACCACTCCAGCGCGGCCTGGAAAAGCCCCTCGGTGAGCCCGGTCCCCCGCTGCCCCGGACGTACGAACACACCGACCAGATGCCCCTGGGCCTGTTCGATGACCCGGTCGAAGATGTCGGCGGTCCCGCTCTCCTCGACCAGCACCGTCACCGACCCGGCCCACTCTCCACCGGGCCCCTCGGCCACGAACTGCCGCGCCGCCCGCCCGTGCGAAACGCCCTTGGCACGCGCCTGCCAGAAATCGTCGGGCCGGCCCTCGGCCTCCTCCACGGTTTCCAGGAACGCCACGGGAGCCGCGGGGTCCTTCAGCGCGGCGATCCGCAGCGCCTTGACCTTGTCCCACTCGTCGCCACGGACCGGGCGTATCGCGTGCTGATTCATGGTCAGAGATCCTAACTCGGCCATCGGACCGTAAACGCAGAAAAGCCCCGCACCGAACCCGTAAAGGGCTGGTGCGGGGCTTCCGCAATGATTGTTCGGCGGCGTCCTACTCTCCCACAGGGTCCCCCCTGCAGTACCATCGGCGCTGAAAGGCTTAGCT
>JAEBET010000015.1:0-207673 GCA_049998195.1 Streptomyces sp. cmx-11-4
GGCATCGCGACCCGCCACGACAAGAGCCCTGACAGCTACCTCGCCGGCCTCCACCTCCGCGCCGCAATGATCTGGATCGACGACCTGATCAAGACCACCGAATGATCACGACATCACACAGGCCCTAGTACTCAGGGACACCGTTCCCACCCGGGTGATATCCAAGGACCCCCTGGTCGTCGCCTTCGGTGCCCAGGACGCGGAGTTCGCCGCCCCGGGCACCAGTGGCTGCGGCCTCCTGAGTCGCGCGTTCGACCGGGCCCTGGGCTTGCCGTCCGCGGCGGGGGCGAACGCCTTCGCCATGGATGTCACGGTGGCCATCCGGCCCTACATGTAGGGCCGGTGTCGTAGAACGCCAGCAGTTCGTCGCCGACTGGGATCAGCCGGGCTCAATCTCCGAATTCCATGACTTCTATTTGCGTCCCGCCGCCGGGGTGCCGGCCCAGCTTCGGGTCCATCTGGGGTCAGCCCCAGCACCTGCCCCGGCGTCCATGTCGCCGCTGCTCTTCGGATCGACCGAGGTTGAGGCCTTGTGGCGATCGGCGCCACCACCTGGCCCATCTCCAGGCGGTGCACCCTGACGACATCCCGCGTTTTCCGCACCCCTACGCGCCGCCGCGAACATGCAGCCGCTGTGGGCAGCGACGAACCCGCGATGGACGAGCTGACGTTGACCTTCCTCGGCGAGGAGCGCGGTCGGCGCCAATACCCGTTCGGGGCCCTGCACGGGGCCGGCGCGGTGCTCGCGGCGGGCAGCGACGGATTCGTCTCGAGTCCGGACCCCTGGCTCGGCATCCACGTCGCCGTCAACCGCCAGGTGTGGGCCGAGGAACTCGGCGAACCGGATCTGCGCCCCCCGTTCCTGCCCGAGCAGCGGCTCGCTCTCACCGACGCCCTCACCGCGTACACGGCCGGCTCGGCATGGGTGAACCACCAGGACGAGGCCGGAGTGATCGCCGCCGGCCGGCTCGCCGACCTCGCGGTCCTGGACCGCGACCCCTTCGCCGTCGCCACCGCCGAGCTGCACGCGGTGCGGACCGTGGAGACATACGTCGGGGGTGTACGGGTCTACAGCGCAGGGTAGGGCGACGAGCTCCACCCTGCGCCTGAGGGCCGGCGGCCGGCGGCGAGCGGTCGCCAGCCGCCAGCCGCCAGCGCCAGCCGCCGGCCGCCTGGCGCTGGACGTGGCACGCGCCTGGAAGGTGGACCGGCAGTCCCCGACGGGGAGCCTCTTGCCGTAGCGGTGTGCCACGAACAGTGGCTCTCGCGTGGCAGTGGTGAATGGCCCGTTTTAGTCTCGTTCCGCATGCTCGCATGGGACGGATCGTGAGGTGGTTGGGCTAGTGAGAGGTCCGTGGGTCGATCGGTCGAGTGCACTCCGCGAGGAGACCTGCGGGCGCGTTCTGTCCGCCTCCCCCAAGGCACTTTCCAGGGTCCGCCAAACAAGCCGCGTCACCCATGAGGCCCTGGCCGCCTGGTTCGCCGCGCTCCTCTCCATGGGCGCCTATTGTCTCGCGATGGCCGTGCACGGCACCTACCCCTTCGGCGGGCGGTCGCGTGCGGTCAACGATCTCGGCAACCAGCTCGTGCCGTTCCACGCCCGCTTGTGGGATCTGATGCACGGCAACACCACCGGTGATCTGTATTTCAACTGGTCCAGTGGCTACGGCACGCCGTTCCTGGGTGACTTCTTCACCTACCTGATGAACCCGTTCTCCTGGCTCGTCGGGGGCTTCCCGCGCCACCTCGTGGAACTTCCGGTCTTCCTCGTCACCCTGTTCAGTATCGGCCTTGCCTCAGGCCTGATGACCCTCTTCCTGGGCCGACTGCACCCGGGCTCCCCGTGGCTGCGAGCACTTCTCTCCGTCTGTTTCGGTCTGAGCGCCTGGACGATCTCCGACGGTTTCGCAGACCCCATGTGGATGTGGGGACTGGTCGCGTTCCCACTTCTCGGGATCGCCTACGACTGGTGCCTGCACCGGCGGCGCTGGGTCGCCGGCACCCTTCTCGTCACCCTCTCCTGGGCGGGCAACTTCTACATCGCGGCGATGGCCACCCTGGGCATGGCCCTGGTCCTACTCGTGCGTCTGTTCGTCGACGCGCGGGCGGGCCGGGAGCGGCTGAACACCTTGCTGCGCGCAGCGTCCATGACCCTCTCCGGCGTCCTTCTTGCCGCGCCCGTACTCACGGTCAGCCTCAAGGCGAGCAGGGCCTCGCAGCCGGCGCCGGTGAGGGTCTACCAAGGACCACCCACCATCGCCGACTACCTGGCTCAGCTGTTGCCCGGAGGGCTGTCCGAGGGACCGCGTGTCTCCGTGGGCATGCTGCCCCTGCTGCTCATCGCCACTTTGCCCTTCATCCGCCGGGTGCCACTCAGGGAACGTTGCGGCTGGCTCTTCCTCATCGCTGTCATGGCCGGTTCGTTCGTTTGGCTGCCCACGATCTTGCTCTGGCACGGACAGGCGATGCCGAACGGCAGCCCCTACCGTGCCTCCGTCGCCTTGACCGCCGTCCTGGTATCCGTTGCCTGGCTGGCACTCGCCCGTGAGCCCGGCCGCAGGGAACTGCTGTGCGGAGCGGGCGTCGTGCTCCTCCTGGTCCTGTTCGTCCGGAACAGCCCTCACATGAGCCGCGGACCGTGGTTGCTGGTTGCCGCCGGCCTTGTTCCCCTGGCACTGCTGCTGACGCTGGACCGGTACCGGTACCGGGGGCGTCGCGGATCGCGCGCCATGCTGACCGCGGCCCTGGCCGGCACGGTCTTCCTCACCTCCGCCTACACCGTCTTCAACACCACGGTCATCCGAGACACCTACGACTGGTGGGCGCCCAAGCGCACCTACGACAGCGAGTCCCTGGCTACGTACGAACTCCTCAAGTCGGCCGATGACTGGCCGGCCACCCGCACGGACCCGGGGCCCCACGAGTACGCCAACAACGACCCCATGCTGCTGGCCGGACAGGGAGGTTCCTACTACAGCAGTTACGTGCCCGCCCGCACCGCTGGAGCATTGCACCGGCTCGGTGCGGGCTGGTACGTCCAAGGCCGGCACACACTGAGCTTCACCGACCCGGTCAGTCGGGCGATCATGGGAATCAGCACTTATCTCGACCGGAGCACGGGCCCCCGCGGCCTCACACGGCGAACGGTGCCGGCACCACCGATCGTGACCGTCCGCCCTCCCGGCACGATCCTCGACCGCGCCGCCACAGACGCCACCGTCTTCGCCCGCCAGGAGCGCGTGCTCGGCGCCCGCGTATACGAGGTACCCCGGCTCCGTCCCTCAGACGGCTCTCCCCCCGCACCTGTCGCCGGGCGCGGCTGGGCGTTGGTCGCGCACCCGGAAGGCAGCTTCGTCCGTACATTCACCGCGCTCTGCAGACCAGGCACTGAGGCGTACTGGTACGCGCCGTGGTTCTCCGGCCGGGTCGAGGCACAAGGCCGAACCGTCAAGGGCTTCGGACGCCCCACCATGACGAGCAATGGTCTGATTGCTCTGGGGAAGGTACCGGCGAACGGAACGATCCCCGTGACGGTCGTCTCGGGGCGCAGGCAGCACCTTCCCCAGAACCCGCTCGGCTGCCTGGACCGGACCTCACTCGACCAGGCTGTCAGCCACCTCCAGTCCACTGGACCGCAGCAGGTCCGCGCCGGCGGTCACGCCATCGAAGCCCTCTTCACCTCCGGGACAAGGGGAACCGCAGTCGTCTCCGTACCCGCCGCCTCCGGCTGGCAGTGCGCGGTCGACGGGGCCCGGGCCGCCACACCACGCAGGCTCGGTGGCCTGATCGCCGTGGACCTGGGCGACGGCGCCACCACGCTCCGGTGCACCTTCCGCCCACCGGGCCTGCGGCTCGGCCTGGCACTCAGCGCCGCTGCCGCGGCCACCGTGCTGCTCGTGGCAGGCGCGAGCGTGCTGCGCACCCGCCGCAGGGCGCCGAGGTGAGTGACCGCTGGTACCGGGGAGGGAGGGGGCGCCGGCGGGACACGTCCACGCGCGAGACACGCTCAGGGACACGAACCGCTGATGCCTGTCAGTGGCGGACCGCGCGGTGCCACATGGAGCGGGGGCTCGGGGCGTCAGGGCGCACGGTGACCGCCGGTCTCGTGGTGATGTGCAGATCGGCGTCCAGACCGAGGACCGCCATCGAGGCGGGGCCGGCCGCCTCCACCAAGCCCGCCGGGGCGCCCGAGTAGAGCATCCGGGACTCACTCCAGACCGGCGAACCGCCCGTGCCCGCGTTGCTGACCGTGCCCGCCGTGCCCGCCACGTCCGCGGTGCGGACCGTGCCCGCCGCGCTGGTCATGTCCGCCGTGCTGATCGGCGCCGCCGTGCTGACCGTGCCCGCACTCCCGCGGCCTGCGAGCAGGGGGCCCGCGACACTCACTGCGCCGTAGCCGGCCCTGCCGCCCGCTTCGACGACCGGGGAGAGATCCGGTCCCGGCGTGCCCGCCGTGGCCCGGGTGGTACGGACCACACCCGAGCCGGGGCCGCGGAAGAACAGCCGGACCCCCTCACCCTCGGGGGACACCGACAACGGGACCGTGGTCGGCGGCAGCCCTGTGGGCAAGGGGCCCTCGAGCGGAGAGTCCGGGGTCTGCTGGATCCAGGCCAGCACGGTCGTGCCGGTGGCCACGTATACGTGGCGCCTGCCCGCCGCATCGATCGCGGTCGCGGGCTCGCCCTGGAGATCGGTGCCGCCCAGCGCCTGCCATGCGCCGAATGAGCCGTTCGGCGCTGCCTGGGCGCGGGCGCGCAGCGTGCGTTTCGAGTCGCGCACGTACACGGATATTCGGCCCGTCCGGTCCACCGCGACCGAAGGCCCACTGATCGCCGAGGTACCCGCAGCGTCCGTCACCTCGGGAGTGCCCAGCGTCTTCCATGGGCCGAACGCTCCGTCGGGCGAGGCCTGGAGGCTGTACACGATGTCCCGACCGTAGTCCTGCGGAGTGGCGCCCAACGTCGTACGCGTGCCGAACACCGCGATCCTGCCGTCGGGCAGCCGGGCCGCCGTCGCGCCCGTGTCCATGCCGGTGCCGGGGAGAAGCTCGGGCCCCTGCCACGTCGCCCCTGGGGCGCTGCGGGACCAGTACGCCATCCGCCCGTCCAGGACTGCGAAGGCCCACAACCGGCCTGAAGCGCCTTCGGCCATCCACGAGGTGCTGTCACCGCGGCTGTAACGGATGCTCTCGCTCCAGCGGTAACCGGCGGGCCGGGCAGCCGTCTTGCGATCGCCGCAGCCTGCGGGGCTACCGCACCAGTCCTTGTGGTCCACCCAGGCGTAGGTCTCAAGGTAGCGGAGCTTCTCCTCGGCCGTCTGCGGGTCGAGCGTCGAGGGGAGGGAGGTGTTGTGGTAGCCACTGTAGTTCTGGACGGAGAAGTGCGGCCGGTCTGTCGACCTCGCGTAGCGCTCGGCGGCTGCTTGGATGAAGCGGGCACCGTACATGTGGTCCTGGTGGTCGATGAATGTGCCACCACTCTCTTCCGACATGCCGGGCGTCGGGTCCTGCAGCCGTATCGTGGTCGGCTTGTACCGCTCGAGCACCTGGGCGACGGTGCGTACGACCTGGTCCTTGGTATAGGAGAACGACTGCTTGACCGGCGACCCGGAGGTCAGTTGAGCCCCCAGGGCGGCCGTCTTCCCGTCCCACAAGCCCCGCAGACTGTCCGGGTTCTCGCCGTTGATGCTGCGCGCCTCGCGCAGCTGCAGCCATACCAGGTTGATCTGCGGCTTGGCGACGAGGACGTCCACCTCCGCGAACCCGCCGCCGGCCGTGGGTACGGACTTCCGCGCCCAAGGACTCGTGCGGTCACCGGTGGCCATCTGCGCGTAGGCGCCTCGGATGCCGTTCTGCCGGGCCTCCGCGTACGAGGCGCGATCGGCGGGTTGCACGGGATCCTTCAGGTGCTGGCCGCGAGCCTCGTTCCGGCCGTCGGACTCACCGGAGGTGAGGTAGGCGGTCGTCACCTTGGTACCCGCCCGGACAGAGCGGCTCAGGTCCGGGTTCATGAAGAAGAGGTCGTCGTCCGGGTGCGCGACGACATGGAGCACGGAGGTCTCGGTCAGGCTCGCGCGGGCGACCGTCTTTCCCGCGCCGGACGGCAGCACTGTCCCGTGGCCGTCGGCGACGGCTATCGCTCCGCCGGTAGCAGCGGAGAGCGCGATGAGCAGGGCTGCGAGACGGAAGCTGCGGAGGAGGGACATCGGCGCGCCTTGAGGGTCGATCCAGCGGGCGAATTCCGCCGAGCAGGTGAGGTCGATGCATCTACGGGAATGTGTGGTTCACCGTGTTTGCGGAATCACTGCTTCCGGTGGCGACCCGGGCATGATTATGCACTTGCTTATGTGACTGACCCACCGTCAAGTCGTATATGCAGTAGAAGGGCAGTGATGTGGTGCTTGATAGTAAGTTAGGCGTTTGGTGAGGATAGAGAAGTTTGACCGATTTTGGCGAGAATGCACCCACCTCAATGCGACGGCGGCGCGACCGAGTGAAGCGGACCGGGAGGCGCCGCAGAAGGCGTGGTGGCGGCGTGGTGGGACGCGGTGCTACTCGAGCGGGAGGGTGGGATCCGGCCTTGATCGTCTCCTGGAATCGGAGCTCCTCAGGCATCTCGGGCCGGCCCTGACGCTGAATTTGTGGCGCAAGTCACCGCAGATTCGCATCCCGCATCCGTCGTTTGCGGGAGCGGCATTTAGCAGGGCTATTGCCGCCAAACAGGACATACGGGGGTATGGGCGGCGTGGCCTGGTGGTCGGCTCCGTCCGTGCTGGTTGAACCGCGCCGCGGTGTGTCGGGGGTGCACGCAGTCCCCGAAGGCCGGGGAGGGCGTAGCCCCTCGCACAGGCCATTGCTGCCCGGCCGATCCGGTCCGTGGACGGTTGGGGGCCGACCGCCGCCGCACGCGTGGTTTTCAAGGGCGGGGTCGGTGGGTCGATGGTCAGGTCGGTGGCGGTGAGGCAGCCGTCGATGAGGTGGGGTCTGAGTTGGATTCTGCGTAACTCGCGGCGGAGTTTGCGGTCGAGGTCGTGGGGTGTGGTGAAGGCGGTGTTGGCCATCGCTCTGCGCCCGAGTGACCAGACGGCCTCGACGGGGTTCAGGTCGGGTGCATCCGGAGGGAGCCGGACGGTGGTGAGCCAGTCGTGCTCGGCCTCATACCGCTTCAGCCCGGCGGCCAGGTGGGTGCAGGTCGCGGTAGTCCTTCCAGGAGAGCTCTTGCGTGCACCCTTGAGCAGGAGATGGGTGCGGGGCCGGTGGATGAGACGGCTCGGCTCGCCGGGTTTGTGGCAGCACAGGGCCGCGACCGAGGTCCGGCGGCGGGACCTGCCTCTCACCCTGATGACAGGAGTGTGTCCGCGCCGGCCCGAGGTGCGGGCGCGGGGCGGCGTCATGGAGAATCCGGTTTCGTCCTCGAAGAGGATCCAGCCGTCACACGCCGCCGCGAGCCTTTTGCCTGGGGCCCCACCTCCTTCTTCCACAGGCCAGAGTCCAACGCTCGTCGTCGAAGCCGTGCGCTGACGGCCCCTTGCCGAGTCATGGTTTGTCCCAACTGCTGCTGTCTTTGCGGTGCTGATGTCCCGGCGGCGGCTCTGGCAGCCGGCCCAGAGGGTGCAACGCGTGTCCCCGCCGACCTGAAACCCCGGACGTTCAGCACGCCGGGCCTCGCGGCCTTCACCGTTCCCAAGGGTGTCACCGCGCTGACCGTGGACGTGATTGCCGCGGGCGGTGGGGGTGGTGGCGGCGGCCGTGTCCGCTGCGTCCTGCCCGTCACCCCCGGACGGAAGTTCGATCTCGGCGTTGATAGCGGCGGCAAGGGCGGCAAGCCGGAGTTGCTGTACGGCTCCGAGAAATCCACGAGCCGGCCGTGGCGGGGGGCCCTACCGACCCGGCCATGAGCTTTATCCCGTCCACCGCACTGCTGAGCAGTGACAGGAAGATCCGCGTGCACGCCCGTGGCGGTCAGGGCGGTGACCACGCGTTCGACCCCCGCACCGCGCAATGCTCCGGCGGAGACCAGGGCGGCGCTCCCGGCGCATGCACGATCAACAGTAAGAAGATCAAGACACTGGGAGCGTGGGCCGGTGAGGACGGACGTTACCTCCGAGCGGGGTCGGCGGCAGGCCCCCGCCCTCCACGCTTGCCCGCGTTCGGGTCCAGGTCTCCCCGACGGCGGCCCGTTCCCGCTCCACCACCACATCGGCCGCCGCGGCCTACGCGGTGACGGTGGCGGCTGGTGTCTGCCACGCGTACTGTGCCGCGCACTGTCAAGCCTCCGCCCTCGCCCTGCGGCGGGGCCGCGGGTCTTGGTGTTTCCGGGGGAGGGGTCACCGGGCGAGTATGTGGCCGTCATGGGGGCGGTGGTCGCGGGAGCGGCGCAGGTCGGTGGTGACGTAGGTGCGTTGCAGCCAGCGGTCTGCTCCGTCGTAGCGGGGGTGGAAGGCGGTGCGTCCGTGGACGGTGACGCGGTTGTCGATGATGACGAGGTCGCCGGGTGTCAGGCGCAGGGTGTGGGCGGTTGCCTCGCAGGCGCGGCCGAATTCGCTCAGCGCTGCGGTGGCTCGGGGGGTGAGCGGGGTGGTGACGAGTTGAGCCATGCGTATGTCGGGGTCCTCCGCTGCTCCAAAGAGCACTGGTCGCGGCTTGGCGTCTGCGTTGCTCGTGGAGGAGTCGGGGCTGAAAGAGGGGGGTGGGGTGGTGATGAACTCCGGTGTGAACAGGGCCTGGCGGCTGGCCGGGGTGAGGAGAGTCAGTGCTTGGCGAATGCCGGCGACGCGCATGCCGGCGATCCGGTCGTGGTCGGCGCGCAGGCACAGAAAGACCACATAGTCGGGTGGGTGGGGGTGGAAGCCGTTCTCGGTGTGGAAGGACAGCGGAACCGATCCGGCGTTGCCGTGGAAGGTCTCCTGCCCGGGCACGGGTACCACGTCCTGTACGAGGGCGCCGGACTTCTCAGCCCGGTAGGCGAGAGGCTCCCCGAGTCCGCAGGCCACCATGGTGAGCACCGCGGCCGGGATGGTGGCGTTGCGTTGGACCGAGCCGGGTACGGTCGGTGTAGGGGGCAGGGCCGCCTGATCGACGGGTATGCCGCCGATCACCAAGGTGCCCGTCGGGCCGGAGTGCCTTCGAAAACGGCGTACCTCGCGGCGCAGCCCTATCGGAAGGTCCTCCCAGGCGTCCCGGGCCCGCGCCACCCACTCGGGGCTGTCGACCTGGTCGTTCCCGCCGGTACTCAGGCTGCGAGCTACTCGCTCGCACGCATCGATGTTGGCCCGGTCAAGCTCCCGGCCGAGGCCGCTGCTGTGGGTGGTGTCCGGCGTCGTCTCGGCCATCGAAGTCTCCTGCCGGGGATGTGGGCGGCGCACGCGCGGGCTCATGTGTGGCGCAGGCCGGCCACGGCGTCGGCGATGTAGTGGTCCCCGAATCGGATCAGGGAGGCGTACTGGGCAGCGCGTCGATGCCGCATGAGCCGCAGTTCGGCGACGGCGTTGTCGGGCCCTTCCGGTTTCTGCGCGATGGACCGATCCAGATGCACCATCGAGTACGCGAGGGTGACGTGCCGTTCACCATCGACGATGTCGGCTTCCAGGAGAGCGCCTCGCGCCTCGGCCAGCTCCGGGGCGCGAGCCGCCAGATCCTCGTAGGAGTCGGGAACGATGGACAGCAGGTCTCTCATCGCCGCCCGGAACAGCTTGTATCCGCGGTGCTGGCGCCCGCTCAACGGGACGTCCACCGACGGAGGTGCCATGGTCTGGCGTATCGCCGCCATGTAGTGGTCGGGCGGGATCGTACTGGCGTGGGTCATGGCCGCGGGGAAACCGCGCACGTACACCGTCGCGTCTGCCAGCCGCAGCAGCGCGGCGTCGCTGTCGCCGTGGCGCAGGTGATCGGTGGCGTCGGCCACGGCGACCGCGGCGCAGATGTTGAACAGGACATGGACCTGGTGGCCGATGAGCCACCGCGCGCTCCACACCTCATCCAGCGACGCCCTCGTACCAGGCTCGGGAACGGCGACAGGTGGGTCGGAGTCACGGCCGGTGCCCGGTTTCGCGCCTGTGAGGTCGACTACCGCTTGGCGCATCCCCGCCAGCTCCAGTGCCAGGTCTCCGCCCGACAGTGGCGCATCACAGAGGTCTTGAAGACCGCGGTGGATGACCAGGACAGCGTGCAGCGCGGCCTGCTGGTCGGACAGTTCCTTTTCACGGACCCGGAAAAAGGACTGGCTGGTCGACTCGGCCGGCAGTCCCTCACCCGCCACGGCCGGCGCCTGATCCGACAGCGCGGCTGCCAATTCACCAGCAGCAGACGCGGCATGCCGCAGCACGAGGGCCCGCTCGACCGGTCTGGCATGGGTCGCGACCCCGGCCAGCACGCGCGCGGTCCGCACCGCCTCAACATCGACCCGTGACCCCAGCGCCGGGGTGGGGCGCCCGCCTCGAGGCAAGCGAAAGACAGCGACAGCAGGATGATCGGCAACCAGCGATAAGCCCATAGTCACAGTACTTGGTCATGAACACTTCGCCCCAAACCTCCATCCACGCCATTCTTGAACGGCGAAATAAAGAAAGGGGCAATTCCGGCGCAGTGTGAGTTGCCATGCGAGAACTGGAGGGACCCGACCCAGGCCGGAGCTTGGCTGTTCGCCTCAGCCGACAGGTGCTGGCGCCGGGCCTTCACGAGAGGCTGCGCTTCGGGCTCCCCCTGTCAGAAGCGAGGGGGACACATTCGGCGGCAGCGGCGGCAAGGAATAGCCAGCCCGCGTGGCGGGGATGACTGCGTCACGGCCGCCTGCCACCCCTTCCCATTGTGGGCGCCCGAATAGGCACGGGTGGGTCGGCGACGGTGTCACGCGTGCCGACGGCGTCACTGGATCCGCTGTTCCGCTTCTTGGTTCACGGGCCGGTGGTTCAGCCTGCGCCGACGGGCAGCGGCCCGACTCGGGACTCCAGCCACACGGGCAGGTCGAGGAGCCGGACGCCTTCCTGTTCGTTGGGGTCGGTCCGTGCGACCAGGCACACCATGTCCTGGGTGCCGGGGTTCACCGGCATGTGGGGAGTGTCGGCGGGGATGTGGATGTAGTCGCCCGCCTGCAGAAGCACATGCTCGACCAGTCCCTCTCCGTGCCAGACCTCGACCTGGCCGGACTGGATGAAGATGGCCGACTCGTGCCCCTCGTGCAGGTGAGGCCGCCCGCGGGTCCCGGCCGCCATCACCAGACGGTGGAGACAAAGCCGCTCCGCTCCCGCCGACTGGGCGCTGACACCCGCACCGAACATGCCGCCCTGAACACCCTCATACCGGCCGGTCCGGACCACCGTGCACTGCTTCTGATCTGCCATACGAGCAGTACAACAGGCTGCTCACGCTGTTCGATCAGTTCCCGCCACACCTCTCGGCGCCAAGGGCCGACAGACGGAGCCGCAAGATCACGCCTCCAGCCGCCCCGTGGTGCGAGCCGTCCCGTCGCTGCCCTCGGGCGGAGGTTCACCTTCAAAGGGTGGGAATCGTTCCTGCGGTGAACGTCCTCGGCTGTGCGGGTGAGCGCAGGCCGCCACGTCTTCGGCGGAGACGAGGAGACCGGTAGAAGACGGGAGTCGTTCCGTCGTCTTGAGAGGTGCTCCTGATGAGCCGAGGCTTGATCGTCGTGGATGTGCAGAAGGACTTCTGCGAGGGAGGCAGCGTTCCCGTTGCGGGAGGCGCGCAGATCGCCACCGCGATCGCCGAGCTGGTGGAGCGGAGCGCGGACGGTGACTACCACTACGTCGTGGCCACCCGGGACCACCACATCGACCCGGGAAGCCACTTCTCCTCCAACCCGGACTTCAAGGACAGCTTCCCCGTCCACTGCGTGGCAGGAGACGAAGGCGGCGAGTTCCACCCGAACTTCGCCCCCACCGCCGCCGGCGGCAAGGTCCACGCCTTCTTCTTCAAAGGTGCCCACAGCGCCTCCAAGAGCGGCTTCGAAGGCGCCGACACCGAAGGAACGCCCCTCGCTGACTGGCTGCGCGCCCGCGGGGTGAGGGAGGTCGACGTGGTGGGCATCGCGACCGACCACTGCGTGCGCGCCACCGCCCTGGACGCCGCCGCGGCGGGATTCAACACCCGGGTACGCCTGGACTACTCGGTCGGCGTCGCCCCCGACACCATCGCCTCGACCCTGGACGACTTCCGCCGGGCAGGCATCGAGACATCCGGTGAGGCACCGGTGCCGAGTTAGTCCGGCGCAGCACACGCAAGATCGACGCACTCATTGTCGGATGCGGTCGATCCGCAGGAGGCGCCTCGGATGGCGCCCCCATCCTGGACCGGCGCACCGGCTGCCGTGCGAGACGCGCCAAAGCGGTGACGTCGGGCATTGTGTGGGTGGTGCCGCGGGTCGCGGCGCCACTGAGCCTTGATCGTGTGCCGCGGCCACCAGGGCCGCACGTGCAGCTCGATGCCGGGGGGCGAGGCGGCCGGTGATGGCGGATGAGCGATCGGCTAAGCCGAGAAGGGGCTGGCAGGCGGCCTTGCGAGATCTGTCACCGGGGCCGAGGGCGCGGCCGAGGATTTCGCCGTCGCAGCGGACGCGGCGCCCGCCCTGGTTGTCGGGTGGGTAGACGACCACGCGCGAGTCGGGGCTCATTCCTCCACCCTGCCGGTACCCGGTCACTCCAGCATGCCCAAGGCTGTGTCCGGTCGGCAGTGGATGCAGGCGGGCACGCCTTCGGCCAGCAGCTGCCGTGTCTGCTCGGGGGTGGCGGGGGCGCAGCGGTGGCCGGTGTCCCAGCAGTCCCCGGTGTGCACGCGGGCCGGGGGCCGACCGGCTCCGATTCCGCGCTCGAGCAGCCACGCGGGCGGTTCCTTCGGCGATCGTTTGGACGCTTCGAGGGCCTCGCGTTCCTCGGCGACGGCAAGGGCCTGTTCGGCTCGGCCGAGTTTGCCGCGCAGGTAGGTGACCAGCGTGCGCAGCCGGGGGAGGTCGGGCGGCAGGACGGACGCGTTCAGCTCCCGTACAGCGCCCGCCGTGCGGCTTTACGGGCCTCGCACAAGGGGCTGGCCCCTACCCCGTAGCTGCATGTGGGGGCGTGGCATTTTGCGCAGGGTCCGGTTTGGCTGGGAGCCCACGTGACGGGCTGGGGTCTGGCGGAGGGGGTGGGGGAGGTCATGGGGCGCTCATGCTGTGCGGATTCCTCCATTCCATCATGCGTTCGATTCTTCGCGCGAGTGCGTGCCCGCTCGGCGGACCGCATTAAGCGTCATTTATCCAGTCGGCGGGGCTTGGTGCCCTTCTTGTGATGGGCGGGTCTGGTGTACGCCTCGCCGGTTGCGAGGACCCGTCCCACGTCGTGACGGGTTGCCGAACGGCTGTTTCTTGAACCGAGTGGGCGGCCGGGGCCAGGTCGGGAGGGTTTGGGCGCACGCGCTGGCGTCGGGGTCTGAGCGTGGAGGTTTCTGAACCCGGTTCAGGCGGGGGTCGTGGTCACCCGCGCAGTGTGCCGCCCGGCCTCGGCGGTCCGGGCCGGTTCACCGGCGGTAGCAGTGGCTTAACCGCTCTGTTCCGGTGAGCTGAAACAACCAGCCTGGCCCTGCTGGCCAGGGCCAGAGCACTATCACCGCTGATAGCGGCCTGGCCCTACCCGCAGGGCCGGACCTGGGAGACTAGGGATCATGACCGACCGTCGACCGCTCTCGCTGCCCGCCTTCTCCGAGCCCGCTTCCGACGCTCCCGTACCCGCCCAGGCGGGTGGGCGCCGGCTGATGCCGGTCGAGCAGGGCGCCGACTTCCGCCAGCCGCCCGGCGAGACCGAGACCGAGACCGAGCCCGCACCCGCCCCGGCCCGACGTCCGCTCGCCCTCGGCGGCCTCACCTTCTCAGACCCGGACCGCCATATCTGAGCGCTACCACCACGGGTTGCGCCACGTCCAGGACCAGCTCACACCGCCCGGTGTGCCAGCGCCTCCACCTGGACAGTGGTCGTAGCCGGCCCGGCTCCAGCTTCGGATACCGTGTTCCTCTACGGGGTGCCATAACGGATGTGACGCCCCCCACCGGAGGTAGTCAGCGTATGAGTTCAAAGCGCAGCAAGAATCCAGCCCTGCCCGTACTTGACGACGCATACCGACTCGCGTCGGTCAAGGACGCCGAAGAGTCCACCCGTGACTTGGCCGCGCGGCTGGCCACCACCGAGCTGCGCCGCGTTTCCCACCCGGGCCGGGTCACCTGGGAGCCCACCGATCAGGCCGAGCCCGTACCGGTCCCGCCGACTGTGGTCGACGGTGACGGGGACCTGTGGCTGCGGGACCGGGGCACTGGCACCTGGACCATGCCCGAGTTCAACCCGAAGGAGTTCCCGGCCCGCTGTGGCGAGGTTCTGACATGGAACCAGCTTGCCCGCGAGTTCGGCCCGCTGACCGCACTGGCCGACGACCGCCGCATCGGCGGCGGCCGGCGCTGACCGCGCAGCCTTCTGGGATGACGCGCCCCTGAAGCGCCCGTTACGGGTAGCTGGGAGCTCCAGCTCACCGCCGAGCTCGACGATGGCGGCGAACAGGTGAGCGTGGTGGTGGCGTGCGACGGCCTCGAGCAGCGTGGTGCGGGCCTGGCGCCACCCGATGTCCTCGGTGCGGCCGGCGTCGGTGGACCAGCCGGGTAGCGGTCGGCCTTCAGTTGCCGTGGTGGGCGCGCGGCCCAGCTCGCCGCCGGTCGGGGAGATCGTGCGGGCGGTCCGCGATGGCGACGACGCGGCCGTCCGCACCCTGCTGGCCGATCTGGCTGCCGTCGCGGACACCGCCGCGCTTCTGTACCTGCGCGAGTGCCTGTACGCCACGCAGTGACCTGCGGCTGCGGTGGTCACGGCCGGCCGGGCAGCGATGCGGCGGCCGGCAGCTCCCTGGCGGCGCGGGTGATGCAGTGGCGGGTGTGCTCCGGGTTCAGTGCCTGGGCCTGGAGGTGGTCGTACATGACGCTGTAGTGCTGCACGTCGGATCGTTTCTCCAGGTAGAGGTCGCTGGTGAACCGCTCCAGATACACCGTCCCCGCCCCGGCGTTCGGGAAGTCGAGGATAGAGAACTGCCCTGAGACGCCCGGATGGGCTCCCGCGCTGTGCGGGAGGACCTGCACGGTGATGTGCGGCTGCGTGCCGAGGTGGTTCAGGTACTGGAGCTGTTCGCGCATGATCTGCGGGCTGCCGACGACGCGGCGCAGTGCTGATTCGTCCAGTACCACCCAGAGGCGGAAAGGGCGGGCCGGGTGGTGGGCGCGGGACTGGCGGCGCAGCCGGACCTCGTGGCGTACGGCGATCTGTTCGGGTGTGGCCTGAGGGATCGTTTCCTCGATGACGGACTGGGCGTAGGCGGGTGTTTGCAGCAGGCCGGGGATCACCAGGGGCTCGTAGGCGCGGAGCGAGGAGGCTGCTGTCTCCAGGCCGATGTAGACGGCGTACGGAATCTCGCCGCAGGCGACCCACCAGCCCTGCCGGTCCGATTCCGTGGCCATCCGCATCAGCGTGTCGACGACCTGCGGGTCGGTGACTCCGTAGAAGGCGCACAGGTCCCGCACATCGCGGGGCTTGATGGCGCGGCGGCCGTTCTCCAAATGGCTGATCTTGGGCTGGGAGATCAACAGGCGTTCAGCCACCTGCGTACTGGTCAGACCCCGGGCCAGGCGGAGTCGGCGCAGTTCCGCGCCCAGCCGGCGTCGTCTGACGGTCGGGTTTCCGTTCACCGCCACGGGCGGTCTACCTCCGGTTCGGGACTGACTGCCAGCCACAGGAATTGCCGCGGCCGGGCCCGGGGCGAACGCATTCACCCCCGCAGCGATGATCAACGGGGCCCTGTCGGCGAGTGTCACGTCGCGCGAGTGCAGCCGCGTGCACTGCCCGAGCAGAGTTCACCCCTATGCCATGCCCTGCCACCCATCTGGCGGCAAAGGACTGCGCTGGTCGGGTGCGCTGCTTGGTGCCATGGTGGGGATAGCGGCTGTGACTGGGTGCTATCGCGCGTCCGCGCACGGGAGGTGTCGGGTATGGCGACCGAGAAGGATGCCGCCCAGGCCAAGACCCGGGGGCAGCGTGTGGCCGACAGCCGCCCCATGGAGGTTGCGTCCCGGGTCGGGCTCTGCGCGCGGGGAGTGATCTACGTTCTGGTCGGGCTCCTCGCCGTGCGGATCGGTTTCGGCGGCGGCAGTGGCAAGGAGGCCGACCGGTCCGGGGCGGTGCGGACCATCGGCGAGCAACCCTACGGCCAGGTGCTGCTGTGGGCGCTGGTGGCGGGGCTGGCGGCGATGGCGCTGTGGCGCCTTTCCGAGGCCGCCTTCGGGCAGGCGACGGAAGGCGGTGACAAGTGGACCCGGCGCCTGGGCTCCCTGGGGCTGGCCGTCTTCTACCTGGTGATCTGTATCGGCGTGGTGCAGACCGCGCTGGTCGGCGGGTCCGGCGGGACCCGCGCCGGTGACCAGGCGTCGAAGGACTACACCGCGCGAGTGCTGGAATGGCCCTATGGCCGGGTACTCGTCGGCGTGTTCGGCGCCGTGCTGGCCATCGTGGGCGTGGTGATCGTGGTGCGCAGTTTGATGCGGAAGTTCGAGAAGAATCTCCGCACGGACCGGATGAGCCAGACGACGCGTCGCGTCGTCGCGGCCCTGGGCATCATCGGCGGCGTGGCATGCGGAGTGGTCGCGGTGGCGACCGGCCTGTTCGTTCTCCTGGCCGCGGTGCGCTTCGACGCCAGCGAGGCAAAGGGCCTGGACGAGACGTTGCGTTCGTTCGCCGATACGCCGGCCGGGCCGGTGCTGCTGATCGCCGCGGCGGTGGGCCTTCTGGTGTTCGGCCTCTACTCGTTCTGCGAGGCCCGCTGGCGTAGAGCCCCTGAACACGACGCCTCGGCAGAGCAGCCGATCAGACGCGATGCCGGCTGACCGTCCTGCTCGCGCCGCCCCTGCCCGTACGCTGCCCCAGCGGTAACGCCACGAGCCTGAGCAGCCCCGCTAACGATGTGGCGTCTCGGAGTCGGGGGCGGCACGGAAGAGGGCGCTCGTAGGGAGTGCGTATTATCCGGATATGGGCAGCCTGTGCCCAGGCGCCCGTCCCCTGACGCACCGAGCGGCAAGATGCCCCGGCACCGGGGGGCGGCACAGCCCCGCGCCTTTGCGGCGTACCGGGCCCTGGCCGACGCTCTGCCCCCCTGTGCCGGGCCCGGCCGCTGGCGGCGTCCGGCACAGGGGGGCAGACCGGTCGGCTGGTGACGACCGCCGCACTCGCCCTCGCCGCATCGGTGGGCGCTCTGACCACCTCGTCCGTCGGCCTGCTCCGTCCTCGAAACTCGTCCCCGCCAGTAGACGATCCAAGCAGGTCACTCAAATTCAGGGGCCTGCCCGGACACGGCGATGTACGGCAGCTCGACCTGTGTCTTGGTGGCCGAGGCCAACTCGATCTCGGCCTGTTCGGCCGCCTCACGCAGCGGCGTAGGGCCACCGGGGACGGCCGCGACCCGCATCACCGTCGCCGACCGCCAGCACGCGAAGCGGACCGTCCCGTACATCGCCGCCTCGATCGGAAAGAGCTTCCAGAGCATCTGCAGGGAGATCGATGGCGACAGCAAGCCCGACCACAGCTACCAGCCCTGTGGGCTCTGCAGCTCCCGCCTGATGCTTCGCCACAATCGTGCGACGCCCGTCAGGCGAGGGCGGCCGAGCGCAGCTTCCGGGCCCGGAGCACCAGCTCCAGGGCGAAGCGCTGATCGTGGTCGTCCAGTGCGTCGCCCCACAACTCCCTTAGCTGGCGCATCCGGTATCGGACCGTCTGAGGGTGGACGCCGATCCGCGCCGCCACCTCCGCCGCGCCGCCCCGGGTCTGGAGCCAGGCCAGCAGCGTATCCGCGAGCCGCTCCCCGTGGCCCGGCGTGCAGGCGGCTAGCGGTGCGAGGCAGCCGGTGGCCAGGTCGTCGATCAGTTCGGCGGGGGGCAGCAGGAGCAGTGCCGTGGTGTGCTCGGTGCAGTCGAGCAGACCACGGGACGGCAGGGCCCCGGCCGTGATGAGCCCGACCGCCGTTTGCGCCCAGTGCAGCGACCGTGCCGCGTGGGCCAGGGGTACGGTCGGCCCCAGCGCGCCGGTCCAGTGCGGGAGGGCCTGGCGCAGCGCGTCGGCCCGGCCCGCCTGGACGGGGTCGGGGACGACCAGCCGGGGCTGCTCGCTCTCCCAGTCGAGCAGGATGCCGCTGCCGAGGGCCGGTGGCAGTATCGCCTTCTCGTTGCGGTTGAGGACTGCGACCGCGACCGTGCTCGGTATCCGCCACCCGATGTTGGCGGCGTACTGGGCCGTTGCCTCGGGGTCGGCGGGCTGGTGCGCGAGTAGCAGCTCGACCAGACGGCGCTGGCGGCGGAGCCGTTCGCCGGCGGCCAGGGCGTCGTTGCCGAGTTGGTCCCGGGCCGCCTCGACGACGAGGGCTTCGATGTAGTCGAAGCCGGCCTCGGCCAGCTCGTACATCGCGGCGGGCGGGATCCCCACTCCGTCCGCGATCTCGGTGAGCCTGCGCCAGGACACCCGTGCCCCGAAGCGGTAGACCGCCCGCATGAAGTCGAGTGCCCGCCCGGGCAGGGTCTCGCGCCGGTCGAGGGTGGCGGCGACCTCGCGGAAACGTACGGCGCCGTCCCCCGCGATCTTCGGGCCGCCGGCCGCCCGGACGCTCTCGACGAAGGGGCCGAGGGCCTGCCTGATCCGGGTGAGGACCCCCGAGACGCCGTCGTCGTCGTAGATCTCCACGATCTGCGGGAACTGGGCGTGGATCTGCCGCATCACCTCGACCGAGAGCGTGGGGATCTCGGCGGAGGCGAGGCGGATGAACCGCTCGGTGTCGGCTGCGCCGACGGTGCTCCATGCGGAGGCCGGCCGCAGTGCGGTGGCCGGAGCGGGATCGGTTCGTACGCTCATGCGGGCAGCCTCCCTGGGGGTGCGCCGGGATCAGCCGGTGAAGGACACCAGCGGCACGTCGGGTTGGGCGGGAGGGGCGGTCGCGAGGGCGACCAGGCCGAGCGCGGCGGCGACGGCAAGGATCGCCCCCGTCGCGGCGGTGAGGGCGACGGCGAGAACGGGGTGTCGGGTACGCATGGCTGCGGATTGTCCCTTCCGTAGGCCCCGAGCGAGCGGGGCGGAACAGCAGGCGACACCATTCGCACCGGCCCGGTCCCGTGCCCGCACAGTTTTGCCCTGGCGTTGACAATCCGTCAAGGGGGGACCTACGGTTCCGCGCTCAGGGGATGTACACGGGACCTGCCGCACTCTCGGCAGCCGTTGGGGACCTTTCGTCGCACCACCGCCTTCACCGCCGCACGGTCTGTGCCGACCCCAATCCCTTACGGAGCGTAATCATGTCCGTGTCCACAGGTCAGATCCTTGACCAGCCCGCCGGTGGATTCCCCGAACCCGCCCCGGCGCCCCGCCGCCTGTCCCGCACCGGCCTGGTACTGACCGCCGTCGCGGCCTTCCTCCTGGTGCTGGCGCCGCTTCTGCACTGGTACGCGCTGCCGAACCTGCGCAAGACGCCGATCGACACCAACACCACCACCGTGTTCACCGGCAGTGGCACTGTCTTCGATACCAAGGCCGTCGCCGTGAGCCCGGTCCAGGACCTCACGCTCACCCGGCGGGTGGTGGGCAACGTCGCGCAGAGCAGCCCGACCCGCGCAGTGATGGACATTTCAACGCAAATCGACACTGCCGCCACGCTCGAGCTCCGTGACCCGCGGAAGTCTGTCCAGTGGACGGTGGAACGGTGGGTGACCGATCGCCGCACCAATCTGCCGCTGCACTCGCACGGCGAGACCCCGGTCTTCTCCGGCGAGGCGTACCTGAAGTTCCCGTTCGGCCTGGTCAAGCGCCCGTACGTCTACTGGGACTCCACGCTGGGCGGCACCGTCACCCTCGACTTCCAGGGCACGGCGACCGTGGGCGGCCGGACCGGCTACCGCTACGGCGCCGTGCTCGGCGCGACCAAGGTCGGGACCCAGCAGGTCCCCGGCAAGCTGCTCGGACTGGCGGACCGCAGCCAGGTCGTCGCCGACCGGTACTACGCGAACGGCGGGTTCAGCGTGGTCGTTGACCCGGTCACCGGCACCGTGCTGGACGCCCGTACGCAGCCGCTGGTGAGTCTGCGGACCTCGGCGGACGGTCCTGACCTGCTGGTCCTGCTGCGGGCGGATCTCACCATGACGGCGGAGAGCCGGGACGGCCAGGTGCGGACCGCGCAGGTCGCCGCCCGCAAGCTCGAGCTGGTGGGCACCACCGCCCCGGTCGCCGCCGGCGCCGCGGGCCTCGTCTGCCTGCTGGCGGCGGGCGTGCTGCTGCGCCGCCGCGCCTCGCGGTGACACCCGTCGCTCGCCCCAGTGACAGAGGAATCATGTATTCCGCGCGAACTCGACCGGAATTTATCAATTTGGTGAGTAGTACCGGGCGGTAGCAACGGTTCAGACTGGCGGCGCGCGCCACCCGCGCGCCGCCAGCCGCATCCCCCGGTCCCTCCCGTGCGACTGCCCCACCGGTTACCCCCGGTCCCCTGAGCCCTACCGTCCCTGCCCCCACTGCCTTGAGCACCGCCCCTCCCAGGAGCTCCCATGGCACACCAGACGTCCCCACACCCACCTCCGGCCGTCACGGCCGGCAGGCCGTGGCCGGAGGTCCCACGCCGGATCACCGTCCTCGCCTGGCGCGATCTGGCCAACCCGGCCGCCGGCGGCTCGGAACTGCTCGTCGACCGGCTGGCCTCCGGACTGGCCGACCGCGGGCACGAGGTCACCCTGCTCTGCGGGGGCCCGGAACCGTCCGTTGACCGCAACTACCGTGTGGTCTCCTCCGGCGGCACTTACGACCACTTCCTGCGTACCCCACGCGCGTTCGGCCGCAGCGTCGGCGAGACCGACCTGCTGGTCGAGGTCTGCAACGGCGTCCCCTACCTGGCGCCGCTGTGGCACCGGGGACCGGTCATGTGCCTGGTCAACCACGTGCACACCGAACTCTGGAACCAGCGCCTGCCCGGCCCGGCCGCCCGAGTCGGCAGGACGCTGGAGCACCGGGCGCTTGCCCGAACCCACCGCCGCAGCCTGATGGTCGCGGTGTCCCCCTCCACCGCCGAGGCCATGGCGCGGATCGGGGTGCGGGCCGACCGCATCCACCTCGTTCCCAACGGGGTCGAGCCCCCCGCGCCACTGCTCCCCGAATCGGACGAACCGCTGTTCACCGCCGTCGGCAGGCTGGTGGACTACAAGCGGATCGACCTGCTGCTGCGCCTGTGGGAGCGGGTCCGCCCGATCACCGGCGGCAAGCTGGTCATCGTCGGCGACGGCCCGGAGCGGGCCCGCTTGGAGGCGCAGGCCGGGCCCGACGTGATCTTCGCCGGGCGGGTCGACGAAGCCGAGAAGCACCGGCTGCTCTGCCGGAGCTGGCTGCTGCTGCACCCCTCCTCGCTGGAGGGCTGGGGTCTGGTGGTCACCGAGGCCGCCGTCCGTGGCACGCCCGCGGTGGGATTCGAGATCCCGGGCCTGCGGGACTCCGTCGTCCACGGCCGCACGGGCCTGCTCGCCCAGGGGGAGAGCGGGTTCGCCGCGGCCTGGTGCGCGCTCGCACTGTCCGCCGAACGCCGCGTCGCCATGGGGGCGGCGGCCCGCCGCCACGCGGAGCAGTTCTCCTGGGAGCACAGCGTCGACCGCTTCCAGGCCGCCGCCGCCGAGGCGGTGGCCCTGCACCGCTCCGGGCGGGCCGGGGCCGGGTTCCGACGCACCACGGCCGAGCCCCCGGCCCCGACCCTGGCGGAGCGCTCGTGAAAGACCCCTCCCTGCGCCGCTCCCTCGCGCTGTTCCGCGCCTTCCGCAGCGAGCAGAGCGACCCGGAGAGGTTCTACGCACTGCTGGCCGAGGATGCCGCCGACCAGGTCGAGCGGTACACACCCCTGGCCGGGGCGGTGGTGGCCGACGTCGGCGGCGCTGCCGGCCACTTCACCGAGGCGTTCCGGGCCCGCGGCGCGCACGCTTTCCTCTTCGAACCGGACCTCGCCGAGCTTCGCTCGCGCGGCGGACGCACGCCCGACCACGCGGTCGTCGCGGACGGGTACTGGCTGCCGCTCACCGACGGCGCCGCCGACGTCTGCTTCTCCTCCAACGTGCTGGAGCACGTGCCCGACCCGGAGACCTTCATCAGCGAAATGGTGCGGGTCACCCGCCCCGGCGGCCTGGTGTACGTCTCCTACACGAACTGGCTCTCCCCCTGGGGCGGCCACGAGACCTCGCCCTGGCACCTGCTCGGCGCCGATCGGGCCCGGCGCCGCTACCAGCGGCGCACCGGGCGCAGCGCCAAGCACACCCTCGGCGAGAACCTCTACCGGGTGCACATCGGCCCGGTGCTGCGTCACGTGCGCGGGCGCGGCGATGTCGAGGTCCTCTCCGCACGATCGCGCTACTGGCCGTTCCTGGCCGAGACCCTCGTCCGTATTCCAGGTCTGCGCGAGATCGCGTCCTGGAACCTTCTCCTGGTGATGCGGAGAACCTCCGAATGAGCGCCCCCACGCTGCAGCTCCCCGACGCGCCGCCCTCGAGGCCTCGCCCCGAGCCGCGTGCCGGCCGCCGCTGGCTCGCCGCCTTCTGGCTGCTGGTCCTGTCCGCCTTCCTGGCCGCTGCGCCCGGGCGGATCGCCTTCGACACCAAACTCGCCGTCGCGCTCGACCCGGTGGGCTTCCTCGGCACACTCGGAACGCTCTGGCAGAGCGAGGGCAGCTTCGGCGCCCTGTCCAACCAGTACGTCGGCTACGCCTTCCCGATGCTGCCGTACTACCTGATCTCCGACCTGCTCCAGCTGCCGGTCTGGCTGGCGGAGCGGCTGTGGCTGTCGCTCGTGGTGACCGCCGCCTTCTGGGGCGCGCTGCGGCTCGCCGAACGCCTCGGGTACGGCACCGGGGCGAGCCGGCTGCTCGCCGCGGCCTGCTACGCGCTGTGGCCGGTGTTCACCATCGTGGTCGGCTCCACCTCCGCCGCCGCGCTCCCCGGCGCGGTCCTGCCCTGGGTCCTGCTGCCGCTCACCCGCTTCGTCTCGGCGCGCGCCGCCGCACTCCGCTCCGCACTGGTGATCCCTCTGATGGGCGGCGTCAACGCGACCTCGGTCGCGGCCTCACTGCTCCCGGTCGGGCTCTACCTGCTCAGCAGGCCCGGCGGCAGCCGCAAGTGGCGCCTGATCGCCTGGTGGGTGCCCGGGGTGCTGCTCGCCACTGCCTGGTGGGCCGTGCCGCTGCTCCTGCTCAACTCCTACGGCGCCGACTTCCTGCGCTACATCGAGCAGGCGTCCACCACCACCGCCACCATGTCCGCCACCGAGCTGCTGCGCGGGGCCGGGAACTGGGTGGCCTACCTGCACTTCGGTTCGGCCTGGCTGCCCGCCGGCTGGGACGTCGCGGCGAACGTCCTGGTGATCGCCTGCTCCGCGCTCGCCGCAGCGCTCGGCCTGGCCGGGCTCGCCCGCCGTGACCTGCCCGAGCGGCGCTGGCTGCTGCTGGTCGTCGGCACAGTGGCGCTGATCACCCTCGCCGGGTACGGCGGCTCCCTCGGGGCGCCCTTCCACGGCACGGTGCAGCAGCTGCTCGACGGCGCGCTGGCGCCGCTGCGCAACATCTACAAGTTCCAGACCGGCCTCGCGCTGGCGCTGGCCCTGGGCCTGGCGCACCTGTGCGGACGGCCCCTGCCCCGGACGGCCGCCCGGCCCCGGCTGGTCCCGGCGCTGGTCGCACTCGCGGTACTGCCCGGCCTCGCGCTGCCCTACCTGAACGGAAACATCCTCCAGCCGGGCTCCTTCAAGGCGCTGCCCTCCCAGTGGAAGCAGACCGCGGCCTACCTGTCCGCCGAAGCCCCCGACAGCCGGGCCCTGGTGGTTCCCGCCGACGCGCACGGCCTCTACACCTGGGGCTCGACCATCGACGAGCCGCTCGACGTGCTGGCGGACTCTCCTTGGGCCCAGTACAACTTCGTGCCCTTCGGCCAGGCCGGCGAGCGACGCTATCTGGAGGCGATCCAGGAGGCACTGGCGACCGGCACCCGGGTGCCGGGGCTCGACGCCTTCCTCGAGCGGTCCGGCGTGCACCACCTGGTGGTCCGCAACGACCTCGACCCCGCGCAGGCCGGCTACATCCCGCCCCAGACGGTACGCGCCACCCTGCTGGCCTCCGGCTACGAGCGGGTGACCGGCTTCGGCTCCCCGATGACCTCCGGGCAGCTCTCACCCGACACCCCCGTCCAGGTCCAGGGCCTGAGCCGGCAGTACGCCGCAGTGGAGATCTTCGCCCCCACCGGTGGGGACGCCGCACCCGGCCGGGTCACCACCCGCCCAGTCGCCGACACCGCGGTGGTCAGCGGCGGCCCCGAGTCGCTGCTCCAGCTCTCCGCCAGCGGTACGGTGACCGACCGGCCCGTGATCCTCTCCGGCGACCCCCTGCCGGCCGGCAGCGGCGCCGCACTGCGGGCCACCGCCGACGGGCAGCGCCGGAGCGACACGCTTTTCGGCCTGGTCGACGGCAACAACTCGTACACCTACACGGCCACCGAGACCAACCCGACGGACGCCGGCCAGGACCCGGGCGGCGCACCGCGGCAGATCCTGCCCTCGGGCCCGGCCGGTTCCGCCGCAGAGCAGACCACCTCGGTGATCGAGGGCGCCAAGTCAATCACCGCCTCCTCGTACGGTTCCTGGCTGTTCGCCCTGCCGCAGTACGACCCGGTCGGGGCCTTCGACGGGAACACCGGCACGGCGTGGACCGAGGGCAGCAGCGCGGACCCGGTGGGCCAGTGGCTGCGGATCGACCTCAACGGGTCGGTGGACCTGCCCGCCACCCTCAAGGTCACCCCGCTCGCCGGGGGGTCGCTGCGGCCCACCATCACCAAGGTGCGGATCACCACGGACCGGGGCTCGCAGGTGAGCGTGCTGCAGCCGCAGGCCGTGGCGCAGAACGTCAACGCCCCGGCGGGGCCCGCCGCCTGGGTGAAGATCACCATCGAGGGCGCCGTCGCCTCCTCCACCGGCGTGGGCGGGGCCGGGTTCTCGGAGATATCGATCCCCGGGGTCAAGGCCACCCGTGTGCTGTCGCTCCCGGCCGCCACGGCCGACTCCTACTCGCTGCACCGCACCCTCGACCTCGGCGGCTCCCAGTCGGGCACCGTCGAGACCGGGCTCAACCGTCAACTCACCACTGGTGCCGGCGACTTCAAGGTGACCGGCAGCGCCGTCGCCCTGCCCGGTCCCGCCCTGGACGCCCTGCTGGACCAGGTCGCCCCCGGCCGGGCCACCGGAAGGATCGGTATCGAGGCCGACTCCACCAGCTCCGGCAGCCCCCGCAACCTGCTCGACGGGGACTTCACCACCGCCTGGATCGCGGGGGGCAAGTCCTCCGTCCGGCTCGCCTGGCAGGGCAGCCGCAGCATCGACCACCTGGTGCTCGGTGCCGCCGGCGGTCTCTCCTCCCGGCCGACCCAGGTGCAGCTCAGCACCCCGACCGACGCCGTCAGCGCGGCGGTGGACGCCAACGGCCTGGTCCGGTTCGCCCCGCTGACGACCGACCAGCTGACGATCACGGTCACCGCGACCGCCCCTGTCGTCGTCCACAACCCGCTCGCCGGGCAGAATCTCCAGCTGCCGGCGGGCCTGAGCGAGGTGCACATCCCGGTCCTGGCCGATCTGGCGGCTCGTCAAGATGCCCAGGAGACCCAGGACGCGAAGGACCCCCAGGACACCGCCTTCACCCTGCCGTGCGGGAAGGGCCCGGTCCTCACCGTGGACGGAACCGCCTATCAGACCTCCGTGTCCGGCACGGTCACGGCCCTGCGGAAGCGGCATCCCGTCACCGTGGCCCTGTGCCCGGCCACCGGGTCCACCCTGACGCTCGGCCAGGGCAAGCACCGGGTGTCCGCCTCCGACGACGGCGCACTGGCCGTCACCGACCTCACCCTCTCCGCCCGCGACGCCGGCCCGGCTGCCGATCCCGGCTCGCGCCGGACGGTGGAGGTCGTGTCCTGGTCCGGGGACGAGCGCAGTGTGAAGATCGGTGGGGGCGAGGCCTCCTACCTGCAGGTGTACGAGAACGCCAACCCCGGCTGGCGCGCAACCCTGAACGGCAAGCCGCTGCAGTCCGTCCGACTCGACGGCTGGCAGCAGGGCTACGTGGTCCCGGCGGGCACGGGGGGAACCGTACTGCTCTCCTACGCCCCCGCCACCACGTACGACCTCGGGCTCGTCCTCGGCGGCCTCGCCCTCCTGGTGCTCGCCGGGCTGGTCGTGGTTCCGGCGCTGCGGCGCCGGGGCGGCCGGCCGCACGACCAGCCCGGCCCGCAGGACTGGGACGCGTCCGACGCGCCCCGGTGGCTGCTGGGCGTGGTCTTCCCGCTGCTGGTCCTCGGTGTCGTCGGCGGTCCGTTCGCCCTGCTGGCGGTGCCGCTGGTCCTGGTCGCGTTCCGGTGGCCGAGCCTGCTGCCGTACGTCGCCGGGGCGGCGATGATCGGCGCCGGCCTGCTGGCGGTCCTCACGCCCCCGAGCGGGGCGTTCAGCCCGGCCGCCGAGGTGCTCGCGCTGCTGGCACTCGCCGCCACGCTGGTCACGGCGGACCGCCAGGCCACGGGATCCCGGCACCGGGCCGAGGCCCCGTGACCCGCCCGACCCTCGCCGCCCCTGCCGCCCGGACCCCGTCCGGGCGGCAGGGGCGCGTTCCCTTCCCGGCAATGGACGAGTACTCACGCCACCTGCTCCAGGAGCACCTGGACGCGGACACCGTCCACCTGGAGGCCCACCTCCCCGGCACTGTCGACGTCGAGCGGCTCCGGGCCGCTTTCACCCGGACCCTGGCCGCCCACCCGACGCTGCAGGTACGGCAGGCCGACTCCCGCTGGTGGCACCGCCGTTACCGCTGGGAGCCGGCGCCGATCGGCCCCACCGCCGTGGCGGCCACCGCAGACCTCGGCCCCACCCGCCACCGTGCCCTCACCGAACCGCCCCCGCTGGCGGCCGGCCCCCCACTCCGGCTGGAGACCGCACCCGCACCCGGCGGCGGCACCGCCCTGCTGCTGACGGCAGCGCACACCCTCGCGGACGCCGGCACCTGCCTGAGACTGCTCTGCGACGTCGCCGACCACTATTCCGGCGCCCCGGCCGGGCACGACTCCGGCGGTCGGGCCGGGCACGACTCCGGCGGTCGGGCCGGGCAGCGCTCCGGCGGTGCGGCCGATGCCCCTGCCACGGTCAGCGCCCGGGGCGGCCGCCCGGCCCGCATCGCGCCCGCCGCAAGTCCTACTCCCGGCACCGGTGTCCACCTCAGCGTGCTCCCACTCGCCCGGCCCGCCGCCAAGCCGCCCCAGCCGACCGTCAACGACCTGCTCTTGACGGCGGTCCAGCTGACCCTGGCCGAATGGAACCACCGGCACGGCCACCCCACCGGCCCGATCCACCTGTCGATGCCCATCGACGACCGCCCGCACGGCCCACTCGCCCCCGGCGCCCCCATGGGCAACCACAACCACCTGGCCACCATCCACGCCGACGCACCCGCCCCCGACGCCGGTGCCGGCACGCTGCTGGGGCGCATCAGCGCGCAGACCCGCGCAGCCAAGGCCGCCCCCGTCACCGGTGGCGGCACCGTCGCCGGCCTGGTCAGCACCCCCTGGCTGCCCGTCGGCGCCAAGGCCCCGCTGACCAGGGCACTGCGTCGCATCGCCGCCCCCTGGACGTCCACCGCCCTGGTCAGCAACCTCGGCAGGGTGACCCACCCGCTCGACTTCGGCCCCGCCGGCCCGGCCGACGCCCTGTGGTTCTCGGCACCCGTCCGGATGCCCCGCGGCCTCTCCGTCAGCGCCCTCACCCTCGGCGGCCGCCTCCACCTCGCCGTCCGCCACTGCCACCAGCTGCTCGCCGAACCCGCCGCCGCCGAGCTCGCCCGGCGCTGCGCCGAGATCCTGGACGCACTGGTGAAGGACGGAGGACGCCGTTGATCCTCGGAGTCGCGGTCGCCCTGCTCGCCAACGCCCTTTACAGCGCGGGCTTCGTCCTCGAGAAGCGCGCGCTGGCCGCCCTCCCCGCGCTGGACCCCCGCCGCCCGCTGCACCTGCTCCGGACGCTGGCGTCCAGCCCCGGCTGGCTGCTGGGCTTCACCGTGCTGGGCCTGGGCTTCGCCGCCCAGCTGAAGGTCTACCAACTGCTGCCGATCGCCGCCGCCCAGGGGGTGTTCCTCTCCGGAACGGTGCTCCTGATCGCCCTCTCCGCAGCCGCACTGGGCGAACGCCCAGGCCGCCGTGAACTCCTCGCCACCGGCGTCATCCTGCTCGCCCTGCTCGCCCTCATCGGCTCACTCGGCGACGGCAATGCCGACGGCAACCGGGTGGGAGCGGCGGCACCCGTCCTGCCCCTGCTCGCCGTCTGCCTCCCCTGCCTCGCCTTCGGACTCCTGCTCTTCCTCGCCTCACTGCGCCGAGCCGGCCGCCGGCACCGCCGCCGCAGCTCCGGCGTGCCGTACGGCGTCGCCCTCGGGCTGCTGTACGGGGTGAGCTCACTCGCCATCAAGGGCACCTCGGCCGCACTCGCCGACCAACCGCTGACGACAGCCCTGCCCGAGCTCCTGCGCGGACCCCACCCCTGGCTGCTCGTCACCACCGGAGTAGCCGGTCTCGCCCTGTCCCAGACCGCGCTCCAACGCTGCCGCGCGTCCGTGATCGTCCCGGTCACCACCACGGTGTCCAGCATCTTCACCGTCGTCGCGGGCACCGTGGTCTTCGGCGAAGACCTCCCCACCGAACCGCTGCGGCTGGCGCTCCGCCTCGGCGGCACCGCACTCGCCATCGTGGTCCTGCTCACCCTGCCGCGCCACGACCAACAGCCACCCGCACCGACCCGCCTAGGAGAACCCCACCATGCCGCAACCCACTGAGCCCGACCCTGAGCTCCTCTCCCTCCTCGCCTGCCCCGTGGACAAGGGCCCGCTCGTCCACGTCCCCGAAGAGGAACTCCTTTACAACCCCCGCCTACGGCGCGGCTACCCGATCCGCGACAACCTCCCCTACCTGCGCCCGCTCGACGCCCTCACCCTCGACGACATCCGGCACCAGGAGCTGCTCTCCAGAATCGAGGGGCGCGTGTCGCCCGCCTCGTGAGGGGAATCAATGCCGCGTCGGGCTTCGCGGGCGGACCTACACCCCGCGCAGGACGGGAAGTTCCTGACTTGGCGGGTGATGCGGGAGCTGTTTCGGTCCGTGGCCCGGCCACGCGAGCACCCGCTGGTGGCCGGCGGCGGTGAGGTATGGAAGGACGGCGGAGCGAGGCATGCAGTGACGTTCTTCCGCTCACGGGTGAGGTACTGGCCCGCGAGCGGAGCGGGATGTCCACGCGGCCATGAAGGCGTATCTGGACGGTTCACGTCCCAGCAGATCACTGATGCCCTGAGCCAGGCACGCCCGGTCAGCCGTGAGCACGCCGAGGCTGACGTCGCTGCACCTATCGGGCAGCTCACCAGCGCCGGGCCGGTCAGCGCCCGTGGGGCCGGCAGACACTCGACCTCATCGGAACCCGACCCCCGGCGCTGCGCAGGCTTGCCGCCCGCACGGCTGTCGGCGCCGCTGGTTTCTCGTACACCTGCCCCCGCGCGCCTCCAAGCGGTACTGACTGAGGGTTGCCCGCCGGGGAGCGAAGAGCGCCTCTCACGAGACGGCGTTGACCGCACAAGGGGACGTGACCGCAGTCAGCGTCCTGTGCGCGGGCCGCTACTGCCTCCAACGATCCCTGGCCACCACGCTGTTGTGCCGCATCGACGTACTCCGGTCCACCCGGTGCACCGGAGTACGCACCTCCCCGATCGCCGCCCACGTCTGGGTCGAAGCCGAAGGACGACCCGTCGGAGAACCCGCCGTCACCGCCCGCTCTTACACCATGCCACCGTCCCACCACGCTGAACCGCTCAACCCTCGGGATCCGGCCGCGCCGGCCGCGAGATCAAGTTCGTTGTCATGTCTCCCAGCATCGCTCCGCTCGCTAGAGTGTGCGCTTCGTCACGTGCTAGCTTGGAGAAAGCGACATGATGAGCTGTGCGAATGCGGCACAGAGCGAAACAGCAGCTCGGCTGTAAAGCGACACGACCTGCGGGGGACACGGTCTCTGCGGAAACAAACCTGCTGAGCATCTTCCTCTTCTCGCTGGTAGTCGCCCTGTCCGCAAGCCTGATGGAAAGCCTCGCGGGGGCAGGCCTCCCCACGGTCGTTCGCTCCGGCGGCACCGGCTTCACCACCGCGGTGGCATTGTGCCTGGCAGCCGTGCCGGCGGTCCGGGAGCTGAGGAAGCGGCGATGACCACGTCCCGGCGATGGACGTCGCGCTCCCGCCCCGAGTTCCACCCGTACGCGCCGCGCGGCTCCGTCGGCGGCGTGAACGGGACCATGGCCCCATATCCCGTATGGCTCTATTGCCGGTTCAAAGTGCTCGAGCACAGTCCCTCCGCCGCGTAGAGTGCCAGCTCAGGCAGCCTGCTCCCTGCGCATGCGGGGATGACCCGGACTTCGACATCGACAACAGGTCGAAGCTCCTCTGCTCCCAGCGCTCGCAGGGATGACCCCCAGTTCCAGCTGACCAACGTCGGCAACGAACTCTGCCCCGCCCCCGCGGGGTTTAAGCCCCGTCGGCCCCGGCCCCGCAGACGGGATCGCCGGGGCCCAGGTGTGGGCCGGGATGGAGTCCGCCAGGGTTGTGAAGAAGCGCTGGTCGCGCCACGCGTCGCGGTTGCCGATGACGAACAGGCGGCGTTTGGCGCGGCTGACCGCGACGTTGAGGAGGTTCGGGCGGGACGGCCCAGGCGCGGGCGCCCGGGCGGCGCGGGTCGGTGCCCAGGACCAGGATGACGATGTCGTCTTGCCGGACACGTCCCCCTGCCCGATGCGGAGGGGCCACCCGTGTGTGTCGGCCCGCAGGCTCAGGCGAGGGCGGCGGCCAGCAGGGCGAAGGCGGCGATGATGACGACGACGCGGACGTAGTGGAAGCGGTCCCAGCGGTTCATCTGCTGCTTCCAGTCGGCGGGCCGGTTCTCGGGGGTCCACGTCTTGCCCCGGTTGTTGATCGGAACGAGCAGCAGGATCGACATGATCACGCTGAGGATCAGCAGCGCGCCGGCGGTGACGACGAGGCCGGTGCCGGGGCGGTGCCATCCGGCGATGGCCCAGACCGCGACGAGGACGAGCGAGCCGATGTACCAGACCGGCATCACGGCGCCGAGCATCCGGCCTCCGTGGGCGCGGCCGAGTTGGCCACTGTCCTCGGGGAGTGCGTTGAGGATCGGGTTGATGACGAAGGCGACGGAGAACTCGACCCCCACCATCACACCGACGACCACGGTGGTGAACACCTCGAGTGCGTTGAGCATGATGAACCCCCAGTATCTAGCGTTGCTAGCTGATGAGGCAATGCTAGTCTTCTGATGCTCGCTTGTCTAGCAATGCTAGGATCTGGTCATGTCGGTACAAGAACGCAAGCAGCGCGAACGGGCGGAACGCGAGCGCCTCATCGTGGCGACGGCCCGCGAACTCGCCGAGCAGCAGGGCTGGGACGCGGTCACCACGCGTCGGCTCGCCGAGCGCATCGAGTACAGCCAGCCCGTTCTCTACAGCCACTTCCGCGGCAAACGGGAGATCATCGGCGCCGTCGCCCTGGAGGGCGCCGCCGAGCTGGCCGCAGCGGTGCGCGCCGCGACCGCCGCCGCAGACGGCCCGCGCGAGCGGGTGGCCGCCCTCGCCCGGGCCTACCTCGACTTCGCCGCACGCAACCCGGCGGTCTACGACGCCATCTTCCAGCTCGACGGCGGCCTCCCGTACGCACAGGAGGACACCCCGGAACCGCTCAAGGACGCCTTCGCCGCCCTGCAGGAGAGCCTGGGCGAGGTCACCGGGGACGGCGTCCACCCGGGGCTGTTCACCGAGGTGTTCTGGGCGGCCCTGCACGGGCTGGCCACCCTGACCCGGGCGGGACGGCTGCCGCCGGAGGACATCGAGCCGAGGGTGGAGCTGCTGGTGGACCGGCTCGCCATGGTCTGACACACCGCCCGGGCGGACATGCAGCCGGGACCCTCGGGCCCCGCCGCCTGCCCGCGGCATCACTTCCGCTCACCTACCCCAGACGGGGCACCCGCCCCGGAAGCCGCGACGCGTTGATCACGACCCGATACACGCCTAGGGGCAGACCGTTGGCCTGACCCGAGTCGGAGACCTCACCACCTCCCGGCGGGGTGTTCTTTCACCGATTTCCCGGCGCTTGTGCTTCGGGTGCGAACTCATCGTCACCGGGGTCGGCGGACCGCCGGCCCGTGATCAGGGAGGCATGCGTGGACAAGGACGAGACCTGGAAGACCGACGAATACGGCAAGTCCCACGAGGGACGGGTCAGCGTCCTGGATGCCGACGGTGCGGTGCCCGATGCGGTGTACTTCGACTCGAACTCCGGCGGGTTCGGCTGGCAGGTGCGGCACTGGAGCGACTACGACGGCATCGACTATCCCGAGCGTCCGAAGGCGCAGGTGCTGCGGGCGGAGTGTGCGTGCGGCTGGACCGGCGACCCTCACACCGTCGACTGGGCCAAGGCCGGTGGCCGCCCGTTCCGCGAGCACGGCATGGAACTGGCCGACCGGTGCATGGACGACTGGGACCACGACACCATCGTCGTCGCAGAGACCACCATCCCACTAACCTTCGATCTGCAGACGCTCCTGCACCGGGTCACGGACGCGATCGAGAAGCTTGCCCTCGACTCGCCTTCCGCTGCGATCAAGGCCGCCCGCTCCCTGGAGCTGATCGCCCAGCGGACCGCCCACGGGCCCGCGCACGAAGCCCGCAGCGACGACCCCGCCGCCGTGGCAGCCGCCCTCGGCCTGAACATCGACGACACCCACAGCCCCCTCGCCCGCCTCGGCGGCTGGAGCCACTACGGCTGACCCCCTCCCCGCTCATCCCTCTGCGACGCCCGAGCGGCGGTCGGCCCCAGGTCCAGCCCCCGGTCTTGCGGCCTTCAGAGTCAAAGGCGGGGTCGTAGGTGATGCGGGCGTTAGGGCAGGACGCTGCTTACTGCAGGAGGGCTTCCCGCTCGGCACGGTCGACGGCGAGGCCCCAGCGGTGCTTGGTGCCGACCCATTCGCCGAGGTAGCGGCAGTGGACCGCGGCCCATGGGCATTCAGGTGGCCGGGTCCTGGTCGGACTTCTGCCGGTTCGAGCGGGCGGAGACGCCGACGAGGGTGGCGTCGGAGCCGAGGTCGTTGGCGTATCGCGGTGTCGTTCGGTGGTCCAGCCGTAGCCGCCGGAGTCGTGGACTTCAGCGAGCGGGATCAGGTGGTCGATGTCGACGCCGGGCGGGCCCTGGACGAGGACGTTGTCGTAGGAGGAGTGCCACACCCCGCCGGTGAGGGCGCAGTCGGCGCCGACGGTGGGGGCTTCGATGGCTTCGGCGATCAGGACGTCGTTGCGGGCGGTGCAGCCGTTCTTGTCGTCGTCCTTCCAGTGCGGGTACAGCTCCCGCTTGTAGCCCTCGCGGACGTCCTCGGCGACCGGCAGCGCGGTGATCCCGTCCATGAGCGTGACCTCGTCGGCCTGGGCGGGGGAGGCGGGGGCGAGCACGGCGAAGGCGAGGGCGGTGGCCAGCAAGCCCCGGCGCAAGTTCTTGATCATGGGCCGGGTGATACCGGGTCACCCATCGCCGGATCGAGCCGGGTTGATGCGGCTCACTCCGCTGGGTGAGCCGGTTCACCGCAGAAACGTGCCTGCGCCCTCCGCCTCGTTCGGGTCGAAGTAGCCGCCCTCGCCTGCGTGCCTGCTGATGTCCGCGTGGACGAGAACCTGCACTTCGTCCTCGCCGGGCGTACGCCGCAGCCGGCACGGACCACTAGACAGGAGCAGGTCGGAGATCCGGTGCGCCGCATCGACCACGGCCTTCTCATGGCCCCGGATCTCGATCGTGCCGAAGCCGGTTCCGGCTCACCTCCGCTCGAGCGGCGGTGTCCCGTTCCACGTGGCGCTGACCGAGGAGTCCTTGGCGTGCTCTCCGCGCGAGCGGAGGTGCCCCGCCACGTCGCTCCACGTCACCACGGGCGATGACGCAAGGACCTCTGGCAGGCGGTAGCCCGCCGCGTCGGCGGCTCCGCCGGCCGTTGCCGGGGCCGTCGAGCGCGGGGTGTTCGGGCCGGGGCGGCTTGGGCGTGCTGATGACCATGCGCATCCGGCCCCGAGTTCCGGACGCGAGGGGTGAGGCGTCAGCGATGAGGAATGATCAGGAAACGGCTCCTGGCCATGGCCCAAGATCTACTTTTTCGCTAGCATCCGTTCGCTCCCGATTCACCTGCGGCCGTCGCCGTTGCACTCGCCGGCCGTAGGTGTGACGCCGTCAATCCGAGGATCGCCAGGATGAAGAAGCACTCCAAGCTCATAGGCGCCGCTGCCGCAGGCATGCTGGCCGTACTCGCGGTGGCCACCCCCGCCTCCGCTTCTACCTACACCGTCACCTACCCCGGCCTCCATGCCGGCGACCTGTGCACCGATGAGCCGAACTACTGTGACGGGTCGGCGTCGTTCGTCCGTGACGGCGACCATCTGCTGGTGTGGGACAACAATGCCGACGGCCACTCGGTGATGGTCATGTACTACCGGTCCGACCGGGGCGACACGCAGATCAGGGACTGGAACCATTATGGAAAGGGATCCCGGCTCGACATCAACATGGACCTTCCGGAGTCCGGTTGGGTCCAGTACCGGGTTTGCCTCGGTGAATACGGTAGCCAAACGTACGACATGAACTCGTGTTCGGGCTGGAAGACGGAGAACGCCGCCTGACCCGTCCGCCCGCCGGCCGTGGCGAGCGCCGGCTGCCGGTCCCTGTGACCGGCAGCCGGTCGCGGTCTGCACCGTCACAAGGTGCTGTCCACCAGCGTGGCACCCTCAAAATGGACCTGACCGGAGGCGAAATCCCTCTCCAGAGGGGGGTATGCGCTTCACAGGAGGCGGCCACCGTCTGGACGTGACCAACCTCCACATCCACTCAGGCAAGTCCTCCACCACCGCGGACTTCTCCACCGATGGAACCACCCCCACCAACATCGACTTCCTGCACTACGAAGTCTCCCTGCGCACCATCTCCATCTCACCCGGCGCCGTCGACAGCAAGTCAGTGCCCCTCAACATCACAGCCCCTGCGGCATCCGCGTTCACCGACACCTTCGCCATCTCCCCTGCCGCCCCCGACACACCTTTGTTCGTCTTCGGCGGCCACGCCGAAATAGCGGCCCGCGAGGTGGCCCGAATCCGAGGCTAGGCCAGCCGATGGCGATCTTCGACGAGGGCGGCGACTACTCCATCGATCCGCCGAAGGAGCACCCGGCCAACTATCACTACTACGCCGGCCCCATCTGCACCTGGTTCGACGCGAAGAGGCAGTGCATCAGCCTGAGTGGCTCCCTGGTCCGAGGCGGAGTGACCTACCGGCTGGAGACCGGGCCGATCCGGTGCGGCTGATCCGTCACCGTCCGACCCGACGGTACGGCCGCCCAGCCGGAGGGCGGCCGTACCGTGCTGCTCGGGCGGACCTGTGCCGGGGTGGAAGGCGGAGGCATCACCGCGGCCCGTCCACGCGGACGAGGCCCTTGTACCAGTGCACGTACAGGTCCCGCTTGTAGCCATCGCGGTGTTCCGCGGCCCCGGGGAGCCGGTCGATCGCCTCGAACAGCGGCAGTGGAGCGCGCGCCCCGGCCGGTCCGGCGGCGGCAGTACCAGCCCGTGCTGCCGTCTCGGCGGGGGCGGAGTACGCGGGCGGAGTAACGAGGAGCGGATGGGCGCAGAGGGCGAGCTCAGGCAGGCCGCCCAGCATAAGGTTCTTGATCACACGGGCCGGTGTAGCGAGACGAGCCACCACACCGGCAGACGAGCGGCGGTCAACTCACCGGCTTGGACGGATGGATTCACCGAAGAATCGCCTCTGTGCACTCTCCACGACGGACCCGAGTGAGTCGCCGTCAGCGTGGATTCCGGCAGACGACCAGTCCGCGTCGATATTCACCCGTTGTCCGGGGTTCGGCCCTTGGCGCCGTTGCGGTCGGCGAGGTTCGGTGGCTGGTAGTTGGAGCCCTTGAGTTCCAGGACACCGCCGTCAAAGTGGACCAGTCCGACGTTTGACGCGTAGCTGGTCACGGATCCGTCGTGCACCCTCGACGCGCGCCTCAAAGCTGCCCGCTCCAACCTCCGCTTCCAAGACCGCCGCGTCGCCTACCTCGAAGCCCGCCTTACCGGACCTGGACCACCGACCTGATCCTGTCGGGCCGGGCCGGGCCCGCGGATGTCAGTGCTGCGGGCCATACTCGTGCCGCGGCGCCGCTCGGGCACCGCAAGACGAGGGGAGCGCCATGGCTGAGGTGCTGGTTTTCCATCATGGGCACGGGCTGACCGCCGGCGTTCGCGAGTTCGCCGAGCACCTGGGACGGGCCGGACATACCGTCCACCTTCCAGACTTGTACGAGGGGCAGGTATTCGACAGCCTCGAGGAAGGCATGGGTTACGCCGAGAACGCCGGGTTCGACACGATCACCGCGCGCGGAACCGCCGCCGCCGAGGGACTGTCTGCAGAGCTCGTCTACGTCGGGTTCTCGCTTGGCGTCCTGCCGGCGCAAAAGCTGGCCCAGACCCGCCCCGGCGCACGGGGCGCGCTGTTGCTCGAGGCATGCGTCCCAGTCTCGGAGTTCGGCGGCGCCTGGCCCCAGGACGTCCCGGTCCAGATCCACGGCATGGACGCAGATCCGTTCTTCGCCGGGGAGGGCGATGTGGACGCAGCCCGCGCCGTCGTCGGGACTGCATTGGATGCCGAGCTGTTCCTCTACCCCGGCGACAGGCACCTGTTCACCGACAGCAGCCTGCCGTCCTATGAAGAACAGGCCGCAGCGCAGGTCAACTTTCGGGTGCTCGGCTTCCTCGACCGCATCAAGTAGAGAGATCAACAACCTGAGCCTGTCCGGCTGACGACCGCGCGGCCCGGCCACAGTCCCGGTGGCCGGGCCCTCCCATGAGACCACCCGTTCTGCCGCAGCCTTGCCTGAGCGGCCTCCCGCGCGGGCGCGTCCTGCGGATTGAACGCGGACCCACGCCAGACCCGACCTGGTAGGCGCAGATCGCCGCCGGGTTCGTCGGTACGGCCCTTCGAGAACCATCCGGCGGTCTCCGGTTAACGGCTGGCGCATGATGACTGCCGCTCGACCAGGCGCTCATCATGACTGCGGAGGCGCCGGAGGACCGCTACAAGCGGCTTGAAGCTCGCGGAGGCGACCATGTCGGTCAGGTCCTCGCCTGGCTCCAGGAACACCGGCACGATGATGCGGGCGACCTTGGTGCTGCCGTCGCGGTCGAGCCGCAGGGCACGGCCGATGTTCTGGACGATCTCGACCTGTGAGCCGCAGGTGTCGGCGAAGCAGATCGCCTCGACGCCGCGCTCGCCGGTGATCTCGACGCCCTCGCCGAGGACCCGCATGGAGGCGAGGAGCGCCCCGTGCACGCGCCGGTTGTTCGCGTCGATGCCGTTGGCCAGATGCTGATCATCTGCGATCACCACGCTGACGGACACGTGCCCTCATCTCCTGCTCACGGCGGCACGCCCGCTGTCGGTCGCGCCGGCGCCCCGGTCGAGGCCCTCCTGTTGTGCGCCGCATCCGGTGCTGGGCCGCCGCGCCTCTCCGGAGGGGACTCCGGGGAATGGCTGTACGCGGCTGTCGCGCAGCGGCGTCAGGTCGTCCATGTGTTCGAAGGCATACTGCTACTCGCGACTCGATTGATGACATGTGAGGTGACCCTTGAGCAGGATGCTGGATGGTTTCGAGACCACGGTTTCCCCGAGTTATCGCATATTCGGACTGGTTGATACGAGCGTCGACACGTACTCGCCGCATGCGGACCGCACGAATTGGCTCCTATCCGCCCCCGGAATGGTGTATCTGCAAGTGCCGCCCGAGGTGATCAGGGCGGCGGTGCGTCTGGAGAGCTGGTCGACCACTCCCGCGGTGGGTGATGGCTCGTGGTCCGGTGTGGAGGAGGTGGAAGTGGAGCTTCCCGGGGGAGAGCTCGCGTTGGAGACCATTGACGGAGGGCAGCGGGAGATTCCCCTGGTTCTGCCCTCGGCCGGTTCGTACGGGATGCGGTGGCAGTGGGTGTTCAACCGTGAACGCGGTCCCTTCACCTCGCCGTTGGCGGGGACCCGGGACCCGCTGCTGATGCCGGCGGGGCACGAGGAGAAGATGGACGGTACGGATCAGTACTGCCTGATTCAGATCTGGCGCACGGCCGCCGGGTAGAGGGCCGGGTGAAATGGGTGCGGGGCCGGTCGGTGGACCGGCCCCGCGTTGTGGTTCGGCCTTCTGGTCCGGTCAGTCGCCGATCACGACGATGAACGGGTCATGGCTCAGGATCCGGTCGTTGTCGTACCAGGCGCCGAGGCGCCGGCCGGCTTCCTGGTTCTCGTTCGAATCGATGTAGCGGACGGAGAAGTCGTTACGGTACGGCTCTCCCTCGTACTGGTAGCGCGCCGCCCCCTGGTAGCTGGAAGCGAAGGGGAACTCGTCGCAGTCACGCTGCTCGCCCGCCGTGGGTTTGCCCGGTACAGCGGCGTTGTTGCACGTGGAGGAGACGACGGACCGGTTGGCGTCGTAGCGTGACTGCTCGGTCGCTCCGAAGCCGGGCACGAGGCGGTACATCGGGTCCACCGCGCTCCCGCCCGGGAGCTTCTTGCCGCTCTTTGTCGGGTACGTGCCGCCCGGATCGGCGAAGGCGTCGCCGATGTGGTCTGCGACCGCCGCCACGCCGAAGTACGGCTCCACGGGAGCGGCCGGGTCGGAAGTGTCGCTCCGGTCGTACCGCAGGGCGGGTGTGGCGTCGGGGAACACGGAGCCGGCCTTGGCCCGGACGTTGTAGGCGGCGCTGTCGAAGCGGATCTCCCCCTGCTCGCCCTTGGAGGGGATGAGCTGGGAGTAGCCGGGGATCCTGAATTCGAGGACCGGGGTGAACAGGCCCGTGGCGATCTGGTCGCCGTTCGCGACGTCGGGCAGCTTCGGAGCCAGCGACCACAGGTCGAACTTCGTGTCGCCGTTGTACTTCCATTGGCTGGGGGAATCGGCGCGGCCCGTGTAGACACCCGGCTGGCAGGCGTCTTCCGCCTTGGGGCTGCCCGGGACTCCGGTGGCCCAGTCGCCCTGGCACTCCAGCTTCGCTTCCAGCTTTGCGCCGACCTCGTTGAAGTCACCGGTGGATATGAAGACGTCCACGTTGAAGTCGAACTCGGCGAAGCGGGTCAGGTCGCTGCCGCCCAGGCCGCCCATCTGGCCCCGGCCGATCAGGGTATTGGTCGAGATGAAGGTGCCCTTGAGGTAGCAGCCCGGCGGCCAGAGGCCGCACCTGATGGCCGGCATGACCGTCATGGTCTCCTGGCAGTAGGAGAACCGGTTCTTGATCCAGCCGGCCTCGTCGTCCGAGTCGTCGGCGTTGTGGCATTCATCGACGTCGGCGATGTATTCGTACGGATCCTTGCCGTTGTTCTCGGGCTTCCGGCCCCGGTTGAACCGCTGGCTGGGAACGGTGTACGTGCGCTCCCAGGCGGCCATCGTCCCGGCGGCGGCCGCTGTCTTCGCCGTGCTGGGCGTCGACTGCGCCGTGGCGGGCTGCGCGGCGGACGGGCCGGTGCGCGGTGTGATGCCGAGCGCCTCCAGGTTGCCGTCCCTGTTCAGGACCTGCTCGACCCGGGCAGGGTCGGCGATCAGCGCGGGATCGGTGATCGTGTAGGTGTCACCGGGCTGGAGCTTGGTGGGCAGACCCGAGGCGGCGGTCTCCACGACGAAGGACCGCCACGGGGACCAGCCCAGGTTGTAGTGGGTGCCGTCGTAGGCGTTGGTCCGGAACTTGTACATCCTGCCGTCGACGAGCTGCCCGGCCGGGACCTGCACGTTCGCCCACTCGCCGGGCGTGACGAAGTCGGAGACGAGCACGCCGTCGCCGGCCGGGGTGGTGATCGGCGCGTTGGTCTCCGCGTCGTAGACCTGGAAGCTGCCGTTGACCTTGTCGCCGTCCGCGTCCGCGAACGTGTCCCCGAGCGTCGGCGTGAGGGTGTTGACGGCCCACACGTCGTTGTAGGTCTTGAAGGGCGGCCCTGCCTGCTGCGCTGTGCCGTCGGAGGGACGGTAGTTGTAGGTCACGGTCAGCTTCGGCTGGTTCGCGGTGGCGTTGGCGGAGTTGACGCGCTTCCAGCTGAGTATGTCGTCGGTGGCCGCGCGCAGGCCCATGTGACCGCGGGTGGCCTTGGCGGACGCCCAGGTCTGGACGAGGGTATCGACGTCGGCGTTGATCCACCCGTCCGGCTGGGTGGCGGCGCAGGACGGGTTGCCCTTGGTCTCGGTCGAGGAACCGTACTGCTTGTTCCACGTGGGCTGCGAGGTCCAGCGCGAGGACGTGGAGGACGCGCTGGTGTCCCAGACGGTCCAGGACTGGGCGGCGCAGTTGGTGTTCCCCGAGTGGAAGTTCCACAGCGCCAGGTTGGTGTCGACGATCAGCGCGTCCTGGATGGGGGTGGTGTTCCAGGTGATGAAGGAGCGCGCGGTGCGCGGGGTGCCGTCGGGGTTCTTGGTTCCGGGGTTACCGAAGTCGAGTTCGACGTCGTTGGACCAGTCGACGGTCTCGCCCTGCTGCACGTAGGTGTCGAAGGTGTTCGCCAGGGCGGAGGTGGAGGGGTCCACGGTGACCGGGTACCGGGTCGTGGGATCGGCGAGGAACTTCGCGTCCGGGGTGAGGACCAGGTCGATCGAACCCGCACCCTTGTCCACGACCTCCATGGTCACGCGGGCCCGGCGGGTGTGCTCTCCGGACCGTTCGTCCACCGAGGCGTCCCACATGACGGGGGCGGGCATCGTCGCGCGCCGTTCCCCGGTCTCGGCGTCGGTGAACGTCACCGAACCGTCCTGGTTCGCCTCGGCCTTCAGCCCCTTGGCCTTGACCGGCAGCGTGTAGGAGTAGGCGCCGGAGGGCTTCTTGCCGATCTCCACGAACTGTTCGAAGCCAGTCCGGGTGGCCTCGACGATGACGTCGGCGCCAGGTACGGCCTCCCGGTAGCGGGCGGTGGTGCCGTTTAGCTCGGGAGCGGGAAGTCCGCCCTTCCACTGGAGGGTCAACGCCTGGTCGCCGCTGCCGAGGGTGACGAGGTCGCGCGGGGCGTCCTCCTGGGCGGCGGCCAGTGAGCGGGGGGCGGCGCCGCCTTTGCCCGCGAGGCGCAGCCCGTTGGGGTGCTCCTTCGCGGTCACGGTCCCGTCGGCGGCCGCGGTCAGTGTCGCGTCGACCGTGCGCCACTCACCGGCCCGCCAGACCCGCTCAGGGCCGGCGGTCAGCTCGGTGGTGAGGGTGCCATCGGGGTTGGCCACCGTGTAGGAGGTGGCCGTCGTCTCGTCGGAGGCCACGACTTGCTTGCCGGTCTTCTTCGCCTGGGCGACGGCCCATGCCTTCGACCCCTGCGCGTGCTTGGCCTCCGGGGCCGGGGCTGTTTTCTTCTCCTCTCCCTTCTCCTTGTTAAAGGGGGACCTGGCGGCAGCCTGCGTGGTCGGCCCGCCCGGTGTCGCGACGGCTGCCTGGGCGCCGGACACGAAGGCGGCTTCCGCAGCGAGCACCAGGGCTGAGGCCAGAGCTATTCGCCCGCTGTGGCGTCTGAGGCGGGAACGCCGCCCGGCTGTGTATCTGGACACGGATGTGTCATCCCTTCCGATCCTGCCGCTCGGCAAGATCAACAGGGAAATCTAGGGCCGGATTGTGTCCCGATTTCGCGCAGAATCCATGGTCCTGGGTGTTCATAAACACGGTTGCCCAGGTGGAGTTGGGGACTATGTGGGGACTTCGGCATGCCTGCGGTGGTCTTGTGGAGACTCTGTCGCCGCCGGGCTGTCGGGCTGTCGGTGAGGGATTCCGCTCCGGCGCCGCGCGCATCCGAGTGGTGAGCGAGAGGGTGGGCGGCGTGGTTCCCGTGGAGGACGGGTCAGCTCTCAAGGTCGGCCGGGGGTGTGGCGAAAGGCCGCCCGCTGGTGGGATCGGGTGGGTGAGCCGTGGAAGGGATCCTGAAGACCCTCCGCCTGCCGACCAGTCGTCGCATCGGGTCTCTCACGCATCAAGGTAGCCGGGCGGCCGGAATCCCGATCCTCCGCCACGAGGCCCAGATGCGGTATGGCACTGGCTCCAGGCCCCAGTCGGCCCTGCGCGCAGGAATACCGGGCCACGTGATGCAGTGAAAACCCGTCTGACCAGCCCCATCACATCTCTCGACTCTGCTATCGCCTCGCCCTACGGGCCCGGCAGAGCGGAGGCTTCGGAGGCAGCCACCAACCTCCTGGCTGGCCCTCGGGACGCAGGCCGAGACTGTTGCCGGGGTTTTTGCTGTTTTGGTCTGCGGGTCGGTGGCTGCTGGGATCATCGGTGGGGTAAGCGCTCTTCTTGAACCCTGTGATGTCTCGCCGGGGCCGGCACTCGGGAGCAGAATGATGGAACCTGCGACGCGCGCTCGCCCTATGGCGGACTTGTTTGCGCTGAAGACCCTCGTGTGCGGCTGGTGCCGGGCCGGCGCAGCCACCGGTGGAGTGCGGACGCTGTGCGCTGAGGGGGAGTCCCTGTCCGTGACGTGGCACGACCGGGCCTGCCCGCATCACGTGGCCGATCTGATCCTCACCGAGGACAGCTGACAGTGGAGCGAACAAAACTGCAGGACGGGATGCCCCGGGCGACGACCGGATCACGAAACGGCACAGCAACCAACCGTCCTGCCAACAGGTCCGCCCGCTGGCAGCGCCTGAACGGGCAGGGCTCGCGCGCGAGTGGCCCTTCCCGCCACTGAGAGCCCCGTGCTGCCGGTCATCCGCGCCGTCCTGCGTCGCGGAGTCCGAAGGCCCCCGCACAGTGGCCCAGCTCGCGCGTCGACTTTGATCGACCGCGGCCCATTGACCGCTGCGGTTCGGGTCAGGCGCGGTGGATCAGGTCGCCGGCGTTCATCCGGTGCAGGTCATCGGACGACAGGCCCGGACGGCGGGGCACTTCACGGCCTTCGGCACGCCACTGCCGCTCGAGGGCGTCGTAGATGGGCGCGTCGGACCTCTGGCGGGGTGCCCACTCCAGCGGAGGAGGGATCGACACCCTTGTCGCGACGCTTGAATCGTGACCCACCTTGGCCGGTCGAAGGTTGACCCCGGTCCGTCAGTTGATGTTGTTCACTCCCCGGTGTTGGCGGGTGGAACCCGGCCGAGGTCGCGGCCGCGTCCGCCCTGGCCCTGCTCGCCGCGCTGCCGGGCAGCGTGCCGCACCGCTGCGGCTACCACCCCGGATGGGCGGTCCGCGCGTACGACCGCCACCTCGCCGAACCCCTCTTCGAGGCGCAGTTCTGCTCTCCTGCGACGAGGTGCGCCTCCACGGACCGGACGTCCCGCCCGGTCTCGCCAAGCAGTTCTACCGCCACGACTCCTCCGAGGCCCGCGCCCTGCTGGCCCGCTTCCGAGCGTCGGCTGCCGCCCGGCATGATCCGTACCTGATCGACGCGAAACCCGATGTAGTCCCGGCGGGCGGATGAGCGCCGCTACGCAGCCCGAACTGCCGCTCCCCGTAGGGATGCTGCTGCGCCCCTGGACCCCGTACGACGCCCCCGCGCTGGTCGAGTCCTGCCGCGACCCGGAGATCGGGCACTGGAACCGCCCAGCCCCGCTCACCACCCCGGCCGAGGGAGGAGCACATCGGCCGCTGGCGGGCCTGCTGGACGGCAGAGGAGGACGTGGTCTGGGCGGTCGCTGCCGCGCCTGCGCCTTGCTCTTCGGATCCGCGACTCCTGACGAACGATCTTCTCCGCGGACTCCCGCCCACGACCAGCGTGAACACGCCGAGCACCGGTCACATCAACCCGTTGAGCTGCGACTTCAAGTTGGCGGGGGCTCCGTGCGGCGCATGTCCCGGCTCGAATTGCCCGTCTCAAGCGTTCCGTGCGTGTTTCCACAGGTCCTGAGCGAGTGCGAACGCGGCAAGGTCCGCGGTGGTGGCGAGGGTGAAGTGAACCGGAGCGGCGCCGCGGCGGGTGATGATCGCGAGTGGGTGGCCCATGCTCTGCTTCCGCTTGCTGAGCTTGGTGATCTGGGACCAGGGGGTGAGGCGGTTCCCGCCCGCCTCCAGGCTGGCGAATCCGAATGCGGTCAACAGCAATTCGGCTGGGGGTGCAGGCTGCCGCCGCCTACGCTCAGCAGCTCGCTGAGGTCTGTGGTGGGGGATGACAGGTGGAAAGCGCCCGTGTCGTTCAGTGCTTCACCTTTGGCTTCGCCGCTTCTTCGGCGATCTGGCCGACCTTCGAGACGAACTCCTGGTCGCCGGTGAAGCCGTCGATCTTCAGGGGCTCGACGTTTCCCTCCACGTGGATCCAGAGGGTGTAGTCATTGAGTCGGCGTACTGGAGACGGGTCCGGTTGTCCTCGACCCCGGTGACCTGGTCCCACCGCGCCCATTTCTCGCGGGGGGCGGAACGCGATGGGGATCCCGTGCCGGGCTTGTAGCACAGCGCGTGGGTGTAGAGCTCGAGCCGGCCCCCGCCCGGGAGCTCCTGCGAGCGGTCCTCGAACTGGCCCGGGTCCGGTGGCCGGTCCCACTTGTCCTGGGCGGCGCGGGCGCGGTGCCGGATGTCCGACCTGCGCCGTTCGCCGGCGTACCGCAGATCCTCAGCCCCGGCGCGTATGGCGAACCCGAGAGCACCGAGGATCACGACTCCGCCGATGGAGGAGAGGATCGCCCTCTTGTTCTGCCGGTTCTTGGCGTCCTCGGCTGCGATGTCGTCGTAGCCGTACGCGCCGTCCGACGTAGTGCAGGAGTCGCCCGGCTTCATGTCGTGCCCCGCGCACTCCTTGGCTCCGTCACCTAAATCGGGTGTGAACCCGAAGAGGACGATCAGCACCCCGATGGCGCCGGCCACCAGCGGTTTGGTGTACCCGCTCACGGTCTCTCCCTTCTCTCTGTCACGACGATGCTCGCGGTCCTCTGCCGGGCGACGAAGATCCCGGCGATAAGGGCCCGATCATCCTGTCAACCGCATGGCATGGCAAGGGTCGTGAGGCGCGCTGCCGCGTCAGGGGCATGCCGCATCGTCGGCCAGCCGGAAGCGTCCGCTATCGCGATGTTGGCATCGCGTGACCGACACAGTCGGCTGCGCCGTATCCCTGAGGGTGCGGATGCCGAAGCCCCGGGTGGACAGAGCGGGCAGTAATCGGCCTCATAATTGACTACGTCTGGGCAGGAGCCCTGTGGCGGCCGCCATAGGGTCGTGGGCGTCAGCGGTCGTCCGGACCGGGGGAGCGGGTCGCGGCTCCGGAACCGCTTCGCCGTGGATCCTGCGTGAGCTTTTGATGGGCAGTCGGCCGTGGAGGGGATTTGATGAGAACGCGAGCGATGGTGAGCGTGGCGGTATCGGCATGCATGGCGCTGGTGGCGTGCGGTTGCGGCCCGGAGAAGGCGAAGGACAACGGTGACGCGAAGCCTTCCCAGCCGTCAGCGTCCGCATCGGCGACAGCGCCCTCGGGCACGCCGTCCGCGTCCGCCGGAACCGAGCAGCCGTCGCCCACGGGGACCGGCAGCCGGCCCGCGCCCAAGACGAAGGAGCGCGCGATCCAGCGGTACGAGCAGTACCTCCGCGGCTTGGGGCGCGAGGACATAGGCACGGTCTGCGAAGTGGCCGGGCCCGGCGCGAAGAAGGCGGAGGAAATGGGATTCGGTCCGTGCACGTCGACGTACGCGATCGTGTTCCAGATGATCTCGCCCGACCAGAAGAAAGCCCTGCAGACGGCGACGGTCGACCCTCAGCGCGTCTCGGTGCGCACACTCGACAGGATCGAGATGCCGCTCGAAGCGGTCAGGTCCTCCGCCACCTTCTCCGAGGAGGACCTGGGCAGCTACACCCTGGAGTACATCGCGAACGACTACTACATCATCGACGGAAACTGACCTCCGTATGGGCCGGACGCAGTGCGATGCTGACCGACCGGCGGGTGAGTGCACAAGACGGCGGGTGGCCGGGTGACGTTTCGGGTCCGGTGGCGGGCGAGGCGGCGTCCCACGAGCTTCCGGCCGCAGCATCGGGTCCGCAGGGGCAGGGGCCCCCGCCACTGCCGGGCGGCGGGCCCTGCGCCCTCCGCGCGGCGTCAGCCCCGGCGGTCAGTCTGCGGTCAGGCCTCGGCCCGGGGCGGCTGCGTCGAGCGGGTGCATCCGCAGCGTTGCGCGCAGATCGGCCACGCCGGTGAACAACACACCGCGCAGGCCGACGGCACGCGCCGCATCCACGTTCTCCTCCCTGTCGTCCACAAAGAGGATGTCCGCCGGTTCCCCGCCGAGCTTCCGCACGCACCACGCGTACGCGCCCGGGTCGGGTTTGGCGTGACCGATCCGGCAGGAGAACCCGCACACCTCGAAGTACCTCAGCCAGGAGTGGTGCGCCTCGTAGTGCGTGGCCAGTTCAGGTGGAATGTTGGAGAGCAGGCCGAGGCGCCGGCCCGCTGCCGCGAGCTCCTCGACGAGCGCCACCATCTCCCCCTCGACCCCGCTCCAACTGGAGACATCGGCCTCGATGAGCGCCCCGATCCGCGCGGCGTCGAACCGGGTGCCGAGTGCCGCCCCCGTGCCCAGTGCCGCCCCCACCTCGCGCCAGTAGTCCGGACCGGTCAGCTCACCCCGGTCGTACGGTGGGCGCAGCCGCCAGTACGCGTCCCAGAAAGCGGGCGCGGGCGCCGCGGCGATCGAGACGAGCACCGTTCTCATCTCCGACGACTGGTGCTGTGCGATGACTCCGAACAGATCGAACAGGACGGTGCCTTGGGACGCCATGGTCTGTCTCACACCTTCCGTACGGTGACGCCGGCAGTCGCCAGGGCGTCGGTCACCTCGGTCGGTGCCGTCTCGTCGGTGACGACGGCGTAGAGCGCGGTGGGGGGCGCCACGAACGCCAGGGCCGTGCGGGAGAGTTTCGCCGCCTCGGCGACGGCGATGGTGCGCCGGGCGGACGCGATCGCCGCCCGCTTGACGGCCGCGTCGGCGAGATCGTAGGCGGTCAGCCCGTCGTTGGCGGTGAGACCGCAGCAGCCGATGACGGCCGTGTCGAAGCGGACCGCCGCGAGCGACGCTTCCGTGAGGGGTCCGGTCAGCGCCAGCTCGCCGGGCCTCGGTTCACCGCCCGGGAACAGCAGCCGCACGGATGGTGCGCCGGTCAGTGCGTTGGCGGCGTGCAAAGACAGCGGCATGACGGTGACGCGGCGCTCGTGCAGTGCCTTGGCGACTTCCAGGCACGTCGTCCCGCTGTCGATGACAACGGACTCCCCGTCGGCGATCAACGCGGTGACGTCCGCCGCGATCCGGCGCTTGACCTCCGCTCCCTCCTGCGCCCGTAGCGCGAACGGAGGCTCCTCGCCGCGGAGGAGCAGACTGCGCGCACCGCCGCGGAACCGTTCCAAGACGCCCTGTTCGGCCAGGATCTCGAGGTCGCGGCGCACCGTCATCTCGGAGCACTCGGTGAGCTCGGCCAGCTCGGCCACGCTCAGTTCGCGCGCCTCCCGGATGGCGGCGGCGATCCTGCGGTGTCGTTCAGTGGTACCCATGAACGAATTGCACGCGATCTGTGTTCAGAAGTCAATCTATCGGACATGATTGGTGTTCGATATGGTCGCTGTCATGAATGGACCCCTACGAGCCGCCCGGCTCGCCACATTCGCCTTCTTCGCCTTGAACGGTTTCGTGATGGGCATGTGGATCGTGCACATCCCCGAGATCGAGTCCCGTACGGGGATCAGCCACGCCATGCTGGGGTGGCTCCTGCTGCTGCTGGGCGGTGGTGCGTTCGCCGGGATGCAGTTGTGCGGCCGCCTCACCGACCGCCTCGGTGCCCGCCGGGTCGTACCGGTGGGGGCCGCGCTGTGCAGTGCCGCGGTGGTACCGCCGGCGCTGGCCGTCGACGCGCCGACCCTCGCGGTCGCGCTTTTCCTGCTGGGATTCGGCAACGGCTGTCTCGACGTCAGCATGAACACCCACGCCGTCCAGGTGGAGCGCCGGTACGGCCGACCGGTCATCTCCGCGTTCCACGCGGTGTTCTCGCTGGGCGGTGTGCTCGCAGCGCTGGTCGGCGCGCGGCTCATCACCTGGGGCTGGGACCTCCGGGTGACCATGACCACCGTCGCCGTGACCGGTCTCGTGGTCACCTGCACCGCCGCTGCGGCTCTCCTCGGTCGGCCGAGCGACGCTGAGAGCCGCGCGCGCGGCGACGCTACGGCGGCCAAGGCCGCTACGCCGCGCACGGACACCGCGGCCGACACTGCACACCCGGCCGGACGGCGGCGGACACCCCGTCGGGTGTGGGCCCTGGCCGTGCTGGCCCTGCTGCTCATGCTCTGCGAAGGCGTCGCCAACGACTGGAGCGCCCTGCACCTACAGGACGTGCTCGGAGCACCCGCCGCCACCGCGGCCTTCGCCTACGGCGCCTTCGCGACGGCCATGACGGTGGGCCGGCTGCTCACCGACCGAGTCGTCGCCCGCACCGGACCGGTGTTCGTCGTTCGCTACGGCGCCGGCGCCGCGGGCGTCGGCCTGGCCGTCGCCGCGCTGTCCCCATGGGTGGCGCCCGCGTTGGTCGGCTGGGCGGTCTTCGGGATCGGTCTGTCCGGCTGCGTACCGCAGTTCTTCAGTGCCGCCGGCCACATGGAGGAGGACGCGGCCGGCGCCCATGTCTCCCGGGTCGCGGGGCTGGGCTATCTCGGCATGCTCGCCGGACCCGCCGTGATCGGCCCGCTGACCCATCTTGTACCGCTGAACCTCGCGCTGCTGCTGCCGGTGGCGCTCTGCGCGGCGGCTGCCGCGGCGGCGGGCGTGCTCCGCGCCGACCCACCGCCCTCGGCCGGGCCGGCGCCGAGGCCGGCGTCCGGCACTCCGTCGAGCCTGCCGTTCTGATCCCCTCGACGACTGAGCTCAGTCCTCGCTGTAGCCGCCGCCGCTCGTCTGGTCGCCCCTGCGGGAAGTGCGTGCGGCTCGGCTCTGGGCTGGGCGTACCGCTCGCGGGCCGCGATGTCTGCCGCGTTCTCCAGGTCGGCGGTGTCGCGGCCCCATGCCTTCAGGGCGTCCAGGGCGAGGCCCCGGTGGTGGCGGTCGGTGCCGGTGGCTGGCAGCCGGTGGGGGTGACCGGCCAGGTCGACGCGATGCACGGCGAGGGCGGGGCGTTCTGTGAGGGGGGCCGGCGACGGGTAGAGGGGACGGTGAGAGCCGCCAGCTGGGATGCGCCCGTCCCGCACGGGGTGGCCGGCGATCCGGCTGGCCTGGCTGGATCGGCCGACCGGAACCGTGATCCGCCCGCCGGCTGGTGGCAGCATCGGTGGGTAGGTGAGAGGTCTCGACCGTGCCGCCGCCGCAGGAGCAGACGATGGAACCGACGACACCATCCCGCCTTTCGGCCAACATGTTCCCGCTGAAGGCCGTCTTCTGCGGCTTGTGCCGGGCCACTGCGGCCACTGGTGGGGCGCGGACTCTCAGCGTGGAAGGAGAGTGCCTGTCGGTGACGTGGCACAACCCTGCCTGCCCGCACCCACGCAGCCGATCTCATCCTCGCTGAGGACAACTGACGGCACTGCTCCGGCACACCGCGCGCTCACCGCCCGTGCCACCGGCGATCTCCGGGCGCTGGCCGTGCAGCTGGCCACCGCCGGCGGCTGCCACGTGATCGGCTCTGCCCCCGGCGCCGAGGGCCGACTTCGTCACCGGCCTGACCGACGCCGACGCCGACGTCGACGTCGCGGCCCAGGTCCGCGTACTCGAGGCCGAGATCGTAGTGGGCGCTGCACGCACCCGAGCGCCGGCCTCTCCGGCCCCGTGTCGTACCTCTGTGGTACTCATCTCCCATGAGCCAGTTCCGCGACTTCAACCTCAAGCTGCTCGTCATCGAGGAGCTCATGTACGGCCCCGAGCCGCTCCTCCCGGTCTACGACCTGCCCGCCCGGCTGGCCGAGCGGGGTATCGGCGACCCCGCGTCCCACGTCCTGGAGAGCGGCCTCCACGCGGAGGTGTTGCCGGAGTCCCAGGCCCATTTCGAGGCCCTGGAGATCCCGGCCGAGCTGCTCGCCGGCGTCGAGGAACTGTGCTTCGACGCAGGGGCTCACGTCTTCCGGCACTGTGCCCCCGCCTGGGACGGCGAGGACGACCTGTTCGACGTCCGCTCGCTCGACGACCTCGCCCTGCTGCCCAATCTGCGGGAGGTCACCTTCGTGGAGGACGGCGTCCTGGCCGTGCCGGACGCGGCGGAGATTCTTGCCGCGCGCGGCATCGACACCGACTGAGCCCCGTCACTGCGGCAGCGCTGTTCAACAGCGCCGCCAGCGGGCCCGCCCAGGGGCCCTGCGGCGGCCTTGTCCCCCCAGGCCTGTCACAGGCGGCCAGTAGCCTCTCGCCATACAGACAGCGCTGATGATCTACGACGGCCCCGCACGGGCCGATTCCGGCGTCCCGCGTACCGGGGGCGTGCCGCTGGCTCCTGCCGGATTCGCCTGGCCCCTGTGCGGCTGCGGGGGACCGCTTCAGTTCTTCGCCCATCTCCCCGTCGAGGACGGTGTCCTGTCGGTGTTCGTGTGCCAGAACGACCCCGGGGCGTGTGAGTTCTGGGACGCGAGTTCCAGCGCGAACAGGGTTCATCTGTTTCCCCGGGAGGAACTGCGGCCGGTAGCCGTACCCGAGGCGGGACTGACGCTGCTGCCCGCCACCTCGGCCATCCGCACCCACGTCGTGACGATCGACCCCCGAAGATGCCTGCGACGAGGAAGGGATCGAGCCTGACGCCTACGACCTTGAACCTCGGCGGTCACCTGGGCTACGTCTTCGCCTGCCGCCCTTGTCGCGAGGGAGCCCTCCTCACGGACTGAGGGCCACCTGCGAGGGGTACTGACGGTGACGTTGTCGCCGGTTCGAGACGCCGCAGAGCGGCTCTGGAGCGTGACGGCCGCGGACACCGGCGCCACGCCTATACAGCCTCCCCCGCCGTCTGACCCGTTGGGCTCGGGCGGGTCCCCCATGGTCCCGCGCCTGGTGCCAGTCGGCAGAGCCGCCCCCGCGCCATTCGATGGTGCCTCACCGTCTGCGGTGACGTCGTCGAGGTCGGGGCCGGCCCGGCGCAGGAATTCGAGAACGTCGGCGGGGCCGTAGGCGCGTCCGAGGCTGATCCCGTTGGCGCGCACGCGGCGCCCTCCCTGCGCGTCGGCGGGTGGACGGCTCACACGGGGCGCGTTGCCCGCTTCGGGGTACTGCGGGCAGTTCACTCAAGTACTCCAAGGATGCTGTCGGACGGCAGTGGGGGCAGGCCGGGATGCCCTCGGCGAGGAGAACGCGGATCTGCTCGGCGGTGGCGGCGGCGCAGCGCTTACCGGTGTCTCAGCAGCTTCCGGCGTGGAGGCGGACCGCAGGCCGGCCGGTGCCGATCCCGCGCTCGACCGGCCACGCGGGCGGCTCCAGCGGGGGCCGGCGCTGGGCCGCGAGAACCTCTGCCGCTTCGGCGGCGGTCAGCGCACTCTCCTCGTGGGGCATGCTCTGGCATCCTTCGAAGCGTGTTCTGGTCTCGCACGCCACCGAGGTCATCTGCGTCTAATCACCTACCTGCGCGGTGAACTGAGCAGGGCAGGGCTGGTCAGGTCCAGGTGCGGTCGAGGAAGTCGGCGATGAGGGGGGCGATTTCGGGGAGGTTCTCCTCCAGTGCGAAGTGGCCCGTGTTGAGGATGTGGAGTTCGGCGTCGGGGAGGTCGGCAAGGTAGGCGTGGGCGCCGGGTTCGGGGAAGAACGGGTCGTTGCGGCCCCAGGTGATGAGGGTGGGTGGGGTGTGCTTGCGCAGCCATGCCTGCCACTGCGGGTAGTGCTTCAGGTTGGTGTGGTAATCGAAGGCGAGGGCGATCTGGGCTTCCTTCCGGCCGGGAAGGTCCAGGAAGTGCTGGTCGAGGGTCCAGCCCTCGGGGGCGATGAGTTCGGCGTCGTTTGTGCCGCTCTCGTACTGTCCACGCGTGGCGGGCAGGGTCAGCAGGTCGCGGATGGTGCCTTCGTCTCCGGGCACGTCCGGGCGGAGAGCGATGAAGTCGCGGGCGACCTGTGACAGGCCCTGTTCGTATGCGTTGCCGTTCTGCACGACCAGGCCGGCGATCCACTCGGGGTGACGGGTTGCCAGCCGGAAGCCGATGGGGGCGCCGAAGTCGAAGACGTACATCACGAACCTGGTCAGGCCGAGGTGTTCCACGAATGCCTCGGTTATGTCGGCGAGGCGGTCGAAGGTGTAGGCGAAGTCATCGGGGGCCCGGGTGTGTCCGAAGCCGGGGTAGTCCGGTGCGATGAGCCTGTATTGGGCGCCGAGAGTGTCGATGATGCGTCGGAACTGGTGGGAGGCCGACGGGAAACCGTGCAGTAGCAGCAAGACCGGGGCGTCCGCCCGGGCCGGAAGCGATTCGCGGTAGAAGACCTGCACTCCGTCGACCTCGACGTAGCGGTGGACGATGCGGGGGATGGCCAGCGACGCCATTTCACATGCCTCTCTGCCGAAGTGATGCATTAGCTCTAAGTGATCACATCCTAATGCATCAGCACGCCCATGTACCATTAGGCGCATGGTTGTTTCCACTCCGCTGACAGGCGAGCCCCTGGCCATCGACCTGGTCAACACCCGCCCGAACACCGTCAAAGGGCCAGTCGACCTGCTCGCCGACGTCACCTGGCTGCGGTCATGGCTGGGCCTCCAGGCTGAACGCTTCCCCGAGCCGACACCGGACGCTGCGACGCTCACCGAGACCGACCTGGCCGCCCTACACGCCGTGCGCGAGCACATCGCGGCCGCCGTGCACGCCACCCGGCACGGCGAGCGGCCACCCGCGACGGCCCTGGACGGCCTCAACGCAGCATTGCAAGCCGCCCCCGCCATCCAGGAACTGGTCTGGGACGGCAGCTCGGTCAGGCTCACCACACACCGTCCCGGTGCCCCCGGCGCACGCCTGGCCGCCCTGTTTGCGGAGGACGTCGTCGGCCTGCTGACCGATCCGGCAGTCCGCAAGGTCCGCCTCTGCGAGGGCGAAGACTGCGTGATGCTGTTCGTGCAAACCCATCCGCGTCGCCGCTGGTGCTCGGCCTCGCGATGCGGCAATCGTGCCCGCGTTGCCAATTACTACCAGCGCCACAAGGCCAACTGAACCGCCGACACCGCCTGGCCGACGGGCTTTCACCCATGGCGGCGAGCCTCGCCATCAACGGGCCGGCATGCGTTTTCAGCGGTCAGCCGAACGAGCACGTTCATCCGTACCTGCCTGAGCACTCCAACAAGTACGCCGACAGGAGCAGGACGAGCATGATGGGGACGGCCTTACGGCGCAGTTGTTGTGTGGTGTCGCCGAGGCGGTATTTCTGGTCGGCGGGCAGGGACAGGGCGAGGGATCCGGCTTCGCCGCCGATGCCGACGGAGACGGCGGAGCAGCACCATTCGGCCCCGTATGCGAAGGTGTCTGATCTCGGCTACCAGGTCTGGGCGGACCAAATCCACGTCCAGGACGTCCTTGCTGCCGCATGCCGCCGCGAACCGCACCCCCTGCCAGGGGTGTCCGGGGTCGGCGGCGGCCAGGTGCGCGGCGACCTGACGGGCCTGCTCCGGGCGCAGCACGACCGTGCGGCCGACGGCCGAGGATGCGGAGCTGGGGACGGGTCACGAGTCCGGCGACAGCCAGCTCTGCCACGGCACCTACCGGTAGGCCGCCGGTGGGCGGCTCTCTGACTGGTGCAGGAATCGGCCGGAGGGGCCCGCCCGGCTCCACGCGAAGATTCGCCGGCGGAAAGGCCGCGCGAGCCCCGCACGCGCGGAGAGCAGGGCCCGATGTGCCCTTGGCCCTGGCCCGACGAAGGACTTGTGCAGGGCTGTCGGTACCGTGCCCGCCAGGTCTACCGTGAGCCAGGACGGTCAGGGGTGCGGGGATCGAAGGGGTGGGTGGCGTGGAGGCGGAGCTGGTGGGTCTGGCGACCTCGGGGGCGACGGCGCTGGTCGGGCTGATGGTCACGGACGCCTGGTCCGGGGTCCGCGACCGCGTTTCCCGTTTCCTGACCCGGAGCACCACCCCGGGCAGCGGCGGCGGTGACGGCGGAGTCCAGGCCGTGGTGGCCGGGGAACTGGAGGCCTCCCGGACGGAACTCGCCGCGGCTCGCGCGGATGGGGACGACGCGCTCACGGCCGACATCGAAGCCCAATGGCGGATCCGGCTGCGACGCCTGCTGCTCCAAGACCCGGCCGCGGCCGATGAACTCAGGTCCCTGCTCGCCGAGCTAGCCCCGGCCGAGGACAGGGGCGGGCGTACCGTGCGGGACATCGACCTCCGGGGCGCCACCGGTGTTCAGTTCGGCGACCACAGCACCCAGCACATCTACTAGCCGACGCCCGACCCGCCAACCGGCTGCCGTACCACGCAAACAGCCCGGTCGGCCCGCCCTCGGATAGGCAGCCGAAGGAGCATGACCAGCGTCTGCCGGCCGGCCGCGTGCGAGCGTGAACCGGCCGGTCCGGGCGCCAGCAGCATGTACCCGTCCCGCGACCACCGGAACGTGGGTGCGGGATCTTTCGCTTCCGAGGGGGATGAGTGGCTGATCTACGAGGTGCCAGGGGTGTGCAGTTCGGTGACGGGGGCACCCAGCACATCGTGACCCATGTGATCGTCGAGCATGCCGAGCAGGTGGTACAGCACGCACCGGCGCCGGTGTCGGTGGCGGGGACGCTGCCGCGGGACGTCACCGGGTTCACCGGTCGCGAGGACGAACTCGAACGCCTGACCCGGACGGCGGGGCTGGGTGAGGTGGTGGTGATCCACACCGTGGATGGCATGCCCGGCATCGGGAAGACCGCCCTCGCAACGAGGGCCGCACACCTGCTCGCGCCCCGCTTTCGCCGACGGGCAGCACTTCATCCGCCTCCACGCCCACTCCCTGGGCCAACACCCCTCCGACCCCTCCGATGCGCTCGCGGCGCTGCTGGCCAGCCGTGGGATCGCGCCCCAGGCCATTCCTGCGGGTCTGGACGAGCGGGCAGCGATGTGGCGCGACCACGCCGGCACGAAGAAACTCCTCCTCGTCCTCGACGACGCCTCCGACACCGACCAGATCGAACCCCTCCTTCCCGCCAGCCCCGGATGCCTCGTGCTGGTCACCAGCCGACGCCGCCTCATCGCCCTCGACGGAGCCGACCCCATGCCCCTCGACACCCTCCCGCCCGACCAGGCCGCCCTCCTCTTCACCCGCCTCGCAGGCCGTACCCCTGCCCAGGGCGAGGACGAGGCCGTGGAGGAGACGGTGCGGCTGTGCGGGTACCTGCCGCTCGCGATCGCGCTCCTCGCGGGCCGGCTCGCCCACCACCCCACCTGGACCATCACCCAATTCGCCGCCGAATTCGCCGCCGCCCAAGACCGGCTCGGGGAACTCGAAGCCGGGAACCGGGCCGTCACCGCCGCCTTCGACCTCTCCTACCAACACCTCCCACCCCAACGTCAACGCCTCTTCACCCGCCTCGGCATCCACCCCGGCGACGACATTGACGCCTACGCTGCTGCCGCCCTCGACAACATCCCCCTCAACCAAGCCCGCCGCGAACTACGCGCCCTCTACACCGACCACCTGATCGACGAACCCGCCCCCGGCCGCTACCGCCTCCACGACCTCATCCACACCTACGCCCGAACCAACGCCGCCTCAGACCCCGGCCGGCACGACGCCGAACAGCGGATCCTCGACTACTACCAACACACCAGCCTCCACGCCGACACCCTTACCTCCAGCTACACCCGTCCCCAGACCCCGACCCTCACCACGCCAGCCCCACACGCCGCCCCGACACTCGCTACCCAGGCAGACGGCATGGCTTGGCTCAGGACCGAACGCGCCAACCTCATCGCCGCCATCACCCACGTCAAGCCCACCCGCCAGCACAACCGGACCATCGCCCTCACAGTCGGCGTCACCGCCCTTCTCCGCCAGGACGGGCCCTGGGGCCAAGCTGCCGCTCTCCACCGTGAAGCCGCCACCACGGCAAACCAACACACGCACCCCCTCGACCAGGCCAACGCCCTCAACGGGCTGGGGGTCGTGTGGCGGCTGCGGGGCGACTACGACAACGCCACCACCCACCTGGAACTGGCCCTCGCCCTCTACCGCGAAATCGGCAACCGCCTCGGAGAAGCCAACACCCTCAACGAACTCGGGACCGTGTGGCGGCTGCGGGGCGACTACGACAACGCCACCACCCACCTGGAACTGGCCCTCGCCCTCTACCGCGACATCGGCAACCGCCTCGGAGAAGCCAACACCCTCAACGAACTCGGGATCCTGTGGCGGCTGCGGGGCGACTACGACAACGCCACCACCCACCTGGAACAGGGCCTCACCCTCCACCGCGAAATCGGCCACCGTTATGGAGAAGCCAATGCCCTCTACATCCTGGGGATCGTGTGGCGGCTGCGGGGCGACTACGACAACGCCACCACCCACCAGGAACTGGCCCTCGCCCTCTACCGCGACATCGGCAACCGCCTCGGAGAAGCCAACACCCTCAACGAACTCGGGATCCTGTGGCGGCTGCGGGGCGACTACGACAACGCCACCACCCACCAGGAACAGGCCCTCACCCTCCACCGCGAAATCGGCCATCGCCTCGGAGAAGCCAACACCCTCAAGAACCTGGGGACCGTGTGGCGGCTGCGGGGCGACTACGACAACGCCACCACCCACCTGGAACAGGGCCTCACCCTCCACCGCGAAATCGGCCATCGCCTCGGAGAAGCCAACACCCTCAACGAACTCGGGATCCTGTGGCGGCTGCGGGGCGACTACAACAACGCCACCACCCACCAGGAACAGGCCCTCACCCTCCACCGCGACATCGGCCACCGCAACGGTGAGGCGGAGGTTCTCAATGAGCTGGGACAAGTATTCACGGAGGCACGAGGCCCTGCCGCGGCCATGAGCGTGTATGAGGAGGCACTGAAGATCGCGAGGGAGCTCTCGCTGCCTCTGGAGGGGGCGCAGGCTCTGGAAGGTATCGCGCGCTGTCACGCCAAGACGGGGAACCCGGAGGCGGCCCTGGCCGGACTCCGGGAAGCCTTGACGGTCTACCGGAGACTCGGCGTTCCCGAAGAGAGGGATGCTGCCGGGTTGCTGGCGGAGCTGGAAGGCGGGAGCCTGCCGGGCCAGCCTGTGTGATCTGCCGGTCTTGGCGCGGGGGCCTAACAGATACCGGGACTGACCAGCCCTCACGCCCGACACACTCCGGTCCTTCGCAAGCTGCTGGCGCGCGTCGCAGAGGCTCTGGCCGGCCGGGCCGGAGCCGCCTGGCCCGACGGATGGGAATGTCGGTGGCTAAAGACACCCTGTTAGGGCTTCTGCGAGCCTCTGACCTCGAGGAACCCGGCACGGTGCGGGTCCTGGGGGTGGACGAGTTCGCCCTGCTCAAGGGGCACGACTACGCGACACTGCTGGTTGACCTCGAAGCCCGCCGCCCCATCGACGTCCCTTTTGGGCGGGAAGCCGCAACAGTTGCCCGGTGGATTCAAGACCATCCGGAAGTCGAGATCATCTGCCGCGACAGGGCATCTGCCTATGCCAAGGCAGCCAGGGCCGCCGCGCCTCAAGCGGTCCAGATCGCAGACGTATGGCACCTCTGGAACAACCTCGCCAAAGCCATCGAGAGGGCCCTCACCAGCCACTATGCCTACATCCGCGCTGGCGGCGAAGCGGCCAGGCCATCTGACGAGGAAGCTCCCGTCGCACCACCGGACGGAACACTCGACGTCCACGGCCGGCCCCGCCGGATCGTCGGACGGATCCGCGAACGACACCGACGCGTCCACGAACTCCTCGCCCAAGGCCGGTCCCTCCGCGGAATCAGCCGGGACCTCGACCTTGACTACTACGCCGTCCGCCGATACGCCCAACCTCCCGACGTCGAAACATTGTTGGTCAAGGTCACCCAGCGCCGCACCCTGCTGGACGACTACAAGCCCTACCTCTACGAACGCCTCGCCCAAGGCTGCCGCAACGCCAGCGAGCTCCTCCGAGAAGTCCGTTACCAGGGCTTTCGCGGCGAACGCGGCGGCGTCAACCGATACATCCGCCAGCTGAAACAGGGCATCGAAGCAGCCCCTCCCACATTTGCCCTGCCCAAACCGCGGCGGGGACTTCGCTGGGTGATGACGCACCCCGACCGGCTCCGGCCCCACGAAGTCCTCGGCCTCAAGGCGGTCCGGGCCGCCTGCCCCGAACTCGATGCAGCCGTCGAGCACGTCCGGGCCTTCGCCACCCTCATGCAGGACCGACGCGGACAAGACGTCTTCAACTGGATCGAGCAGGTCCACGACAGCGACTTGGCATCGCTACGGCAGTGCGCCCGCGGACTTCCCACGACCAAGACGCCGTCGTCGCCGGCCTCTCCTCAACCTGGAGCTCAGGCCAAGTCGAAGGAGAGGTCACCCGCGTCAAACTGATTAAGCGAGCCGGCTACGGCCGGGCCAAAACTCGACCTCCTCCGAACCCGGATTCTCCTCAGAACCTGACCACAGCCGATCACAAGATCAGCGACAGAGTCTTTCCAGCCGTACCCCCGCAACAGGGTCAGTCGGCGTTTTCGAACGAGGCGCCGATGTTGCTCCACATGAACCTTCCAAAGCAGTGCCGCTCCGCGGACCTGATCGGCTGCAGCGTCAGGGGTTTCTCGTTACGCCACGGCGCGGCCGATGAGTTTGTGGCTCCCGGCCGGTCCAAGCTTGTGACACCTGAGGAAGGGACACCGCCATGTCGGAGCTTCTCGTCGACTTCATCACCTCCCTCGACGGCCATGCATCGGGAGAGGGGTGGCCCGGGTTCTGGGGCCTCGAGGGCCCGGAGTACCTCGCGTGGCTCGGCGAGCAACCCGAGACCACCTACCTGATGGGAGCGAACACCTACCGCCTGATGTCGGGCTTCGCCTCAGGCGAGGTTCCGAGGGGCCAAGACGAGTTCAGGCCCGAAGAAGAGGCGTCCGTCGACGAGCTCACGCAAGCGTCCAAAGTGGTGTTCTCCTCCTCACTCGAGGAGCCACTGAAGTGGGCCAACTCCACGCTCGTCCGCGACGATGCCGTCGAGGCGGTCCGCGCCATGAAGTCCAGTGGCTCGGAGCTCCTCAGCACGATCGGCAGCCTCAGCCTGTGCCGGTCCCTGTTGCGAGCCGGACTCGTCGACCGCTTCCGGGTCGTGATGTTCCCGGTGATCACCGGGGCCACGGGCGAGGAACGCATCTATGACGGCTATCCGGACGTTGCCCTCGAGATGATCGAGCACCGCACCTTCGACGGCCGTATCCAGCTGGTCGAGTACAAGCCCCGCGTGCTCGAGCACCCGCCGCTCGGCGTTCCTGCGTGACGTCGCCCGTCCATGACCCGCGATGACCTCGTGAAAGCACTGCTCCCGGACGTAGGTGCGACGGGGAGGCATTGCAGGTGGCGTTGCGACCGCCGGTGGAGCCGATGCTGGAGCAGGGGTGTGGAGTCGGTGCCGTGCCCCGGCATGCTGGGAGAGCTGGCGTTCGAGCAGAAGCTGGACGGTCACCGGGCGCTGCTCCCGCGGCATCGCCACCCGATACGAGAAGACCGCCACCTCCTACGAAGCAGCGGTCACACTCGCAGCACTCCTGCTCTGGGCAAGATCCGTTTGAAGACGGAGCCTAAAAGTTGTTGCAGAAGGGTGGGTGCGGGCAGGTCGGTGTGTCGCCTGACCTGCTGTTTCACCGGGCCATGGCGAGGTTGTGCATGGTGGCGACGGCCTGGACGGCGTGGTGGAGGCCGTCTCCTTTCTGGCGGCAGTCGCGGAGGATCTTCCAGTTCTTCATGCGGGCGAAGGTGTGCTCGACGCGGGCGCGTCGGTGTTCGGCGTTGTCCTCTTCCTGGCCGCGCAGGAGCGGGCGTCCGGCTCGTCTGCGGTGCGGGACGATCAGTCCGGTGCCTAGATAGGCGCCGTCCGCGATGACGGTCGTCCCGGCCGCTGCGGCCGGCAGGTCCGATTCCCGCCAGACGTGGGCATCGGCCTTGTTGCCTGGTGCCGGTCGGGCGCTCGCGACGACCAGGCGGCTGTCCGCGTCGATGATGACCTGCACGTTTGCCGAGAACCGGTAGTTGCGGGAGGACGCGGCGACCGTTCGGTCGCGGACCGGGATCAGGGTGCCGTCCACGATCCGCTCAACATCGGCGACGGGCCGCGGTGCCGGCTCCAGCGCGAGGAGCGGCCTCAGCCGCTGGATGATGCGGCACACGGTGGCCGGGGATATGCCGAAGAGCGGGGCGAGCTGGCGCTCGTGAGATTCGTCCGGTAGTAGACGGCCACGAGCAGGACCCGGTCCGGCAACGGCAGGCACCACGGACGGCCGCCACCGGGACCGTTACCGCCCCGCTCCCGTACCACCTTCACCAGCTTCTCGAACCGGCCCATCCGTAAGCCGGTGAACGTCTCCACCCACAACGACTCAGCCCGCAACACCCCACCCATACAAGAGGAATGCCCCATCACAGACGTTCTGCAACAACTTTTGGGCGCTGGCGGGGTCCAGGGGCTGGCCCTTGGGATTCACGGTCCGCAGTCGACGACGGGCAAGACCTCCTTCAGGTTCAGCCATGATCGTGCTCTCGTCCGACAACCAGCCGGCCCAGCCTCCTCGACGGGCCATCGTCCGAGCTCACGAGCCCTTGACACCTCTCCCCCGCGTTTGTGGCACCACCGATCCACCCCGGTGCGAGGTGGAGCACTACCGATCCGGCTCGTACGAACGGCCCCTCAGGAAACGGTGGACGACAAACCGCTCACATGGGGAGTTCCGGCTCTGATGGCACGAAGAGCGTCGAACATGCCTTATGGCGGAACGAAGTTCAACAAACTGGCTGATTCATCCGTAGCCGCTCAATCGGTGTACCAACCAGACTTCTCGGTGGCAGCCCGAGCCTCGACGGTGCGGGTCCGCCACGGCAATCTCGCCTCAGTCGAAGGAGGGGTAATGAACCGTCGGACAAAGTTCAGCCTGGCCGTAACGACCGGACTCGTCGGTGCAGCGCTTGCACTCGCGCCCGCGGCCCAGGCCGACGACGTCTCGATCAGCGGCTACGACAACTGCGCGTCCGGCTGGATCTGCTTCTACTCGGAGAGGGACGGGGGCGGACAGAAATGCCAGTGGTCCCAGAGCTCCACCGACACCCGTTCCCAGTGTTCATGGATGCGAGCCGGCACGAACACCCGGTCCGTCTACAACCGCACCGGTAGCAGGTTCCACTACTACCACAGCGTCAACTACACGAATCGGATCGGCAGCACCACCGCCGGCAACAAGGGAAATCTCGCGGGGACCTACACCATCGGCTCCCTCTGCGCCGGCTCCTGCCCGGGCTGACATCGACCTCCGGTGCGTGTGCCGGTCGTCGCGGCGACGGCCGCCCGCCAGCAGGGAGGGCGCTAGGGAACGTATTGGGTTGTGATCAAGGAGTGCTGCGGGTGAGGTCTTTGATCCAGATCATCGCGGCGCGGAGGTGGAGGCCGGCGAGGTAGCTCGCTGGGGTCTGGTCGTACCGAGTGGCGATCCCTCGCCAGGCCTTCATCTTGTTGATCAGACGCTCGACGGTGTTGCGTTCTTTGTAGAGGTCGACGTCGAAGCCGATGGGCCGGCCGCCGTTGCTGCCCTTCTTCTTCCGGTTGGCGGCCTGGTCCGTCTTCTCCGGGATGACCGCCTTGATACGTCGCTTCCGCAGGTAAGCACGATTGCCGCGGGAGGAGTAGGCCTTTATCCGCAGCGACCGCGTCAGGCCGGGTGCGAGGGCGGCCGACGCTCTGCCGGATGCGCACCTCCTTCAGCACGGGGATGAGCTGTGGGCTGTCGGCGGCCTGCCCCGCGGTCAGCACGATGGCCAACGGGCGGCATTTTCGGTCGCCGGCGAGGTGGACCTTGCTGGTCTGACCGCCCCTGGAGCGTCCCAGCAGGGCAGCATTCAAACGGACCTGGTGACGACGCCGGATGCGACGTCGCGCCTCCCGCTCGGGGTCATCTCCACCGTGCTGTCCGTCTTGTTCTTCCGGGCCACCCCTTTTTGCCGGGCCTTCCCCTCTTCGGTGGCGGCTTTGTCCAGGGCGGCAAGGAGGTCGGGGCCCAGATGCATCCCGGCAGCGTCGTGGTGGGCCCTGACCGTGGTGGAGTCCACGCTGACCAGGGACAAGTCCACCCCACCCCGCTTCGCCGCATGTGCGATCAAGGCCTCCAGCAGGGCCTCAAAGACACCGGAGTCCCTCCACTGATGGAAGCGGTTGTGGACGGTCGGCCATGCACCGAACTTGGTTGGCATCTCCCGCCACTGCCCACGCGTGCGAAACCGCCAGATCACGCCCTCGAACTGCTGCCGCAACCGCTCAGGGTACGGCCCGAACCTGCCGATCGGCAGGAAGGGCTCGATGAACTCCCACTCCACATCCGTCAGTTGCACTCTCGTCACGCAAGACGATCTACCGGACCAGGCCCCACCGTGAGGGCAAATCGAACGGATTGATCACGACCCGATACGTTCCCTAGGGCGGGTCTGTCCAGTAAACGGTGTAACGGTGGTTGGCTCGTAGGTCAGATTCGGTTGCTGGTGAGGCGTCCGTCGAACGTGATATCGAAGGCCTGGAGGGCTCGCTTCCAGCGGGTGGTCCAGCGTTTGCTGCCGGCGCCGGTGGGGTCGAGGGACATCACCGTGAGGTAGACGCATCTCAGGGCGGCGTTCTCGGAGGGGAAGTGGCCGCGGGCTCGGACTGCCCGGCGGATTCTGGCGTTGACGGACTCGATCGCGTTGGTCGTGCAGACGATCCGGCGGATCTCGGCGTCGAACTGCAGGACGGGACGAACTCGGCCCAGGCGTTCTCCCACAACCGGACGATCGCCGGATACTTCTGCCCCCACTCCTCGCAGAACTCGAGGAGTGGGGGCCGCGTCCTCGGTCGGTGCGGTATAGACCGGCTTCAATGCTTTCGCGATCTTGCCCCAGTCCTGGCGGCCTGCATAGCGGAACGACGCCCGCAGCAGGTGAACGACGCAGGTCTGAACGACCGTCTTGGGCCAGACCTCTCCGACCGCGTCGGGCAGGCCCTTCAGCCCGTCGCAGACCAGCATCAGGACGTCCTCGACCCCGCGGTTCTTCAGCTCGGTCAGGACGCGGAGCCGGTGCTTGGCGCCTTCTCCGCCTTCGCTGCCGGCCCAGAGTCCGAGGATGTCGCGGTGGCCTTCGGCCGTGACCGCGAGGGCCATGTAGATGGGGCGGTTGGCGACCTGGCCGTCGCGGATCTTCACGTTGATGCAGTCGATGAAGACGACCGGATAGACGCGGTCGAGGGGCGGGCCTGCCACTCGGCCATGCCCTCCATCACCGAATCGGTGATCGTGGAGATGGTCTGCTTGGAGACCTCAGCTCCATAGACCTCGGCCAGATGCGCGGAGATCTCACCGTGGGTGAGGCCCTTCGCGGAGAGCGAGAGCGACAGCACCATCTCATCGACACCGGTCAGCCGGCGCTGACGCTTCTTCACGATCTGCGGCTCGAAGGCTCCTTCTCGGTCCCTCGGTCACCTCGCCCTCGAGAGCGGACTCCAGCAGTCGTTTCGTCAGCTGCTGGAGCAGACCGCCCTCGCCCGTCAGCTGCAGGCCCTCCGCCTGGGCTCGGGCCACGAGCTCGTTCAGGAACCGGTCATCGACAGCCGTCGGCGAGGCCCCTGCCTCAGACGCTATGGCTATGTTCTCGCTGGTCACAGGTGCAGTCCTCCATGATCGGAGTTGCACCGTTCCGTTTACAGTCCCCAGCTGACCTCTGCCGCTGCCTGTCTCGGTGCCTGTTTCCGGACTGAGGCCGGGTGTCCTACATGTCGATCCGACTGTGGCCGGAATGCGATGTCCGAGTGTGGGCCTATCGTCGTGAGTTCTGGTTGGGTCGTGGTGAGGACACAGGGTGGCATACGTGGGGGATGGCCGACTGGTGGCGGCACCGGAGGTGCGCGCCTATCTCGATGCGGTGTTCACGCCGGGCACCCGGCTGGGGGCGCGGCGTCGTGATCCACTGACGTTCATCGAGGTGGTAGAGGTGGCTCGGGTGACGTCGATCCGCGTGCCGAGCGGCCGGCTCGTGGTGGACACCCCATGGCTGGAGGACGGGGAGCCGCGGGAGCTCGCGGTTCGGATCCCTCCTGGTGCATACAGCGTGGATGCGGCATGGACGGAGGCACCGTACGAGTTCATGGGCGAGTACTTCTCCGGCCGCGAGGTAGCCGCGACGCGCCTGAGCGTGCGAGAGGGCACGGTGGCGGTCTGGGAGATGGGCCTCGCCGCAGGCGACGACATCGAACGCCTTCGTCAGGGCGACGGGGTCGGGTTCAACACGGACACCTCCATGGGCAGCTTCGGCGACGCGATAGCCTGGCCCGCGCTGACCGCGCCGTTCCGTGAGTTCTGGGAGCAGTGCAGGAAAGCGACAGCGCCGGGCATCGTGTCCCGTGACACTGAGAGCGTGGGCGGCGGTGAGTTCGAGATGGTCCGTGATGAGGCCCGGGGCGCAGACCTTATTACCTTCTCCGCCACCGAAGGACTTTCCGTGGCCTGGCTCGGCCGTACAGAAGACGGAGAACTCATCTCCATGGTCGTCATGGGCCACATGGGCCACATGGGCCACATGGGCCACATGGGCATGGAGGCACTGGCCTGAGGGGCATTCAGCACGGCTCCTCGGCGACGGCGACTGCTCTCACTGCGTGCCGCAGCTGAACGGAGCCCAAGACTTCCCGCGCGGGTCCGACCACGGCGACGCTTCGCGAACGGGACGGTTCTCCGATGCTCTGGCTGAACGCCTCTGGCCTGCACCGTCAGGCTCAGAGACAAGTAATTGACGGCCCGTCGCCCTTCGGGCAGTGGGCCGTCCTCATGCACCGACTTCATCCCCTCTCCTCCGCCACCGCATCCTCCTGGGCTGGCCACACCCTCCGTCACCACCGACTACGTAACAGACCCGTTTACTGGGCAGACCCTCACGAAGGCCTCGACGAACTGGAAGCGGCCCACCGGAACCCTCGCGACGGAGGACAGGTCCGGTGGGCCACTTGGAGTGAGTCGGTTACCGGCCCGCGATGAAGGAGGCGGGGCCGCCGACCTTGTGCCAGGTGGTGCCGTTGCCGGACCACTTGAAGACCGCGTCGCTGTTGGGTGACAGGCCGTAGAGTGCGTCTGCGGCGACGGCGAACTGGTGGCCGGCTCCGCCGACCTTGGTCCAGTTGTTGGGGCCGTTCATTTTGTAGAGGTCGCCGTTGGTGGGGTTGGTTGCGAAGAGGCCTGCTCCGCCTGCGTACAGCGTTCCGGATGCTCCGCCGACTTTGTTCCAGGTGGTGCCGTTTCCGGACCACTGGAAGACGGCGCTGCCGTCGGGTGAGAGGCCGAAGAGGCCGTTGCCGGTGACGGCGAAGGTCTTGGCGGGTCCGCCGACCTTGGTCCAGTTGTTGGGGCCGTTCATTTTGTAGAGGTCGCCGTTGGTGGGGTTGGTTGCGAAGAGGCCTGCTCCGCCTGCGTACAGCGTTCCGGATGCTCCGCCGACTTTGTTCCAGGTGGTGCCGTTTCCGGACCACTGGAAGACGGCGCTGCCGTCGGGTGAGAGGCCGAAGAGGCCGTTGCCGGTGACGGCGAAGGTCTTGGCGGGTCCGCCGACCTTGGTCCAGTTGTTGGGGCCGTTCATTTTGTAGAGGTCGCCGTTGGTGGGGTTGGTTGCGAACACGCCTGCTCCGCCCGCGTACAGCGTCCCGGATGCTCCGCCGACCTTGTTCCAGGTGGTGCCGTTTCCGGACCACTGGAACACACCGGAACGGTCCGGGGACTGGGCGAACAGGCTACTGCCGGCGGACACACCGCAGTTCGTGCTCGTCTCGTAGTGCTGGTTGTATTCCCATTTGACGGGAACGAGGCGCCCGTCAAAAGTGGCCTGCACGACGGAGCCGTTCAGTTTCTGCTCGTAGTGCAAGTGCGCCCCGGTGGTCCAGCTGCCGGTGTTGCCGACGGTGCCGATCTGCCGGCCCTGCTCCAAGTCGTTGCCTACGGCGACGTCGCGCCGGTCCAGGTGCAGGTACCGGGTCTGCCAGCCGCCGCCGTGGTCGATCACGATGAAGTTTCCGGCTTGGCTGTCGAACTGTGAGGTGATGACGCGCCCGGCCGCCGAGGCCAGGGCGGGTGTGCCCTGGGTGGTTTCACCGGCCGAGACCATGTCGAGCATGTACTGGCTGGCGTGTCCATCGTGCGTGGACGTCGTCCACCGTTGCCCACAGGGAATGGGAAGTTGGAACGGGGGCGTATTGGCGACCGCGGTGTCCGCCTCCGGGGCTGTTGCCGTGGCCGTGGCCGCGGCCGGGCCGGCGGGCAGGAGGGCTGTGACCAGTGCGAGCAGCAGTGCTGCCGCCGTCAGGAAGCCGGCCCATCTGATCCTCATACGTCTCCTTGGGACGAGGGTGTGATACGGGAGGGGGAAGTGTGGGGGCGATCGCTATTCGGTGACGATGCCCGCGGCTGGCCCGCCGACCTTGGTCCATTGGAAGGTCGCCGACCCGGACCATTGGAAGACGCCGCTCTTGTCGGGGCTCAATCCGTAGAGCCTGTCACCAGCGACCGCGAAGGCGTTCCCGGGACCACCGGCCTTGGACCACTTGTCCGGTACGCCGCTGAACCTGTAGATGTCGCCGTTGCCGGGGTTGGTGGCGAACAACCCTGCGCCACCTCCGAAGAGGGATCCGGCCGGTCCGCCGACCTTGGTCCAGGTCGTGCCCGACCCGGTCCATTTCAAGACCGCACCACCGTTGGGCGACAAGCCGTACAGTGCCTCGTTGGTGACCGCGAAGGTCTTTCCGGGTCCGCCGACCTTGGTCCAGCTGTCCGGGGTGCCGTTGTACTTGAGGATGTCGCCGGTGGTTGGGCTGGTGGCGAACAGGCCACCGCCGCCTGCATACAGCGTGCCTGCCGGTCCGCCGATCTTCGTCCAGGTGGTCCCTGATCCGGTCCACCGGAAGACGGCCTTCCTGTCCGGGCTGAGCCCGTACAGCGTGCCGTCGGTGACGACGAACTGGGCCCCGGGTCCGCCGACCCTGGTCCACTTGTCCGGGGTGCCGTTGTACTTGAGGATGTCGCCGGTGGTTGGGCTGGTGGCGAACAGGCCACCGTCGCCGCCGATCAGTGTGCCTGCCGGGCCGCCGATCCTCGTCCAGGAGTTTCCGCCCGTCCGCTGGTGTACGGCGCTCTTGTCGGGGCTCAATGCGTACAGATGGTGCGGGGTGTGGGGTCGCGCCCGCCACTTGAGCGGTGCCAGGTCCACTCCGCCCGTGCCCCAGCCCGCGCTGCTCAGCCATTGACTCCCGTCGTGGTCGGTGACGACCTCGGCGGCGTGGGACGGCAGGCGGCCCACCTGGCCGGTGGCCGTGAAGTGCATCGGATCGGAGCTGGCGTACACCTCGGCCCCGACGTAGTCGGCCGTTGCGGAGCCGCCGATGAACAGGTACCAGAGGCCGTTGCGCTGTATCACGTACGGGGATTCGGTCCAGCCGTCACCGAGGGCGGTGAACGCGGTCTTGCGGGGGCTCCAGGTGATCAGGTCCGGACTCGTCCGGTACGCGACGATGCTGCGTCCCCCGGTGGCCGTCTCTGTGGCGGTGTAGTACATGACCCACTGGGAACCGACCCGGGTGACCATCGGGTCGCGTGCTTCTTGTCCGTCACGGAACAGTGGCCCTCCGGGCCGCCGTTCCCAGTGGATCAAGTCGGTGGAGGTGGCCAGGTTGATCTGGCTCCTGGACGGGTCGCCGATAGTTTGCCCGCCCGCATAGAACATGTAGTACGTGGAGCCGGAGCGGATGACGTGCGGTGCCCACAGGTGCGACTCTCCGTAGGAGGGGTCGACCGTCAGGGCCATGGGCTGCTTGGTCCACGGCCCGCGCAGGCTGGGTGCCGAGGCGTGTGCGAACGAATCCTCGTTCTCCGGGTCGGCCGGTTCGGCGTGGGTGATGCCGAACAGGTGCCAGGTCCCGGTGGCCTCGTCACGGATGAAGGTGTGGTCGTTGATGTACCAGGGCTGTGACTCCCCGGTGCCGGGGTCGTAGACGCGGACGAAGTCTCCGGTGGTCACCGAACCGGCGTTCGCGGAATCGGTGTTCGCGGAGGTGGTGGAGGAGAGTCGGGCAGGTGCCGGGGCGGCGACGGAGGGGAGTACCCCGAGTGAGACCGCGACCAAGGCAGCGGCAGCCAGGGTAATGCGTGATAACACGTGGCTCCAGAGGGAAGAGAGGACAGGCCCGGCCCAGAAGCCGGGGCCCGTCCGCTGATGACGTCGCCGACTACCGGCCCGCGATGAAGGAGGCGGGGCCGCCGACCTTGTGCCAGGTGGTGCCGTTGCCGGACCACTTGAAGACCGCGTCGCTGTTGGGTGACAGGCCGTAGAGTGCGTCTGCGGCGACGGCGAACTGGTGGCCGGCTCCGCCGACCTTGGTCCAGTTGTTGGGGCCGTTCATTTTGTAGAGGTCGCCGTTGGTGGGGTTGGTGGCGAAGAGGCCTGCTCCGCCTGCGTAGAGTGTTCCGGATGCTCCGCCGACTTTGTTCCAGGTGGTGCCGTTTCCGGACCATTGGAAGACGGCGCTGCCGTCGGGTGAGAGGCCGAAGAGGCCGTTGCCGGTGACGGCGAAGGTCTTGGCGGGTCCGCCGACCTTGGTCCAGTTGTTGGGGCCGTTCATTTTGTAGAGGTCGCCGTTGGTGGGGTTGGTGGCGAAGAGGCCTGCTCCGCCTGCGTAGAGTGTTCCGGATGCTCCGCCGACTTTGTTCCAGGTGGTGCCGTTTCCGGACCACTGGAAGACGGCGCTGCCGTCGGGTGAGAGGCCGAAGAGGCCGTTGCCGGTGACGGCGAAGGTCTTGGCGGGTCCGCCGACCTTGGTCCAGTTGTTGGGGCCGTTCATCTTGTAGAGGTCGCCGTTGGTGGGGTTGGTGGCGAACACGCCTGCTCCGCCCGCGTACAGCGTCCCGGATGCTCCGCCGACCTTGTTCCAGGTGGTGGCGTTTCCGGACCACTGGAACACACCGGAACGGTCCGGGGACTGGGCGAACAGGCTACTGCCGGCGGACACACCGCAGTTCGTGCTGGTCATGGTGATCGGGTTGTCGGGGTTCATGACCAACGGCCCCTGCCCCTGAAGGACGGGGTTGACGATGTGCTGGTTGTCGGCGTCCTGGTCGCTACTGGGGTTGTAGAGCTGCTCGTAGTGCAGGTGGGGCTTGCCTTCCGATCCGACGTCCCCCATGTAGCCGACCACGTCGCCGCGCTTGACCCACGTGCCGGCCTTCGCCACGCCGGTCATGTGGATGTACGTGGTGAACCATCCGCCGCCGTGCCGGATCTCCAACCCGCCCGGCGAGAAGTTCTCGTGCACGTAGCCGTCGGCTGAGGCCAGGATGGGGCTGCCCTCCCGCATGCCCTGCCGATACATGTCGATCTTCTTGTCGTCCGGGTTGTGACCTCGGTAGGTCTTCAGCTCGATCACGCTGTTACAGGGGAAGGGAAGTAAGAAGTCCGGCCGGTCGGCCGCCGCGTTCGCCTGTGGAGCCAGGGCGGAGGCCGAGGCGGGCGCGGGCGCGATCGGTGCGAGCAGCAGCGCTGCCGCCGCCGCTGCCAGGAGGCCGACCCGTGTGATTCTCATGCGTCTCCTTGGAGTGAGATGGACCCTGAAGGCCGTATGACTTGGGGCCGCGGAACGGCGTCAGTATGGTTCCTCTGGGCCTGGATGTGGAGTGAGTTTCTAGAAAAAAATTGTGGTTTGCCTGGCCGGATGGCGTTGCCGGAGGAACATGGCCCGGCCCGTCCGAATCTGCCGCGAGGCCCCGCGGTGCTCAATGGACCGCCCGCCCCGGCATTCGATCGCGTCGGGGCCCAAAGTCCGCAACCCGGCGAACACTTCCGGTGCGGCACTAGGCAGTGTCTGATGGCTCTTGCCTGGATGGTGGATCTACTCCCGTTGCGGGCAAGAGTCGGCCATGGTGCGTCGGCATGAACTGACGGATGCTCAGTGGGATCGCATAGTCCCGCTGCTCCCGGAGACCGGTGCCCCAGGCGGTCGGTGGGCCGATTACCGGACCGTGGTCAACGGCGTGCTTTACCGGACCCGGACCGGGATTCCATGGCGTGACCTGCCCGAACGCTACGGATCCTGGCAGGCCGTCTATCAACGCCACCGCCGCTGGTCGGCCATGGGACCTGGTCGAAGATCCTGAGAGCATTGCAAGCCGGCGCCGATTCCACCGCCCCGGACGCGGACGGCGCGTGGGCGGTCAACCGCTGCCGACCGCTGGTTTGGCTGACATCGCCCGGCCAGCGCGGGGACAGCCCGATGCTCATCCCGCTCTTGCAGGCCCTGAACGTGGCCCGCACCGGAGCCGGGCGCCCGCGCACCCGCCCGGACCGGGCCCGCGGCGACAAGGCGTACTCCAGTCGCGCAAACCGCGTCTACCTGTGTAAACGCGGGATCAAGGCAACGATCGCCCAGCCGGACGACCAGCGTGCGAAGCGCCGTAAACGCGGCCGAGTCGGCGGTCGCCCGCCGGCTTTCGACCGCGAGCCGTACCGCCAGCGCAACACCGTCGAACGCTGCATCGGGAAGCTGAAACAGCACAGGGCAGTCGCCACCCGGTACGACTGTGAGGATGTTCGGGTGCCCCTTCGGGCGGTGGCCTGACCCGCGTTACGACTGGCCCTGGTGCCTTGGTTTTGATCTGTCGGCCACTGTCTGGGGCGGTACTCGCTGCCGCTGGATCGGCGGGCGTGTCCCGACAGGTGCATTCGCGAGAGGCACCGTCACAGTCCTGACAGCTCTGGCCGATCCAGCGATGGCCGCCCCGCTTCCCATGGCTGCAGGAGACAGCGCAGGACAGCGCTGCGGCCCGCGCGGACTGGACGGTCAACTACTCCCGTGAGACCCCGCACTGCGTCGACAACAACGGCTACGACACGTGGGCGGAGTGCAAGTTCGACATGAAGGAGGGGTACACCGTCTGCTTCCGTCCGCAGGTGTACGACTACAGCGCCAACAGGCTGATCCGTACCGCCACAGAGGCCATCTGCACGGTCATCTGACCCGGTCGGCGGGCGGCCTCGCAGCTGGCGCCGCTCGGCCGCCGCGGACTCGGCGACCCGCTGGTACCTGGTCGACTGCCTTCGCACCGGCCGCGTGCCCAGCCAGCCGCTGCCCCTGGTATCGCGGGTGGACCAAGATCAGAAGACGTGACACTACCGAAGCGATCATCGGCGCGTCACGGCACCCTGACCCGCCCCGGTCTCCTCGTCCTTGGGCGCCACGATGCGGCGGGCCGGCTCTGCGCGGCCGGCCGGACGGTGCCCCTGCGCCCGGCGGCGGCCCGTCAGGTCGCGGAGCACCTGGCCCCCGCCGAACCCCGGCCACCCGTGGGAGGGGCCCGGTTCACCGCGTCGTGGGGGTCCTGCGACGTCCTCGATGTCACGGCGGTCCGTCCGGAGCTGGAGGCCGAGGTCAGCGCGGATCGCGCCATCGACCACGGCAGAGTCATCCGTCACCTGCTGCGCTTCAAGCGGCTATGGCTGGACGTGACGAGGGCGGATGTGCGGCTCTTTGGCCAGGGTCCTGCTACCGCGGCCGGTTGACGTTGACCTATGCGGTGACCTGGTCGACGAAGCCCAGCTGTGAGCTGAACCCCGCCCTCCAGTCCCGGATCCCACGCTGAGCTTCAGACTCAGCGCGGTGAAGGCTGCGCTGGTTGATCCGGCCAAGGCGCCGGGTCGTGTCCTTCCTCTCCGGGTGTGGCCGAGGCGGTCAGTCAGCGAATTTCGTCACTCCGGCGCCAGGGCGGCGTCGCGCCGCCGCAGGTCTTGCACGGCCAAGGCCACGCCCCGGCCGTCGGCCGCCATCGCCCAGAGCCCCATCGGGACAACAAGCCACCGCCACCCACTATGGAAGTGCGTGATCACGGCGATGACGAAGACTGACTGGGCCGCACAGAGTGCCAGGTTGCCCAGCAGACGCAGCACCGGATGCGGTCTCCTGTGGAACACCTCTTCGAACCAGGTCTTCTTCACTGTCCCACCCCTCATTCAGTCCGGGGTTACCCCCGACGACGACAGGGAGACAGTAGCGACGTACACAAACAGGCACTCCGGGCAGCGTACGGCGTTCGTCCCGGTTCCCAGGGGGCGGCGGCTGGGGGAGTGAGGTGCCGCGGGCTCTTGGGGCGCTGTGTCGGGACCGGGGGCCGGCTCGGCGGCGAGGCGGGCTCACCCTGGGGGATTTCCGCCAACCTGTCGGCGGCCACGGCATTCCAGCGGCCCGCGGGGCGCTGCCCGCGTACGGTGCGGTGCGGCGGTAGCGGCCGCGAGTCGTGTCTGTCAGTCCGTAAGGTTCCGGATACTCATGCCTGGCAGCCAGCGCTAGCTTCCGAATCGCCGGTGCCGCCGGGACGGCGGCCGGATGCCCAACCACGCTCGCCCACAGGAGGTCACCGTGACCGCGCAGAACCCCACCCGCAGGAGCATTCTCAGGTACGCCGGCGGACTGACCGCCGCAGCGTCCCTGGGGGCCGGAGGCGTCCTCGCGGCGGCGCCGTCGGCCGCGGCCGTCGGCGACGGCTTCGGCCTGCGCATCGTGGAACGCAGCGAGAGCGATCACCGGATGTGGTACTACCGGTTCCAGACCGCCTCGATCGGCTGGAACCCCGCTGTCAACGTTCTGCTGCCCGACGGCTACCACACCAGCGGACGCCGTTACCCCGTCCTCTACCTGCTGCACGGCGGACAGCAGGACTTCATCACCTTCGACGCGCATCACAACATCCGGGGCCTGACCGCCTGGAAGGACCTCATCGTCGTGATGCCGGACGGCGGACGCGCGGGTTGGTACTCCAACCCGGTCAGCTCCCGCGTCGGCCCCCGGAACTGGGAGCACTTCCACATAGGGCAGCTGCTGCCGTGGGTCGAGGCGAACTTCCGTACGTACGCGGAGTACGACGGCCGCGCCGTCTCCGGGTTCTCCATGGGCGGCTTCGGTGCGCTGAAGTACGCGGCCAAGTACTACGGCCACTTCGCCTCGGTCAGTGCCCACTCCGGCCCGGCCGACTTGCGCGGACCCAACGGCGACGTCGTGACGCACTGGGCCAACGCGTCGTCCGCCGCGGTGGAGCTGGGCGGCGGCACGGTCTACGGGGTGCCGTGGGACCAGGCCCGGGTCAGCGCCGACAATCCGATCGAGCGCATCGAGAGCTACCGGCACAAGCGGATCTTCCTGGTTGCCGGTACCAGCCCCGATCCGGTCAGCTGGTGGGACCAGGCCAACGAGAGGACGGTGCTCGCCACCCAGCGGGATTTCCGGTACCACCTCGGCCGCGTGGGCATCCCGCACGAGTGGCACGAGCTGGATGGTGGCCACTTCGTCCGCGGTGACATGCTGGAGCGCGACATCAACGGCGTCATCGCGCGCCTGCGCAAGGCGTGACGGGAGGACGTCACGTGTTGCTCGGTCTTTCCTGACGCCTCACTGGACATCTGTCGAGACGTGCCGTCGGTGCGCTCCTCGTGGCGACTGCGATCCTGGTGCCGGGGCTCGCGGTGGCGGCGCCGGCCGAGGCGCGGGCCGCCTCTGCCCAGACCACGGGCCAGGCGGCAGCCTTCGCGGCCGCCTGCCCGACCACCGGTTTCATCTCCCAGCACTACAGCACCTGGACCCGTGTGCCGTCGGGACCGCTGTTCCGGGGGCTCGCCGCGAGTGGCCACATGGTCGTTCGGATCGGCGCCGAGTGGGTCATGTACTACACCGAACTCTCCGCCGCCGACGGCCGTCACCTGGTCTGCTACCGCCGGTCCGAGGACCTGCTGCACTGGAGCGAGCCCGGCATCGCGTACGCCGACCAGATCACCGACGCCACCGGTGTCTCCGTCACCGAGTCGCCCTTCGTGGTCGAACGCGACGGGTGGGACTACCTGTTCATCGGGCCAAGGGGAGGGTACGACGGCACCGACGTCCTCGCCTCCCGGGACCCGTTCCGCTTCACCTCGACGGATACGCAGGGCACGTGCCCGGTCACGCCGTCGAACCGGTCACCGACGGGCACCGGTGGTACGCCGGCGCCGCGGGCTGGTTCCGGCGCGGCTTGTACCTGGCCCCGCTCCACCGGCAGGACACGCCACCCTCGTGGCAGAGCCCCGACAACCCGGTCGCCGCTCTCGACGTCCAGAACCGCCTGACCCTCTTCGCCCTTGACGCTGGTGACCGTTCGATGCTGCGGTGCGTCCAGCTCGACCCGGACGCCGACACCTGGTCGGATTGGGAGCCATTCGGCGGACCGGCCGGCGCGGTCCCCACGCTCGGCCGCAACACCGACGGCAGGCTGGAGGTGATCTCCCTCTCCGCGGAGCGCCAGCCTGCACAACCGGGGTGCAGCGGCTGGACGGCGGCTGGCACGACTGGGAGGAGTTCGGGGGCCCGGCCGGGGCCGCCCCGGCCGTCGCCCGCGACGCCGACGGCCGGCTGGAGGCCTACGCGCTGAGCCCCGGCGGCGGTGTCATCGCCCGGCGGCGGCAGTGGGTGCCCGGGGCGCTGACCTGGGATCCATGGGACGCCGGATTCGGCGGTCCGGCCGCAGCCCCGCCCGTCGTCGTGGTGAACGCGGACGGCCGCTTGGAGGTGTTCGCCCTTGAACCCGGCGGCGCGGAGACCCGCCACCGGTGGCAGCGGGCGCCGGGCGGCGACTGGTCCGCGTGGATCCGATTCGGCACCGCGGCCGACGCGGCTCCGCGAGTGACGCGCGACGGCAGCGGCCGGCTCACCGTCGCCGCGATCGCCCCGTCCGGCGTGGCCTCCTTCCACCGCAGCCAGGCTCAACCGAGCGGCGGATGGGGTGACTGGCGGCCGCTGTTCGGCTGGTCGGCCGCGGCCCCGCTGCTCGTTCCCAGCGCCGACGGCAGGCTGGAGGCGTTCGCGCTGGCCCCCGGCGGCGACCGGCTCGATCACCGCTGGCAGACCGCGCCCGGCGGCGGCTGGGATGCCGGCGGGGAGTTCGGCGAACCCGGCGTCGTACTCGCCGCCACGCCGTCCGCCGCGGCCGACGCGACCGGGCGGCTCCATGGTTCTTCGCGGTGACCACCGAAGGCCGGGTACGCACCCGCGTGCAGATTCGCCCGAGCGGTGGCTGGCAGCCCTGGACCCCCTTCGGCGACCGGGTCGTGGCCCCCTGAGGTCAGGGGCTCCCGCTCCGTGAACGCCGCCGCACGGTGTGGGGCCGTGCGGCGGGTGCGAAACGTGACGTATGGCACCCAGCGGACCCCCGCGCGCAGACGGTACCGTTCGTTGTATCGGGCAACGGCGGGCACGTGGCATGGGGGAGCGGACCGTTGAGTGGGATTGTCGTGCACCTGGCGGAAACGGGCGATGGCGCCCCGACGACCCTCAGGCTCGGTCCGGGGCAACGCGCGCGGTTCGGCCGCGGCTCGTCCACCACGCCGGTCGAACTCCGCTTCGCCGACGCGACGGTCTCCCGCCTTGCCGGGGAGATCCACGCGACCGACGACCACTGGCAGTTGAGCAACTTCAGCGCCACCCACAGCTATCTCGTGCAGAACCCGGAAGGGGCGGGCGAGTACCTGCGCGTTCCGCCGCGCCGGGCCGGAGCACCCATCCCGTTCGAATTCTCCCGGGTGGTGCTGCCCTCACGCCGCGACACCCCCGTCTTCTTCCAGGTGTTCGCCCCCGACCACGTGTATCTCGACCCACGCGCCATGGTCGGGTCCGGGGAGAGCCGCACCCTGACGGCGTACTCCCTGGACGAGACCGCCACCTACTTTCTGGTGCTCGTCGCGCTCTGCGAACCGTGGCTGCGTGATGACCGTTGGCCCGTCGCGGTGCCGACCACGCCCCAGATCGTCGAGAGGCTCCGCGGACATGCCGCGTGCGCCAGGCTGACGGCCCGCGCGGTCAGTTCGCACATCGACTACCTCGCCGACGAGAAGCTGCGGGTGCTTGCCCCCGCCCCCGACGGGGCCGGGCGGGCGGACCGCAGGAACGGCAAGCGCGAGGCCGTCGTCGGGGTGGCGCTGAAGTTCGGCATCATCAGGGAGGATCATTTAGCGCTGCTGCCGCGGCGAAACCAACCCGCGGCCGGGCGGTAGGCCGTGGTGACCCTGCACCACAGGTCCGCCTCGTGGGGCAGTGGCCGCTCCGAACTCCTGCCCCGCGGGCACCGCGTGGGCGGCTGGGTCGTCGACGAGCCGATCGGTGCCGGTGGCTGGGCCACCGTCTACGCAGCACGGCCGGCGGGCCGGGCGGAGGGTCCTGAGGTCGCCCTCAAGGTCATGCCGACCGCCGGACTGGCACCTCGCCAGGCCCGTGACGTGGCCGAAGCCGCCCGCCGCGAGGTCGAGGTCGGCCGCGGGGCGCAGCATCCCAGGCTCGTCAGGCTCCTCGACACCCTCGTGCTGAGTGCACCGGCCCAGCCATCCCTCGACGGCGCGCTCGTCCTCGTCATGGAACGGGCCACGTGCAGCTTGCGCGATCTGCTCGCGACGGAGATCACTGAAAGCGAGGGCGGCCGGATCGTCACCGGCATCTGCGAGGGCCTCGCTCACCTGCACCGTACCGGCTGGATGCACACCGACCTCAAGCCCGAGAACATCCTCGTCCACCAGGACGGCGAGGTGAGGCTCTCGGACTTCGGATTCGCCATCGAACTCAGCGGCACGCACGGCTACGCGGCCCCCGTGGGTACCCCGGACTACCTTCCCCCCGAGCGGTGGCGGCAGCCGCTCGGGGAGCGGGGTGTCCAAGTCAGGCCGACGGCCGACATCTGGGCACTCGGGATCGTGATCCACGAGGTGTTCGCCGCCGGGGTCTCGCCGTTCCCCGGTGCGACGCCCGCCGCGCGGAGCGCCGCCGCGCAGGAGTACGCCGAGGGCAGGGCCCCCCTGCGGATGGACAACGCCGTGCCGGAGTTCTGGCGCGCGATGGCCGCCGACTGCCTCGCCCCCACCCACGCCGCCCGGGCCGTGCACACGGCCGAAAACCTGCTGGAACGGATCCGGGCCGCCGCCGGGCAGCCCGGCCGCCGCCCGTCACGCCCCCGGTCTCGCTTCCGCACCGGGCTCGTCGGCACCCTCCTCGCCCTCACCGCGTCTTCGACGGCGGCGGCCGCGCTGTGGTGGCCCCCGGACCAGGACGGCTTAGACCAAGGACCGGCTACGGTCCTGGTGTTCAACGCCGAGCGAGGCTGCCAGGACCGCGAGGACCGCGCCCCCCTCTGCAGTTTGGGCCTCGCGAAAGACCCGCGTCGGCCTTACACGGCCGAGAACGTCGTAGTCACCCGGGTGTGGCACGGCGACGTCCTCGAGGCGGAATGCCGGCTGCGTGACGGCCGGCCCATCATCGACGAGGCGGACCTGCACTCCACCGTCTGGTTCCGAATCCGCCTCCCTAGCACGGACACGGCGTCCACGGCCTGGCTGCCCGCCGTCCGCACGAAGGACCGTCCGGAACTCCCTTGGTGCACCATGCCGCCCTAGGCCGTTTCCTTCAGATCATCTGATCGTTGGTTGATGTGTGTCGTTGACTGACGCCCAGGGGGCACGCATTGAGCCGTTGCTGCCGAACCGGACACCTCGGCGGGGTGGGAGGTGGCGTGATCACCGGCAGCTGATCGACGCGATCGCGTTCAAATACCGCACCGGGACGCCGTGGATGGACCTTCCCGAGCACTTCGGGTCGTGGAAGGGCGCCCACAACCGCCTGCGCATGTGGGCCGGACGGCACCTGGGAGAAGGTGTTCACCGCCCTGCTCGCCCAGGCTGACGCCGAAGGCGACCTCGACTGGGTCGTCGCGGTCGACTCCACCATCGTCCGTGCCCACCAGTACGCCGCCGGGGCCCGTCAAAAGGGGCCGCGGTCGGCGAGCCTGCCGACCATGCCCTCGGACGGTCCCGCGGCGGACTGACCACGAAGATCCACCTCCCGGCGGCGGGTCGATAGGGTTCTGGCTCCGGACAGCGCCGCTGACGCCAGCCCACGAGCCGCCGCCGGGCCTCGGGAGGCGGACAGGCAGCCGGCGTCCCGTGATGCGGCCAACCCGAAATGGCAGGTGCCGGTGTGGCGTGAGGGGGTCGCCTCTTCGGTGCTGTCGGTCGACTACCAGTGCATCCTTCAAGCCGTCGCGGACCGTGTCCGTCTCGGCCAGGGGCCGCTGACCTGCCAGGAAATGGCCGCAGTGTTCGGCATGGACGTGGTGCCGGCGCGGGTGGAGGCATTGCGGTCGAAGGCGAAACGCCTGGTCGCCCGAGGCTGGCTGGCCGAGCCCGCACCCGGCCGGTTCACCCTCGACCCCGGTGTGGCCGGGCCAGGCGACGGGTCATGAGGGCGGCCATCGACCAGCAGATCATCGCCTCGGCACGGGCGATACGACGCTCGAAGTCGCGGGCCAGGCGGCGGCTTCGCATCAGGTGCGCGAAGAGACGCTCGACGATCCACAGCTTGGGCAGCACCACGAATCCCTTCATGCTGTCGCTGCGCTTGACGATCGCCAGGACCAGGGCGAACGCGGCCAGGCAGTGCTCGATCAGACTGCCGGTATAGCCGCCGTCGGCCCAGACCAGGGCCAGGCCATGGTGAGCGGCAGCCACCTGTTCCAGCAGGATGTGGGCAGCGGCGCGATCGCCCACATCCGCAGCGGTGACCATCACGCCCAGCAGCAGGCCGAGGGTGTCGACCACGACGTGCCGCTCGTGTCCGTTGACCAGCTTGCCGCCGTCGAAGCCACGGGTGCCGGCGCCGACCACGGCATCCGCCTTGACCGACTGCGAATCAATCACCCCAGCCGTCGGCAGGGCATCGTGCCCTGCCCTCTCCCGGACCTGCCCGCGCACCCGGTCATGGAACTCCCGGATCAGGCCGCGATCGCGCCAGCGGCGGAAGAACGCATAAACCCGGTCCCACGGCGGGAAGTCGGCCGGCATCGCCCGCCACTTGATGCCGTTGTCCACGAGATGGCCGATCGCGTCCAGCATCGCCCGGTGGCAGTACGCTTCCGGCTGCCCGCCCTGGCCCTGCATCCAACCCGGCACCGGCAGCAGCGGCCGCACCACCACCCACTCCGCGTCCGTCATGTCGCTCGGATACCGACGCTCTCGCAAGCGATTGCCGGCAGCATTTCCGAACCGGTGAGCCAGAACAGTCACACTCCCGAGTACCCGCGGCGGACTGCACGGGCATCGGCACGCAAGACTGCGACACCAGGGCCTCCTGATGCTCGGTGATTCGACACCAGCGAGCTGTTCAGGAGGCCCTCCTCGCATGCGCCGAGCACCCGACGACCACCCAATCGAGACGGCCGTTCGAGCACCAAGCCCCCAGAGCATAACGACAAAAGCTACTTACGCGTCGGGGTGCTCCGGCAGGGCGAGCCAGTCCGACCAGGAGATCTCTCGGCCGAGGAAGCGCGGCTGCTCGAACGGCCAGGCGGCGGCGATCCACTGCGGCACCAGCTCGTCGAGGGCCTGCTCGACCTTGCTGTCCACCAGCTCGTCCACCACCCACCAGGAGATCTCGCCGTCCGCGCCGGCCCTCTCCGGTGGGTCGATGTAGACGCAGCCGAGCAGAGCTGTCTCCGCCGCGTCGAACAGCGCGTAGTTGAAAGACTGGTGCGCGGCGATCTCCTTCTCGTGCCGCAACAGGTCGGCCTGGTCGGCCTCGTAGGTCATGGTGGCCGCGGGCCAGCCCCAGGCTGGGCCGAAGATGGTCCACAGCCGCTCGCGCGAACCCATCACAGCCGGATAGTCGAGCGGGGTGTCCGCCTCCCGGATCGGCCGCAGGTGATGACCACTGCCCGGCAGCGGTACCAGGACGGGATGGACGAAGTTATCCGGGAGCCAGCTCATAGCGCCCGACCGTAGCAGCGCGCGGCCGTCCGCTCCCCTGGATTTTCCCCGTATACCGCCAGGCCCTGCTCTCATACCGGGCAGTGCCCGCGATCACCCGATCGAGACTCCCGTTCGATCGACAGACTCCATGATCGGTATGGCAACGGCTTCTTACGTGGTGGTTGTCAGGCCTTGCTTGGCGGCGGAGGCCACGTGGTGGCGGGTTATCCGAGCGCACTCGTGCCAGAAGGGCACGGCCGTCAGGTAGGCGCCCAGTACGGAGAGGATGCCGATGGAGACGTCCACGCTCAGGCGCCCTTGTCTGGTCCAGTAGACGTCTTGCAGATCGAGGAGCAGGGCGAATTCGTCGGCGATGAGTGCGGTTCCTGCGCCGTAGGCGGTGGCGACCGCGGGGTGGCCTACGGCACGTTCGTCGCCACGCACGGCGACAAGGCCGACGCCGGCGAGGGTAGCGATGCCGATGTTGTAGTGGTGCAGGTGCCTGCCTCCGGCGGAGATGTTCCCCCAGGGCAGCCAGCCGCCGCGAATGCCGTGGGTGATGATTCGCACGGTTCCCCATGTGACGCCGAAGCTGATCCACGTCACGATCAACGACCTTTTCGTGGGGGTGAGGTGCTGATCGGCCGATTGGCGCCAGCGTGTAATGAGGCGTGCCTGGGGCTGGCCCCCCTGCGGGAAGGTGTCAGTGATCACGAGTGTGGCCCCTTTCGGGCTGGGAGTGAACGATCTCCCGCGTTCTGCCGAACGGCCCTACCCGTCGGAACACAAGACGGCGCTGCCGCGGCGACGGCGTCCATGCAACCGCGGCAGTACTCCTCGCAGGTCCGCACGCCCTCCGGCAGCGGAGCAGCCTGCTTGGTCAGCATCCGACGGCACGGGGTGTTGCCGTTGCGGTCAACGGCGTGCCACAAGAGTTGGGTACCGGCTTGCACATGTTCGGCGTACATCCTGTACATCGGTCACCTCCCACTCGGGACGCTGTACCGGTGCAGCTCAAGAGAAGTCGATGGCGTTCAAGGCAGCCACTTAAACGCCCCAAACGGATGAACTGTGCGGCCGGGGTAGTCCGCTCGGACACTCGGGACTCGCGGAGGCCGGGGAAGTGCGCGTTCGGCCCCTGTGGCAGCACGTAGCAGGGCCGGTCGCCGTATGGCCGCCGAAGGGTGCTGCGCAGTTACAAGGGTGGTCGCCGCGACATAACCGGGTCGTTCGGCGCCGCCAGCGGTACCCGCCCCCGGCCGCCCGCTCGGCTCGAAGAACCGACAGCCCGCCACCGCTACGACGTCGGACGTGTCCTCGCGACCGGCGAGTCCTACACCCGACCCGCCCACCACAAGGTCGGCACCAGACCCCGACGAACTGGATAGACATCAAGCTGACCGTGGCTGGGACCTAAGGCGGCGGACGGGGTGTCCACCCCCCTGGCAGTGCTGGAGGGCGTACACCCCGTCTGCCGCTCGAGCTGGCCAACGGCCCTCTCGCCGTGCCGTCATGTCACCATCCGAGCTGTGGCTCGCCCAAGACCTTGCTGCCGATGCGCGCGGCGAGCTCCTGGGCTCTGGTCAGGGCTCCGTGGTTACTGCCGCCGTGGACGAAGACAGTGTGATGCTCAGTCCACCCGTTCAACTGGGCTTCCTCGCCGTGGAACACGATCTGAACTCCGTCGTAGTTCGCGCTCGCGTATTGGTCTGCCTCCGGGTGCTCCGGCCACAAGCCGCGCCAGCAGATGTCGGCGATGCCCTGGCCAAGAGCCGCCACGAAACGCTCCTCCACGGTCCCCGTCGGAACGTCTGCCATGGCATCCAGCGGCAGGTGTGCCTCCAGTGCGGCGGCGCCTGCGGTCGTCACGTCGAGGTCGAACCAGAGGTCCTCACCCGCAGGACCGGTACGCATGTCCAAGTAGTCGAAGTTCGCCTCCGGCAGGACCGCAACCATCTGCCGCACGTCTTCGACCGTTCGTAGCTCGGCGTAGAGCCCGGCTTTGCCCTCGCACTCCGCCATCAACGTACGCAGGTGCTTGGCCCGCGTGTACGCCATGGTTGCGTCGGTGGTCTGGAAGACGGGATACGCCCTGGAGTTGCCCATGGGCCGAACCGTCACACGTCCTCGCAGGCCTCCGCCACCGCAATTCGTGCGATCACTGCGGTGAGTGGACTCGGCGCACGCTCAGCATCCGCAACCGGGGTCCGGTCCCTGCCCGAGGTTAAACGGCAAGCTCACAGGGTGGAAGGACGCAACCCGGTGCGCGGCCCTGACCAAGCTCTCCACGGTGGGTGGAGGTGGAAGGGCGGGAAGAAGTTCGCCCTCGGTACGAAGCTGTGCGTGGAGTTCAACGTCGTGCAGGGTCAGCCGTGCGCGGTGATCCACCGGTAGCCGGCCTCTGCTGCCGGAGCCGTTGACCGGAGCCGCAGTGCGGGCCGCCACCCTCGCCGGGGTGGCGGCCCGCACTGCTGCTCTCATGACTCCTCGGGGTCGGAGCTCCAGACGGTCGGCCCGCCGCCGTGCCACTCGATCAGCAGCGGATCGTCCAGGCGGACGACGTCGGGGTTCAGGCCGGCCCGCCGCATGAACTCGATGAGGTCGCCGGGGCCGAGGGCGCGGCCGAGGATTTCGCCGTCGCAGCGGACGCGGCGTCCGCCCTGGTTGTCGGGTGGGTAGACGACCACACGCATGGGGCTCATTCCTCCACCCTGCCGGTACCCGGTCACTCGAATACGCCAAGGGTGGTGTCCGGTCGGCAGTAGATGCACGCGGGCACGCCTTGGGTCAGCAGCTGCCGTATCTGCTCGGGGGTGGCGGGGGCGCAGCGGTTGCCGGTGTCCGAGCAGTTTCCGGGGTGGAGGCGGGCCGGCCGGTGCCGATCCCGCGCTCGACCAGCCATGCGGGCGGCTCCAGCGGGGGCCGGCGCTGGCCCGAGGGCTTCTGCCGCTTCGGCGGCGGTCAGTGCTCTCTCCGCCCTGCTCAGCTTGCCGCGCAGGTGGGTGACCAGCTTTTGCAGGCGCGGCAGGTCGGGCGGCAGCACGGACACGGTCAGCTCCCGTACAGGGCCCGCCGTGCGGCCTTCCGGGCCTCGCACAAGGGGCTGGCCCCTACCCCGTACCTGCATGTGGGGGCGTGGCATTTGTGCGGGGTCCGGTTTGGCTGGGCGCCCACGTGACGGGTTGGGGTCTGGCGGCGGGGGTGGGGGAGGTCATGGCGCGCTCCTGTTGTGCGGATTCCCCTACTCCATCATGTGTTCGATTTTCTGTGCGAGTGCGGCCCCCGCCTCGGCGGGGGCCGCTGCGGCTGAGCGTTAGTTGGCGCTGGCTTTGGCTACGTCGCGTTCTTCGGGTGTGACGCACTGTGTGTCACCGTCGTAGCCTTCGCGCCACACGTAGCCCGGCAGGCAGGTGTCCGGTCCGTAGGCGCCACCAGCGGGGTCACGGTACTTGTTGCCGTCACTGCCGCCATTGCCGCCAGGGTGGATGATGCCGTCGCTGGGGGCGTCGTAGTCGCCGTACTCGATGGTGTCCTCGGGGGCTCCGGGTGTGTCGGTGAGGAGGCTTGCGACCGCGGGCGGGGCTGTGGGGGCGGTTGCTGCTGTGGCGGGCAGGGCGACGGCGCCGGTGATGAAGGCGGCCGAGGCGAAGGCGAGCAGGTAGCGGGAGGTGCGTCGCGTGGGCCGGGCGTGGCGGGGGTGGGGCGTGGTGTGGGACATGGAGCGTTCCTCGCAGGTGGGGGCTGGTGGGAGGTGCCGTCGTTGTCTGCTTCCAGTAGGCGTCATGTTGACGGGCTGGTCATGTCACAGGAAGTCGTGGCTTGACACCTGCGGGAAGGTTCCGTACACCTGCCGAGCCCCTGCTTGCGGAGTGTCGTGCGCAGGGGGTTCGATCTTGGGTTCCGGAGCGGCGGGCGGCTCGGGGACTCTGGAAGGGGGGCCAGGAGAGGGCCAACGTGACGCTGCATCCACCGGTTGCGCCGTGCTCGCGCAGGCGCCGAGACGATCCCGCCCGCGGGCCTGCTCGCTGCCGGGGTGGCCTATGAGCAGAAATTCGACGGGCACCGGATGCTGATTTTCACCCCGTCCGAACCGGGCGGCCAGGTGCTGCTCCAGACCCGGCGCGGCACCCTGGTCCAGGACCAGTTCCCCGATCTCGTCGCGGCCGCGGAGCAGCTGCCGCCCGGCCTGGTCCTGGACGGCGAGGTGCTTGTCTGGGATCCCGAGGCCGGCGCGCTGTCGTTCGAGGGGTTGCAGCGCCGGGCCGCCGCCCGCGCCCGCACCGCCCCCGCACCGCCCCCGCGCTGGCTGCCCGCCTGCCCGCCTACTTCGTGGCGTTCGACGTTCTCCAGAGCGAGGGTGGTGTCGAGGTGCTCTCCCTGCCGTACCGGGAACGCCGCCGACGGCTGGAGGTTCTGTTCGCTGCACGCGGGCTGGCTTCGCCGTGGACGCTGTGCCCGATGACCACGGACGTGACCAAGGCACGGGAGTGGCTCGAGGAATGGACCGACGTATCCGGCGTCGAAGGACTGGTCATCAAGCCCCTGAACAGCAAATATCTCCCGAACTACCGCGGCTGGACCAAGATCAGAAGACGCGACACCACCGAAACGGTCATCGGCGCGATTCGTGGCAGGAAAACGGTCAGCCAGTTCTGCGTTCACAAGGCCCCGCCTGTCGTCCCAAGCTGAGCAAGGACTTGTTCGCGGTCCTTGAGGAGGAGCTGGCCAAGGGGCCGGTCGCCCACGGGTGGCCGGACCAGAGATGGACCCTGGCCCGGATCAAAACGCTCATCGGCCGAAGGTTCCACAAGACCATGACCCTGTCGGGTATCTCCCAGATGCTGCGGCGGCACGGCTGGAGCCATCAGATTCCCGCCCGCCGTGCTTTCGAGCGTGACGAGGAAGCGGTGGCCGGCTGGGTGAAGGAGACCTGGCCACAGGTGGAAGCACCGCGGCGGCGCTCAAGGCCTGGATCGTCTTCGAAGACGAAGCAGGATTCTCGATGACGCCGCCGACCTCACGGACCTGGGCAAAACGCGGAGACACACCCGTCATCCGGGTCCGCGGACGCTCCCAACGCCGCTACTCCATCGCGGCCCTGACCTGCTACAAAGCGGGCGAACGCTCCCGCCTGATCTACCGGCCCAGAAGGCACACCGACCACAAGCAAGGCGGCCGGCGCAGCTTCACCTGGACCGACTACCGCGACCTCCTGATCGCCGCCCACCAGCCACTCGGCGGGCCCATCGTCCTCATCTGGGACCTTGAACGTCCACAAAGACCGCCGCATGCGGGCTTTCATCGACTCTCAGGACTGGATCACCGCCTACTACCTGCCGCCCTACTCACCCGACCTCAACCCCGTCGAGGGCATTTGGTCCCTGCTCCGCCGCAGCAGCCAGGCCAACACCGCCTTCACCGACCCCGACCACCTCATCCGCGCACTACGACACGGACTCCGCCAGATCCAATACCGCAGCAACACCATCGACGGATGCCTCACCGAGACCGGACTCAAACGGACGACAACACGCCTACAAGGTCAGTAGCGGGGTGACCACGGCGCACGCGGCCAGGCCGATCTGCCACGGATGAACACTCTCGCGCGCGGTGACCCGCATGGCCGCCCCCAGAATTCGATGCCTTGAACGCGTTCAAGCTACCCGAGCCGGTGGCGGACCTAGACGTCGGGCCCGACGTGGACCCCGTAGCCCTGCTCCGTTCGCAGCGGACCGGGGTGAGGGCGCCGCGTACGCGGACCCGCCGCGTCGAAGGGGAGGCCCGTCCAGCGGCCTGGACCTGCTGGGGCAGAGTTTCTGCCCCTCCTGCTCGGTCAGCCTGCGAACCCGAACCGGTTGCGCAATCCCGCCTCCCCGCGCTGGTTAGAGAAGTCATTTCCAACCAGCACCGAGCAAACCGGCGAACCTTACTGGTCAAAGCGCTAAGGCCCGTCTGACCGCCCCGCCGCGCTGATCACCGGTCGAGGCCGTGTGATGCGGCTGGTTTGGAGGGTCGTTTGCGGGGACCCCGAGGTAAGCGGTATTTTTTGAGCATGTTCAAATATATGGAGGTGCGGCCGTAGGCCGGACATCCAATCTCGGGGAGAGGTCTGCGGACATGCGTGGATGGCGGGCGATGGTTCTCGCGGTAACTGGGGTAGTTCTCACAGCGTCTTGCGGGTACGGCGCAGCCATCCACGCGGCGGAGATTCCCCAGGAGCAGCTGGTAGGGACGTGGACCAGCCCAGCTGGGACGTCCCTGACCTTCTCGAAGGAACACACCTTCACTGGCATGGGATTCGACAAGGTCACGGCGATGGCTGACTGCGCCCATCCCGAAAAGCTGTCCAATGGCCGCTGGGCCTTCTACGTCAGCCCCAGAGGCGACGGCCTCATCGTCCCGGACGAGACCGCCACACGTGGCAATGATCTCCAGCTGTCCTTCACCGAGGATCCGACGTGCACGGTTTGGGTCTACCTCTACGGGGACTTCGGAGACACAGAGGATCCCAGCATGTGCCCTACAGAGGACCCGGACGCGGGGTGTCCTCCTGACGAGTACATGAAGCGGAGCGAGGCTGGCACTCGCTCCTGACCCCATCGACACCGGGGCACTCGCGCACCTGCCGGGCCACACCCGCACCAACAGGCAGGCCGGCTCGAACCCCTCAACATCTGGGACCAGACAGGGATACCGAGCGATTCGAATGACGCTCCCCGCAGCTGGTGCCAGTAGTCCTTGACGAGTGGCTTTGACCGGAGGCGGCATTCCCCGTCCTCTTTCACCAGTCCCGGCCCGCGGTCAGCTCCTCCGCATCCGCGTTCGTGAACCCGTATGCCGACGCGACGAGACAGAACTCGTCACAGATCCACTCACGCGCAACCGTCTCGATCCCGCTCCCGGCCGACACGAACTCCCTGTCCAGCAGGTTGAACTCCTCCGTCGCAGCCTGGGTGAGTGCATACAAGCTCGCCAAGCCCGACGGCTGCTCGATCTCAATGCGCTCGCACAGCCGCAACAGGATCGCCTCCCCCTGGCCGACCACGTGATCAGGGAAGTACGAGTCTTCGTACATCTCCCGCAGGAAGGCGTGTCCCGCTACCTGCTGGTTTGTAATCGGCATGGCACGTCCCTACCTCCGCGGAAAGCTGACGCGCCGATCATGCACGGCACCACTGACAACGACGCCCCGCATGGATGTCAGAGCCCACGCGAACAGGACTTTCATAACAGGCCCTTGCACGGGCGGATCCCGCCCCAAGGGAACATCGCCGTCCTGTCCCCGGGCGTGTGCGGTCTGGCTAGCGTGGTGAGACGGTGGTCGGCGGAAGGCAGCGTGGGATGGGCACGATGGTGGTGGGTTTCCGACTCGGTTCGGATGCGAGGGGCCGGCAGGCGACGCTGCTGCTACTGACCTTGAAGTTGTCTTGTCGTAGGTGCTGACGGTTGGTGATCGTCGCGGTATGCCGGGTGTATGAGGTATCCGCAGGGTGGGGGTCTGACCGCGGAGAGGCAAGCGTTCCGTGAGCGGGTCCGGATGGAAGCGGTCGCGATGTTCGCCGATGGGCGGGGCAGTACGGAGGTCGCGTAGGAGTTACGGGTCAGCGTGCGATCGGTTCAGCGGTGGCGTCGTGCTTGGCTCGAGGCCGGCCAGAGCGGGGTCCGTTCTCAAGGCCCGGCGTCCCGGCCGAAGCTGAGAGACGCGTTGTTCGCCGTGCTCGAGGAGGAGCTGGCGAAGGGTCCGGTCGCGCATGGCTGGTCTGATCAGAGATGGACGCTGGCCAGAATCAAGACGTTGATCGGCCGGCGGTTCCACAAGGGGCCTTTTGCTTCTGGGGCGTGGCCCAGGGTGCCACACGATGCCCGCCCGCCGCCCTGCGGGCCCTGGCGGGCCCTTCGGGCGAATCGCCGGGCGCCTGCGGCGCGTTCACCGGCGATTCGGTCCGCTACCGCGGACCGCCCTTGCAAGGGACATCTCTTCATGCCGACGGGCGATCGAGCGGGCGACGATTGGACCCCGCAGAGGCGTGGACCGTCTCGCAGGACGGCCTGCTCGGCTACACGGTCCAGGAGCCGGAAGCGGTCGCGTACGGCCTTGAGGGCGCCTTCGCGACCGTACACCGGGGCGCTGACCTCCTGGCCCGTCTGGGCTTGTCTGAGGGGGAGACAGCGGCGGTCAGCCTCGCGGTGTGCGCGATCCTGACCAGGCTGGAGCGCCCCGAGGCGACGCTCGATGACGTCACCCGGGCCTGCTTCGAGGCCTCGCTGCCGGAGGTGGCGGCGCGCTTTGGGTGGCGGGTCAAGGCTGTGGCGCCGGAGCCTGTGTGCCCGTTGTGCGGGGGCGGGGTGGTGATGGCCAGCCGGGGTTGGGCGTCGTGCGCGAGTTCAGGCTGTGCGTGGGGTGACATGGCATCCGTGCTGACGGGCGGGGTGGCTCCGGGGTGGGAGCGGCGAGGAGCGGGCCGGACGGCCGGATAGGTGAGGAGGGGCGGCCGGGTGCCGCCCCTCTTGTATGCCTAATTGCGGGGGTTGATGGACAGCCCTGCGGGCTGGCCCGCCCCCTATGTGCCCTTCGGGCACGGGCGGGCAGAAGAGCTGCCCTTCGGGCAGGTCGCTCCGCTCCCGGGCCCCTTTGAAGGCGCTTCGCGCCGGGGCCCGCCCCTGCGGGGCGAAGGAAGAAACCCGCTCCGGCCGGGCCGAGTGGCCCGCTGCAGCCTCGTTCCAACCGCTATGCGGCTCTCTGGGCGCTGCACAGCGCCATGCGGCCCCGCCTTTCCCCCGAAGCTGTCTGATAGGCGCTCAGGGGGGCGCCGTGGCCTCGGGTTGGGTCTGGGTGCCTGAGGGGTGCCGGTTGCGTGTCAGCGCCCCTGACCCGCCAACAGGCCCACGGACGCAGGGCGGCAGACAGGGCGCAGTCGGGGCCTGGAACCGCTGTGTCGCTGTGTCACACGCTCAAGCCGAGAGCGGAGTTCGGGGCCGCATTTCTCCTATTCCTTATTCTGGTTGTCGATGCCTGTCACGCCAGCGAAGGCGAATTTTCCGCCATTGACGACGCCGTTAGTGAGGCTGATGTGACTGTCCCTCTTCGGGGCTTCGCTTGCGTTGTTAGCGGCCGCATCGCCGGGAATCTCGATTGTGGTGATCCCCTCGTCGGATGTGGCCTCCCCAGCGGGAACCTCCGCAGCGGAAGCATCCACTGCGGAAGAATTCGCAGCGGGAGCATCCACTACGGAAGAATCCGCAGCGGGAGTCTCCGCATCGACTGAGGTGGCGCCGGGGTTGGGGTCGGCGTGAGCGGGGCCGGAAAGGGTCAGGGTGGCTCCGGCGAGGGCCAGGGTGGCAAGTACGCGCTTTACGTTCATGTGCTGGCAAACGATGGACTTGGACCGAGGATGTGCGCCGCTCGTTCGGTTCCTGGCCGGGCACAGCCCCGGCCCGCTCCCGCCGGACGTTCGGCTGGGTCGGGTTCAGCCCATGCCGATATGGCGTGCGTGGGTGAGGCCCGGTGCCCGGTTTCCGGGGGCAGTACCGCCGGGCCGCCCCAAGCCGACAACTGGCCCGGCCGGTGACGGGCGGTCAGGGCGCGGGGGCGTCCGTCCCCGTGCCGAGCTGGCGCCGGCCGAGGGAGCAGGGCGCCGCGGCGGGCACCTCGGCGGCCGCAGGGGGCACCTCGGCCGCCTCGGCGGCGAGTCGGGCCCGACGACCGGCGGTGGGCTGTGCAGGGGGAGTTGTGGGGCGCGGGCCGGTGCTCAGAGCGCGACGTTCGGTCATGCGTCCAGTTTCCCGGTTCTATCTCCCGAACTATCGCGGCTGGTCCAAGGTCCGGCGTCGGGACACCACCGAAGCGATCGTCGGAGCCATTACCGGCACCCTGGCCCGCCCGCAGGTCCTGGTCCTCGGGCCGGCGCGACGACACTGGCCGCCTGTGGGCGGTGGGCCGTACCGTCGTGCTGCGCCCGGAGCAGGCCCGCCAGGTCGCCGGGCAGCTGACCGCCGGCGTCCCGCGGCACTCGTGGACCGGGGTGCGGTTCGCCGCGGCGTGGGGGTGCCGCGACGTCCTGGACGCGGTCCTGGTCCGCCCGGAGGCGGTGGTGGAGATCAGCGCCGACCGGTTGGTGGACCGGGGCGGAGTCTTCCGGCACCCGCTCGTTCAAGCGGCTGCGTTTGGACGTCACGGCCGAGGACGTTTCCCCGGTTCCAGGACTGCGCGCGGACATGACGGCCACGCGGTGCGCGGGCGAGAGGGCTGGATCCGGCTACCTCGGACCCGGAGGCCGCTGGGGCTGCGTGCTGGGTGGGTCAGTGGTGGAGTCGGTCGCGTTGGGTGCGGATGGTGCGGCGTTCGGCAAGGGTGCCGTTGCGGTAAGCGTTCCAGGTGCGGTCGGTGGTCACGGCCGGATGAGACTCGAGTTGCCCTGTTTCGTGCCAGCCGGCGCGGGTTCCCTCGGGTGCGGGTTCCCACTGGTCGAAGACCTCGTCGATTGGGGCGAGCAACGGTTCATCGCAGCTGGTCATCGAAGTCCTCCTCCCTGGCCCGTCCCTCCAGGCTCTACGTGGCGCGCTGTGCCTGGTAGGGCGAGTGGTCCCCTTCTCCGTGGCCTGTGGCGACGCAGGCTCGGCTCGGCCGCCGTAGGTGGCTGGCCGGAGCCGGGCCCGCTTCGCTGCCGCATGGGGCAGTTGCGACTTCCTTGTCGGGGCCGACCACCTGCTCGACGCACTCACCGTGCCGTACATGGCGCCCGACCCTACGGTGACACCATGAGCGACCCCCAGAAGAACAAGGCCACGGCACAGGCTTTCTACGACCTGATGTTCAACCAGTGCCGCCCCGCCGAGGCCATCGACCAGTACGCCGGCGACACCTACACCCAGCACAATCCACACGTGGGCGACGGCAAGCAGCCGTTCATCGACTACTTCGAGCGCATGGCCGCCGAGTACCCCGGCAAGCGGGTGGAGGTCAAGCGCGCCTTCGCCGACGGCGACCACGTGATCCTGCACTGCCACCAAACCTGGCCCGACGAGGAGTACGCCGGCATCGACATCTTCCGTTTCGACGCCGACGGCAAGATCGTCGAACACTGGGACGTCCTCCAGGTGATCCCACCCACCTCCAAGAACGACAACACCATGTTCTGACCCTCGCCCGACACGCCGCACCGCAATGCCCGCGCTCTCGGGGTCGGGCGGTGGCGGCCACAGCAGCCGGAGGTGGCCCCGTACCCGCCCGCGCCACCGCCGGAGCGCCCCGAGGGACGGCAGAGGGGAACCTGGGCAGCCGGGTTTCCGGCGATCAGTATGCCGATCCGTCCGAGGCTTTGCGGGTTGAAGTACGCGGGGAAGAACCGGACGAAAAGGTGGGTGAGTGGACTGCCATACGTGAGCAGGCGGATCCGAGTGTCGCGATGCCCGGCATGGGACGCACTCTTGGAGCGGAGTTCGTCGCCGCGACCGGCGGTGAACTCACCGCCTTTGTCGGCCCCGACCGCCTGCCCGCGTTTGCCCGCCTGGCACCCGTCCCCTGGGACTCCGGGACGGCCAGCGGGAACCTGCGCGGACACCGCCGCTACCACCGTGGCCACCAGCGGGACCTCTACCTCTCCGCGCAGGTCAGCGTATTCTTCTGCCCGATCTCCAAGGCGTGCTGAGACCGGAAGGGGAAGGAAGGCAAAGGGCACAGCGAGCAGTTCTCACCCTCGCTCGGCGCCGCGGCAATGTCCTCTGGGTCATGATCCGCGACCACGCGCCCTTCCAGGCCGCCCCAGTCCGCGGCCAGAGCCGTTTGGCTTCAGGTGGGCAGTGCGGTCCCGGTACGGGTCGAGGTCGACTTGCTGGGCCTCGACTTCATCAGCTCCCCTTGCGGTTGACCGTCCTGCTGTTGTTTCAGTGATCCGACGGATTCTTGCAGAAGATCTTGACAGTCGCTCAAGCCCCTGGTCTCCTGCCTCCAACGCTCATGTGCGAGCTGCAAATTGTTAGCGCTAACAATCCTCCGTCGTCCCCCACCACCTTCAGGGGCCACACCTTGTCGCCGCTGCGCCGCTGCGACGCGCCGTGCGGCCGGATCCGCAGGTGCCGAGGGCAGGTCGCCCCTGCCCAAACCGTGTGACAGCTCGTCCGGTCACAAAGGAGATCTCAAAATGCGCAGACAAAGTTCCAGCCGCAGCCGCCTGTCCGCGGTGCTCGCCGCCGCGGTCGCGGCCCTGGCCACGTTGGCGGCGCTGCTCGTCGCCGGCCCGGCTCAGGCGGCCACCACCAGCGACTTGCGCGGTGTTGCTTCCGGCCGCTGTCTCGATGTGGCGGGCTTCAGTCAGTCCGACGGCGCAAACGTGCACATCTGGGACTGCCACGGTGGAATCAACCAGCAGTGGACGTTGACGGACAGCAGCCAGCTGACCGTGTACGGCAACAAGTGCCTGGATGTCCGGGGCGGCGCCACCACGTCCGGGACCCCGGTGCAGATCTGGACGTGCAACGGCAGTGAGAACCAGCAGTGGCGGGTGAACTCCGACGGCACGATCGTCGGCGTGCGGTCCGGGCTGTGTCTGGAGGTCTCGGGCTGGGGCACGGCCAACGGCACGGGGGTGCAGACCTGGTCGTGCCACGGTGGCAGCAACCAGAAGTGGACCGGCCTGTCCGGGGTGAGCAACGCGTGTGCTCTTCCGTCGGCCTACCGGTGGAACTCGACGGGTCCGCTGGCGCAGCCGGCGAACGGGCAGCTGGCGCTGAAGGACTTCTCCACCACCACGTACAACGGCAAGCACCTGGTCTACGCGACCACCTCCAACGGAACGGCGTGGGGCTCGGCGGCGTTCAGCCCCTTCACGAACTGGTCGGACATGGGGGCGGCCACCCAGACCAGGATGAACGAACCCGCAGTGGCGCCCGAACTGTTCTACTTCGCGCCCAAGGACGTCTGGGTGATGGTGTCCCAGTGGAGTCAGTGGCCGCTCTACTACCGCACCTCCAGCGACCCCACCAACCCCAACGGCTGGTCCGCCGCGCAGCCGCTGTTCACCGGCAGCCTGCCCGTGGGACCCGGGGACCGGAGGGACGCCCCGATCGACCCGACCATGATCGCCGATGACCAGAACATGTACCTGTTCTTCGCCGCCGACAACGGCAAGATCTACCGGGCGAGCATGCCGATCGGGAACTTCCCGGGCAACTTCGGCTCCTCGTACACGACGGTCATGAGCGACGCGACGGACCTTCTGTTCGAGGCGCCGGAGGTCTACAAGGTCCAGGGCCGGAACCAGTACCTCATGATCGTTGAGGCGCAGGGTTCGAACCGCTACTTCCGCTCGTTCACCGCCTCCAGCCTGAACGGTCCGTGGACCGTCCAGGCCGGCAGCGAGAGCAGCCCCTTCGCGGGTCAGGCCAACAGCGGTTCCACCTGGGCCAAGGGCGTCAGCCACGGTGACCTGGTCCGCAACAACCCCGACCAGACCATGACCATCGATCCCTGCAACCTGCAGTTCCTCTATCAGGGCCTCCCCACCACCACACCGGAGAACACCGACTACCTGAAGCTGCCGTACCGGCCGGGTCTGCTCACCCTGCAGCGCTGACCCGTCTGAACCACGGCGCTCGCGATGTGGTGCGTTCCGCCGACGTGCAGCCGAGCGGTTCATGGCGTGGGCAGCTCCACCTGCTGACCCATGCTCACCGCACCGAGGAACCCCAGCCGAGCATCGGCTGGGGTTCCTCATCCTGTACCGGCGGCCAAGGCGTAGCGGAGCCGAGCCGTGTAACGCCACGGCCCGGCTCCGGGGCGCTGCGGCTCAGCGGGCGCCGAGGAGGTGTTCGAGGGCGAGCTGGTCCAGCTGCTCGAAGGCCATGCCGCGGCGGGCGGCGGCGTCGACGTCGAACTCGTCGAAGGCGGACGGGTCGGCCAGCAGCCCAGCCAGGCCGTCCGCGGCGGTCGGGAGGGCCAGTTCGGGCAGCCGGGAGGCGGCGAGCGCGGCCCGGACCTCCGGATCGGACCGGAAGGCGCGGGCACGCTCCGCCAGGATCAGGTAGTTGCGCATGCAGCCGGCCGCCGAAGCCCAGACGCCGGCGGAGTCCTCGGTGCGCGGCGGCTTGAAGTCGAAGTGACGGGGGCCGTCGTAGCCGGCCGACTCCAGCAGGTCGACCAGCCAGAAGGCCTGGCGCAGGTCGCCCGCACCGAAGCGCAGGTCCTGGTCGTACTTGATGCCCGTCTGGCCGTTGAGGTCGATGTGGAACAGCTTGTCGTGCCACAGGGCCTGGGCGATGCCGTGCGGGAAGTTCAGCCCGGCCATCTGCTCGTGGCCGACCTCCGGGTTGAGGCCGACCCGCTCGGGCCGCTCCAGCTCGTTGATGAACGCCAGGGCGTGGCCGATAGTGGGCAGCAGGATGTCGCCGCGCGGCTCGTTGGGCTTGGGTTCGATCGCGAAGCGCAGGTCGTATCCCTGGTTCTCGACGTACTCGCCCAGCAGGTCGAAGGCCTCCTTCAGTCGGTCGAGGGCGGAGCGCACGTCCTTGGCCGCGCCCGACTCCGCGCCTTCGCGGCCGCCCCAGGCGACGTAGACCGAGGCGCCGAGTTCCACGGCCAGGTCGATGTTGCGGATCGTCTTGCGGAGCGCGTACCGGCGCACGTCCCGGTCGTTCGCGGTGAAGGCGCCGTCCTTGAACACCGGGTGGGTGAAGAGGTTGGTGGTGGCCATCGGGACCTTCAGCCCGGCCGTGTCGAGTGCGGTGCGGAAGCGCTTGACCGCCTGCTCGCGGGCGGCCTCGCCGGCGCCGAAGGGGATCAGGTCGTCGTCGTGGAACGTGACGCCGTAGGCGCCGAGCCCGGCCAGCCGCTCCACGCTCTCGACGGGGTCGAGGGCGGGTCGGGTGGCGTCGCCGAAGGGGTCCCGCCCCTGCCAGCCGACGGTCCACAGGCCGAAGGTGAACCTGTGCGCGGGGGTGGGGACGAGCGGGTCGCTGGTCAAGAGGCGCTCCGGATCTGGGCCGAGGGCTATTTGTAATGGCGAAGAACAAATTAGTATGCGGACACGCCAGAAGGAACCCCACCGGAGGAACGCATGTCTGCTCAGCGTGTCGTGATCGGTGTCGACAGCTCGACCCAGGCCACCAAGGCCCTCGCCGTCGACCTGGACACCGGCGCCGTCCTGGGCGAGGGCCGCGCCGCTCACGCCGTCAGCGCGGGCGCCGGACGCGAGAGCGACCCCGAACAGTGGTGGCGGGCGCTCGGCGAGGCCATGGCGGGCACCGGCTGGGCGGATCGCGCCGCCGCCTGCTCGATCGCCGGCCAGCAGCACGGCCTGGTCACCCTCGACGCGGCCGGACGGCCGGTGCGCCCGGCGCTGCTCTGGAACGACGTCCGCTCCGCCCCGCAGGCCGCCGAACTCGCAGCCGCGTTCGGTGCGGCAGAGCTCGCCCGCCGCACCGGAAGCGTCCCCACGGCCGCCTTCACGGCCGCCAAGTGGGCCTGGCTGCACACGAACGAGCGCGCCGCCGCCGACCGCGTCGCGGCCGTCCGGCTTCCCCACGACTTCCTGACGGAGCGCCTGACCGGTGAGGCGGTGACGGACCGCGGTGACGCGTCGGGAACCGGCTGGTGGGGCCCGGACGGTTACGACCAGGACGGTTACGACCAGGACGTCCTCGGCTGGATCGGCCTCGACCCCGGGCTGCTGCCGCAGGTCCTCCCGCCGGGAGCCCGGGCGGGTGTCGTCCGAGCCGGGATGCCGCTGCGCAGGGGCGCACTGGTGGCGACCGGGACCGGTGACAACATGGCCGCCGCCGTCGGGCTGGGCCTGACCCCCGGACGTCCGGTGCTGAGCCTCGGTACCTCCGGCACCGTCTACGCCGTCGGCCGGACCAGGCCCGCCGACCCGGGCGGAACCGTCGCCGGCTTCGCCGATGCCCTCGGCGGCTGGCTGCCGCTCGCCTGCACGCTCAACTGCACCCTCGCCGTCGACCGCTTCGCCGCCCTCGTCGGCCGCGACCGGGAGGACGTCGAGGGAGGCGGCACGGCGGTGGTGCTTCCCTACCTGGACGGCGAGCGCACCCCCGACCTCCCGGGTGCTTCCGGCCTGGTCCACGGCCTGCGCCACGACACGACGCCGGGCCAGCTGCTCCAGGCCGCCTACGACGGCGCCGCCCACGCCCTGCTCGCGGCCCTGGACGACGTGCTGCGCGCCGGAGGCGAGAGCCCCGCCCCCGGCGAACCACTCCTGCTGATCGGCGGCGGAGCCCGCGGCAGGGCCTGGCAGGGGACCGTCCTGCGACTGTCCGGGCGAGCGGTCCAGGTGCCCGAGGCCCGGGAACTGGTCGCGCTCGGGGCCGCCGCCCAGGCCGCCGCACTGCTCACCGGTGAGCCTGCCGATGCCGTCGCCCGGCGCTGGCGGACCGCCGAGGGCCGGGTACTGGAGCCCGTACCCCGTGACGACGACACGCTCGAACGGATCACCAGTACGCTGCGGCGGGCGCGGGCCTTGCAGGAGGTCATGCCGGGAGAGCGATAGGAGGGTCGGGCCGATGACGGGGACCGGCAGGGGGAGCGGGGGCGCGGAGGCCGCGCCCGCCTCGCAGCAGGGGATGCGCCGGCGGAACCTCGCGGTGGTGATCGGCGTGGTCGCCGCGCACGGCCCGCTCTCCCGGGCGGACGTGGCCGGGCACACGGGCCTGACCAGGCCGGCCGTCTCTTCCATGGCCGACGAGCTCATCGGTCGAGGAGCGCTGACCGAGACGGAGGCCGCGCCCAGCGGACGGGTCGGCCGCCCCGGACGGGCGCTGGCCCTGAACGATCGGGGTCCCGCGGGCCTCGGCCTGGAGATCGGCGTCACCCATCTCGCCGCGTGCGTCGTGGACCTGCGCGGTGAACCCCGGGTCTGGCGTCGCGTGGAGCGGGCCAACGCGGGCCGGCCGGCCGGAGAGGTGCTGGCGGAGGCCGCCGCGCTGGGCGCCGAGGCGGAGTCCGAGGCCGCGGCCCTCGGCCTGCGCGTCGAGGGCCGCGTCCTGGCCGTGCCGGGGGTGGTGCCGAACGAGCCGGGCGGACTGGTCGCGAACGCTCCCAACCTCGGCTGGCAAGCCGTCCGCCCCGCCGACCACTGGCCCGACCCCGACACCGCGCCCGAGCCGGAGAACGAAGCCAACCTCGGGGCGCTGGCCGAGCAGTGGTACCAGGGAAACCCCGCCGAGACGTTCGTACACGTCTCCGCCGAGGCCGGAATCGGTGCCGCACTGGTCATCGGCGGGCAGCTGTTCCGGGGCGCCCGCGGCTTCGCGGGCGAACTCGGCCACCTGCCCGTCCACCCGGAGGGCGACCGTTGCGCCTGCGGGGCGCGCGGTTGCCTGGAGCAGTACGCGGGCGAAGCGGCCGTGCTGCGCGAGGCCGGGCTGGGGCGCGTCGGCGACCCGGTGGCCCTGCTGGCCGAGCGGGCGGGAGCCGGGGACGCGGCGGCCCTGCGCGCCCTGGACCGCGCAGGACGGGCCCTGGGCCTCGCCCTCACCTCGGCGGTGAACCTGATCGACCCGGACGGCCTCGTTCTGGGCGGCGCCTACGCCGAACTCGCCGACTGGCTCCTCCCGTCCATACGCGCCGAACTGGCCGCCCGGATCACCGTCCGGCCCTGGACCCCGGAGGCGGTACGACCCTCCGCCCTGGGGCGCCGCGGACCGGTGCTGGGCGCGGCCTGGTCGACCGTCCGAGAGATCATCGCCGATCCCACTCGCCTGCCGGCCCGGTAGTGCTGTGACCGCGTGGGTTCGCCGGGCTGGTGGCCGCCGTTCCCCGGTGCACCGGGGCGGTCAGTCGTCGATCGCGCTCGCAGCGAGTCGCCGCTCGGACAGGCGGCCGGCCACTGCTCCACGGCCGTGATGTGGACGGTCGCGGCCGGTGCCAGGATGCGCGGACCGTGCCGGGCTTCAACTGGTTCACAGTCCCAGTGCCAGCCGGTAGTAAGCCTGGTTCCAGCGGAGATCGCGCCGGAACTGCTTCGGGGTGGTGGTCTCGTCGATGAGGGCGAGCTCCAGGCGGAGCATTTCCGCCAGGTCGTCGAGGTGGTCGGAGGTCAGGGCGGTGCTGAGGACGGTGTGGTGCGGTCCTCCGGCCGTCAGCCAGGATTCGGTGGAGGTCCGCAGGTCGGGGCGGGGCCGCCAGACCGCGCGGGCGACGGGCAGTGCGGGCAGCGGGTGAGGGGGTGCCAGCACGTCGATGTCATTGGCGATCAGGCGGAAGCGGTCGCCGAGGTCGGCGAGCCCGACCACCACGGCCGGGCCGGGTGCCGCGTCGAACACCAGCCGCACCGGGTCCTCCCGCCGGCCGATGCCGAGGGGGTGGATCTCGCAGCTGGGCCTGGAGGCGGCGATGGTGGGGCAGACTTCCAGCATGTGCGCGCCGAGGATGAGCTCGTTGCCGGGTGTCAGGTCGTAGGTGTAGTCCTCCATGAAGGAGGTGCCGCCCGGGAGGCCGGCGGCAGCCACCTTGAGGGCGCGCAGCAGGACGGCGGTCTTCCAGTCGCCCTCTCCTCCGAAGCCGTACCCCTGGGCCATGAGCCGCTGGACCGCGAGGCCGGGCAGCTGGCGCAGTCCGCCCAGGTCCTCGAAGTTGGTGGTGAAGGCCCCGAAGCCGCCCGTTTGGAGGAAGGTGCGCAGGCCGGCTTCGATGCGGGCCGCGTAACGCAGCGCGTCGTGCCGTTCACCGCCCGGTCGCAGTTCCGGCGCCAGGTCGTACAGGTCGGCGTACTCCTCGACGAGGGAAGCCACGTCGGTCTCGTCCGCGCTGTCGACGACCTTCACCAGGTCGTTGACGCCGTAGGTGTTGACGGAGACGCCCAAGCGCAGCTGGGCCTCGACCTTGTCGCCCTCGGTGACGGCCACGTCGCGCATGTTGTCGCCGAAGCGGGCGACCTTGAGGGTGGCCAGTTCGGATCGTGCGGCGGCCGCCCGCGCCCAGATCGCGACGCGTGCGCTCGTCTCGGGATCGGTGACGTGGCCGGCCACCGTTTTGCGGGGTACGCCCAGACGGGTCTGGATGTGCCCGAACTCGCGGTCTCCGTGGGCAGCTTGGTTGAGGTTCATGAAGTCCATGTCGATGGTGTCCCAGGGCAGGGCCACGTTCGACTGGGTGTGGAGGTGCAGCAACGGCTTGCGCAGCGCGTCCAGTCCGGCGATCCACATCTTGGCCGGCGAGAAGGTGTGCATCCAGGCGATCAGCCCGATGCACCGGTCGTCGGCGTTCGCGTCGAGGCACACCCGGCGGATGGCGTCGGCGTCGGTCAGTACCGGCTTCCACACCACGCGCGCGGCAATGCCGGAGGCGTCGGCCAGCGCGGCGGCGATCTGCAGCGACTGTTCGGCGACCTGCTTCAGCGTCTCCTCCCCGTACAGGCCTTGGCTGCCGGTGAGGAACCAGATTTCCTGGGCGGGGGATGTTCGGCTGGGCACATGGACTCCTGAAGGTGACGTCCCGCAACGGTGGTGAGGGCGGCGGGCGGGTGGGAATGCGGGAACGGACAACGGGGCGGGGGTCAGCCCGCGGTGTGGGTCGTGTCGCGGATGTGCCTGAGGCGGTGCAGCAGGCCACCCGTGGCGAAGTGGTCGTGCAGGAGCCGGTATTCGGCGAAGAGGGCGTCGTACGCCTCGGCCCGGGTGGCGTCGGGCAGGTAGACGGCCGGCAGCCGGCGGCCCATGGCAGCGGTGGCCGTCCGTACGTCGCCGTGCGCGCCGGCGGCTACGGCGGCGTGGATGGCTGACCCGAGGGCGGGGCCCTGGTTGGACGCGGCCAGGGATACGGGGCGGCGCAGCACGTCGGAGTAGATCTGCATCAGCAGTTCGTTCTTGGCCAGTCCGCCGGCGACGATGAACTCGTGGACCGGTACGCCGCCTGTTTCCAGGGCCTCCACGATGACGCGGGTGCCGAACGCGGTGGCTTCGAGCAGTGCGCGGTAGACGTCCTCGGGGCGGGTCGCGAGGGTGAGACCCACGATGACTCCGGAGAGGTGGTGGTCGACGAGGACCGAACGGTTGCCGTTCAGCCAGTCGAGGGCGACCAGTCCGTGGCCGCCGACCGGCTGGCCGGCGGCCTTCCGGGTCAGCAGGGTGTGCAGGTCCTCACCGCGGTCGGCGGCCTCGGCGAGGTAGTCCGGCGGGACGCCTTGGTCCAGTACCCAGGCGAAGATGTCGCCGACCGCGCTCTGGCCGGCCTCGTAGCCGTAGGTTCCCTCGACGATCCCGCCGGCCACGACACCGCAGATGCCGGGGACGTCGGCGAGGACGGGGGAGTTCACGACGTGGCAGGTGGAGGTCCCCATGATGGCGAGCAGTTGTCCGTCCTCGACTGCCTGGGCCGCCGCCGCGGTGACATGGGCGTCGACGTTGCCCGCGGCCACGGCGATGCCGGGGCGCAGCCCTGTCCACGCTGCCGCCTCCGTACTGAGCGAGCCCACTCGTGATCCCAGAGCGGAGAGGGGGAATTCGAGGCGGGTGCGTGCGAAGTCGGCGAACCGGGGGTTCAGCGCGGCCAGGTACTCCTCGCTCGGGTAGGCGCCGTCCTGGTGGATGCCCTTGTATCCGGCGGTGCAGGCGTTGCGGGACTCGGTTCCGGTGAGTTGCCACACGATCCAGTCGGCGGCCTCGATCCACCGCGCGCAGCTTTCGTAGACGAGCCGGTCTTCTTCCAGGACCTGGAGCGCCTTCGCGAACTGCCACTCGGCGGAGATCCGGCCGCCGTAGCGGGCGATCCACTTCTCCCCGCGGGCGTGGGCGAGTTCGTTGATGCGGTCGGCATGGGACTGGGCGGCGTGGTGCTTCCACAGCTTGGGCCACGCGTGGGGCCGTCCGGCGAGCTCGGTCTCGGCGAGGGGAGTCCCGTCGGCCAGCGTGGGCAGGACGGTGCAGGCGGTGAAGTCGGTGGCGATGCCGATCACCGCGGCGGGATCGATCCCGGCCGCCGCCAGGGCCTGCGGGACGGCGCGACGCAGTACGTCCCGCCAGTCCTGGGGGTGTTGCAGGGCCCAGTCCGGAGGCAGCGGCGCACCGCCTTGCGGCAGGTATCGGTCGATGACGCCGTGCCGGTAGGGGTGGACCGCCGCGGCCAGCTCCTGACCGTCGCGAACCCGCACCACCACGGCGCGGCCCGACAGGGTGCCGAAGTCGACACCGACCGTGTACTGCTCCGATTCCTCGGAAGGAGGGGCGGGCGCGAGGAGATGGGGTGACGTCAACAGAGTGCCTTTCGAAGGAGCCGTGGGCGGCACGCGGCGCGGCCCGGCAGCCGGAGATGCCGTCCCGACCATCCTGGCGGTCGGCGGAGGATCCGATGAGCTTGCAGTGTGAGCGCTAACAATGTCGATAGGCAAGGGGTCTGCGTGGATCATGTGGAAGACCCTCATGGTGCGGCGGCCTTCGTATACGGGGCCGCGGCTCGATATGCCTTTGATGCGAGGCGGGTTGAGGTCTCCGATTCGGGTAGGCGGGGTCGATGGTCGCGCGAACGGATGGAGTCCGCGTTGTTGTCGCACGTGACGCGGTAACGGACAGGTAACGCGCGCAAAGGGGTTGAGAACCTGGCTTGTTAGCGCTCACAATGCGACGGCGCCCCCTCAAGGGCATCCCGCTCCTGTCGCTCCGCCCCCGCCCCCCCCCCCGGCCCCCGCCCCGGCCCCGCCACGCCCATGACCACGGGCGCAGCCCGGCACCGGCCGTGCGGAGCCTCATCCGTAGCCCCCGAAAGGACACCCGTCATGGCTCGCAGAGCAGCCCTCGTCCTCACCGTCGCCCTTCTCGCCTCCTCGGCGCTGACCGCCTGCTCGACCGAGGGTCCCACCTCCGCCCCGGCCTCCGGGGCCAAGACGGGCTCCGGCGGCACGATCACCATGGGCTTCGCCCAGGTCGGCGCCGAGAGCGGTTGGCGTACCGCCAACACCAAGTCCGTCCAGGAGGCGGCGAAGAAGGCCGGGATCGAGCTCAAGTTCTCCGACGCGCAGCAGAAGCAGGAGAACCAGATCAAGGCGATCCGCACCTTCATCCAGCAGAAGGTCGATGTGATCGCCTTCTCGCCGGTCGTGGAGTCCGGCTGGGACACGGTGCTCAAGGAGGCCAAGGACGCGGGCATCCCGGTCATCCTCACCGACCGGGCCGTGGACACCAAGGACACCTCCCTCTACAAGACCTTCCTGGGCTCGGACTTCGTCAAGGAGGGCAAGTCCGCGGGCGAGTGGCTGACCGGCGCGTACGCGAACGAACAGGGCCCGGTCAACATCGTCGAGCTCCAGGGCACCACGGGCTCAGCACCCGCCAACGACCGCAAGGCCGGCTTCGCCGATGCCATCCGTGCCGACGGCAAGTTCAAGATCGTCGCCTCGCAGACGGGCGACTTCACCCGCGCCAAGGGCAAGGAGGTCATGCAGGCGTTCCTGAAGTCCCAGAAGGACATCGACGTCCTCTACGCCCACAACGACGACATGGCCCTCGGCGCCATCCAGGCCATCGAGGAGTCCGGCAAGAAGCCCGGTACGGACATCAAGGTGATCTCGGTGGACGGAATCAAGGACGCCTTCGTCGCCATGACCGAGGGCAAGATCAACGTCGTGGTGGAGTGCAACCCGATGCTCGGCGACCAGCTGATGGAGCTGGCCAAGAAGGTCGTGGCGGGGGAGAGCGTGCCGACCCGGGTCGAGACCCAGGAGGGCGTCTTCCCGCAGGACAAGGCCGCGGCCGCCCTGCCGTCCCGGAACTACTGACGCGACAGGTTTTGGTGCCGGAGGAGGCCCGGCTCCGGTGCCTCCTTCACCCTCCGGAGCCCGCTCCACCACCCCACACATGAGAGGAGGGCGGATGACGCATCCGTCCACCCCGCCGGCCACGGGCGCCGGCGGCCCGCGGCCGGTCCTGGAAGCCCACGGCATCCGCAAGCGGTTCCCGGGCGTGCTCGCGCTCGACGGAGTCGCCCTGCGCCTCTTCGCCGGTGAGGTGCATGCCCTGATGGGCGAGAACGGCGCCGGGAAGTCCACCTTGATCAAGGTACTCACCGGTGTCCACCCCGCCGACGGCGGCGCCATCCTCTTGGACGGCCGGCCCCACGCGTTCACGGACCCCCTCCAGGCGCAACAGGCCGGAATCAGCACCGTTTATCAGGAGGTCAACCTCTGCCCGAACATCTCGGTAGCCGAGAACATCCTCATCGGGCGCGAACCGCGCCGGTTCGGTCTCATCCACTGGTCCGCAATGCGGCAGCGGGCGGCAGAGCTGCTGACGGAACTCGACCTCGATCTGGACGTCACCAGTCTGCTCGATTCGCACTCCCTGGCGGTGCAGCAACTGGTCGCCATCGTCCGGGCGGTGGACGTCTCGGCGAAGGTGCTCGTGTTGGACGAACCCACCTCCAGCCTGGATCGCGAGGAGGTCGCCCAGCTCTTCACCCTGGTGCGGCGCCTGCGGGACCGCGGTGTGGCCATCCTGTTCGTCACGCACTTCCTCGACCAGGTATTCGACCTCTGCGACCGCGTCACCATCCTGCGCAACGGCCGGCTGGAAGGCGAGTACCCGATCGGGGAACTCACGCCGGTGACGCTGGTACAGCGCATGATCGGCGGAGAACTGGCCACCCTCGACCAGCTGTCCGGCCGTGCCCCCGAGGAAGCGGCCGAACGGGCGGCCGGCGAGCCGTTCCTCCAGGCCCGACAGCTGACCCGTACGGGCTCAATCGAACCGTACGACCTTGACATCCATCCCGGCGAGGTCATCGGACTGGCCGGCCTCCTGGGCTCGGGCCGCACCGAGGTGGCGCGCCTCCTGTTCGGCGCGGACAGCGCGGACGCCGGAGAAGTGAGCATCGAGGGCGAGAAGGTGGTCCTGCGCAGCCCCCGCCACGCCATCGCCCGGGGCATCGCGTTCTGTTCCGAGAACCGCAAGTCCGAGGGACTGGTGGGCGAGCTCACGGTCCGCGAGAACATCGTCCTCGCCCTGCAGGCCGCCCGCGGCTGGACCAGGCCGCTGGCCCGTGCGAAGCAGGACGAACTGGCGCGGCACTGGACAGAGGCCCTGGACATCCGCCCCGCCGACCCCGAAGCGCAGGTGCGCCACCTCAGCGGAGGCAACCAGCAGAAGGTCCTCCTCGCCCGCTGGCTGCTGACCGCACCCCGGCTCCTGATCCTCGACGAACCCACCCGGGGCATCGACATCGGGGCCAAGGCGGAGATCCAGAAGCTCGTGGCCCGCCTGGCGGGCGAAGGCACCGCCGTGCTGTTCATCTCGGCGGAACTCGAAGAGGTCCTGCGCCTGAGCCACCGCATCGCCGTGCTCCGCGACCACCGCATGGTGGCCACCCTCGTGAACGCCGACACCGTCACGCCCGAACGCCTCCTCACGACCATCGCCACCGGAACGGACTCATGACCACCCAGCCCCCCAAGTCCGAGGCGGCCGCCGCGATCGGGAGACGGCTGGCCGGCCACCGTCTGCTGTGGCCCGCGCTCATCCTGCTCGCCCTGCTCCTCGGTAACCTCGCGTTCCACCACGACTTCTTCTCCGTCCGCGTACGCGACGGCCATCTCTACGGCAGCCTCATCGACATCCTGCAGTTCGGTGCGCCACTCATCCTGGTGGCGCTCGGCATGACCCTGGTCATCGCCACCCGCGGGATCGACCTCTCGGTGGGTTCCACCGTCGCCATCGCCGGCGCCCTCGCCTGCGGGCACATCTCCACCGCCGCGCATCCCGGCAGCGTCGCCACCATGCTCACGGCCGTCGCCCTCGCGCTCGGCGTCGCCCTCGTGCTGGGCCTGGCCAACGGCTTCCTGGTGTCCGGGCTGGGGGTGCAGCCCATCGTGGCCACCTTGATCCTCATGGTCGCGGGCCGCGGCGTCGCCCAGCTGATCACGGACGGCCAGATCGTCACGGTGACCAGCGCCCCCTACAAAATGATCGGCGGGGGCTACTGGCTGACCGTCCCGTTCGCCGTCCTCCTGGCGGCCGCCCTCGTCGCGCTCACCGCCTTCGTCACCCGCCGCAGCGCACTCGGCATGCTGATCGAGTCCGTCGGCGGCAACCCCGCGGCCAGCCGCCTGGTCGGCATCCGGGCCGGCGGCCTGCTCGCCCTGGTCTACGTCTTCAGCGCCCTTTGCGCCGCCGTCGCCGGACTGATGATCAGCTCCAACGTCTCCAGCGCCGACGGCAACAACGCCGGCCTGTGGATCGAGCTCGACGCGATCCTCGCCGTCGTCGTCGGCGGCACCGCACTGACCGGAGGACGCTTCTCCCTCGGCGGCACCGTCCTGGGCGCCCTGATCATCCAGACCCTGTCGACCACCGTCTACACTCTCGGCGTCCCACCCGAGACCACCCTCGTCTTCAAGGCCTTCGTCGTCATCGTCGTCTGCCTCGTGCAGGCCCCGGTCTTCCGGGCCAAGGTCCTGCGCCGCCGCAGGACGACCACTCCCCGATCCCACACCACGGCGGGCGCCGCCCCGCTGCAGCAGGAGGTACGCGCATGAGTACCGGCATCGCGAGCGCCGCCGCGCACCTCACCCGCCCCTTCGCGACCGTGTCCCCGCGCACCCGCACCCGTATCCCACTGATCGTCACGGCCGTCCTGCTGGCCGTCATGTTCAGCGTCGGATCGGTGCGCTACGAGGGCTTCCTCTCGGCGCAAGTCGTACTGAACCTGCTGATCGACAACGGATTCCTCCTGGTCGTCGCGGTCGGGGCGACCTTCGTCATCCTCACCGGCGGCATCGATCTGTCCGTCGGCTCCATGGTGGCCCTGTCGACCATGCTCACCGCCTGGCTGGTCGAGTCGCACGGCTGGCCCCTGGCCACCGTCATCCCCCTGGTCCTGCTCGTCGGCGCCGGGAGCGGGACGCTCATGGGCTGGATCATCCACACCTTCGAGATCCAGCCGTTCATCGTCACCCTGGCCGGCATGTTCCTGGCCCGCGGGCTCTGCTACACGATCAGCACCGAATCCATCACGATCAGCGACCCCACGACGGCGGGAATCGCGCAGACCCGGCTATACGGCCCGGGAGGACTGTTCGTCTCGATCCCGGTGGTCATCGCCCTGGCCGTGCTGGTGATCGCCTTCGTCGTCCTGCACCACACGCGCTTCGGCCGCAACGTGTACGCGCTGGGCGGCAACGAGTCCTCCGCTCGGCTGATGGGTCTTCCGACGGGCTCCACCAAGATCGCCGCATACGCCGTCAGCGGCCTGTGCTCCGCACTCGGCGGCCTGTTGCTGACCTTCTACATGCTCTCCGGCTACGCCCTCCACGCGATGGGCATGGAACTCGACGCGATCGCCGCCACCGTGATCGGCGGCACGCTGCTGACCGGAGGCTCCGGTTTCGTCCTGGGCACCGCCCTCGGCGTGCTCGTCCTCGGCACGATCCAGACGGTGGTCAACTTCCAGGGCACGCTCAGCTCCTGGTGGACCCGGATCGTCGTCGGTGCCCTGCTGCTCGTGTTCATCGTGCTGCAACGCCTGATGAGCGGCCGCCGCCCCGCCGCCGACTGACTCCGGCTCCGCAGCCCACCCGCCCGTGCCACCGCGTTCGCGTGCCGCGATCACAGCTTGGTCCCGGCGCGCATCCGGTGGACCGACTTCCAGGGAATGCCGTCATGGAACACGCATACGAATCTGTCGACCAGGCCGCCGAGCCCAGGCAGACGGCCGCCTGTCCGCGGACGGCCCGCCCCCTGCGTCTGGACGATGGCGGAACGGGGGAGAGGTGGCGGTTCGGCTTCCCCGGCAGGGCCCGTGCCGAGGTCCACACGCACGGCGCCCGGCTCCGTTCACTGATCCTGCCGGACCGCTGGGGCCACACCGCTGACGTGGTGCTCGCGCCCCGCGACCCCGCCGCCTGCGAGGGTTCCGCACGCTACTTCGGTGCGACGGTGGGCCGTTACGCCAACCGCATCGCACGCGGCGGGCTCGTAGTCGACGGCGTCACCCACCGGCTCGCCACCCAGGAGACCGGGCACACATTGCACGGTGGTCTCGACGGGTTCGACCAGCGCCTGTGGCGGTGCGAACCCTTCCACTCGGCGCACCGCACCGGTGTCCGTCTGTTCCTGCACAGCCCCGACGGCGACCAGGGATTCCCCGGTGCCCTGAACGTGCGCCTCACCTACACGCTGGACCGCGACGACAACCTGACGATGTCGTACCAGGCGGTCGCCGACGCCCCGACGATCGTCAACCTCACCAACCACGCCTACTGGAACCTCGAAGGGGAGGGGCGCGGCAACGTCCTGGCCCACCACCTTCAGGTCGCGGCCCCCCTCTACACCCCCGTCGACGCCGAGTTGATCCCCGACGGCTCCCACCGCCCGGTCAGTGACACCCCGTTCGACCTCCGCCGGCACCGGCGTCTCTCCGACGCCTTGACCCATACGGAGGCGCAACTGGCCCTCGCCGGCGGAGGCTTCGATCACAACTGGGTCCTCGACGACGCCCGGCGAGACAGTCCTCGTAAGGCCGCTGTGCTGTACGCCCCCGCATCCGGCCGCCGCATGGAGGTGCGCACCACGGAACCGGGCATCCAGGTCTACACCGGGCAAGGCCTGACCGGTGACATCACGGGCAAGGCAGGCAGGCCGTACCACGCCTACGCGGGGGTCGCGCTGGAGACCCAGCACTTCCCGGACTCCCCGAACCGCCCCGACTACCCGACGGTCGTCCTGCGCCCGGGCGAGCTGTACCGGTCGACCACGATCCACAGTTTCACCACGGTCGCCGCCTGAGAGGGGCGGCGGCGGCCGTAGCCGCTGTCCGGTGCCGGGGGGCACCGGACAGCGGCTTTGGTGCCTGCGCCCGGTTTCCCGCGTACGAGGGTGCCCCCGGGGCCCGGCCTCCTGCGAGATGGGTCAACCGCCGGGCGCGTGGGGGTCATTCGCCGGGGGGAGCGATCCTGCGGGCCGTGCTGGCGCGCACGATGAGCTCGGGCGCCAACACCAGGTGGGTCGACTCGTCGGTCCTGCCCTCGATGTGGTCCAGGAGCAGCCCGATGCTGTCGCGGCCGAGCGAGGCGAAGTCCTGGCGGATCGTCGTCAGCGGGGGCGGGAAGAACTCCGCCTCGGGGATGTCGTCGAAGCCGGCGACCGCCACGTCCTCGGGCGTCCGCAGGCCCGCTTCCCGCAGGGCCCGTAGGACACCGAGGGCCATCTGGTCGTTGGCGACGAACACCGCGGTGAGGCCGGCTCCCTGCCCTCGTGATGCCAGGACCCGCCCCGCCAGCTGCTGGCCGGCCTGGTATCCCGACAGCGGACTCCAGTCGCCGCGCAGCACGGGCGGCACCTCGGCGCCGGTATCGCGCAGCGCGTCCTCCCACCCCTGTGTGCGGGCCTCGCTCTCGAGCCAGTCGGGGGGGCCCGCCACATGCCACACGGTGGCGTGGCCCGACGCGAGAAGGTGCTCCGTGATCATGCGGGCGCCGAGGTTCTGGTCCAGCGACACCCCCGGCAGGTCGAGGGTGTGGCCGCCTTCCACGGTGACCACGGGGCACGGTGCTTCCAGTGCCGCCAGGGCGCGTACCGCGGCGCGTTGCGGAGTGACGGCGACGATCCCCTCCACGCCCCACCCGGCGAGGTGCTGCATGGCCTCGGAGAGGGCCGTCTGCGTGGCGGTGCGAAGCGTGACGGCGGACGTCAGGTAGCCGCGGTCCCGAGCCGCCTCCTGCACTCCCGCCACGGTACTGGCGGGCCCGTGCAGAGTGGTGTTCACCGCGATGACGCCCAGCGTGTGGGTCCGGCGGGTGGCCAGAGCCCTGGCCGCCGAATTGCGGCGGTACCCCAGCTGCTCGATGACCTGAGTCACCGCGGCCCGGGTCTTGGCGCTGACGTTCGGGTGGTCGCTGAGCACCCGCGAAACGGTCTGATGGGACACGCCGGCGACGCGTGCGACGTCCGTCATCGTGGGCGCTCGCGAGACGTCTGGGAGCTGGGTCAACTCTCTATCCTTTCCTCATCGAGCGGCCTTCCCTCAAGGTACCGAACCAGCCGCGGCCCGCACACATCTCGGACCGACCGGAGGATTGTCGACCAGGTGTAGATGTTTGCGTTCACATTATGCAGCGTTGATCGCATGCTGTGGGCAGAAATCTCCTCGTACCTCTTGAGATTGCTGCTTGTTAGCGCTCACAATCTGATGGGGGCAGCCGAGGTGGGCCAGCCGCGATGTGCTGCGGCCCCGATCAGTCCAGTCCACTCATGCGCGACCGCGGGGCCTGCCGGGCAGCGGTCCCGGAGAAACCCGCCGCGCATGCCGGAGAGATGGCGAGAGCGTAGTGAGCGAGACCTTCCTGGGGGACCTCCGTCGTGAGGTCCTCGCAGCAAACCTGCGCATCCTGGAGGCCGGTCTGGCCACCCTCACCTGGGGAAACGTCAGCGGAGTGGACCGAGACGCGGGCGTCTTCGTCATCAAGCCGTCCGGCGTCTCCTACGCCGACCTCACCGAGGAGGACCTGGTGGTGGTGGCGCTGGAGGACGGGCGGGTCGTCGGGGGACGCCTCAGGCCGTCCACCGACACCGAAACCCATCGGTGCCTCTACCGGGCCTTCCCCTCCATCGGCGGCGTCACCCACACGCACTCGACGCACGCCGTCGCCTTCGCTCAGGCGCGCCGCCCGATCCCCGTACTCGGCACGACGCACGCCGACACCTTCAACGGGCCCGTTCCCGTGACGGCTGACCTCACCGCCGAGCAGTGCGCGCGGGACTACGAGTACAACACCGGACAGGTGATCGTCGCCCGGCTCGACGGGGACCCCCGGCTGGCCGACGAGGTCCCCGGAGCACTCGTTTCACGACACGGACCCTTCACCTGGGGTGCCACCGCGAAGGCGGCGCTGGAGAACGCCATCGTCTGCGAGGCCGTGGCGGAGATGGCGCTGCACACACTGGCGCTGGGGTCCCGCCTCGGGGAAGCCTCCGAACCGCCGAAGCATCTGCTGGAGCGGCACTTCACCCGTAAGCACGGACCGGACGCCTACTACGGCAACGTCCCGCACACCCCGAGCGTCTGAAGGCGCGCACCGTCTCGCCGTTACCCGCTGCGGCGGCGCGGGACGGATCGCTTGCGTCGACCCTGTGCCGGGGCGCGACTTTGCCCGGGAGCCGGCCGCCTGGCCGGCGCCGCCTCTGATCGGCGATTTCGCGCCACCGGTTCAACGTGCGCCGAAGCTGTGGTGGTAGTTGGCCTGTTCTCGGATGAAGGACGGTCAACCGCCGTCCCAGGCAGTTGACTTGACGTCCTCGTCAGGCGCCTGGCTTGATTGGGAGCGCTCCCACTCCGAGCCCCCACCACCCCCGAGGAAGGCTTCACCGTGCCTCCTGTCACCTCCGCCCGCGGCGTGCCACGTCGCGCGGCCGCTGCGCTCGCCGGCCTCGCGCTGGCCGTCGGCGGCCTGTCCACGAACGCCCTGACCGTTCCGGTCGCGGCTGCCGCCACCGTGGCAGCCGCTGCCGACACGCCTGTGCGGGTCAACCAGCTCGGCTACCTGCCCGACGGCCCCAAGCGGGCCACCGTGGCCAGCTCCGCGACCGCCCCGCTCGCCTGGCAACTGCGCGACGCCTCCGGCACGGTGGTCGCCTCGGGTGCCACAGCGGTGCGCGGGGCCGATCAGGCGTCCGGCCAGTCCACCCACCTGGTGGACTTCGGCGCGTACACCGGCACAGGGGCTGGCTTCGCCCTGGTCGTCGACGGCCGGACCAGCCGCCCCTTCGACATCTCCGCATCGCTGTACGACGGACTGCGCGCCGACAGCATGTCGTTCTTCTACCAGCAACGCAGCGGTATCGCGATCGACGCGGCCCTGGCGGGCGGCAGCGCCTACGCCCGCCCCGCCGGGCACCTGGGCGTCGCCCCGAACAAAGGCGACACCAGCGTCCCCTGCCAGGCCGGGGTGTGCGACTACCAACTGGACGTGCGCGGCGGCTGGTACGACGCGGGCGATCAAGGCAAGTACGTGGTCAACGGGGGTATTTCCGTCTGGGAAATGGTCAACTCCTTCGAACGGGCCAGCCGTTCGGGCGGCGACGCGGCGCTCGGCGACGCGACGCTGCGGGTGCCGGAGCGTGGCAACGGGACGCCGGACGTGCTGGACGAGGCCCGCTGGGAGCTGGAGTTCCTGCTGCGGATGCAGGTTCCGGCGGGGAAGCCGATGGCCGGGATGGCCTTCCACAAGATGCACGACGCCAAGTGGACCGCTCTGCCGACCCGGCCCGAACTCGATGCCGAGCAACGTGAGTTGCACAAGCCGTCGACCGCCGCGACGCTGAACCTGGCGGCCTCGGCCGCGCAGTGTGCACGGGTGTACGCGCCGTACGACGCCGCGTTCGCCGCGCGCTGCCTGGACACGGCCCGCCGCGCCTGGACGGCTGCCAAGGCCAACCCGAACATGCTTGCTCCCGCGACCGACAACACCGGCGGTGGTGCGTACGAGGACGCAGACGTCTCCGACGAGTTCTACTGGGCGGCGGCGGAACTCCTGGCCACCACCGGCGAGTCACAATACCGGGACTCCGTCACCTCCTCTGCGCACCACACCAAGCCCGTCGACGGGTTCTGGTGGGGCGGCACCGCGACGCTCGGCCGGATCACCCTCACCACCGTTCCCGGGGCGGCCCTGCCCGCCGCCGACGTGGCCCGGCTGCGCGGCCTGCTGACCACGGCCGCCGATGGCCACCTGACCACCATGGCCGGACAGGGCTACGCGGTGCCGCTTCCCGCCACCGCGTACGTCTGGGGCTCCAACAGCTCCGTCACCAACAACGCGATGGTGCTGGCCGTCGCATACGAGCTCACCGGGCAACAACGCTACCGGGCCGGAGCGTTGGAGTCCCTGGACTACCTGCTCGGCCGGAACGCACTCGACCTCTCCTACGTCACCGGGTACGGGGACCGCTACTCCGAGAACCAGCACCACCGGTTCTGGGCGCATCAGAACGACGCCTCGCTGCCGCACCCGCCGGCCGGTTCCTTCGCGGGCGGGCCGAACGCGGGGCTGGAGGACCCGGTGGCCAAGGAGAAGCTCGCGGGCTGCGCACCGGCGGCGTGCTACGTGGACGACATCGGCTCGTACTCCACCAACGAGGTGGCCATCAACTGGAACGCCTCGCTGGCCTGGCTGGCGGCCTTCGCGGCTGAGCGGCGCAGCGCTCCGGCGGTGCCCGTGGTCCAGGTCGCACCGGCGGCCGTGACGGTCCCGGAGGGCGGCTCGGCGTCGGTGGGCGTGCGGCTCTCGGCCGCGCCCGCGCAGAACGTGACGGTGACGGTGGTCCGGAACTCGGGCGACGAGGATCTGTCGGCAGCCGCGACCTTGGTGTTCACCCCGGCCGACTGGGCGACGGCGCAGCAGGTTTCGGTCCTCGCCGCGCAGGACCCCGACGCGTCGTCGGGCAGCGCGACGTTCGCGGTCGGTGGTCCTGGCGTGCAGTCGGCGACGTTCACGGCGACGGAGGCGGACGACGACGCTTCGGCGGCCTCCTGCGCGGTGGCGTACCGGATCGACAACGCCTGGGGCAACGGCTTCACGGCGACGGTGACGGTGAAGAACACCGGAACCTCGGCGGTATCCGGGTGGACCATCGGCTGGAGCTTCGCAGGTGACCAGCGGATCACCAACGCCTGGAACGCCACGGTGAGCCAGTCGGGCAGCACGGTCACCGCCCGGGACACCGGATGGAACGGAACACTGGCACCCGGCGGCAGCGTGAGCTTCGGCTTCCAGGCGACGTATTCGGGTACCAACGCGATGCCGGCGCGCTACACGCTCAACGGTGCACTCTGCTCCTGAACGATCGTCACGCCCCGCCCACCCGGCGATGGACGACGGAGTGGAGCCAGGATCGTCCTGGCTCCACTCCATGGCAGGTCGTCAGGTACGGGTCCAGCGCTGGTTGCTACCGCCCGAGCAGGAGTAGAGCTGGATCAGGGTGCCGTTGGCGGTGTTGTTGCCGGTGGCGTCGAGACAGAGGCCGGACTGGACTCCGACGATGGATCCGTCGGAGTTGAGGCGCCACTTCTGGTTGTCGCCACCCCAGCAGCTGTAGATCTGGACCTTGGTGCCGTTGCCGGTGCCGGCGGCGTCCAGGCACTTGTCGCCGTAGACCCTGAGCTCGCCTGCGGCGGTGTACGACCACTGCTGGTTGGTGCGGTTGTTGCAGTCCCACAGGTTGACCTGGGTGCCGTCGGTGGTGCTGGCACCGGGCACGTCCAGGCAGCGACCTGAACCGACACCCTTGATCTGCCCGGACCCGGGCGTGGGGGTCGGAGTGGGGGTGGAGGAACCGGCGTTGAGTGCGTTTAGCACGGAGGTGTAGGCGGGCTTCTTGTTGCCGTTGCCGTCGAACAGCAGCGGTGTTTGCTCCGATCGCCAGGAGTCGGTGTCGCGCACACCCCAGACGGTGATGCCGAGGCAGCGCGGGACGGCCAGGCAGTCGTTGGTCACGTTGGCGTAGGTCGTGCCCGAGGCGCCCTGGATGTCGAGTTCGGTGACGGCCACGTCGACGCCGAGGGCGGCGAAGCTCTGCAGGGTGGTGCGGAAGTTGCTGTTGTAGGGGCTGTCGCTGTTGAAGTGCGACTGGAAGCCGACGCAGTCGATCGGCACGCCGCGCTGCTTGAAGTCCCGGACCATGGCGTACATGGCCTGGGTCTTGGCCCAGGTCCAGTTCTCGACGTTGTAGTCGTTGTAGCAGAGCTTGGCGGCCGGGTCGGCGGCGCGCGCGGTGCGGAAGGCGACCTCGATCCAGTCGTTGCCGGTGCGCTGCAGGTTGGAGTTGCGCCGGGCTCCCGAAGTGCCGTCCTCGAAGGCCTCGTTCACGACGTCCCACTGGACGATCTTGCCCTTGTAATGGGCCATCACGCCGTTGATGTGGTTGGTCATCGCCTGCCGCAGCGTGCTGCCGCTGAGGTTCTGCATCCAGCCGGGCTGCTGGGAGTGCCAGGCCAGGGTGTGGCCGCGTACCTGCTTGCCGTTCTGCACCGCCCAGTTGTAGACGCGGTCACCGGCGGCGAAGTTGAACTGGCCCTGCTGGGGTTCGGTGGCGTCGATCTTCATCTCGTTCTCGGGCGTCACCGAGTTGAACTCGCGGCCGGCGATCGTCGTGTACGCCGAGTCGCCCAGCCTGCCCGAGGCGATGGCGGTTCCGAAGTACCGGCCGCTCTGCGCCGCCGCGCCGCCGAGCGTGCTCTCGGCGGCGTGTGAGGCCGGCGGCGCCACCAGCGCGGCGGCCGTACCGAGGACGCCGACGACCAGGGCCGCACACAGGCCGCCTATTTTCCGGCGGACGGTGGATGGGGGAATGGCTTGTGAGCCCATGAATGAGCCTCCAGAAAGAAATCACGGAAAGGTTGAATCGCGGCATTGTGAATCCGCGTGAACGACGCCCGCGTCCATGGGAAAGCGACGCTCATGAGCGCGTAATGATCCGAGGACGGTGCCCGGAACCGGACACGGACGGGCCACACCGCCTCGACCATCAGTCTGGAAACCCCGCCGAAACAAGTCAAGAGTTTCGAAATCATTTCGGGAATCTGTCTCGTGTGGGCGCTTGGTAGTCCTTTTCATTGAGTGGTCCCTCATCGAAAGTATTTCGATGAGGGACCACTCAAGCGGGATCTGTAGCGGAAAGCCGTAAACGAGCATTTCCTTCAGTCGGCATCGCCGGGAATGGCAGCCTGGTCACGGCGGCCTCGGTCAGTGCACGACCGTGTTGAACCCCAGTGCGGGGTTTGCGTTCCGGACGAGGGACTTGGCCTGCTCCGGCCACCACGCGCCGGCCGCGGGATCGACGATGCCGTACTCCGGGTCGATGGTGCCGCCCGGGATGCCGCGGTTGCACTGGCCGTCGGACTGGCCGACGGTCTTGATCCACAGGTAGGCGTCGACGAGCGGGACGCTGGTGTTCGCGGTCGGCCGGGCGCCGATGCCGCGCCCGGGAGCGTTGCACCAGGTCTGAGGGTCGCCGCTGTACTTGCCTGCGGGCGGGGTCCAGGCGCCCCGGCCGTTGCGGCTGGTGTCGACGACCAGGTGGGTGAGCTCCTGCGCGGGCGGGGTACCGACGTTCTGCTGGAACCAGCGGTCGGTCCAGTGCCACGTGGACGGATCGTCCACGTTCACGGAGTTTCCCGGCTGCCCGTCGTTCGGTGCTGCGGGTGAGTAGTACTGGCTCGCGCACCAGTCGGCGTGCCCCCTGGCCCAGTCCGGGCCCTTGGTGGCGAACCACAGACACTGGGAGACCCAGGTGCCGTAGTGGGTGGACAGGTCGGTGGCCAGATAGTTGGAGACGTTCAGCGAGAAGCCCTGGGTGCGGGTGACGCCGGCCTGGAGGAGGCGTTGTGCGATGTCGCCGACGCTGCGCCAATGGCTGTTGCCGGCGTCCAGGTAGACGACGCTGTTCGGCTGCCGCTCCAGGGCGTCGATCGCATGGTTGAGGTCGGCGAAGCGTCCTGTGGTGATCGCGCCGGTGGGGTCGCTGTCGGGACCGCAGTCGGAGGGGAGGTTGGCCAGCCCGTCCGGTTCGAGGATGACGACGGCCTTGCTCCGGCCGATCCCCCGGGCGAAGGCGCTGATCCAGGCCTGGTACTCGGCGTCCGACTGCGCACCGCCGGAGGAGTACTGGGAGCAGTCGCGCAGCGGGATGTTGTAGGCCACCAGGACGGGAACCGTCCGGGGTCGCTCGGCTCGGCGCACCAGGTCGCGTACCCGGGACTCGACCTGCTCCGGGGTGCCGTCGGTGAACCAGACGGCTTCCGGCCAACTGGCCAGCTTCGCCATGGACTTGGCGCCCTCGAAGTCCCGGTGGAGGAGGTCGGTGACGGTCTGGTGGGCTGCGTCGCCGTCGGGGTCGACGTAGAAGCGGGTGTTCGTCGGAAGCGTGTGGGAGACCGGCGCGGAGCTCGCCTCGGCAGATGTCGGGGCGAGGGCGCCCAGGAGCAGCGTGAGTGTGCTCGCTGTCAGGACTAATCGGTGCAGGGGGATGCGCACGGGGTTCCTTCGGTTGGGGGTTGGCCTTCGGTGAGGGGAGGGGGAAGGGGGATCGGCTCAGTAGCCGTAGATCATCTTGTAGGCGGCCTCCGGCAGGAACTGTCCGGCCGAGGAACCGGCGCCGACGCCGCAGTTGCCGTCGGACTCGCCGGGGACCTTGATCCACAGCAGCATCTCGGCGCCGCCGCCGCGCTGGCTGGGAGTGCCGATCCGGCGGCCGGCGGGATTGCACCACTGGCCGTTGGAACCGTTGCCGTTGCGGCTGGTGTCGACGACGAACGGCTTGGTGTAGCCGTAGGAGCCCAGGGTGGAGTTGACCGCGTTGCCGTAGGAGGTGTTCTGGTCGGTGGTGAAGTAGTTGGAGACGTTCAGCACGAAGCCGCGTGCCCCGCTGACGCCGGCGGCGGCGAGCTGCTGCGCCATGGTCGAGGCGCCAATCCAGCCGGGGTTGCCGGCGTCGAGGTAGACCCAGGTGTTGGGTGCCTTGGCGTTGAACTGGGCGATCGCGTTCTTCAGCATGGCGTTGCGCTCGGCGATCTGGCCGGCCGTCATGCAGCTCTCGTGGCCGAGCGCGTCGGGTTCGAGGACGACGACGGCCGGGCGGTTGCCGATGCCACTGGCGAAGGCGGCGATCCAGGCGTCGTACGCGGCCCGGCTTCCGGCGCCGCCGCCGGAGTGGCCGGCGCAGATGTCCCGGTTGGGGATGTTGTACGCGACCAGGATCGGCAACTTGTCGTAGGAGTCCGCGCGGCCGGCGTAGGCGCCGGTGGCCGCGCCGATGTCGCCGCTCCAGTTGCCGAACCAGCGGGCTGCCGGGGTGTTGGCGATGGACGTACGGATCGCCGCCGCCCGCCCGTCGCCGGGGTTCGCGTTGCTCCACCGCAGGGCGGAGTTGTCGGGGTCGGCGTAGAAGCCGCTGGTCATGGTGGTCGGGTCGGTGGCGTACGCGGGGCCGGCGTTGATCAGGGCCAGGCCCGCGGTGAGGGCTGCGGCCAGCAGGGCGGATGCAGCTCGGACGGACTTGCGCATGGTTCTTCCTCCGATGAGTGGGGAAGTGGAAGCGCTTCCAATTTTGAGATGGGGTCGGACCACGCTGATGGGATGATTGGGTTCGTCGCCAGGGTGTGTCAAGTGGTTGAACTCAGAACTGCCGCCATGGCCGGTATTGCCGTGATGGATTGGAAGCGCTACCAAATCGAGACCAAGGGCGACATCCGCGTGCAGGTCCGAAGTCGGGGCGGCGCATGGAATCATGGCCGCTGTTCGCCGTCCGCGTGAGCCCGAGGAGCAGTTCTTCCATGGAGCCGTCACCCAAGCGCATGCCGACTCTCGACGAGGTGGCCGCACGAGCCGGCGTGTCGCGCACGGCGGCCTCCCGGGTGATCAACAACGCCCCGCATGTCAGCCGCGCCAAGCGGGAGGCCGTCCAACGGGCGGTGCGCGAGCTGGATTTCGTGCCCAATCCGTCCGCGCAGGCCCTGGCGAGCCGCAGGGTCGGAGCGGTGGTCCTGGCGGTCTCCAGTGACGAACCGGGGCTGTTCGCGGACCCGTTCTTCGCCGAGGTCGTCGTCGGCGTCAGCGCGGCGCTGGAGCAGACCGAACTGGAACTGATCCTGCTGCTGGCCAACACCCCGCGCGGCCGGGAGAGGTTCGAGCGGTTGCTCCGCTCCCGCCGGGCCGACGGCGTCATGCTGATGGCGCTGCGGGGCGACGATCCGCTGGGACGCCTGGGAGAGGAGGTCGATCTCCCCGTCGTCTTCGGCGGGCTCCCGCTCACCGGCGAGCCCACGTGGTACGTGGACGCCGACAACCGGGGCGGTGCCCGACTGGCCGCCGAGCACTTCGCGCGCACGGGCCGCCGACGGCCCGTCATGATCACCGGCCAGGTGGACGCCAGGGCCGCAGTCGCGCGGGAGCAGGGGTTCACCGAGGGTCTGGTCTTGTCCGGCCTGCCGCTTCTCGGGGTCGAGCCCGGGCAGTTCACCGAGGACGGCGGCGCGGAAGCGATGGAGCGACTGCTCCGGGCGCACCCCGATCCCGACGCGGTGTTCGCGGCCTCCGACGCGATGGCCATCGGCGCTCTGCGCACCTTGCGGGAACGGGGGCGGCGGGTGCCCGAGGACGTCGCGGTGATCGGCTTCAACGACCTGGCGAGCGCCCGGCACACCAGCCCGCCGCTAACCACGGTCCATCAGCCGGTGCGGGCGCTGGGCCAGGAGATGGCCAGGATGCTGGTCAGTGCCATCGAAGGACACCGCCCCACCCCGCTGATCCTCCCGACCCGCCTGACCGTGCGCGAGTCCGCCCCCGATCTGCCGACGGCCTAGTGTCCAGGCGGTTCCAGCCGGCCCGGGTACGTGATGTCGAACCACGTGAAGTGGGCTTGGCTGGTGGAGGGGCGGCCGTTGGAGGTGGCGTAGAGGCCCAGCTGGACACTGGTGAACAGCGGGGTGAGGAAGGTGGCTTCGATGGTGGCCAGATTCTCCCAGACACCGTTCGGAGCCGCGTGGGCGAAGGCGTGGCTGAAGCCGCGGATGCGGACCCCCAGACGGACGGGGCCCGGGGGGACGGGAACGCCGGCCAGGACCTCGGGCCCGTGGCGGAGGCTGAGTCCCTCCGCGGTGCGAAGGAAGAGGAGATGGGCGTCGTCGTCGAGGACTACGGCGAGGCCTGCCTCTTCGTCCGGTGCGGCGGGGGCGAAGAGCAGTTCGGTGGAGACGTCGCAGTCGGGCTGTTCCTGTGGGCGGGCCAGAAGGGACGGGGTGGTGCGTTCGCCGAGGCGGTCGGGGCGGAGGCGGAGTCGGAGCCCGTCACCGGTGGCCCAGAACCGTGCGGGTGGGGTGCGCAGGGTGCTCCAGTCGGCGGAGAGGGTGGCGAAGCCGTCGTGGAGGGGGCGGCGAAGGTCGGTGTGGACGACGGGGGAGAAGACCGGCCAGCCCTCTTCCCAGGTGATCCGGCTGAGGAAGGTCTCGCGGCCGAGGGCGGAGCCCGGGCGGACGCCCAGGAGGACGGCCCGCCAGTCGCCGTACGGGGTTTGCACGAGGTCGGCGTGCCCGGTGCAGGTGACCGTCCCCTCGGCGGGTGGGAGCACCGGGTTGCCGGGGGCGCCCTCGTAGGGGCCGGTCACGCGGTCGGCGCGGGCGGCCACCACGCTGTGGTCCACATCGGTGCCGCCCTCGGCGGTGAGGAGCAGATAGCTGCCGCCGGTCTTGTAGAGGTGCGGGGCTTCCGACCAGCGGGCGCCCGGGTGGCTTCCCGACCACAGGACGTGCTCGGGTCCCGTCAGCCGTCGTTCCTGGGGAAGGTATTCGCGCATCCAGATCTCGGTGTGGCCCGCGGCTTCGTCCACGACTCGTGCGGCGGTGAACCAGGCCCGGCCGTTGCCGTCGCCGTCCCCGTTGCCGTCCCCGTGCGCATCGCCGTCGTTCGGCCCGTCGTCGAAGAACAGCGACGGGTCGAAGCCCTCGCCGTCCAGCCAGTTCGGCTGCGACCACGGCCCCGCCGGGTCGGTCGCCGTGACGACGAAATGGCCGGGGCCGTCCATCAGCGTGCAGACGAGATGGAAGACCCCGTCATGGTGCCGGATCGTCGGTGCGAACAACCCCCGTGAGGGCTCGCACCCGTCGAGATCGAGCTGAGAAGCCCGGTCGAGCGCGGAGCCGATGCGCCGCCAGTTCACGAGATCGCGGCTGTGGAACACGGGAAGGCCCGGGAACCATTCGAAGCTGGACGTCACCAGGTAGTAGTCCGCGCCCACTCGGCAGATGGACGGGTCGGGCCGGAACCCGGGCAGCACGGGATCACCGAAGACGGGATCATCGAACGACGTGGTCATGGAACCGGGACGATCTGGACCGGCACGGACAGCACCCGGTCGGCCGCCGGGTGGCGTACGGGGCCCTCCAGAGTGAAGGAGCCCTGGAGCGGAAGATCGCCGCTGGACCGTCCGACGGCCACGCCGATCTCCCCGGGCTCCACTCTTCTGCGCAGGTCGAGCCCGGTGAACGAGGTCCGGTCGGCGTGGACGGAGAAGGTGATCCGGGCGGCCGCGCCCGGCTGCAGCTCGACCCTGCCGAATCCCGCGAGCCACCGCTGCGGCCGGACGACGGACGCCACGGGGTCCGAGAGGTACAGCTGCACCACCTCCGTCCCCGCCACCTCGCCGACGTTGCGTACGGTGACCGAGACGGAGACGGCCCCGTCCGTCGCGGCCACGGGATCCACCGACAGTTCCGAGCAGCCGAAGCTGGTCCAGCTCAGCCCGTGTCCGAAGGGGAACAGCGGGGTCGGGTCCACCGAGCTCCAGTCGGTGTGCCCGCCGAGCCTCGCGTGCAGGTAGGTGCCGGGCTGGCCGCCGGCCTGGCGGGGGATGGAGACGGGCAGCCGCCCGGACGGTTCCGCGGCCCCGCTGATGATCCGGGCCAGCGCCGTCCCGCCCTCCTCGCCTGGGAAGAAGGCCTGCACCACGGCCGATGCGCGCTCGGCCAGCGTTCCGAGCGCGTAGGGCCGTCCGGAGACGAGGACCAGGACGGTCGGTACCCCGGAGTCCAGAACGGCGGAGGCGAGTGCGGCCTGGTCGCCGGGCAGGTCGAGGGTCTCGGCGTCGCAGCCTTCTCCGGAGGTGCCCCGGCCGAACATGCCGGCCCGGTCCCCGAGCACCGTGACGTTCACGTCCGGATCGTCCGCGGTGACCGTGAACCCGGCAGCGGTGAGCGCCTCGCCGAGCGTCGGGATGTGCAGTCCGAGGTCGCCGGGCAGCGCGACGTGGTTGGGGAAGGAGTAGCAGCCGAGGAAGGACTGGGGGTCGTCGGCGTACGGCCCGCTGATCGCCACGCGGCACGGCCGCAGCGGCAGGATGCCGTCGTTGGCGAGCAGCACGGTGGACCGGTCGGCAAGGAGCCCGGCCAGTGCCCGGTTCTCCGGCGGGTCGAGGTCGACCGGCTCGGCCTTGACGGGTTCCCAGTCGGGGTCGAGCAGGCCGAGTTCGGCTTTCTGCAGCAGGACCCGTTCCGCGGCCCGGTCGATGAGCTCCTCGGGCACTACTCCCGACCGGACGAGTTCGGTCAGCGGCTCGCCGTAGCAGCGGGCCGTGGGCAGCTCGACGTCGATTCCGGCGGTCAGCGCCAGCGCGCCGGCCGCGCCCCGCGATCCGGTGACGCCGTGCCGGGTCTCCAGGAAGGAGACAGCGTAGTAGTCGGCGACGACCACACCGCTGAAGCCGAGTTCACCCCTGAGCAGCTCGGTCAGCACCCGTTCGTCGGCGGCCACCGGGACGCCGTCCACGTCGGTGTAGCTGTTCATCACCGACCGGGCCCCTCCCTCGCGCAGCGCCCGTACGAAGGGCTCGACCAGTACGTCGGCGAACTCGCGCGGCCCCGAAGAGACGGGGGCCATGTTCCGGCCACCGCGCGAGGCGGAGTACCCGGCGAAGTGCTTGAGCGTCGCCACGATCCCGGCGCCTTCCAAGCCCTGCACGTAGGCGGTGCCGATCGCTCCGACGAGATAGGGGTCCTCGCCGATGCACTCCTCGGTCCTGCCCCACCGGTAGTCGCGGACCACGTCGAGCACCGGAGCCAGCCCTTGGTGTACGCCGACCCGCCGCATCCCCGCGCCGATGGCGGCGGCCATCTGGCGCACGAGCCCGGGATCGAAGGACGCACCCCAGGCCAGCGGCCCGGGAAAGACCGTCGCCCCGAACGTCATGAACCCGGTCAGGCACTCCTCGTGAGCGATCGCCGGGATCCCGAACCGGCCGGATCCGGTCACCTGCCGCTGGAGCGAGGCGAGCCGCTCCATCCCGGCCTCCGCGGTGATCGGCGCGGTGCCGTACACCCGGGTGAGCTGGCCGAGCCCGTGGGCGACGATGTCGTCGAGGCCGGGCGCGGTCTCGCCGGAATCGTCCTCCATCGGCGCGACCGGTGTGCCCGGATTCGAGGGCAGCGCCCAGAAGCCGGTGAGCTGACCCGCCTTCTCTTCCAGCGTCATCCGTTTCAGCAGATCGGCGACTCGTACGGACGCGGGTATGAGGGGGTCACGCCAGGGCTCGGTCAAGGAGTTCTCCTAGAGACGGGGCGGGGCGGTGGAGAGCCGGACCTTGAGCTCGGTCGAGAGCTCCATCCGGGGGCTGACCAGGGGCTGTCCGTCCAGGAGCTGGAAAAGTGTGCGGGCGGCGAGCCGGCCCATCTCCTCCAGCGGCTGGCGCACCGTCGTCAGCGGCGGTGACAGCCACTCGCACATCGGCAGGTCGTCGAAGCCGACCACGCTGAGGTCCTGGGGGATGCTCAACCCGCCCTGCCGGGCGGCTTCGTAGACGCCCATCGCCTGCTGGTCGCTACCGGCGAAGACGGCGGTCGGCGGCTCGGGGAGGGCGAGCAGTTCCCGGGCGCGCTGGAACCCGCCCTCGTGCTGGAAGTCGCCGAACCGGATCAGGTCGCGGTCGACCTCGATCCCGGCCCGCTCCAGCGCGGCGCGGTACCCGTCGATGCGGGCCTGACTGCAGAGCATCTCCTTGCGCCCGCCGATCGCGGCGATCCGGCGGTGCCCCAGCTCCAGCAGGTGCTCCGTGGCGGCGAGGCCGCCCGCCCAGTTGGTCGCGCCGATGCTCGGCACACCGTTGCCCGGCAGGTCGATCGGGTCGATGACCACCAGCGCCACCCCGGCCTGTTCGACCTGGGCACGCTGGGCTTGGGTGACCGAGGCGGTGACGAGGATGACGCCGTCGCTGTGGTGCAGGACCGGCAGCGCGGCCCAGCTCGACGGCGTGGCCTCGCCCGGCGGGACGAGCGACACGACGGTGCCGACGCTCCGCTGGGCGCACTCGGCCTCGACGCCGCGCAGTATCTCCACCGCCCACGCGCTGTCCAGACCGCCGATGATCAGGTCGACCAGGCCTGACCTGCGGGCCCTGGCCTGCCCACCGGGGTGGAGGTAGTTGTGGGAGCGCAGCAGGCCCTCGATCCGTTCGCGTGTCGAGGGTGCTACATCGGAGCGGCCGTTGACCACTTTCGACACAGTGGCCTGGGAGACCCCTGCCTCCGCGGCGATGAGGGCCAGGGTCGGACGCTGCTCGCTCAACTTCTCTCCTCTGCGCGAACGTCTTGGGCTGACGACAGGTATCGCAAACTTTCGAAGAGTTTCCGGTCGGCGCGACCAGGTTGTCAAGCTCCAAGTGCGATGAGGCATAGGGGAATTCAGTAAGAAGGCTTGACCGGGGGGCCGCGCGTTCCTAGTTTGTGGCAGCACCGAATCGAGGATGTTGCGAAACAGTTTCGAAATCGAACCGCATTCCCCACCCCGGAGGTCCCATGGCCAGCACACCCCCGAGCCGACGAAGCTTTCTCGCGCTCTCGGGCCTGACCGCTCTGTCCGTCTCGCTGACCGCGGCCTGTGGCGGCGGGGACTCCGGCTCGAGGCCGACGGCCGGCGGCAAGGTGACCTTCGCGTGGTGGAACATCGCCACGACGGAACCGGGAAAGTCCCTCTTCCCGCAGATCTCCTCGGCGTTCACGGCCGCTCACCCCAACATCACGATCAACACGACCTCTTTGGAGAACGAAGCGTTCAAGTCCAAGCTGACCGCCACCACCTCTTCGGGCAAGCTCCCCGACGTCTTCCAGACCTGGGGCGGCGGCGTGCTGCAGCAGCAGGTCGAAGCGGGGCTGGTCGAGGACCTCACCGACGTGCTCGGCTGGTCTTCCGAGCTCACGTCCGTCTCGCTGCAGGCCTATCAGTTCGAGGGCCGGACCTACGGGGTGCCCTACGACGTCGGCATGGTCGGCTTCTGGTACAACAAGAAGCTCTTCGCCCATGCCGGGATCACCGCTCCGCCGGCCACCTGGGCCGAGCTCCTGGAAGACGTCAAGAAGCTCAAGGCGGCGGGCGTCACTCCGATCGCCCTCGCGGGCAAGGAGAAATGGCCCGGCCACTACTACTGGGCCTACCTCGCGATGCGCGTCGCAGGTCTCCCCGCGCTGGAGCGGGCCGCGACCACCAAGGACTTCACCGGCGCGGGCTTCGTCCAGGCAGGCACCCACCTCAAGGAGCTGGTCGACCTCCAGCCGTTCCAGACGGCCTTCCTCGGCGCCGGCTACGCCACACCCGGAGGCCAGGCCGCGACCATGGGCAACGGCAAGGCCGCCATGGAGCTGATGGGGCAGTGGGGGCCATCGGTGCAGAAGGACGCGGGCGCCGATCTCGGAGCGGACCTGGGCTTCTTCCCCTTCCCGACGGTCGACGGCGGGGTCGGTCAAGCCACCGACGTGTTCGGCGGTGGCGGTGGCTTCGCGCTGCGCAAGGGCGCGCCGAAGGAGGCGCTGGACTTCCTGAAGTTCTTCGTTCTGGAGAACGAGTCCAAGCTACTGGCCTCCAACGGCTACCTGCCGGTGGTCAAGGGCGCGGAGAGCCAGCTCACCGACCCCAACAGGAAGGTGGTGGCCGACAGCCTGGTCAAGGCGACGGGCTTCCAGCTCTTCCTCGACCAGGCCTACCCGCCGGCGGTCGGCCAGGAGGTCAACGACAGCGTCGCCGACCTCATCGCGGGCAAGAAGACGCCCGAGCAGGTCACCAAGTCGATAACCGAGGCTGCGAAGGGTGTCTAGCTCCGTGTCCACCCTGACCAAGGAGCGGACGCATGGCGCCGGTCCGGTGGGCCCGCCCGCCCCGGCACGGTCGCTCCTGCGCGGTTTGGCAGGCTGGGCGTCGGTCGCCTGGTTCCTCGTCCCGGCTCTGGTCCTCTTCCTCGTCTTCGTCCTCGCCCCCATCGCGGTCGCCGTCTACACCGGCTTCTTCAAGTGGGGCGGGGTCGGCCCCTTGGAGGACTTCGTCGGCTTCGGGAACTACGCCACCCTCTTCCGGGACCAGGTCTTCCTCGGCGATCTGGAGCGCGGGCTGTACCTGATCGCGCTGTCGGTCACGGTCCAGTTGCCGTTCGCGCTGTTCACCGCTGTCCTGCTCAACCAGGGGCTGCGCGGCCGGGCCGTCTACCGGATGCTGTTCTTCGCGCCGTACATCCTGTCCGAAGTGGTCACGGCGGTCCTCTTCACGATGATCTTCCTTCCCGGTGGCGGCATGGCCGACCATCTCGCGGGCGCCCTCGGCCTGGAGGGGCTGCAGGGCAAATGGCTCGCGGACCCCTCGACGGTCATGCCGACCCTGTTCGTGGTCATGACCTGGAAGTACTTCGGGTTCCACATGATGCTCTTCCTCGCCGGGCTGCAAAGCATCCCGGGCGAGATCCTCGAGGCCGCCTCCATCGACGGCGCCGGCGCCTGGCAGCGCTTCCGGCACGTGACGCTGCCGTTGCTCGGCCCGACGATCCGGATCAGCGTCTTCCTTTCGGTCATCGGCGCCATCCAGCTCTTCGACCTCGTCTGGGTCATGACCGCGGGCGGGCCCAACCACTCCTCCGAGACGATGGCGATCTCGATGTTCCAGTTCGGGTTCAAGCGCTACCAGGTCGGCTACGCCAGTGCGATCAGCGTGGTGCTGTTCATGATCAGTCTGGTCTTCTCCCTCTTCTACCAGCGCTACGTACTGCGCCGTGACCTGAGCGGGGCCGTCACCTCGGGAGGTGGCCGATGAACGCACGCAGAACGGCACGCGGCCTGTCGCTGCACGCCGTGGTCTGGCTGATCGGCGCGTTCGTCGTCGTGCCGCTGGTCTACGCGGTGATCTCCGGGTTCAAGAGCACCGGCGAGCTGACGACCAACCCGTTCGGGCTGCCGGAGCACTGGAAGACCGGCAACTACGCCGGCATTCTCGGCGACGGTATGTTCTGGCGGCAGATCGCCAACAGCGCGGGCATCGCGATCGGCACGACGTGCTGCACGGTGGCGGCGTCCGCGATGGCGGCGTTCGTACTGGCCCGCTACGCCTTCCGGGGCAGGGAGCTGTTCTACACGCTGTTCACGATCGGGCTGATGTTCCCGTTCGCGGTGGCCGTCCTGCCGCTGTTCCTGCTGCTGCGCAACTTCGACCTGCTCGACAACCCGCTTGGAGTGATCCTCCCGCAGGCGGCCTTCGGGCTCCCCATGACGATCATCATTCTGCGCGGGTTCTTCCGGACCATCCCGGCAGAGGTCGAGGAGGCGGCCGTCATGGACGGCTGCGGCAAGTTCCGTTTCTTCTGGAAGATCCTGCTGCCGATGGCACGTCCGGCGCTCGGCACGGTCTCGGTGCTCGCGATCGTCGCGAGCTGGAACAACTTCTTCCTGCCGCTGCTGGTGTTCAACGACCCTCAATGGCAGACGATTCCGGTCGGCGTCCAGCAGTTCCAGGGTCAGTACTCGACCGACTACGCGCTCGTCCTCGCCTACATCGTGCTCGCGATGGTCCCCGCCCTCGCCTTCTACGCCGTCGCCGAACGGCAGTTGATCGGCGGACTCACAGCGGGCGCCACCAAGGGCTGAACCGTCCCGCATGACCTCCACCCCCGAGGAGACGTCGTGAAACGCCTGAACGCATGGACAGCACTATTGTTAGCGCTAACAACACAGGCCATGGCCGCCCCCGCGCGCACCGGCATCGACTTCCGCGCCGAGCTCCAGCCCATAGACGGATTCGGCTTCTCGATGGCCTTCCAGCGGGCCGACCTGCTCCACGGCGCACGCGGCCTCAGCCCGGCCAAGCAGCGCGAGGTGCTCGACCTGCTGCTCAGCAGGGACAAGGGCGCGGGCCTTTCGATCGTGTGCCTGGGCATCGGGTCGTCGACCGACAGGGTCTACGACCACATGCCCACGATCCTGCCGGCCGATCCCGGCGGGCCTGAGGCCACGGCCGAAGTACGCATGGGACGGCTGGGACGGCGGCCAGGTCTGGCTCGCCAAGGAGGCCAAGCACTACGGCGTCACGCGGTTCTTCGCCGACGCCTGGAGTGCCCCGGCCTTCATGAAGACCAACGGAAGCGAGAACGACGGCGGCGAGCTGCGGCCCGAATGGCGTCAGGCCTACGCGAACTACCGCGTCCAGTACGCGAAGTTCTACCGGCAGGAAGCCATCGGGATCACCGACTTGGGGTTCACCAACGAACCCGACTGGACGGCGACCTACGCCTCGATGCGGTTCACCCCGCAGCAGGCCGTCGACTTCCTCAAGGTGCTCGGGCCGACCGTCCGCGCGTCCGGACTGAAGACCGGGGTGGTCTGCTGCGACGCCGCGGGCTGGGACCGACAGGTCGCCTACACCGAAGCCATCGAGGCGGACCCCCGCGGCCGGCAAGGCCGTGCGGACCATCACCGGCCACCGCTACAGCGGTCCGACCGAGGTGGCACAGCCGACCGACAAGCGCGTGTGGATGTCGGAATGGTCGCCGGACGGCGCCACCTGGAACGAGAACTGGGACGACGGCAGCGGCTACGACGGTCTCACCGTCGCGGCCGACATCCAGAACACCTTGACCGTCGGAAACGCCAATGCCTACGTCTACTGGACCGGCGCGTCCCCCGGCGCGACCCGGGGGCTCATCCAGCTCGCCAACCCCGGTGACGGCTACCGGGTGTCCAAGCGGTACTGGGCGCTGGCCGCCTTCGGCCGGTTCATCCGCCCCGGAGCCGTCCGCGTGCCGGTCACGAACGCCGGCCCGGCACTGCAGATCACGGCCTTCCGCAAAACCGACGGCAGCCGCGTGATCGAGATCCTCAACACCGCGACCACCGAAAGCTCCACCGAGTTCTCCCTCCGCGGCGGGCACGACCGCCGCCCCGACGGCTACGTCACCGACGAGACCCGCTCGATTACCCCGGCCGACATCGTCTCCACGCACGGCACGACCCTCAAGGCGACGCTCGCCCCACGCGCGCTGACCACGATCGTCCTCGACTGAACCGCTCGTAGCCGGAGGAGTAGTCCGTCATGCCCATTCCCAGGTCCACGTCCCGGATTCTCACCGCTCTGTCCGCCGCCGTCTGCCTGGCGGCCGGTCTCGCCGCCGCGCCCGCAGCCGCCGAGCCCCGTCCCAGGACGCTCGGCGAACTGGCCAAGAAGCACCACAAGTACTTCGGCTCCGCCACCGACAACCCCGAGTTCACCGACACCGCCTATCTGAAGCTCCTCGGCAGCGAATTCGGGCAGACCACCCCCGGCAACGCCATGAAGTGGTACGCCACCGAGCCCGAGCGCGGCGTCTTCGACTTCACCGACGCCGACGAGGTCGTCGCGTTCGCCAAGGCCCACCGCCAGAAGGTCCGCGGCCACACCCTCATCTGGCACAACCAGCTCCCCGCCTGGCTCACCGATCGCACCTGGGCCGCCGACGAACTGCGCGCCGTCCTCAAGAACCACATCCAGCCGGAAGTCCGGCACTTCAAGGGCCAAGTGATCCACTGGGACGTCGTCAACGAGGCCTTCAACGAGGACGGCACCTACCGCGAATCGCTCTTCTACAAGACGCTCGGCCCCGGCTACATCGCCGACGCCCTGCGCTGGGCCCACGAGGCCGACCGGCACGCCAAGCTGTACCTCAACGACTACAACGTCGATGGGATCGGCCCCAAGAGCGATGCCTACTACACCCTGATCAAGCAGTTGAAGGCCGACGGCGTCCCGGTGGAGGGCTTCGGCATCCAGGGCCATCTGGCGCTCCAGTACGGCTTCCCCGCCGACGTCCGGCAGAACATGCAGCGCTTCGCCGACCTCGGGGTCGAGGTGGCGATCACCGAGCTCGACATCCGGATGGCCCTCCCCGCGACCCCTTCGATGCTCGCCACCCAGGCCACCTGGTACGCCGACTACGTCAAGGCCTGCCTGGCGGTCAGGAAATGCGTCGGCATCACCATCTGGGACTACACGGACAAGTACTCGTGGATCCCCTCCGTCTTCCCCGGCGAGGGCGCGGCGCTGCCCTACGACGAGAACCTGCTGCCCAAGCCCGCCTATCACTCGATCAGGAAGGTGCTAGGCGGATGATCAGAACGGCGATCGTCGGAACGGGCGGGATCGCGGGCATCTGCCACGTTCCCGCCCTGCGGGCACAGGAGCACCGGGCCGTGATCGTGGCCGCCGTCGACGTGGACGCCGCGCGCGCCGAGGCCTTCGCGGCCGAACACGGCATCCCCGCGGTCTACACCGATCTCCACACGATGCTCCGGGAGCAGAAGCCGGACCTCGTGCACCTGTGCACGCCTCCGTTCCTGCACGCCGACCAGGCCGTGGCCTGCCTGGAGTCGGGCGCGTGGGTCTGGTGCGAGAAGCCGGTGGCTCTGTCGCTGGCCGAGCTCGACCGGATCCGCGGCGCCGAGGGGCCCGCCGTCGCGGGCGCGGTGTTCCAGCACAGGTACGGCTCGGGGGCCCGGTACCTGCACGACCGGATCGCGGCCGGGGCGCTGGGCCGTCCGCTCGTCGCGCAGTGCGTCACGGCGTGGTACCGCGACGACGCCTACTACGACGTGCCCTGGCGCGGCACCTGGGAGGGCGAGGGCGGTGGTCCGACCCTGGGCCACGGCATCCACCAGATGGACCTGATGCTCGCGGTGCTCGGCGAATGGGCCGAGGTACGCGCGATGGCCGGCCGCCTCGAGCGCGACGTCCAGACCGAGGACGTGTCCGCGGCCCTGGTCCGGTTCGACAACGGAGCCATCGCGACCTTCGTCAACAGCGTCCTTTCCCCGCGCGAGGAGAGCTACCTGCGGTTCGATCTCACCGACACCAGGGTCGAGCTGCGGCATCTCTACGGCTACTCCAACGCGGACTGGACGTTCACCACCAGGTCGTCCGGCGCGAAGTGGGAGCCGCCGGACGACCTGCCCAGCTCGCACACCGCCCAGCTCGCGGCCTTCCTCGACGGCTACGAGGCGGGTATCCGGCCCGACCTCGGCAGGCCCACCATCGAGCTGGTCACCGCCTTGTACAAGGCCGCGATCACCGGCCTGCCGGTCCGGCGCGGAGAGATCGACGCGGCCGACCCGTTCTACGGCTCGCTCAACGGAGGGCGCCCGGGGGTGTTCCGATGACGTTCGAACTCCTCGAGAACGAGGACTCGCTGACCGTCCGGGCTCGCGACGTCGACCTCTTCCGGTACGTGCACCGGCCGGTCATGGACCCCTTCGAGGCGCCGAAACCCTACCTGCATCCCGTACGCACGCTCGCCGGCGACGTGGTCACCGGGTACCGGCCGCACGACCACCGCTGGCACAAGGGCATCCAGATCACGGCGTCGTGGGTGTCGGGGCAGAACTTCTGGGGTGGCGGCACCTACCTGCGCGGCCAGGGCTACGTGGACCTGCCGAACCTCGGCACGATGCGCAGCCTCACCGTCTCCGCCGAAACGGGCCAAGGCCGCGCAGTGATCACCGAAGCCCGGGCCTGGCAGACGATGGCGGGGGAGCACCGGATCGACGAGCGCCGCACGCTGACCGCACACGACGTCGGGGCCGATTCCTGGACCCTGGACGTCACCACCTCGCTGACCAACGTCCGCGACACCGAGCTGATGTTCGGCAGCCCCGGCACGCAGGGCAGAAAGCTCGCCGGATACTCCGGCCTGTTCTGGCGCGGCCCGCGCGACTTCACCGGCGGCGAAGTGATCGGTCCCGCGATGGGCGAGCAGGGCGACTGGCTGGCCTTCACCGGGACGCACGACGAGGTCGACCGCTCCTCCACGCTCCTGTTCCTGGACGATCCCGACGCCCCCTGCCGCTGGTTCGTCCGCAGTGAGCCCATCCCCGCCGTCAACCCGTCCCTGGCGTTCGGCAAAGAACTGTCGCTGGCCCCGGGTGACACCCTGGCGCGCCGCTACCGGATCGTCGTGGCCGACGGAGCATGGACCCCCGGGCGACTGTCCCGCCACATCGCGGAACACCCGTGGTGACCCTGCTCCCCGGCGGCGTGGGGATCTCCGGGTTGACCGTGTACGACTGGGAGGCGGCCGACGGGCCGTGCGGCGGCACGCCCCACATGCACCTCGTCTGCTCCGAGGCCTATGTCGTCACCGGCGGCGCGGGCAGTGTCCAGACCCTCACCACCTCCGGCTTCGCCGACACCCCGCTGCTCCCCGGCGACGTCGTCTGGTTCACCCCCGGCACGATCCACCGCCTCGTCAACGACGGCGGCCTGCGCCTCGTGGTGCTCATGCAGAACAGCGGACTCCCCGAGGCGGGCGACGCCGTCTTCACCTTCCCTGCTCCGGTGCTGGCCGATACCCACGCCTACCGGAAGGCGGCCGCCCTGACCGGCGACCATTCCGCGGCAGCGCGCCGCCGCCGTGACCTGGCACTCGAGGGTTTCCTGGCCTTGCGCGAAGGCGGGCTGCAGGAGTTCCACATCACGGCCCACCGCCTGAAGAGCGCGCTCCTGGACGCCTGGTGGATCCGCTGGCGGGACGGCCCCCTGGCCGCAGCCGTCACGACAGGCCGTCGGCTGGAACGGCTGAAAGCCGGAGACCTCTCTCATCTGGACCACGGCGAAGTGTCACGCCTGGAGTGCCCGGAGCACCAACGCTTCGGCATGTGCGGCCGCCTTCACACCTATCCCGTCCCAGACCCCCTGACGCGGCCGCTCGGCGGTTCGTCGGGGTCACCTCACCCCCGCCCCCCAAAGGAGCTCTTCTGATGTGGTTTCGCCATCCGCCACGGGTCCTGAGACTCGTACTCGCGGTCCTTTCGTCCTTGCTGCTCGGGGCTGCTCTCCTCGGTACCCAGCCCGCCGTCGCCGCCGCCGCGGCGACCGTCGACCCCAACGCCTCGTACGCGCTGGTCAACCGCAGCAGCGGTAAGGCCCTGGACGTCTACAACCTGGCGACCAACGACGGCGCGCGCATCACCCAGTGGACCAGGAACGACCAGAACCAGCAGCTGTGGCAGTTCGTCGACTCCGGAGACGGTTACTACCGCATCACGTCCCGCCACTCCGGCAAGGTGCTGGACGTCTCCGGCCGGTCCACCGCCAACGGCGCCTCGATCGTCCAGTGGAGCGACGTGAACGGTACCAACCAGCAGTGGCGGCTGGCCGACAGCTCGGACGGCTACGTGAGGTTCATCGCGCGCCACAGCAACAAGGCCCTCGAAGTCCAGGGCGCCTCCACCGACGACAACGCGAACATCGTCCAGTACGACGACTGGGGCGGCACCAACCAGCAGTGGCGGCTCGTCAAGGTCGGTGCCGGCAACCCCGGCCCGTGCGGTCTTCCGTCGACATACCGCTGGACCTCGACGGGCGCGCTGGCGCAGCCCAAGGCCGGGTGGGCCTCACTCAAGGACTTCACCGTTGCCCCCTACAACGGCAAGCAGCTCGTCTATGCGACGACGCACGGCGCGGGACCGGGAACGGGCTGGGGTTCGATGAACTTCGGCCTGTTCAGCAACTGGCCGGAGATGGCCTCGGCCAGCCAGAACACGATGTCGAACTCCGTTGTCGCGCCCACGCTCTTCTACTTCGCGCCGAAGAACATCTGGGTGCTCGCCTACCAGTGGGGAGGTGGGAGCGCCTTCTCCTACCGGACGTCCAGCGACCCCTCCAACCCCAACGGCTGGTCGTCACAGCAGGTGCTCTTCTCCGGAAGCATCACCGGCTCCGGAACAGGACCCATCGACCAGACGCTCATCGGTGACGGCACGAACATGTACCTGTTCTTCGCCGGTGACAACGGCAAGATCTACCGTGCCAGCATGCCGATCGGGAACTTCCCGGGCAGTTTCGGATCGGCGTACACGACGGTCATGAGCGATACGACGAACAACCTGTTCGAAGCCCCGCAGGTCTACAAGCTTCAGGGCCAGGACCGCTACCTCATGATCGTCGAGGCGATCGGCTCGCAGGGGCGCTACTTCCGCTCGTTCACGGCCACCAGCCTGGACGGCTCATGGACACCCCAGGCCGCGACCGAGAGCAACCCCTTCGCCGGCAAGGCCAACAGTGGCGCCACCTGGACCAACGACATCAGCCATGGCGAACTGATCCGCACCAGCGCCGATCAGACCTTCACCGTCGATCCCTGCAACCTGCAGTTCCTCTATCAGGGACGCGACCCCAACTCCGGTGGTGACTACGGCCAATGGCCCTACAGGCCGGCTCTACTGACACGGCAGCGCTGACAGCGTGACACCGCTCCGGCTCCGATGAGGAGCCGACCCTGAGCACCGGGTTCACGGGGTGGCCGGCCCACCTCGTGAACCCGTTCTTCGATTCACCAAGGAGCGATCTTCATGCGCAGGAAACGCAACCGCACGCTGCTGACCATGGCGGCCCTGGCCCTGGCCGTGGCCTCCACGCTCACCTCCACCCCCCAGGCTCAAGCGCTCGACAACGGCGTGGGCCGCACCCCGCCGATGGGGTGGAACACCTGGAACACCTTCGGCTGCAACATCAACGAGACGCTCATCCGCCAGACTGCCGACTCGATGGTCAGCTCAGGCATGCGTGACCTCGGATATCAGTACGTCGTCGTCGACGACTGCTGGTTCGACCCCACTCGCGACTCCTGGCAACTTGCAGGCCAATCCGTCGAGATTTCCCAGCGGCATGAAGGCGCTCGGCGACTACCTGCACACCCCGGGGCCTGAAGTTCGGCCTCTACCAAGCACCCCTGGACCGGACCTGCGCCCAGTACTTCGGGTCCTATCCGGGCGCCACCGGCAGTCTCAACCACGAGGTCCAGGACGCCCGGCAGTTCGCCGCCTGGGGCGTCGACTATCTCAAGTGCGACTGGTGTTCCCCCACCGGCACCATCGACCATCTCGGCGAGCGTGCCGGCCCACGGCACGAACAAGTGCCTGGACGTACCCAGCAACTCCACGGCAAACGGCGTCTACATCCAGATCTGGACGTGCAACACGGCCGCCAACCAACGGTGGAGCCGAGTCTGACCGTGGTGCTCCCCTCATGACACCCGAGCGGCTTGGTTTCGAGTAGGAACGCTGGACGAACGCGGGGCCCGGGGCGAGGTGGACTGGACCTCGGAGCAGCAGGCTCCGGGAGGCCTTGGAGGACATCACCACTCCACCGTCGGCCAAGGTCCTGACCAACTGGGGAAGTTGATTCGGTTCTGTGTCCTTGAGGAGGAAGCCGGCCGCGCCCGAGTGGAGGGCGGTGAGGACGTACTCGTCGGTGTCGAAGGTGGTGAGCATCGTCACAACAGGGGGAGCGGGCAGGGCGCGCAGCTGAGCCAGAACAGTGAGGCCGTCCACGTCCGGCATCCGGATGTCGAGGAGGACGACATCCGGACCGTGTTCCCGCACCGCGTCGAGGGCCTCCCCGCCCGACGCCGTGCGACGACCTCGATGTCCTCTGCCGCGCCCAGGATGAGGCCGAAACCGGATCGGACCAGCGTTACCCGGGCGGCAGTGCGGTCGCCGGTGTCCGCGGCGGTGACCATCACGCCCAGCAGCAGGCCGAGCGTGTCCACCACCGCGTGCCGTTTGCGCCCGTTGATCAGCTTGCCGCCGTCGAATCCGCGGCTGTCCGCGCCGACGACGGCGTCCGCCTTCACCGACTGGGAGTCGATCACTCCCGCGGTCGGCTCCGGGTCCCGGCCCGCCTTCTCGCGGACCTTCCCCGCGCAGCCGGTCGTGGAACTCGACGATCAGACCGTGTTCGCGCCAGCGTCGGAAGAAGGCGTAGACCCGGTCCCATGGCGGGAAGTCGGCCGGCATGGCCCGCCATTTGGCTCCGTTGTCGACCAGGTAGTGGACCGCGTCCAACATTGCCCGGTGGCAGTACGCCTCCGGCTGCTTGCCACGGCCCTCGAGCCAGCCCGGCACCGGCAGCAGTGGACGGATCACGGCCCACTGCGCGTCCGTCATGTCGGTGGGGTAGCGCCGCTCACGCGTCCCGTTGTCCGCGGCGTTCCCGAACCGGTGCGCGAGACAGTCACACGACGGGGTGAGCGGACTGGACCCGGCCCGCACGAAGGCGTAGAACTGCGACAACAGGGCCTGCCTGGTGCTTCTCCGGCTTCAACACCCAGGAGCTGCACCAGAGGCCCTGCCTTTATGCGGCTGTCGCACCGCGACCACCCGAACGGGACTGCCGTTCGATCAGCAGCCGCCACGATCGATACGCCAACTACCCCTGAAGCGAAGTCGGTCCGGAGCCGCGATGAGCCCTGAAGGTCCCGCAGGCGGTATCACGACGTCGAAGAGGCCACCCAACGGGCGGTGACATAACCGTCGTCTCCCGGCACGACCGCCTCCAGGCGCACCGCGTCCTCTGCCGGCCACGGGAATACCCCGAACTCCTGTCCTGGGGGTAGGTCACCGTCGTCCGGCAAGGGGTCATCCCATTCCACGGTGACGGTGCGGAGTTCTCTGTCGCCGGCCAGCGGGAAGATCACCACATCTGCTCCGTCATCGTCCGATTGGGCCCGTCGTGCGGCCTCCACGGCACGCGCGACCTCGCCCCGAGAGGTCGCGTGGATCTCCAGATCGATGAAGGCGGAGATCAGCGCCTGACGTTTCACCGGTGCGGCCACCGAAGAGAGGTCGTCGGCTGCCACGAGCCACAACCGGTGACCGAGTCTTCCGCCGGCCCAGCGCTCCACGACAAGCGTCCGGGCTTCCTGCTGCTGTCCGGACGACCTGACGGCCAACCCCCCGGCCACCTCAGTCCAGAAGGTGTCATCGGCGTGCCGCGAGACGTGCACTTCCTCGTCTTCGTCTTCGTCCTGCTCCTGGTCTCCCAAGACGAAAAGGCCCATCTCCTCGATCTCATCGAGAGACGCGAGGGCTCGCTCAGGGATCTGTACGTGCATGTAGAAGTCGAAGCCCATCATCATGCACATCTTCTCGCTGTCGAACCGGGCAGCGGGAGTGTCTCCGGACATGTGCCCTCTGAGCATCCGCAGGGCTGAGGTCTTGTCGACGATTCGGCCCTCGTACACCTCTCCGAGCCAGGCCGGCGGAGGGCTGTGCAGGAAGACGTTCCGCAGGGTGAAGTGCGAGGCGCCGGCCGCTCTCGCGAGGATGTCGGCAGCCGCGATGTAACGGTCCTCGGTCCGTTGATACTCCTCAGCCGTCAGGATGCGTCCGTCGAAGGACGCGCCGATGCCGGAATAATCGGTCCAGTCGTCGATGTCGCCCCGGCGTCTGGCCTCGTCGTACTTGCAGAGGACGTAGGAGTGGAGCTTCACGGGGCTCGTATCAGGTCGCGCCCCGTTTTCGTGGCCGGCGGGACTGTTCTGACGGCCGGCGTCTTCGCTGCAGGACATGCGCCGGAGCTCCTCTGGGCGCGCTGCGGTTGTCGTCAGCGCCGCACGTCGCTTCCACCCGTGGGACCGCGCCCCGGGGCTGGACTCGCATTGTGCGCCTGCGACCGGACATCGCGCACCTCGATATGGGGACGGTCGGTTTGCTGGAGGAGCGGGAGCGGGGTGCCGGAGGCGCGTTGAGGTGCTGCGTCAGGAAACCGACCCGGTTCTTGCCGAGCTGCGCGACGCGGAGTTGCCCCGGGAGCGGTTCGTCGTGCTCGGTGTCTCAGCAACCCGAACTGCACGAGAGGCCCTGTCCTCATGCACGGACAGGAGCAAATTCATCCGATCCGGCAGTCGCTTTCGATCACACCGCACTCAAGACCGATAGAACAACGGCTTCTTACGGAGGGCGCCGACGATCAGGCGGATGCCTGCGACCGTGACTGGGAGGGACACACCGCCCAGGTGGAAGCGGCCACCATCCCCCTGCCGGAGACCGTCACCCCCCTGCTGGCGCAGCTGGAGGAGGAGATCGACAAGCTGACCAAGACCTCTCCGGTCGCGGCGGTGCGGGCGGCCCGCCGGCTGGAGGTGGTCGCCGAGCGGGTCGGCTACTGGGCGGCCCGGGACACGACCAGCGACTTGGACGCCGCGCAGGCCGCCGTGCACCTCGGTCTGGACGCGGACGCCGCACGCAGGCTGATGGCCCGCTTCGGCCGCTGGAGCCGTACCGCTGACCCGGACGCTACCGGACGGGTTGGCGGCTTACCGGGCCGACGTGCGAAGGAGGACCCGGTCAGGCTCCACAGACCAGCCTGCCCGGACCGTGCGCGTCTCCGGGCTTGCCTGGTCCTTCGCGTACGCCTCACGCCTGGCCGCCGACCAGGGGGTCTGAACCCCGCCGCAGCTGCTGCATGCCGGCGCAGCCACGCCGGGACGTGACTAGATATGGGGCAGCCAGCCATCGGCGGCGTCGGAGCGCTCCCGTGCGCGCTGCGCCTTCTCCTCGAGGAGCCGGCGGAAGCCTGCCAGGGCGTAGCGCTCCCCGGTGCCGGCTCTGGGTCCGGGGATGCCGGCCACGGTGGCCATGCACTGCTGGGGCTGGGGCTGCCAGCCGGTGACCTGGACCCGTAGCCGCATGCGCTCGGCGCGCCGGTGCAGGTTGAGGAGGTGGAGCAGGCCGTCGACGTCCATGGCCGCGACGGCGTGCAGGTCCACCAGGACGTCCCGCTCATCCATGGTCACGTAATCCAATGCGCGCTGGAGGACTTCTCCCGCACCCTCGTCGAGCTCCCCGGTGGCGCTGATCTGAATCGAACTGCCGCAGTGCTGCACGTCCACGTTGATCAAGGTGCTACTCCCGTCACCCGCAGGCTCCGGACCCACGGGGCCCCATCCTGGCGCGACAACGGCGTGGGGCTGGTGCGCGGCGCGCTGTAGCGCGCGTAGAGGGCCGGTGTGCCGGGACACGCCACCGCCAAGTGTGAACTGACCGGCTGGCTTGCGAACCGCCGGCTGAAGGCCGGACGGGACGGGGCCGACGCGTCATCGACTGCTCGACCGCCCAGCCTGGTGTGAGGGCGTGCGCCCCGTGTGGGCATACGGCTGCGGGGGAGACTACGCCGACAACCGGTCCGCCAACCGCTCCGGGGTACGGGAGCAGCGCCGCCCGATGCCCGGCATGCCCGGCGACCGGTAAACACCTCCACCCTGCCGTCAGGCACCCGTCAGTACTCGTGCGCAGTTCGGCCCCGACCGTCGGGCGGGCCGTAAGCGGAGTCCAAGGCGGTGATCCGGCGAAGGTCGACGGGTGTCCGGCGCCCGGCGGCCAGGAGCGCTGGAAACAGTGGCCTGCATGCGGACGTGCTGGGTGTATCAGTTTCGGGACGGCCCGGAGCGTCAGGTCGTCGAGGTCCTGGCCGAGGGGGACGGAAAGCCCCGGCAGATCCAGGTACGGGAGTCCCGTTCGCATGGGCTGGTGGACGGGTACGTGCTGCGGCATGCCGACGCCGCGGCCCGGATGGCCGTCTACACCTGGGTGCGGCGGGGCAAGCCTGAATCGGTGACCGCCCATTTGCTGGAGCTCTTGGCCGAGGTCTGCCCCCAGGAAAATGCCTGATCGGGCCGATGGCCCCACTGCCTATCCGCCCCGTGGTCGATTACCTCTCCGACACGCGAACGAAAATCTATGATGGCTGGAGTAGACATTGCCCGGTGGTGTGGTTATGGTTTCTCTCGTAGCCCAGAGAGACAGCAGGGCCTGGCAGAGATGAACTGCCGGGCAGCAGTCCACGTAGTACGCAGTACCTGTAGTTGCAGTGCGTAGGGCGGTGCGGTTGTGGAGTGTCGAAGCCAGGGTTTGTGCAGGTCGGCGACGGGACTGGCGACCGGACCGGGTGGCCCGCAGTGATCAGGGGCCGCCGAGAGCAGTACCGCAGTGAACGCAGTGGCAGTACCCGCAGTTCGCAGTACCCAGCAGTGAAGTCAGTGAGTGGTACCTCGGTGAACGCATCGAAGTGTGGGCGCGTACACCGGGAAGTTCGGCAGTGGGGTTCTAAGCCAGAGCAGTTGCAGGATGGGCGACGGGGCTGGCTGCCGGAGCGTGGCGCTCGGTCAGGTCACGAGCAGTACAAGCAGTTCGCAGTACAGCAGTGAGTGAAGTACCCGCAGTTCGCGTACAGCAGTACCCAGCAGTGAAGTAAGTGGAGCGGTACCTCGGTGAAGGCGTCGGCTGCGGTCGCACGCATCGGGAAGTTCGGCAGTGGGGTTCTAAGCCAGAGCAGTTGCGGGATGGGCGACGGGGCTGGCTGCCGGAGCGTGGCGCTTGGACAGGTCACGGAGTAGTTCGCAGTATCAGCAGTACCCGTAGTAGCGCAGTATCAGCAGTATGCAGTTCCCCGCAGGTAAGCAGTTGAGCACCAGAGGGAAGAACGGAGGAGCTCCAGCGCCATCAGGATCGCCCGGGCAGAGTGTTGAGCCCGGGTACCGCAGGACATCGTTTGTGAGGTGGTCTCCGGTCAAGCAACCGCGATCCCCGTACCCCCGACAGCCTTCCAGTCGGGCGGGCGGAAACAAGTAGGCCGGCGCAGTTCCAGGGCTGGCAGATGGTGTAGCAGTTCCTTCGGGGCCCTGGTGCCATAGGCACCAGGGCCCCTCCGTGTTCCAGAAAGAGGTGCGATGACCGCAGACGACTCCTTCGGCCGTCTCGATGACGACGACTACCCCGCCTACACGATGGGCCGGGCCGCCGAGATGCTCGGCACCACCCAGGGCTTCCTCCGCGCGATCGGAGAAGCCCGCCTCATCACCCCGCTCCGCTCCGCCGGCGGGCACAGGCGCTACTCCCGCTACCAACTGCGCATCGCCGCCCGAGCCCGTGAACTCGTCGACCAGGGCACCCCAGTAGAGGCCGCCTGCCGCATCGTCATCCTGGAAGACCAGCTCGAGGAAGCTCAGCGCGTCAACGCCGAGTACCGGCTTGCCACCGGATCAGCGGACCAGGCGGCCGCTGCGACTGCGGCCTGAGGCGGAGTGCCCGCCGGGTAACGGCGGGTCCCGCGCACCCTGTCGAGGGTGTGTCGTACGGGTCATTTCCTCTGGTGGCAGGGTGTGCTGGCGTGTAGCGTTTGGGTCAGCTGTCGTGGTTCGGAAGTTTCCTTTGCCCACGCTTTTGGCGTGGGTTTTTTGCTGTGCTGTGCCGCAGGAACCAGGGCGATCACCTCCGCCTTCCGCACCGTGTGGAAGGCGTCCATCGACTGGAAGGCACCAGATATGGCTACGGGAACTGTGAAGTGGTTCAACGCTGAGAAGGGCTTCGGCTTCATCGCCCAGGAGGGTGGCGGCCCGGACGTCTTCGCCCACTACTCCGCGATCAACTCCTCGGGCTTCCGCGAGCTCCAGGAGGGCCAGGTCGTCACGTTCGACGTCACTCAGGGCCAGAAGGGCCCCCAGGCCGAGAACATCACCCCGGCCTGACCTCTTTCCGCTTGCCTCCGGGGTGTCCTGAGCGCCCCGGGGCGCAGCGGCTCAAGCAGTGAGCCGGCGGCGAGTGTGGCGGCCGCGGTGGCGATGACGGCCATCACGCCCACCTCATCCCGATCTTGGAGAGCTGCTCCGGCGTCAGCGTGGCGGCCCGGCGGCGCTGGTTGTCGACGCACGTGCCGAGCTTCGACGGGGTGGCCCTCTGTGCCTGGCCGTCGCCGCCGAGGGTGATGGTTTCGACGTGCTTGCGGTGCAGCGTCAGTGTCTTTCGCGTGCGAATTACTGGGCGGCGGCGCGGTGCATCGTCCATGTGTCCGCCTGGTGGTGCGCGGCCTCGGCTTCTCGTCCTCGCCGGCGGGCTCGATCCCGAGGACCTGCTCGCGCATCCACAGGACCCCGGCGCGCTGTTCCCATCCGAGGCGGACCGATGCCACACAGGCCGAGGCCCTCGCTCTGGTGCACCACCTCGCACGCTGCGGTCGGCAGCGCCTGCCTGCCGTCCAGTTGCAGCCGGATCATGTGAAAGGACCGCTGCACGTCACCAGCCACACAGCTTCTCCTCGGCTAGCCATCTACGCGGGCACCGACATCCTCACCCCCGCCACCGGCAATGGAACCGCCGTGCTGCTCTAGCCCCGCCAAGGTGTAGGGAGGGCTGTGGCCGATGCCCGCGCCCAGGTGCTCGGCATGCTCGCTGACCTGTTCGCGGCGGGGCTGTACTTGCCGCCCTCCGGCTCTCCTGCCCAGGGTCGACGGGGGACGTGACCCCGTTCCACGGGGTCACGTCCTGCTACTTCGACAGTGTGTCGAGTGCCTTCCTCGCCTCATCCAACAGGTCGCTGACCTGGTGCAGAACATCTTCCTGGGCGTCGGCGGGCTTGCTGACCGTTCCAGCGGAGGAGGCCGCCGGGGCGGCAGCAGCGTGAGCAGGGGCAGTCATGGACAGGGCGCCGAGGCCCGCGATCAGGGCGACGGTTGCGGTAGTGAGGTGCTTGTTCATGCCCAGCCAACGAGTCTTCTGGCGTCCCGTCACGCATACGACTTCGGTAACCGTGACTGGCTTCCCGGGCGCAGGGGAGTGGCTCGCCTGTACGGGTCATGGGTCGGCGTGCGGGGTCAGAGTTCGCTGCTGGGGGCGAAGAGGTCGATCATCTTCTTCGTGTCGTAGAAGCCGATGATCTCGCTGATCTGGTCGTCGGTGGCCCGGATGAGCCAGCAGTACTGCATGCTGAAATCGGCTCCGTTGTGCCCGCGTGCGCCTTCGGTCCGGAAGCGCACGGCGGCCCATTGCCCGTCGACGAGGAACTGGTCGATCGTCGGCCGCAGCGGGGTCGCCAGCCGCTCGTGCAGGCGGGCCAGGACCTTCTCGCGATATTCGGCCGCGCTGGTGTAGCGCCCGGCCAGGGGCGAGGAGCCGGTCACGGTGAACACCAGGTCGTCGGCGAGCCTGTCCAGGAACTTCTCGCCCAACCCGGCTTCCGAGACCGAGGAAAACACGTCTTCCAGCATCGCTCTCGTCACTCTGGATTCCCTCTTCCTCATGGATACTGCACGTACAGACGCATATTGGACGAAAAGTACGGTTCGGGGCACTGCCACGAGCTGGATCCCGGCTGGGCCGCGCGGTGCGATCGGCAGTCGCCTCCCGGGGTCTTGCCCTTCTCCACGGATACCGACGGGCGCCGCGGCCTTGCAGCTCACCACACCCGAAGCCCCGGGCCCGCCTGCCTGACGGGGCCACCGACACACAGGCGTACAGCAGACAGGAGCCATCACGATGAGCACCCCGACCAACCCTGAGCTGACGTCCGTAGAGGACCGGTTGAGGGTGGTCGAGGACCGGCTGGCGATCTACAACCTGATCGCCGCGCACCCGTACAGTGCGGATACCGGTGAGCGGAGCTTCATCGCGTCCCTCTACACCGAGGACTTTGTCTTCGACCGGGCCCCGGGTCTGGACGGAGCGCACGGCCGCGACAGCATGGTCGCCCTCGTCGACTGCGACGCCCACCGCACCGCCATCGCCGGCGGGCTGGCCCACTTCGGGAACCTGCCGCTCGTCGAGCTGCACGGCGACACCGCCGATGCCACCTCCTACATCGCCTTCATGACCCCCGACGAGAAGGGCGAACCCCGCGAGGTCGCCAACCACGGCACCTCGACCGGCTTCCGCATCCACCGGGTCATCGCCAACCGCTGGTCCCTCGTGCGCACCGACGGACGCTGGTCCATCGCCTCACGCACCGTCCTGCCCATGGACGGCTCCGGCCCAGCCCTGGACCTGCTTCACGAGGCCGGCACCTACTACACCCAGCGGTAACGCCACGAGCCTGAACAGCCCACGCCAAGGACGCCGTCCGAGCCGGGCCACAGGCTTCCTCGGCGAAACAGTGAGCGGCGCTTCTGAACCGCCTTCTGGAACACAACTACCGCACTGCCTGGGCGTTGGAGCCCACCCAGGCGTGAGCGGCCCGTGATCTGCTCGGCGCCCACGGCGACGGCCGCTTCACCCGCCAGGAGTTCATGAAGGGCTTGACGGTCTTTCTCCTCGGTAAGGACGCCGAAAGGCTCTGTCGGTGCCTGGCTCGGCCCGCTGAACTGAAGGCGGTAGCACCACCGCAACCCGCGCTTCTCGTCGGTCCTCGGGGCAGGCCGGCTGGTGGCGGACATGGCGCGTTCAGGATCGGTCCTGCCCGATCGAGCAGGACCGATCTCGAGTGGTTCGCTGCCGGAACGCGATGATCGACGGCGGCGGGGGGCGCGCGTGATGCTGAAGGGTGCGCGGGGCGCGTCGTGCGCGGTCCTTCGATGCTGCTGTGCGGTGTGGTGCGAGTTGTGCTCCCCGCGTGCTCCTGCTGGACGAGCGCCTTGCGTTTGTCGTCGCGCAGGTCGGGGATTCTTCTCCCCAGGCCACGCCGGTTGCCGGGCGGGGCCCTGACACCAAGTCATTCCGTCACGACCACGTGCTTACCGGCCTGGATGGCGGGGCGCGCCGACCGCTTGCACGAGCACTGCAGGTGCGCGCCCGACGGCTCGCGGTGGGTACCACCCCGTCCTGTGAGGACCGGCCCTGCCCCACCTCCTCGATGATCTCTCACGGTCCGGCGGGCGCTCAGCGGCCGATCCTCAGCTCTGCGGGCCCGGACAGGGACGCCGCTGTCACGCTGCCCAGCTAAGCCCTGCCCAGCGACGGAGAAACCCGGGCAAACCTGGAGAGGTGAGGACCGATGACCGCAGTCGCCCTAGATGCCGATCCCGCCGATCTCGTGTCGATGCGCGGCCATGTCACCGCCCTCCTCGAGGAATTCCTGGACCGCAAGGCCCGTACGGCGGCCGCACACCAGCTCCCCAGCGAAATCACCGCGACACTGCGCGACTTCCTGCTCCGCGGCGGCAAACTGCTGCGCCCCCTGCTGTGTGTGACCGGCTGGCATGCCGCAGGCCGCCACGGCGGGCTGCTTCCAGTGCTGCAGGTCGCGGCGTCACTGGAGATGTTCCATGCCTTCGCGCTCATTCACGACGACGTCATGGACAACAGTGCCACCCGCCGTGGCAGGCCCACCGTCCACCGCGTCTTCACCGCCCGCCACACCGGCGGCCACAGCGAAAGTGCGGCGGCTCACTTCGGTGCCGGGGCCGCGATCCTCATCGGCGACCTCGCCCTGGCCTGGTCTGACGAAATGCTGCACACCGCCAGCCTGGCCCCCCGCCAACTCGCGTGCGTGCTGCCCCATCTGGACGCGATGCGTACCGAGGTGATGTACGGCCAGTACCTGGACCTACTCACCGCGGGACGTCCCACCGCAGATGTGGACGCGGCGCTGACCGTGGTGCGCTACAAGACCGCCAAGTACACCCTCGAGCGCCCTCTGCACCTGGGCGCCGCGCTCGCCGGCGCGGACCATACCGTCCTGGGAGCCTGCACCGACTACGCCCTGCCCCTCGGTGAGGCCTACCAGCTGCGTGACGACCTGCTGGGAGTCTTCGGCATCCCGGCGCAGACCGGCAAATCCGCCCTCGACGACCTGCGGGACGCCAAAGCCACCGTCCTGATCGCCCTGGCCGTGCAGGCGGCTTCCCCAGCGCAGGCGGCCCGGCTGCGCGCACTGATCGGCAACCCCCACCTGGGGGAGGACGGGGCCACCGAGAGCCGCCGCCTCCTCATCGCCACCGGAGCTCGGACGGCCGTCGAACAGATGATCACCGTCCGCTACGAACAAGCCCTGGCCACGCTGGACGACGCTCCGTTCCACCCCGCTGCCGCCCAGACCCTGCGCACCCTGGCCCACCACGCCGTCCAGAGGACCTCATGACACCCCCAACCGCCCCACAGCGCCCCCTCGACCTGCCGGCCTTCTACTGCCCCGTGCCCCCAGCCCTCCACCCGCGGGCCGCCGAGATCGACGCCCGCTCCGTACAGTGGATGACCGACATGGGCCTGCGGGAGCCCGGCTCCTGGCTGACCAAGGTGGACGCCGGGCGCTTCATCGCCCTGTGCATGCCCTACTGCTGCGACAGCACCATCGATGTCATGGTCGACCTCAATTACTGGGGTTTCGCCTGGGATGACGAACTGGATGAGAACCCGCGCCTGCAGCGCTCCAGCGAACTGGCCCAGCACATCGCCCGCCTCTCGCGCATCGTCGAGGCCCCCGAACCCAAGGCCCCGCCAACCGACCTCTACGGCCGCGCCCTGCGCGACATCTGCCTGCGCCTGGCGGACTTCCCCGACCAGGCGCAGGTCGCCCGGGTGACAGACGGATTGCGCCGGTTCTTCCTTGGTGTGCTGTGGCGGGTCAGCAACCAGGAGCGCGGCGAGATCCCCGGCCTCAACGACTACCTGGTCATGCGCATGAACGATGACGGGGGCCCATGGCTCATGCCCTATACGGTCCTGGGCGGCGGCTACCGCCTGACCGCAGCCGAGGCCAACAGCCCGGTGGCCCGAGCCCTTTCCGAGATGATCGCGCTGATCGCGGGACTCGACAACGACCTCCTTTCCTACCACCGCGACGGACAGTTCCACCAAAACATCCTCGACGTCCTCAGGAACGAACGCGGCCTCTCGCTGCAGGACGCGGTGACCGAGGCGGTCGCCCTGCGCGACCGGATCATGTCCCTGTACCTGCGCACGTGCGACCGGACCACGAAAGGCGGCAGCCCCCAGCTGCGCCGCTTCGCCGAGGATCTGGGCTCCTGGGTACGAGGCAACATCGAGTGGAGCGCCCGCACCTACCGCTACGTGAACCTCCACGACCCGGCCACCGGCACGGACACCCCAGCAGCACCTTTGGACCTCACCTGGTCGACGCACCCCGCCGATCCCACCACCGCGCCCCCGCCACTGCCAGGCATAGCCTGGTGGTGGGAACAGGGATAGGACCCCGGATGCGCCCCCCGATCCCCCCACAGCCACCCGGCGCCCTGCCCCTTCTCGGCCACGCGATCCCCTTCCTCCGCCACCGCCTGGACTTCCTGGAGCAGGCACGCGAAAGCGGGCCCCTGGTCACCGTCCGCTTCGGTCCGCGTCAAGCCTTCCTCGTTACCGATCCAGCACTGCTGCGCCGGATCCTCACCCAGGACGCGGACCACTTCGACCGAGGCATCCACTTCGACAAGGCCCGCGCGGTCGCCGGCAACGGCATCGTCACCTCCACCGGAGCCTTCCACCGCAGGCAGCGCAAACTCATGCTGCCCGCCTTCCACAGCAGCCACATCAAGGTCTACGCCGACTGGATGGGCACCCTCGCCCGAGAACACACCGACACCTGGCCCGATACCGGGCAGCTGGCACTCGACCAGGAAATCAACGCCCTCGGCATCGCCATCGTCGCCAAATGCCTGTTCTCCACCGACCTCAACACCCGCGCCGTGACCGAGGTGCTACGCGTCCTGCCCACAGTGCTCGACGGCATCGCCGTACGCGCCGTGGACCCCACCGGACTCTGGGAAAAACTGCCCACCCCGGGGAACCGGCGCTACGCCCGAGCGGCCCGGCGCCTGGACGACATCATCGGCGACGTCATCAGCGGACACCGCAAGAACGGCCGCCGATCCCAGGACCTGCTCTCCCTGCTGGTCCACGCCCAAGACAAGGACACCGGCGAGGTCATGACCGACCGACAGATCCGCGACGAAGTCGTCAGCCTCATGATGGCCGGCTCCGAGACAGTCGCCCGCACCCTGGCCTGGGCCTGCTACCTGCTCACCACCCACCCCGACCACCAGCACCAGCTGCACGAGGAACTCGACCGCACCCTGGCCGGACGCACGGCCGGCTACGACGACCTGCCCGCACTGAACTACACGCGCCGCGTGATCACCGAGGCGCTGCGCCTCTACTCTCCCGCCTACCTGCTGTCCCGGACCGCGATGCACGACACCGAGCTCGCCGGATACCGGGTTCCGGCCGGAAGCATGGTGCTGTACTCCTTCCACGCCATCCACCGCGACCCGGAGCTCTTCACCCACCCGCAGCGCTTTGATCCGGACCGCTGGCTGCCCGAGCGAAGCGCGGACCGCACCACCGCCGCATTCTTCCCGTTCGGGCTAGGCCGGCACGGCTGTATCGGCGAGGGCTTCGCATGGGCCGAGGCTGTGATCCTTCTGAGTACGATCGCCGGACGGTTCACACTCCGGCCCGCACCCCGGGCCCGTATCCGCCCTGCCGCCGGATTCGTCCTGCACCCCGACCACCTCCCCGTCACCCTGCAGCGCAGGCGCCGGTGACCGGAGACTTGCTCACTGGGTGCTTCGGCCGCCCGATCGCGGTCAGCCGCCACGACGGCCGCTGGGCGGCCCGGTCCGGACGCGGGCAACGGTCCCCTGAACGTCGCGCAGGATGACCGGTCCGTAGCCAGAGGCGCCGCCGGGCGAGGGCGCGCTGCGGGTCGCCGGGTCTCCCCTCCGGGACGATACTGGAGGTCACGGTGCGTGGAGGCGACATGCGTGAACCGGAGTGTCGCGGCCCGAGGCCGGCCTCGGTGCCCATCAGCGAAACGGCAGCGGTCGTCCTGAACGACGCAGGCGTGGTCGTCGCCCGTTCGGAGTCGGCTGCCGCGCTACTGGAATGTTCGCCGGGCCAGACCTGTGTTCCGCTGCTGGGGCTGAGGTCGCGCGCGGTAACAAAGGCGGGATCGGCCTGCCGCCTGGTCACCGTTCCGGGTGGCGATCATGCGGAACAAGAGGTCCCTCTGGTCTGCACGGTTGTCCGGCTTCACCTTCCAGCCGATTCCGATTCCGATTCCGATTCCGAATCCGACGCCGCGCAGTGGCTGGTGCTGGTCACCCCCGCGGAAACGGCGGTGGAGGCAGCTGAGCGAGATACGTGGCGACGCCGGACGGGGCTGTCCCACGCCGCTGCCGCAGGCATTGGCACCTCGCTGGACGTGACCGAGATGGCCGATACCCTCGCGAATCTGCTCGTCCCTGATTTCGCCGACCTGGCGACCGTGGACATCGCCGAGCAGGTGCTGGTGGGCGACGAGCCCCCACAGCTCGACACCAGCGGCGACGTTCGCCTGCGCCGGACCGCTGCCGCGCAGAGCCCGGAAATATCCGCCGAGGACCTCCTGGCGGTGGGAGAGGCGCTTCCTCCCGTAACGGACGGTACGTTGATGCGTCCCCTCATGAAGGGGCTGCCCGTACTGGTGCCGGACGTCGCCGTCCTGCACGCGAAGCTCGGCGTGGATCCGGAGACCCTGCGCAGGTTCGTCCCGAGCGGGGCGCACTCCTCCGTGGCGGTGCCGCTGTACGCGCGGGGTCTGATACTCGGCTGTGTGACGGTCTGGCGCAGCCAGTTGCCTTCCGCGTTCGGCGAGGAGGACGCCGCCCTGCTGCAGGACGTTGTTTCCAGGGCCGCCCTCGGTGTGGACAACGCGCGCCGCTACACGAAGGAACACCGGTCGGCGGTGGCCCTGCAGCGAAGCCTGCTGCCGCGCTCGGCCCTGGACTGCGCCGCCGCGGAGACGGTGGGCGTCTACCAGCCGGCGGGCGGCGGCGTGGGAGTCGGCGGGGACTGGTTCGACGTGATCCCCCTGCCGTCGTTGCGCGTCGCATTCGTCGTCGGTGATGTCGTCGGCCATGGACTCGATGCCACCGCGGCCATGGCACGACTGCGGACCGCCGTGCAGACCCTCGCCGACCTCGATCTGGATCCCGGTGAGCTCCTCACGCACCTGGACGACCTGGTGCTCGGTCTCTCCGGCGAGGAGATGACCGGCGATTCCCGCTCCGGGACGGCGTTGCTCGGAGCAACGTGCCTGTACGCCGTCTACGACCCGGTGACGGGGCAGTGCGTCGCCGCCACCGCAGGGCATCCGCCGCCGGCCCTTCTGCCACCGGGTGACGAGCCGGCCTTCGTCGGCCTGGTGCCGGGACCGCCGCTGGGAGTCGGCGGAATGCCGTTCGAGGTCACGGAGTTCGAAGTGCAGCCCGGCAGCATGCTCGCGTTCTTCACGGACGGACTCGTCGAGAGCCGCGGCGGCGACATCGAGGAGGGAATGGACAGACTGAGGAGCGCGCTCGCCGGTGCGAACCCGAGCCTGGCGCTGGGTGAGATCAGCCAGGATATCTTCGACGGCGTGCTGCCCCAGGAGCCCTCGGACGACGTAGCCCTCCTGCTCGCCCGCACCCGCGTCCTCTCGTCCGATCAGGTCGCCGAGTGGGAACTCGATCCCGATCTGTCCCTTGTTGCGCATGCCCGTGAGCTGGTGACGGGCCGGCTGTCCGAATGGGACCTGGACGAACTGGGCTTCGTGACGGAGCTCGTCGTCAGCGAGCTCGTCACGAACGCGATCCGCTACGCGGGCGACCCGGTCGGGCTCCGGCTGATCCGCGACCGGGTGCTCGTCTGCGAGGTGTCCGACCCCAGCAGTACCCAGCCGCGCCTGCGTCGCGCACGGGAGACGGACGAAGGCGGCCGTGGCCTCTTCCTCGTGGCCCAGCTCAGCGACCGTTGGGGCTGCCGGTTCACCAGTACAGGGAAGACCATCTGGACGGAGCAGCCTATAGGCGGGCCCCTCGTCTAAGTTCCTACGACCTCGGCCCGGCCCGGACCTGGCCCCAGGTGCTGCCGTCCTCCGTCAGTGCGGCGCGGGACGCGAAACGACCGTGGTGACGGTGTCGAAGCGCATGGTGGTGCGGGATTGCCGGTCGTACCGGTCCCAGCGCGGCATGGCCGGGTGGTTGGGGTCGCCGGTGCGGATGAACGCGATCCACGCCCGGTGCACGGTCTTGGCGAGGCAGTCCCTGATTCTGGTGTCCATTCCCGCGAGGAACGGCGCGTGCGACCACTTGTCGAAATTGTCGAAGACGAACGGCAGGTCCAGGCAGTGCGGTGCGCCCAGGCGGCCGTCGTGGGCGGGGGTGGGGAACCCGAACTCGTACGCCCAGACAGGGCGACCCCGTAGCGCCCGCGCTTCCGCGAACGCCAGGGTGGGCTTCCTGAACAGCTCGTCGGTGCTCAGGTCGACGAGTACGTCGATCGGCCGCGCGCCCGGGCGCGCGGCCTCGTACGCGGCGTAGGCTTCGGCCGCGCCGTCGCCGAAGCTGTCCCGTGCCCGGCGGAGCACCTGTTCCTTCGTCGCCGACGCGTATGTCTCGTCCAGCGCGAAGGTGAAGGCGGACTCTTGCCCGGTCCAGCCGATGAGGACGTCGATGTCGGCTCCCGGACCGTCGAGCAGGTTGTCGACGGGTTGCTGCGGCGCCGTCCTGCTGTCGAGCACCGGCTTGAACGGTGCGGTCCAGTGTCCCCATTCCATGGTGGCGGTGAGGAGTCCGGCGGTGGCCTCGACCAGCCGGGACCACGGCACTGTGCGCAGCTCGTCCTCGTCCTTGGCGCCGACGATCTCCAGATAAGCGGCGGTGCGGGCCAGGGACTCGGCGGGCGTGGCGAGGGGCATGGCGAGCGGGCCTGCTCCTCGACACCGCCCACCACTACCGGATCGACAGCCTTGGCCCTTACCTCACCCGCTCCGGCGTCCTCGCCACCTGGCCCGTGGAGGAGTACCTCAACCTCCTCGGCACCTGCCGCCGCGACCTGCCTACCCTGCGCAGCGTCGTCGCCGAACTCCTCGTCGGCTGCCAGGCCGACGCCATCCCGTACGGACAGGAGGAAGAGAACCAGGCCCGGGAGCTCCTTGAGCGCCTGGTCCCCGTCATCGCAGCCGGCACTGCCCGGTCTGCGCCCAGCCGCTGCCCGACTCCGCCCGCCGCCCCCGCATGTACTGCTCCCGCTGGTGCACCGGGCGCGCCACCACCCTCCGCAAGCGGCAGAACCCCGGGCTGGGGCGCCCCTCGGCCGAGGTACCGCGTCCCCGGAAGGAGCCTCTGGAGGCCGCCGAGGGCTGGGAGGTTGTGAGCCGCACAGCACGATTTCGCAGGTAGAGCCGACAATCAGAGGGTGTTGTGGGCGGTTCAGCTGACGGAGATGTAGAGCTGATCCTCCTCCGTCAGGTGCCCGCTGATGCCGAGGGACTCCCACATGGCGACGAGGTGTGGCCGCAGTCCTGGATCGCCCGGTCCGCGGCCGCGAACTCAGCCAGCGGCGGCAGGGTCGGGGTCGTATCCAGTACCTCGCGGATCTGCGTCCAGACCGGACCGAGAAGCCGTTGTACCGCCGGGTGATCCGTGGACCCGGTCAGGAGCGGGGCGTTCCCGCCGGCCTCCTCAACCGTGTCGGCGTGCGCAATCAGCTTGAGGACCGATCCGGTGCCGAAGACCAGACCCTCGTACATCTCATCCAGGCCGACCTCGCGTGTCCGGTAGGCGTGAACGAGATCGGGCCAGCCAGGGTGCACGTCATCGAGGAGGTCGACGAAGGCATTGCGGTACCCCTCACCAAACAGGTCAGCGAGGGTGAGCGGCCGGGGCTCGCCGCCGCCCGGCGTCACGGTGACCAACTTGCCCAGGAGCGTGTTGGAGAACAGGTCGCACCGGAACTCGTCGGCAGCCTCGTACGCCCAGATTGCTGCCACCTCGGCCGGCGTCTGCTCCCGGGTCGGCTTGGGAGGCCGGGTACCGGCTGCCGCACTGAGCCGACCGATGAGGGCGTGCCCGAACTCATGCCCGACCAGATGCAGGAACTCCACCTCGTCGATGTTCTCGTCGGCCGCTGCGTCTCCGGTGTCGAGCACGATGGCCGTCTCGCTGAAGTCGAGGCCCAGACTGATCGTCTTGCCCGTCACCGTGCCGCCGGCCCGCTCGGGGCTGAAGTCCCGCTCGGTCTCGCTACGTGCCCGGATCGACGCGGTGATGTCGCCGGTGAGCACCACCGTCAGATCCACGTCCGGAACACCAGAGCCGTCGGCGATCACGCAGATCATGGTGTGCACACTCTCGATGACCCCGGTTAGGCCCGGACGCGGGCACCGTGTTCTTCGACAACGGTCAGGGCGTAGGTGGCGCTCACGTGGTCCTCTCGCTCGCTGGGCGGGTGCCGCCCATGATGCGCCTCACCACCGCCACCTCCGTACGGCGGCCTATCGGACTGTGAGGCTTGCAACCCCTTTCCCCAGGTAGACGGGGTGAGGGTGTGAGCCTGTGAGGTGGGGGCTCGGGCCTGTGCTTCCGCACTGTCCTCTGACAGGCGATCTTGACCGTTTGTCAAGTGATCTTGACCAAGGCCGGGTTTCTGCCACTTGATCTTGAACTGCACCCTGCCGTTCCCTGGCCCGCCTGGGGCCTGCGGCGGAGGAATCTCGGCTGCGGTGGTGGGGGCGGTGGGACTAGCGTGGCGGTTTTGCGGAGCGCGGGAGGGATTTGCGGTGCTGGTCATGCCTGGGCGGCGGACGTCGACGATGGAACTGCTGGCTGTCGAGGCGGCGGGCCGAGGGATGCCGGTCAGAGCCGCGGAGGAGTCCGGCCTGGCATGCCCCGCGTACTGGTACGGCGGGCCGGTGGCGGGCGCGCGGCTGGCAGGCCAACTCGGGTTCGCGTTGCTCGAGCCGGCGGACGGCTGGCTCGCCGAGCTGCCAGAGGAGTTCACCGGCCGTCAGGTCCGGGCGGGGACCATCGCGGACGCATGGGCGCTCGACCAGCCGACGTTCGTCAAGCCGCCGCGTGACAAGTCCTTTGCGGCCGATGTCTACACCGACGGCTCCCGGGTGTCCTCCGCCCTGGACCCGGCGACACCCGTGCTGCTGTCCGACGTGGTGACCTTCGCGGCCGAGTACCGGCTGTTCCTGCTGGACGGTCGCATCGCTGCGGTGAGCCGGTACGCAGTGTTCGGCCGGCTCGACCCCCGCCCGCTCGGCACGGACCGTGCGGACCGGGCCACCGCGGCGGAGATATCGGAGTTCGCCGGCCGGCTGGCCGCCGCAGCCGGGCACACGCTGCCGAGTGCCGTCGTCGTGGACATCGGGCAACTGCTCGACCCGTACCGCCCGGGCCACCGCTGGGCCGTGGTGGAGGCCAACATGGCGTGGTTCTCGCACGCCTACGCCGCCGATCCGGCGCGGGTGCTTGACTTGGTCCTGCGGGCGGCGGGCCCGCGCGAGCACATGCGGCCGCAAGATCTGGCGTTCGAACGGCACTGATCCGCACCGCGCGAACTGGGCTCCCCAGCGGTCGGCCCGGCCCGGGTCGCACTCCAGGGACTGACCCCTTCCAGCTCGGTCAAGATCACCTGTCAATCGGTCAAGATCGCGTGGCAGAGGACACGCACGCCCTGCGCGACCTGCCGAAGGGCGGTGAGCGGATCGTCCACCTGCGGGTGCGGGTCGGGAAGAGCCGCGCGACGGTGGCGGCTGAACTCGGCTGGCACCCGGAGGCCTACCGGGAGTGGGAGACCGGCGGCGGACACACCCCGGAAAAGATGGCCGGCCCCGCGACGGCTGGGAGGACGACCCCCGACGGCCTGGCTGGGGCTGGCGGGTACACGCCGTTCTTCACCAGGCCCATGGTCGAGAAGGGCACGAGCATCGACGGCACTTCGCGGCAACCGGTCTAAGGGCCGCACGAGTACAGCAGGCCCGAGCACGAAGGCGTCTTCGAGGTGCCGGCCGAACGTCTCCACCAGGCGCTCCAACGGACCCGGGCCGGCTGGGAGGCCGCACTCCGAGGCCCTGCGCTCGGGTAGCTACAGCAAAGTGACAAGTAGCTCTCTGTAGCCGATGTGACGGCGTGTTATTCCGGGTTCGAGTGACCGCAGGCCGTTGGGACTGCGGATCAACGAGGGATGGGATGGCAGGCCCCGACGTTGCCCTGGCACGGCTCGCCCGTGCCGTGGTAGGTGTTCGCAACAATCACGCCGAGCACCACCAGCAGCAGCAAAATGCCCCATATGGCGATCGTTATCGGATGGAGGCTAAACCGTGCCGTTCTCTTCTGGCGCCGGGTGTGGCGAGCTGGGCTGGCCGCACCGAGACGGTCACCCGTCATGATTTCCCCCGAGGATTGCTCATGCTGCGGACATGAGTACCTTGGCTATTCCCACCTCTGCCCGACCGCATGCGAATCGCCCGGGGAAAGGAGACTCACGTTCCCCACCCCGGGTGAGAGGAGTCCACCGATGGCAGCCGACGACATGGGGCACGCCGAGGACGCGTGGTGGCGGTCCGCGGTGGTCTACCAGGTCTATCCGCGCAGCTTTGCCGACGCCGACGGTGACGGCGTCGGCGACCTGGACGGCCTCACCGGACGCCTGGACCATCTGTCCGGGCTCGGCGTCGACGTGCTTTGGCTGTCGCCCGTCAACCCGTCCCCGCAGGCCGACAACGGGTACGACATCAGCGACTACCAGGACATCGACCCCGTCTTCGGTGACCTGGCGGCCTTCGACCGGCTGCTGGGCGCCGTGCACGAGCGCGGGATGAAACTCGTCATGGACCTGGTCGTCAACCACACCTCCGACGAGCATCCGTGGTTCCAGGAGTCACGCGACCCGGCGAGCCCGAAGCGCGACTGGTACTGGTGGCGCCCGCCACGTGAGGGACGCGAACCCAACAACTGGGGCTCCTTCTTCTCCGGTTCCGCCTGGGAGCTGGACGCGGCGAGCGACGCGTACTACCTCCATCTCTTCTCGCCGAAGCAGCCCGACCTCAACTGGGAGAACCCCCGGATGCGTCGGGCCGTGTACGCGATGATGCGCTGGTGGCTGGACCGTGGCGTGGACGGCTTCCGGATGGACGTCGTCAACCTCATCTCCAAGGACCCCGCCCTCCCCGACGGCGAGGTGCACGAACAGGGGCCGTACGGTGACGGCTCGCCCTACTTCGTCTGCGGACCCCGCATACACGACTACCTCCAGGAGATGCACCGCGAGGTGATCGCCCGGTACCCGGGCCGGCTGCTGACCGTCGGGGAGATGCCCGGGGTGACGGTCGAGCAGGCCCGCCTGTTCACCGACCCGGCGCGTGCCGAGCTCGACATGGTCTTCCAGTTCGAGCACGTAGGGCTCGACCACGGGCGGGGCAAGTTCGATCCCCGCCCGCTGCGGCTCACCGACCTCAAGGCCTCGCTCGGCCGCTGGCAGTCCGGCCTCGCCGACGTCGGGTGGAACAGCCTGTACTGGAACAACCACGACCAGCCCCGGGTGGTCTCTCGGTTCGGTGACGACGGACCGAGCCACCGGACCCGGTCCGCGACGATGCTCGCGACCGTGCTCCACCTGCACCGGGGCACGCCGTACGTCTACCAGGGCGAGGAACTCGGCATGGCCAACGCGCCCTTGCGCACCATCGAGGACTTCAGGGACATCGAGTCCCTGAACCACTACACGGAGGCGCTGCGCACGGGGGCGGGACCCGAAGACGTCCTCCCGGGACTACGGGCGATGGGCCGCGACAACGCCCGTACACCCATGCAGTGGGACGCGTCCCCGCATGCGGGGTTCACCACAGGCACCCCGTGGATCCCCGTCAACCCCGACCACACCGAGGTCAACGCCGAAGCGGCCCTCGCGGATCCGGACTCCGTCTACCACCACTACCGTCGGCTGATCGCCCTCCGGCACCAGGAACCGGCCGTCGTGCACGGCGACTTCACGATGCTGCTGCCGGACGACGAGCGGATCTACGCGTTCACCCGCCGGTACGGCCGCACGGTGCTCTTGGTCGTCGGGAACTTCACCGGCGACACGGCCTCAGCCGTGATGCCCGCCGGATGGGACGGCGCCGAACTCGTCATGGGCAACGGTCCGTCGGTCCCCCCGCGGCCCGGCCGCCTGGTGCTTGCCCCGTGGGAGGCGCGGGTGCACCGGCGCAACGGCTGAGCCGGGCGGGCGGGGACGGCGACCGATGATCCCTCCGGTGCCGGGTACACGGATCCCATGACCGTCTATGGATTCCACGCCTCCCATGAACAAGTACCTCCCGCCGACCTGCTGGCCGCCGTCGTGCGCGCGGAAGCCGCGGGCTTCACCGCCGCGATGTGCTCGGACCACTTCTCACCGTGGAGCGTCCGGCAGGGTGAGTCCGGCTTCGCCTGGTCCTGGCTCGGCGCGGCGCTCCAGGCCACCGACAGGATCCCCTTCGGAGTGGTGAACGCCCCGGGCCAGCGCTACCATCCGGCGATCGTCGCGCAGGCGATCGGCAGCCTCGCCGCGATGTACCCAGGCCGCTTCTGGGCGGCGCTGGGAAGCGGTGAGGCGTCCAACGAGCACATAACCGGCGACCGTTGGCCGCGTAAGGACGTCCGGAACGCGAGGCTGCGCGAGTGCGTCGACATCATCCGGGCGCTGCTGCGCGGCGAGGAGGTGAGCCACGACGGGCTGGTGACCGTGGACCGGGCCAGGTTGTGGACCCGTCCGGAGACGCTGCCACCGTTGGTGGGGGCCGCGTGCAGCGAGGCGACCGCGCGGTGGTGCGCGGAGTGGGCGGACGGCCTGATCACGGTGAACGCGCCGCGCGAGACACTGCGCCGGATCGTGGACGCCTACCGTTCGGCGGGCGGCGTCGGCCGGCTGCACCTCCAGGTGCACCTCAGCTGGGCCCCCGACCTGGAAACCGCCCAGGAACTCGCCCACGACCAGTGGCGCACCAACGTGCACGGGCCGCCGGCGAGCTGGGACCTCGACTCTGCCGAGCTGTTCGACAACGTCAGCGAGCACGTCTCTCCGGACAGGGTCGCGGAGTCCGTCAACATTTCCAACGATCTCGGCCGGCACGCGGCCTGGCTCCAGGAGTACGCCGACCTCGGCTTCGACGCCGTCATGCTGCATCACGTCGGCAAGGAGCAGAGCGCCTTCATCGACGCGTTCGGCGCGAAGGTGCTGCCGCAGCTGGATGTCACCCGGCCCCCGGCCGCCGTCGCGGAGGGTGTCCGATGAGGCTGACCCGCACCTCCGACCTGTGGTGGAAGAACGCGGTCGTCTACTGCCTGGACGTGGAGACGTACCAGGACTCCGACGGCGACGGCACCGGCGACTTCGCGGGCCTGACACAGCGCATCGACCACTTGGTGCGCCTCGGCGTCACCTGCGTGTGGCTGATGCCGTTCTACCCGACGCGGGAGCGCGACGACGGCTACGACATCACCGACTTCTACGCCGTCGATCCCCGGCTCGGCACGCTGGGCGACTTCACCGAGTTCGTGCGCACCGCCCGCGACCGGGGCATCCGGGTCATCGCCGACCTGGTCGTCAACCACACGTCCGACCACCATCCGTGGTTCCAGGACGCCCGCTCCAGCCGCACGTCGAAGTACCGCGACTGGTACGTCTGGTGCGACAGCCCGCCGGAGGACGGCCCCGAGGGTGTGGTCTTCCCCGACGTCGAGAAGAGCGTGTGGGAGCACGACGAGACCACCGACCAGTACTACCTGCACCGGTTCTACAAGCAGCAGCCCGACCTCAACGTCGCCAACCCGGCGGTCCGTGACGAGATAGCGCGCATCATGGGCTTCTGGACGCAGCTCGGACTGTCGGGATTCCGGGTCGACGCGGTGCCGTTCCTGCTGGAGACCGACGGCCAGGAGGACGCGGACCAGCTGCCCGACCCGCACGAGTACCTCGCCGACCTGCGGGCCTTCCTCGGACGTCGCAGCGGTGACGCGGTGCTGCTGGGCGAGGTGAACCTGCCCTACCCGGACACCGCGAAGTTCTTCGGCGACTCGGAGTCCTCCCGCGGTGACGAGCTGACCATGTGCTTCGACTTCATCGGTATGCAGCAGATGTACCTGTCGATGGCGCGGGGCGAGGCGGCCCCTCTGGCGGCGGCTCTCCGGGAGCGCCCCGCGGCGCCCCGCGACGCGCACTGGGCGACGTTCGTCCGCAACCACGACGAGCTCACGCTCGACAAACTCGACGACGACGAGCGCGCCGAGGTGTTCGCCGCCTTCGGCCCCGACAAGGACATGCAGCTCTACGACCGGGGCCTGCGCCGCCGCCTGCCGCCGATGGTCGACGGCGACCGGCGGCGCGTGGAACTGGCGTACAGCCTGCTCTTCTCCCTGCCCGGCACACCGGTGCTGTTCTACGGCGAGGAGATAGGCATGGGCGAGAACCTCGCCGCCGAGGGCCGGCAGGCCGTCCGCACCCCGATGCAGTGGACGCCTGACAAGAGTGGCGGTTTCACCGCGGGGGAGGGAGTGGAGCTGCCCAATCCCGTCGTGACGGGTGCGTTCGGCCCGACGAAGGTCAACGCGCACGACCAGGCGCACGACCCGGCTTCGCCGCTGGGTCGGATGCGGACGCTGATCGAACGCTACCGGGAGACCCCCGAGCTGGCCTGGGGCGACTACCGGGTCATCGACGCGGACGATCCGGGCGTGCTGGTCCACCTCAGTTCGCTGGAGGGCGGCGCGGTGCTCGTGCTGCACAATTTCTCCGAGCGGTCCGTCACCGCCTCCGTCGAGGTCCCGGGACTGAGGGGCGGCCGGCTGCTCACCGATGTCTTCACCGGTGACACCCTCAAGTCGGCGGCCGCCGGCCTCGTCGATGTCGCGCTGGCCCCGTACGGCTACCGGTGGCTGAGGGTCAACACCCCCCTTGACGACCCGGATCGGGCGACAGCGGTGTGATCCGACGCGCGCGAGGTGTCCGGCCGCACGGAGTGGGCCGGGCACCTCGCGCGATGGTCGTCCCGCCGAGACTGCTGCCGGGGTTTTCAGCGTTTTGGCCTGAGAGGCGGCGGCTGCTGGGATCATTGGCGGGGTAAGTGCTCTTCTGAAGCCCTGTGATGTCTCGCCCGTGTCGGCACTCGGGAGCAGAACGATGGAACCGACGACGCGCACCCGCCCCCTGGCTGACTTGTTTCCGCTGAAGATCCTCGTGTGCGGCTGGTGCCGGGCCGGTGCGGCCACCGGCGGGGGTGCGGACGCTGTGCGCTGAAGGTGAGTCCCTGAGAGTGACGTGGCACGACCGTGCCTGCCCGCATCACGTGGCCGATCTGATCCTGGCCGACGACAGCTGACAGGGGAGTGCTGACAGCAGCCGCCCTGCCAAGCCGTTCCACCACTGGCCGCGTCCTGGAAACGGCAGCTCGCGGCGGGGCGCACTCTCCACCGACCGAGAGCACCCGCGCCGCCGGTTCAGGGCTGCCGCCACCGCTGCTCCTGCTGCCCTTTGAGCTGCTTGCCCCCTGCGCGACCCGCCCAGATTGTCGGACTGTTCCGGCATGATGAATCAACGGATCGGTCGATGACGGCGAGGCACGTGCATGAGGCTGAAACTGAATGAAGAGTGGGTGGTTGGCGAACGCCTCGGGGAGGGTGGCTTCGGCGCAGTCTTCGAAGCCCGCTCCGCCGACGGCCGGCTTGCCGCCGTCAAGCTGGTGGCGAAGCGACCGGGCGCTGACCGGGAGCTGCTGTTCACCGAGCTGGAGGGTGCCCGCAACGTCGTGCCCGTCATCGACAGCGGCGAACACGAGAACTACTGGGTGCTCGTCATGCCCCGCGCCGACACGTCGCTGCGAGCGCATCTCGAACAGGCGGGACGCCTGGCCCTGGAAGAGGCCGTAGGCATCCTGAGCGACATCACCGAGACCTTGACGGACCTCGAGGGACGTGTTGTCCACCGCGATCTCAAGCCCGAAAACGTGCTGCTCCTCAACGGCCGCTGGTGCCTGGCCGACTTCGGCATCGCACGCTACGCCGAAGCCACTACCGCCCTCCACACGTATAAGGGCGGCGGAAGCCTTCCCTACATGGCACCCGAGTCGTGGAAGTACCAGCGGGCCACCGGTCGCGACCGACATCTACGCCCTGGGCGTGATCGCCTACGAGCTCCTGGAGGGCACCAGACCCTTCAACGGCCCGCACGAGCACGACTACCAGGAACAGCACCTGCACGGCACCCCGCCACCCCTCACCACCGCCCCCGCGCTCTTGGCCTCACTGATCACCGAATGCCTCTTCCGCGCGCCCCAGACCCGCCCTGCCGCCGGCAACGTGCTGGAACGCCTGAGCCGCATACCCGCCACGACCTTGACCGGCGGCTTGGCAGCACTGGCCGAAGCAAACCGAGCCGAAGCTGCCCGCCGATCCGAAGTCGACCGCCAGGCATCAGCACAGGCCACCGAAGCCGAACGGCGCGAAGACCTCCTCGAAGCCGCCCGAGCGTCACTGCGCCTCATCTCCGAACAGCTCCTGACGACGATCACCAGCATTGTCTCCACCGCCGAAGTGGAGAGGGGCGCGGCAGAAGGCTGGACCGTACGCCTCACCAGCGCCCAACTGACCTTCTCGGGAGCCACCGCGGTCACTACACCCTGGAGCGGCCCCTTCGACGTCGTCGCTTACGCCGTGATCCATCTCAAGATCCCTCAGGACCGATACGGATACGAAGGCCGCAGCCACTCCCTCTGGTACGCCGATGCCCAGACGGCCGACCGCTACCAATGGTTCGAGACCGCCTTCATGGAGACGCCGCTGCGCGGTGGGATGTCACCCATGGACCCGTTCGCCCTCAAGCCCGACAGCGACGCCAACACGGCAATCCGCCCCGTCATCGGCATGCGCCAGGTGGCATGGCGCTTCACTCCGCTCTCGATCGGAGACCTGGACGGGTTCATCGACCGGTGGACGGGCTGGCTGGCCCAAGCAGCCTCGGGGCAGCTCAGGCACCCCATGCAGATGCCCGAGCACAACCCCGAGGGATCCTGGAGAAAGTAGCGCGGCGCGGCGCTCGTCTCACCGGCGAGCGCCGCAGCAGTTCCCCGTTACTGAGAATTTCGCGTTGTCGTCGGGTAGTGACGGTTCAGAGGGTGGGGGCCTGACCGCTGAGCGTCGGGCGTTTCGTGAGGGGATCCGGCTTCAGGCCGGGATGCGGTTCGCGGCGGGTGAGAAGACCGCGGTGATCGCGAAGGATCTGCGGGTGAGTGTGAGGTCGGTGGAACGCTGGCGTCGTGCCTGGCGCGAGGGCGGCATGGAGGGCTTGCGCTCGGCGGGTCCGGCGAATGCCCCGACCGTCACCGACGCCCAGTTCGCCGTGCTCGAGGAGGAACTCGGCAAAGGCCCGTCGGCGCACGGCTTCGACGACGAACGCTGGACGCTGGCCCGGGTCCAGACGCTGATCCGCCGGCGTCAGCGGGTGAGCCTGTCGGTAGCGACGGTATGGCGGCTGCTGAAACGGCACGGCTGGTCCTGGCAGGCACCCGCCCGCAGAGCCCTCGAGCGTGACGAGCACGCGGTGGAACTATGGAAGAAGGAGGTCTGGCCACGGGTAAAAGCCTCGCGGCGGCGTCCGGGGCATGGCTCGTCTTCGAGGACGAGGCCGGCTTCTCGATGACTCCGCCCCGAGCCCGCACCTGGGGCCGACGCGGACAGACCCCCGTTGTCCGCGTCCGCGGCCGTTCCCGCCGCCGGACCTCGGTCGCCGCGCTGTGCTGCTACAAACTCGGCGAGAAGAGCCGCCTCATTCACCGACCCCGCAACCATCTCCTGCTCAAGGGCGCCCGCAAGAGCTTCTCCTGGAAGGACTACCGCGACCTCCTGGTCCGCGCGCACATCCAGCTCGACGGCCCCATCGTGGTGGTTTGGGACAATCTCAACACCCACCTGGCCGCCGGGCTGAAGCGGTACGAGGCGAAGCACGACTGGCTCACCACTATCCGCCTCCCGGCATACGCACCAGACCTGAACCCGGTCGAGGCCGTTTGGTCACTCGTGCGCAGAGCGATGGCCAACACCGCCTTCGACACACCCGACGACCTCGACCGCACACTCCGCCGCGAGCTACGCAGAATCCAACTCCGGCCCCACCTGGTCGACGGCTGCCTCACCGCCACCAGTCTGGCCATCAACCCACCGACCCCACCCTGAAATCTTCAGTAGTGCAGCTCAGTGACGGTGCGTCTCACGGTACCGAGTGCCACAAGTGTGGCGCCATCGCTGGATCGAGGGACCTTGGGCGGCCGTTTGGCGGCCAAGATCGGAGTGGCAGGGGGCCAATCGGCGCGGGCGGCGGGGCCGAGCATCTTCAGCAGCCATACCCAGCTCCGGCGGCAGCAGGGGTTCTCGCAGAGAGAGCCGCGGCGATCGTCGGCTGAGGCGTTTTGGGTAGTAATGCAGTCGGCGTCTGCGGACGCTTTGCGGAACTTCATGATCTGAAGGGCGCCGGACAGTCATTCCGCCACCGCTCCGGCGGTCGTGGTGCAAAGGGGTGCTGGATGTCGATGACAAGTCGGCGCGGTTTGCTGGCGAAATCTGCGGGAGCGGTGGCGGTCGCTCTTGCCCCCGGCTGCGGCGCGGCAGGGCTGGACACGTCGCGGGAGCGGCCGGTCACCACGGTGGACGGGCGTGTGGACTGGGCCGCCTTGCGGGCGCAGTTCCGCCTGGAGCCGGGCTGGGCGAACCTTGCGTTGTTCTATCTGGCCTCGCATCCGAAGGTGGTGCGGGATGCGGTGGATCATCTGAGCGCTCAGGTCGACGCCAATCCTCTCTCGGTGCCCGCGGGGCTGGCGCTGCCCGATGGTCCTACCGGATGGCCCCGGGTGCGCCAGGCGCTCGCGGGCTATCTGGGAGGCCGGGCCGAGGACATCGCGATGACGGCGAGCACGAGCATCGGGCTAGGCATTTTCTACAACGGCGTCGTGACCCGTCCGGGGCAGGAGTTCCTGTTGACGGAGCACGACCACATCGCCCATCGCACCGCCGCTCGGCTGGCCGCCGTCAAGCATGGCAACACGCTACGGCTGGGCTCCTGGTTCGCCGATCCGGCCACTGCGTCGGCGGACGGCATCGCAGTGGCGGTCGGCGAGGCGATTCGCCCGAACACCAGAGTCGTGGGGATCACCTGGGTGCAATCGAGCACGGGGCTTCGGATGCCGGTGCGGGCGGTGGCCGAGGTGGTGCGACGGGCCAATGAAGGCCGCAGCCCTGCCGACCGGTGTCTGCTGGTCGTCGACGGCGTGCACGGGCTGGCGGCGGTCGACGAGGATGCCGCCGGCCTGGGCGCGGACGTGGTGATCGCCGGAACGCACAAATGGTTGTTCGGTCCAAGGGGAACGGGGCTGGTGTGGGTGGCGCCGGACGTCCTCGACCAGCTGCGGCCCACATTCGTGAGCTTCATCAGCGCCGGGGGAGCAGCGCCTTTGTCGCCCGGCGGGTTCCTGGCGTTCGAGCATGCCTTCGCCCTGCCGGTGGCTGTAGCGCTGCATGAGCAGCTGGGCCGAGCACGCGTTGCCGCCCGCATCACACAGCTGTCGACGCAGGTGAAGCAAGGACTGAGCCGCATCCCCGGGGTCACCGTGCACACCCCTGCCGACGCGAAGCTGTCCGCGGGCATCACCTGTTTCAGCGTGGCCGGACACACCCATCAGCAGGTCGTCGACCACGCCGCCACCCGCCGCGTGCGGCTGTCCACCTCGACCTACACCCGGATCGGTACCGCCGTGATCAACACTCCAGCCGAGATCGACACTGCCCTCAACAGCCTGGCCGACCTCACCCGCTGAGTCTGGCCCCTGACGCCGGCCATGTTCCTCGACGTCGTCCTCGGTGAGGAAGCGGCTGCTTTCCAGCGGGTCACTGGTGTTCGGCGCTGGTGTGGTCCTCGTGCTGTGCTGTGGGGGCGGTCGTGGTGATGTTGTTGGTGGTGTGCAGGGTGAAGGCGGCGGTGCGGACGGTGCCTTGGTGCTTGAAGTCGAGGAAGAGGCGGTAGGCGCCCGGCGTGGGAGCGGTGGCCATGAAGGAGATGCCCGGGCCGGGCTGGGTGGTGCCGTCGCCGGGGCTGCCTTCGGGGTGGACGTGGAGGTAGGCGAGGTCACCGGAACGCAGGGCGACGAGGTGGCCGTAGGCGCCGAGGTAGGGCTCGAGATCGGTGACGGGCGTGCCGTTTTTCGCCACGCTCAGCGTCAGGTCGGTCATCTTGTCGGCCGTGAGCGTGCCCTCGAGGGTGACGGTGTAGCCGTCGACTTCGGCCGTGGGCTTCTGGGGCGGCAGCTCTCGCGGCTGGTAGGGGCCGGCGACGGCGAGGTCTGCGCCCAGGGTGAGGGGCTTGGCGCCTTGCTTGGCGGGGGTGAAGTCGGCGAAGGCGCGGTAGTCGCCTGCCGCGGGCAGGTCGACGGGGGTGCTCCAGGTCCCGTCCGGCCCGAGTGCGGGGTGTAGATGGCGGAAGGTGTTCAGGTCGCGTGAGGCGACGATGAGGTGCAAGTCCTTGTCGTGGGCCGTGGTGTAGTCGGTGACGGCTTTGCCGGCCTCGTCCTTGATGGCGAAGCGCAGTGGGGCTTCCTGGCCCGCGGTTAGGCGCGGGGTCAGCAGGTCGAGGGTGTAGCCGTCCTGGGAGATCTGCAGTCCGCCTGGGAGTGGAGGTGTGGCTGCGGTGTGCTGGTCGCCGTGGTTCATCGCGTTGCTCTCCTGGTGTGCGGCGTGCGGGGCGGTGGGCGTGTTGCCGGTGAGCGGATCGGCCACTGCTCCTATGCCGTAGGCGCCGGTGAAGGCGAGAGCGAGGGCTGCGCCGTAGAGGCCGATCTTGGCTGTGGTGTTCATGGTGTTCTCCCGTGTCGTACGCGGGCCGGAGCGGCGCGCTGAAGGTCCCCGACCCGCGTCGGCGCCGACACCCAGCTGGCGCGGATGGCGAAGCTGGTGGAGGACGCGCACAACGGCAAGGCTGCCGCCCAGCGCCTCGCCGACAAGTCTCCGCCGTGTTCGTGCCCGTCGTCATCGCTCTGGCCCTGGGCACGCTGGGATTCTGGCTTGGCAACGGCGCCGGGTGGACCGCCGCGTTCACCGCCGCGGTCGCCGTGCTGATCATCGCCTGCTCCTGCGCCCTGGGTCTGGCCACGCCGACCGCGCTGATGGTCGGCACCGGCCGCGGCGCCCAGCTCGGCATCCTCATCAAGGGACCCGAGGTCCTGGAGTCCACCCGCAAGGTCGACACCATCGTCCTGGACAAGACCGGCACCGTCACCACCGGGAGGATGGCCCTCCTGGCCGTCCACACCGCCGCCGGCACCGAGGAGACCGAGGTGCTGCGGCTGGCGGCCGCTTTGGAGCACGCTTCCGAGCACCCCATCGCCCAGGCCGTCGCGACCGGTGCCGCCGACAAGGTCGGCTCCCTGCCGACGCCGGAGGACTTCGCCAACCTTGCGGGACTCGGCGTCCAGGGGATCGTCGAGGGCCACGCCGTTCTCGTCGGCCGGGAGAAGCTCCTTGCCAAATGGGCCCTTACCCTGCCCGCCGCCCTGAAGGAGGCCAAGGACCGGGCCGAGGCCGCCGGGCGGACCGTGATCGCGGTGGCCTGGGACGGCGAAGCCCGCGCGGTCCTGGAGGTCGCCGACGCCGTCAAGGACACCAGCGCCGAAGCGATCAGCCGGCTCAAGGCTCTCGGGCTGACGCCGATCCTGCTGACCGGCGACAACCAGGCCGTCGCCGAGGCGGTGGCCGCCGAGGTCGGCATCGACCAGGTCATCGCCGAAATCATGCCCGAGGACAAGGTCGACGTCGTCAAGCGGCTCCAGGCCGAAGGCCGCTCGGTCGCCATGGTCGGCGACGGGGTCAACGACGCCGCCGCCCTCGCCCAGGCCGACCTCGGCCTGGCGATGGGCACCGGCACCGACGCCGCGATCGAAGCAGGCGACCTGACCCTGGTCCGCGGCGGCCTCCGGGCTGCCGCCGACGCCATCCGCCTGTCCCGCAAGACGCTCGGCACCATCAAGTCCAACCTCTTCTGGGCCTTCGGCTACAACGTCGCCGCCCTCCCCCTGGCCGCCGCCGGCCTGCTCAACCCGATGATCGCCGGAGCTGCCATGGCGTTCTCCTCGGTCTTCGTCGTCGGCAACAGCCTGCGCCTGCGCTCCTTCCGCGCCGGCAGCTGAGCCCCGCCCGCAAACTCCCCCCGCCCGGCCACCCCGGACGGGGGCAGTTGCACCTCCGGGGGCGCAGCGGGCGAAACGCATAAACGCCCCCCGTCGTTACCCCTATACCCGCCCGGGGTAATAAGCGAAGGGAAGGGATCGCCGTGCACGGCTACACCGCCAACAAGGACGACGTCCTCAAGCGACTGCGCCGCATCGAGGGCCAGGTGCGGAGCGTGCAGCGCCTGGTCGAGGAGGACACCTACTGCATCGACGTCCTCACCCAAGTCAGCGCCCCCGCCAAAGGGCTGCAGTCCTTCGCCCTGACGATGCTGGACAACCACCTCCAGTCCTGCGTGGCCGACGCCATCGCGCAAGGCGGCTAAGCGGCCCAGGACAAGATCGCCGAAGCGTCCCAGGCGATCGCCCGCATGGTCCGCTCCTGAGGGGCCACGGACCTGCCGGGCGGCGGTCAGTGCTGCTTCGCCCCGCCGCGTACGGCGGTGACCAGCCATGAGCTGCTGCGCAGCCACACCGCTCCCTCCGCCTCGTAACGGCCGAGCGCATCGGTCAGCACCTGGCGCGCCTTCTGCTGCTGCTGCGGGGTGACCTGGCTGAGCAGGTGGCGGCCGGGGCCGGAGTCCAGCAGGAACGCCGCGGCGTCTTGCGCGTCGGCGCCCCACTTCCCCTGCACCTCGATGCGCTGTACGTCGACCTCGGTGAACCCGCCCGCGGTGACCTGGGTGCGGATGAGGTCGGGGTCGGTGAGGGAGAACATGCCGGGGCCGCCGGCCCTGCCGAAGCCGCCGAGCGGCACGATGGCCTCCAGTGAGGCCAGCGCCTCGAGCCACTGGTTGGCCTCGGCTTCGGCCGCGCAGATGAAGGCCAGCCGACCGCCGGGGCGCAGTGCGTGGTGGAGGTTGGCGAACGCTGCGACGGGGTCGGCGAAGAAGGTCATGCCGTACCGGCTGATGACCGCGTCGAAGCCCTCAGCGTCGAACGTGTGGACTTGCGCGTCGCCCTGGACGAAGGCGACGTTCTCCACCCCCTCCCGCTCGGCGCTCGCGCGGGCCTTCGCCAGCATCGGGCCGGACAGGTCCAGTCCCAGTGCCTGTCCCCGGCCGGCACGCCGGGCCGCGAGGCGGGTGGTGCGGCCGGCCCCGCAGCCGACGTCCAGCACCCAATCGGTTTCCGCGACAGCCGCAGCGTCCAGGAGCGGCTGGTTGAAGCCGTCGTTGACGGCGTCCCAGCGGTCCTGGCTGCGGGCCCAGTGCTCGCCCTCGTATCCGTTCCACGCCTCAGCCTGCGCGGTGTTCGCGAAATGAGCCATGGGTGACTCCCTCCCGCCGGGGCGCAGCACGGCACCCCGGCCCTAGTATGGGCAAGTGCCCAAACAGTATGGGCGGATGCCCATACTTGCAATGGGGTTGAGGGAAGGGGCGGTTGTGTCACCTCGTGGAGTGGCGATTCCGGATTTGCGCGAGCGGTTGTTCGCGGCTGCGGAGCGGGTGGTGGCCCGCGAGGGCGCGGCGGCTTTGACCAGCCGCGCGATCACCGCGGAGGCGGACTGTGGCAAGGGCGTCCTGCACACGCACTTCGCCGGCCTGGACGAGTTCGTCGCCGAGCTGCTCCTGGACCGGTTCGCGCGCAGCGCCCGCCAGGCCGAGGCGCTGGCGGCGAAGGTGGGCGAGGGCACGGTCGCCGGCAACCTCCAGGAGGTCGTCCTCGACCTGCTGGAGGCGCTGCCTGCGGCGGTGGTGGGGCTGGCGATGACTCGTCCGGCAGCCGCACTGCACACCCGGGAGGGGTTCCAGTCCGGCGCGCCCGCCTTCGATGCGATCCAGCACGCCTTCACCGCCTACCTGAAGGCCGAGCAGCGCGGCGGCCGGCTGGCCGCCGGCGCCGACACCGCCACCATCGCGCTCGCGCTGGTCGGGACGGTTCATCACCTGCTGATGACACGCGTTCCCGGACAGGGAGAAGGCGCGGAGGCGACCACGCGGCGACTGCTGGCCGTTCTGCTCGGCGGCGCCGGGCAGCCGCCGGCGGTGTAGCCCCGGGCCGGGCCAGGCGCCCCTGCCCCGGGGCGGCCCCCCTGCCGGGTGCCGGTCCGACAGGGGGTGACGCCGGCGGACGGGCAGGTCAGTGGCCTGTGGTGTTGTGGCCCGTGCGGTGGACGGTGGTCCAGGTGCGGCCGCCGTCCTTGGACTCGTGGACGGCGTCACTGGTCTCGGCGGCCAGGAGGTGGGTGGGGCTGGCCGCGGTCAGGACGGCCGGCCGTGCACCCTCGGGGAGGCGGCCGCGCTCGGTCCAGGATGTGCCGTCGCTGCCGGTCAGGATTCTGCCGTCGGCGGCCATGGCGATCAGCTGGTCGGGTGCGGGCTGCTCCACGGCGGCCAGGGCCGGCGTGCCAGGAACCGTCTGGAAGGTGGCGCCGCCGTCGGTGCTGTGCGCCAGTCCGTCGCGGGAGGTCGCCCACACCTTCTGCGGTGTCCGTCGTGGGCTGCGAGGTAACTGGCCCCGATCTTCGCGCGCCGCTCCCAGGTGGCGCCGGCGTCCGTGCTGGCAGATCTGTGAGGTCTGACTGTCGAGGCCGTAGAGGGTCGGGCCGGCCTGCTGGAGGGAGTGGAAGTCGGCTTCGCCTGCGGCGGAGACGGTGGTCCAGGTCAGGGCGGCGTCGGTGCTGCGGATCAGGCCCAGGTGCGGTGAGGTGGCAGTGGGGTCGGTGGGGGAGGGGTGGCCGCTGGCGAGGAAGGTACGCGGGCCGGTGACAGTACTTCCTCAACCTCTACCTTCAGCAGGCCCTGGGCTACGGTGCCTTCGCCTCGGGCGCAGCCCTGTTGCCGATGGCCGGCCTGCTGATGCTCTTCATGACCACCGCCAGCGCCCGCCTGCTCAGCCGCTTCGGCCCCAAGCCACTCATCACCGGCGGCCTGCTCGTCCTGGCCACGGGCCTGGTGTGGTCCTCGGCCGCCCGCCCCGCCGGCAGCTTCCTCGTCGACGTCCTGTCCGCCTCGCTGGTGGCAGCCCTGGGCATGGCGCTCGCCTACATCCCGACCCTGATGGCCGCCATGTCCGCCGCCCCGCAAGAGCAGGCCGGCCTCGCCTCGGGCATCGTCAACACCACCTACCAGGTCGGCTCCGCCCTCGGCCTCGCCGCCCTCACCGCGCTCGCCACCTCCCAGGGCGCGGGCGCACTCGGTGACCTGACCGCCCTCACCGACGGGTACAGTGCAGCCTTCCTCGCCGCCGCCGGCATCGCCGCCGCGGGCGCCCTGGCCACCTTCGCCCTCATGCGCGGCAAGCCGCCGCGCCCGCCGGTTGAAACCTCCACCACCGAAGCCGCACAGCATCAGCACGCCGGCATACCCGGAGCCGCTGGCCGCGTCTCATGCGCGGGTCCTTGGGCGACCCGCACCTGCCGTACCGCCCGTAGGTCTCTTACGCCCTCGGCACTCCCTCCGGGGACGCGACCGGGAGGGGGCGGTGCGTCAGAGGCCCGATGGAGGATCCGAGAACCCTCTTGCATATACCCCTGGGGGGTATGCAGTGCTGATGTGAGCCCACGGGGGCAGGGTCACACTGGACGGGATTGGGGATGACGGTCATGGACCACAGCGCACACCACACCAGCACCGCACACGACCACACTGCGAACCAGGCGCACGCGGGTCACGCCGGGCACCAGATGGGCGGGGTGACGTGGGGGGCCGCAGCCAAGGCGACGCTGCACTGCCTGACCGGATGCGCCATCGGCGAGATCCTCGGCATGGTCATCGGCACCGCCCTGATGTGGGGCAACGTCCAGACGATGGTTCTGGCGATCACCCTGGCGTTCGTGTTCGGCTACTCCTTCACCCTGTTCGCGGTCCGCCGGGCCGGCCTGGACTGGAAGAGCGCGATCAAGGTGGCGCTGGCCGCGGACACCGTCTCCATCGCGGTGATGGAGCTCGTCGACAACGGCATCATCGCCCTGACGCCCGGCGCGATGGACGCCCACCTGTCCGATGCGCTGTTCTGGACGGCGCTCCTGGGCGGCTTCGCCGTCGCCTTCGTCGTCACGACTCCGGTGAACAAGTGGATGATCAGCCGGGGCAAGGGCCACGCCGTCGTCCACGCCTACCACTGACCCCAGCCACACGGCACCGCGCCCGGCCGCACCTCACGGCGCGGCCGGGCGCCGTCGCGTCCAGGGGCGTTAGCTGGAGGTACCGGGGGCTTCGATGGCGGCCGCCCCGGATCCGCCGGCCTCGCGGGGAACGGAGGCACCGATGATGTCCAGCACCGTCAAGGACATGCTCGCCACCTACCCGGCCGAACTCGGCGACATCGACCAGGCCAAGCTCACCGCCTGTATCGAGGAGTGCATCGCCTGCGCGCAGGCGTGTACGGCGTGCGCGGACGCCTGTCTGTCCGAGGGCATGGTGGGTGACCTGACCAAGTGCATCCGTACCGACATGGACTGCGCCGACATCTGCACCGCCACCGCCGCGGTCCTCTCGCGGCACACTGGCTACGACGCCAACATCACGGCGGCCATCCTTCGTGCGTGCGCCATGGCCTGCAAGGCGTGCGGCGACGAGTGCGCCAAGCATGCCGACATGCACGAGCACTGTCGCATCTGCGCCGAAGCCTGCCGAAGCTGCGAGCAGGCATGCAACGAACTGTTCTCGGCCCTCGGCTGACGCTCGCCCCGTCATCCGTCCCCACCGAGAGCCAAAATCCCGGCCGGCACTGACACGTTAACGTCGGCTGCGCAACCGCCTCCGCCTGGCCGCGGACGCTTCGGCGCCCACGCGTGCCGTCGACGTACACGCGCACCGCCCCTTGATCAGCCTGCTTCCGTCAAGGCTGCGTGCGCGGCGTCGAGGATCTCTCCGGAGAGCGGGGAACCCACGGTGGCCCGGGACAGGACCAGCGCACCGAACAGGGTGCAGAGGCGGACGATGCCGTCCTGGTCATCGGTGGCGAGGAAGCCGGCGAAGTCGGCCACACCCTCGGAGTAGACGCGACGGGCCTCGCGCCCCCCGCCCTCGCGCGCGATGTCGGTGGCGAGGGCTGCGACCGGGCAGCCGTCCGCCGGGTCGTCGCGGTGCTCGACGGAGAGGTAGGTGTCGATCAGCGCCTGCTGGGCGGCTTCGCGCTGCCCGTCGTGCCGCTCGAGCCCGGCGCTGTAGCGCTGGGTGAGCTCGGCGAAGGCGTGGGCGGTGGCCTCGTCGACGAGCGCCTCCTTGGAGGCGAACTGCTTGTAGAACGCGCCATGGGTCAGACCAGCCGCCTTCATCAGGTCGGCGACGCTGACCTGCGTGCCCTGCTCTCGGAACAGCCGGGAGGCGGTGTCCACCACCCGCCTGCGATTTTCCTCCGCCTGCGCCTGCGATACGCGGCCCATGGCCACCTCCCGTTTGGATGTCGACTGGCATCTATCATAGCCCTGTGTTTAGATTGTGCTTGCAATCTAATTGACGCGGGTGCTCCGACGGCGCCTGCGAAGGACAGGAGCGAGCATGGAACTCAAGAACGCGGTCGCGGTGGTCACCGGCGCCAACCGGGGCCTCGGGCGGCACCTGGCCGCCCAGCTCGTGGAGCATGGCGCCAAGGTCTACGCGGCGGCCCGCCGTCCCGAGACGGTCGACCTGCCGGGCGTCCGCCCACTGCGCCTCGACGTGACGGACCAGGAGTCGATACGGGAGGCCGCCCGCATCGCCTCCGACGCGACACTGCTGATCAACAACGCCGGCATCTCCACCGGCGCGACGCTGGTCGGCGGCGACCTGGACGAAGTACGTCGCGAGATGGAGACCAACTTCTTCGGCCCGCTCGCCGCGACCCGGGCCTTCGCCCCCGTCATCGAGGGCAACGGCGGCGGCGCCGTACTCAACGTCCTGTCCGCCCTGTCCTGGTTCCACCCGGCAGGACTCGGCTCCTACGCGGCCTCCAAGGCCGCCGCCTGGGCGCTGAGCGACGCGACCCGTGAGGAGCTGGCACCGCGCGGGATCACCGTCTCGGCGCTGCACGTCGGCTACATGGACACCGACATGGCCGCCGGCGTGCCCGCCGATCAGAAGGTCGCCGCCGCCGACGTCGCGGCCCAGGCCCTGTACGGCATCGAGACCGGCCTGCCCGAGATCCTCGCCGACGAGACCAGCCGGTACGTCAAGCAGAGCCTGTCCGCGGCACCCCAGCCGAACGCAGGCTGACGCTCACCCCTCCACCCGGCGCGACCGCCTTCCCACCCCTCAGGCGAGGACTTCTCATGCGTTACACGGCCTTCGGCCACAGGACCGGACTGCGCGTCTCCGAGTACGCGCTCGGCACCGCGAACTTCGGCACCGGCTGGGGCGCCGGCGCCGAGCCCGACGAGGCCCGCCGGATCTTCGACCGGTTCGCCGAGGCCGGCGGCACCTTCCTCGACAGCGCCGACAGCTACCAGTTCGGCGAGTCGGAGGAGCTGACCGGCAAGCTGGTCTCCGCCGACCGCGAGCACTTCGTCCTGGCCACCAAGTTCGCCCTCGGCGCCGCCCCGCGGCCGGACATCTCCCAGACCGGCAACAGCCGCAAGACCATGGTCGCCTCCGTCGAGGCCAGTCTGAAGCGCCTGGGCACCGACTACATCGACCTGCTGTGGGTGCACTTCCCCGACCAGCTCACTCCGATGGAGGAACTCCTGCGCGGTCTCGACGACCTGGTCAGCGCGGGCAAGATCCACCACGCCGCGCTGTCCAACTTCCCCGCCTGGCGCGTCTCCCGCGCGGTGACCCTCGCCGACCTGCGCAACCAGTCCCCGATCATCGGCATCCAGCACGAGTACAGCCTCGTCGAGCGCACCGCCGACCGGGAGCTGCTGCCGATGGCCGAGAGCCTCGGACTCGGCGCCGCGCTGTGGTCCCCGCTCGGCGGCGGACTGCTCATCGGCAAGTACCGCAGCTCCGCCGAAGGGCGCCTCAGCGACCTGGGCATGGTCATCCACACCGAGAGCACCGACCAGAAGACCGCCGTCGTCGACACCGTCCTGGCCATCGCCCAGGAGACCGGTGCGACGCCCGCCCAGGTGGCGGTGGCCTGGGTCCGCGAGCACGCCGCCCGCTCCACGGCCACGCTGGTCCCGATCATCGGCCCGCGCAACCTCTCCCAGCTCGACAGCTACCTCGCAGCCCTCGACGTCCAGCTCACCGACGAGCAGTACGCGCGCCTCGACAAGGTCAGCGCCATGCCGCTCGGCGTACCGCACGAGGGCGTCGCGGGCTCGCTGGGACACCTCCAGGGCGGCGACGCGAGCAGCGTCATCGCCCCGGTCGTGCCGGTGGCCTGAGCCCGGAAACACGGCCGCCGCAGAGCTCTCCGCGCAGGCACTGGCCACTGCCGTGCCGACGCGGGGCGCGCGGCTAGAAGAACACCACAAACTGTCTCGCAACGAGACAAACCCCTCACGGGCAGAACACCCCTCCCGCTTGGACGGGAGACCACACGAACGGAGATGACGATGAAGGCCTTCATGGTCGAGAAGTACGGTGCTGCGGCCGGGATGCGCGCCGCCGAGATACCCGACCCCCAGGTGGGCGCCGACGACGTCCTGGTCAGGATCGACGCGGCGAGTGTCAACCCGCTGGACATGAAGATCCGCGACGGTGACCTCAAGCAGATCCTGCCCTACCGTCTCCCGCTCGTCCTGGGCAACGACCTCGCCGGGACCGTCGTCCGCGTCGGATCGTCCGTCACCCGCTTCGCGGTGGGCGACGAGGTCTACGCGCGGCCCGACAAGGACCGCATCGGCACCTTCGCCGAACTCCTCGCCGTCCACCAGGACGACCTGGCGCCCAAGCCCGCCACGCTCACCATGACCGAGGCCGCCTCCCTCCCCCTGGTCGCGCTGACCGCCTGGCAGGCCCTGGTCGAGCGGGCGAACGTCCAGCCGGGCCAGAAGGTCCTCATCCACGCGGGCGCCGGCGGCCTGGGATCCATCACCATCCAACTGGCCAAGGCACTGGGCGCGCACGTGGCCGCCACCGCCAGCACCACCAAGGTCGACCTCGTCAAGGACCTCGGCGCGGACGAGGTCATCGACTACCGCACCCAGGACTTCTCCGAACTCCTCACCGGCTACGACCTCGTCCTGGACTCCCTCGGCGGCGAGAACCTCGCCAAGTCCCTGCGCATCCTCAAGCCCGGCGGCCTGGCCATCTCCGTCGCGGGCCCGCCCGACCCGGCCACCGCCCGCGAACTCGGCTCGAACCTGGTGCTCCGCCTGGGCATCGCCGCGCTCAGCGCCAAGACCCGACGCCAGGCCAAGCGTCTCGATGTCACGTACTCCTTCCTGTTCATGAAGGCCAGTGGCGACCAGCTGCGCGAACTCACCCCCCTCATCGACGCCGGGAAGATCCGCCCCGTCGTCGACCGGGTCTTCCCCTTCGACGAAACCCTTCAGGCCATGGAGTACGTCGAAAAGGGCCGCGCAAAAGCTGGCAAGGTCGTCGTCTCCATGACGTGAACCCAGGGCAACCGCCCTGCCGGACGCCGAGAACGCCGCCCGCCACAACGAGAAGAACCCGCCCCACGCTCCTTTCTCCCACACCAGGACCCGATCACGAACGCACCGTCCAGCTCCCCCACGCCCACCCCGTCGTCGTACAAGAACGCGCCGACCCGCGCCGTGTCCGTGCACGGCGTGGACGTCGCCTACCGGCAGCACGGTCCGGACGACGGCGTACCGCTGATCCTGCTGAACCACCTGTCCGCGGTCCTGGACAACTGGGACCCCCGCGTCGTCGACGGACTCGCCGCCCGACGCCGGTCGTCTGGGACACCGAAGCCGGGCGGCTGTCCTTCGAAGCCCTCCAGCGCCGGGCCGCCGCCCGCGGCCGCACCGCCGCCGCGCTCGCCGCGAAGAGCCCCGCGTTCTTCATCGCCTTCGACGCCGTGCAGATCGACGGCATCGAGCTGCTGGTCCTGCCCTACAGGGAGCGGCGCCAGCGCCTCGAGGTCCTCTTCGCGGCCCGCCCACTGACCGCCCCGTGGACTCTGTGCCCCATGACCACCGACCCGGACAAGGCTCGGGAGTGGCTGGAGGACTGGACGGAGGTCTCCGGCGTCGAGGGCCTGGTCGTCAAAGCCCTCCACCAGCGCTACCGGCCCGGAGTCCGCGACCGAGCCCGGACCAAGATCGGACGGCGCAGGGGTGCGGAGTCTCGGGCCGAAGGCGGATGAGAGCGGTCAGCGACGCCAGCGTCACCCTGCAGCCGGTGCTGCAGGGTGATGCTCGGCGCAGTTGTTGTCGACCACATCGCCGTCCTCCAAGGCCCGGTTCCACACGTCGCTGTAGATCTTCAGGTCCTCCGGCGGGATTTCTAGGTCTCCGTGGACGCGAACGGTGCTGGTGTCCCAGGACCTTCCCTCCCAGCGGGGGGTAAGCAGCACTCCGAGGGTCGAGGACTCGTCGGTTCGGCCGGTGCGTGTGGTGACTTCGTGGTGGCGAAGCTGCACGTAGGCGGTGAAAGCGACCTGGATGGTGCGGTCGAAGCGGGTGGCGGCGCCGACGATGAGCTGGCGTGTGCCGTCCGCGTCGAGCATGCGCCGGAAGCGCCACTTGCAGTCACCCTCGGGTACTTCCGGAACATCACGGAGCATGTCCAGCAGGAGGTGACCCCACTCCGCCCTGGCCGAGACCGGAAGCCGGTCGAGGTCGGACAGCACGGTGAAGCGGTTGAGTTCCGTCATCGGCTCGCCGAGCGGAGTGAGAGCGATGTCCTCGAGCATGATGCGAAGGAGACGGTGGACGTTGGTGCCGTCACTGCGGGCCGGGGCCTGCGGCAGCTGCGGGGCGGAGAACAGGGTGCCGCCGGCTCCCACCAGCTCGGTGTCGATTTCGCCAGGAGCCGCGTCAGCGTCCGCGGCGGCCAGTTCGTAGTAGCGCACCGGCTCGTCGCCGAGAGGAACGGCGGGCTCAGCAGCCGCCCGGAAGAGTTAGTCGAGTACCGCAGTGGTGGAACGCAGCTGGTCGAAGAGAAAGTCCCAGTCGCGGCGGGTGAGGGCAATGGCGGGCATCCCGAGCGGCTGCCAGGTGACGACGGTGTCCCGGGGAACGTGGGGATGATCGAGCAGGAAGACCGCGATCCATTTGAACGCGTTGCCGTCGACTCGCAGGGTCCGGTCTCGGCCGTTGACCATGTCGGCAGGCAGCATCCGCAACTGCCGTACGGTGCCCTTGGCCTGGCTCATGGCCTTGGCGGCCACCTTCTGGATCCAGACGATCTCCTGGGCATCGGACTTGGGGGTGATGGTGCGTGCCTTCACCTGGACGACCGCGTCCGTGGGCACCGCCCTTACCCGTGCCCCATTTTTTTGTGGAAAACACGGCTACTGAGTCAGATGTCCGTGAATCATAGCGTTGGTCGGGCAAGGAGGGTGCAGGGCCTCGGCCGATGGCTGGCCCCCGAACCGACGACCAGCATGTCCCGATAGCCGCCGCGGGGCGACCATTACTGACCTTGTAGGCGTGTTGTCGTCCGTTTGAGTCCGGTCTCGGTGAGGCATCCGTCGATGGTGTTGCTGCGGTATTGGATCTGGATGAGTCCGTGTCGTAGTGCGCGGATGAGGTGGTCGGGGTCGGTGAAGGCGGTGTTGGCCTGGCTGCTGCGGCGGGGGAGCGTCCGCGGACCCGGATGACGGGTGTGTCTCCGCGTTTTGCCCAGGTCCGTGAGGCCGGCGGCGTCATCGAGAATCCTGCTTCGTCTTCGAAGACGATCCAGGCCTTGAGCGCCGCCGCGGTGCTTCCACCTGTGGCCAGGTCTCCTTCACCCAGCCGGCCACCGCTTCCTCGTCACGCTCGAGAGCACGGCGGGCGGGAATCTGATGGCTCCAGCCGTGTCGCCGTAGCATCTGGGAGATACCCGACAGGGTCATGGTCTTGTGGAACCTTCGGCCGATGAGCGTTTTGATCCGGGCCAGGGTCCATCTCTGGTCCGGCCACCCGTGGGCGACCGGCCCCTTGGCCAGCTCCTCCTCGAGGACCGCGAACAAGTCCTTGCTCAGCTTGGGACGACAGGCGGGGCCTTGTGAACGCAGAGCTGGCTGACCGTTTTCCTGCCACGCTCTTCGCCACCGCTGAACCGAGCGGACGCTGACGCGTAACTCCTTCGCGACCACGGCATTGCTCAGACCGCCGGCGAACATGCCGGCCGCTTCCATCCGGATCCGCTCGCGGAAATCCTGTCGCTCCGCGGTCAGACCCCCACCCTGGGGATACCTCATACTTCCGGCATACCGCGACGATCACCAGCTGTCAGCCCCCACGACCCCACGCCTACAAGGTCAGTAGCCGAGCGGCTCGGGCTCGCGGGCGACGTCGAGGTCCACCGCGTCGCTGGCGCTGACCCTCCTGAACACAATGTGCTCGCCACGCAATCTGATGCCTTCGTTCTTGCTGAGCGCAGTGGTGGGAGCCTCTCGATCATGCTCCGTCAGGACCCGCTCGGCTGGCGCGTCGAGATCGAAATCCCATCTTGCTGTCCGGGAGAGGCGGTGACAGCGGACGGCGAGCCCTGCGACCTCGCCCCCTCCGCCGTCTTCGGCGGTTTCGCGATCGAACGTTCTAGGAAGCGCGGGAGTTCGACGTGATGGTCGCCAGCCCTTCCTCCCCGCGGCAATGACAGTGGCCCCGGTAGCGAATACCGGGGCCACTGCGTGTCCTGCGATGACCGGCTGCTACTTCCAGCCGGTGGCCGTGCGGATCAGGTGGCGCTCGTCGGCAGTGGGCGGCCGGAACTCCAGCCGTTCGCCGTACCAGTCGAGCACCCCCATGCGAAGCTCGGCGGCCAGTTCGTCCAGTTCGTCGGTCTCGAACATGTCGTTCGTGTCCGGCGAACGGCCCGGTGCAGCCGTCTGGAAGAGGTAGACCTGGATGTAGTCCCCGGCCTCCCCTCCACGGTCGTACGTGAGCTCGCCCGCGGCGATGCGCACGTAAAACTGGCGCCCCTCGGCGTCCTGGCCAATTCCCAGGACGCCGTTCAGATCCGCGTGTTCCTGGCTCATACGTGTGCCTTCCTCATGCTGTCGGTCACCACCAGCGGCGGTGGTACACGTGGTAGTTATTCTTCCACTTGCCCTTCTTTGTCCGCCATTGGAAGTTGGACTTGCGGTGACCGTCCGACTTGCGCTCAGGGGCTCGCCACTGCCGCATGCCGTTCTTCGAAATCCTGCCGCGGCCGCCGGCCTTGGTACCGAAGGTCCTGGAGCCGCGGCCTACCCACATGCGCCCTGCCAGCCACGAGGTGGCGCGGCTGGCGCGAATGCCGCCGTCCATGCCCCTCGCGGCCTGCGCGACACGCACGATCCGGTAGGCACGGTAGGCCCAGGCCGCAGCGCCTAGGCCGGGGACGAAGCTGGCTGCGGTGAGCGCAATGTTCCATTTGTTGCGCTTGGTCCACTTCCACACGCTACCCCAGGACTTGCCGTCCAGGTCGTGCGAGTTGACGGGGTCGGCGGGGTATCCGTACGCGTTGTCGCCGCCGCCGTGGACCGGGTCGAGTGACAGGAATCGGCCGGTTGCCGGGTTGTAGAGGCGCACCCCCATCAACGTGAGACCGGTAAGGGTTTCGGTGGAGCGCTGCTTGCCGCCGAGCCAGTTGTAGCGGGTGGCGGACTGCCCGATGCGCGGGTTGCCGTACTCGTCGTTGTCGAGCGCCACCGGTGGCTTGGAGACGTCCAGCGGGAGCTGGAGGGCGACGTCGCCGTGGATGGTGGTGAGCTGGAGAACGGTGTCACCGGTCTTGCTGGTGGTGGCGGCCAGGTCGCCCGAGGCGGACTCGATGTTTCGGGTCAGTGCGCCGGTGGCGGTGTCCTCCACGATCCAGCGCGGGTTGTCCTCGTCGCTGTCGTAGTGGTTGAGCTTGGAGCCGGTCTGGGTCCAGGTGGTGCCGCTGCCGGTCTCGGTCTTCCATGAGCGGAATCGCAGAGCGGCATCGAGCTGCCAAGTCTGACGCTTGCCGTTCGCGGTCTGCTGATAGGCCAGGTCGTTGGCGTAATACGCGTGCGTGCTGCCCGGCAGCGCGGTGGTCCGGCCGAACGCGTCGTAGGTGTAGCCGGCGTCGACCAGGCGGTCTGCGCTGTCGTAGGTGTGGGTGGTAGCGGTGCCCCCGGTGGTCGGGCAGTCGGCGCCAGGTGTGCCGACGGCGCTGGTCAGGGTCTTGCGGTTGGCGCGGCCGTCGAACGTGTAGGTCCGCTTGGTGCAGATCGTGTCGGCGGTGTCATTGACCGTCGTGAGGCGGCCGGTGGCATCGTAGCTGTACTCCTGGCCGGACCAGCCCGCGTGCGCGGTCACCTGACCGTGCACCGACTCCGCGACCGTATCGGAGTAGACGGTGGTGCCGTCGCTGTCGCGGGTGTAGGTCCGCTTCAGAACCGCGCCGGCGGTGTCCTCATCGACGGAGACGGTGTAGCCGCCGGGCAGCTTCTCGGAGCTGACGGAGCCGTCGGCGTCGTAGGTGGCCTGGAATGCACCGGCGATGGAGTCGGTGGTTTTCGTGGCAAGGCCGCGCGGCTCGGCCGCGTGGTCGTAGGTGTATGTCACCGTGGACGGCGCGCTGTCGGTGGTCTTGACCGGGCGGTCGAGCAGGTCGTACTCGGTCGTCGTCGTGCCGCCGTCGGCGTCCGTGTAGGAGGTTTGGCGGCCGAGCTTGTCGAACGCCTTGGTGATGGTGCCGCCGGTCGGTGAGACGGCCTTTACGGCTTTGCCGGTGGCGGGGTCGTACTCGGTGGTCGTTTCGGGAACGGCCTGACCGGTACCGCCGGAAATGACCACCTTGGTGCTGCGGCCGGCAGCGTCGTAGGTGGTCGTCGTGGTGCGGGTGACTCCGTTCGCTGTGTCGATGAGTTTGGCGTTGTTGCCCCACCAGTCGTATTCGGTGGTGGTGGTGGGCAGCTGCGTCGGGTTGGTGCCGCCACCGGTGACCGCGCCCGCCTGACCGGTGGAGCACACCTGATCGGCCCACTCCGGGCGGCCCTGGCAGGTGCCGGTGCCGGTCGCGGACCAGTAGGTCGTTACGCGGGTGCCCGCGTCGGTACCGGTAGCCCCTGGCAGCAGCTGCTTGGTGATGCGGCCTTGCGCGTCGTATTCGGTGGTGGTGGTGATCGCGAGGCCGCCCGGGTCCTTGATCGCCTGGATGGGCAGCCCCTTGGCCCAGTCGTAGACCGTCTGCGTGGTGCGGCCCTCGCCCAGGACGGCGGGGTGTTCTCGGACCTGGGCGCCGGTGGTCGTCTTGGTGACCTGGTCCTTGACCTTGGCAGTGCCGTCGGTGGGCCGTCCGGCGTCGTACTCGTTGACCGTCCAGGTCCGCGCGGTGACCGCGCTGCCGGAGGGAACGAGGACCGTGGCTCCGGACTTGAGGTCGGCAGTCAGATCGATCCGCCTGAGCGGGCCGAACTCCTCCAGCTCACGGGTTCCCTTCTCGTCATACACGGAGCGGGTGTCCAGCAGGTCCGCGCGGTCGGAGCCGGCGAGCTGAGCGATGCCCAGGTCGGCCTGGGCGGCCCGGTCAGCGGGGGTGATCCCGAGAGCGACGGCGCGGTTGGCGGCCGACAGCTCGCGGACGGTGTTGCCGAATCGGTCGTATTCAGTGGTGGAGATGTGCCCACCCGGCGTCGCGGCGTTGACCGACCGGCCGGAAACACCCAGATAGGTGATGTCGGCCCGCTGGTAGGCGGTCGCGGCCAGTCCACTGCCGGAGTGGGAGGCAGGGGCCGAGTCCGCCGGGAAGACGGCGGTCGCGTCGGTCGGGGCGTCGGTCTGGCCCCAGGCCTTCACGTCGTCGGCGCCCATCGCGTAGGGCGCACTGGTCCCGGTGAGCGGGACGCCATAGACCACCGAAGTGGACGCGGTGCCCTGCTCGACGTCCTTGGTGCCCTGCTGGAGACCGGAACGGGATGCCTTCAGGAGCATGCCGTCACCGGCGGTGGCGGCGTTGCCGGCCTGGCCGTAGGTGAAGGTCCAAGGCAGCTCACCCGCAGGGGCAAGGCTGGTGACCCGGCCTGCTGTGTCATAGCCGTACTCGGTCTTGAGCGCCGGGGAGATCAGCGGGCTCCAAGCCTGCCGCAGCCGGCCCGAAGTGTCATAACCGTACGTCTGCACGGCCTTGGACGTAGCGGCGGCCGCACCGGGCTCGGTGGCCCACAGGCGGATCTCCTTCACCTGACCGGCGAAGTCGGCGAAGACGAGCTCGGTGGCGGTTGTCGTCGTCGCGTAGACGTACTCCAGCGCCCGGCAGCCCTTGGCGGCGGGAGTCGCCGTGCAGGTGGCGGCGCTTGCACCGGACGACGGGGCGATGACCCGCTTGGGGCGGGACAGCTTCTTGCCGTCCACGGTCACGGTTTCGGAGACCACCGTGACGGCGCTGTTGGCCAGGCCGTCCAGCAACGTGGACGACACCTGCCAGGTAGCGGCTGCCGCGTCGGCCTTCGTGAAGGTGGTGACCGTGCCCTCAGAGTCGGAGAGCGTGAACGAACCGGTCACGTTGCCCGTGAGGGTGAGTTCCTCAGCGCCAGGCTCGGAGATCCAGGCGGTCTTCGCCGCGTTCGCGGTGAAGTGCAGCTCGCTGCCCTCGGAGTCGACCACGGCGACGGCCGTGTCGGAGGTCTTGCGCAGGTGCGAATACTCGGAGGCAGTGGCTTCTGCAGCGGTGCCGGAGACCCACTCCTTGCCGAAGATCGATGCTTGGCCCTCCTGCTTGCTCCCCTTGAGCGGGTCGCGGGAGGACGCTGTACGGGAGACGGACAGGCCGAAGGCCGAGACATCGGTGGCCGACAGCGAGTAGGCACCGGTCAGCAGATTCACAGAACCCGGACCCACATCGTCCGCGGCGGCGCCGGTGGCGTTCCGGTCGACGATGACGGTCAGCGGTTCGGTGGCACCGGTGGCGGAGTTGGGGCCGGTGAAGTCGGCCTTGATCTGAACCGAGCCGTCGGGGTTGACGGTGTCAGTGGTGTTCCAGACCAGCGGTGCGTTCTTGCCGTTGGCCATGGGGACGGGCCACGCGGTCACCGGGGTACCGCCGGAGGTTACGTCACCTGCCGGGATCTGGACCCAGGCATCCGCAGCGGAGCGCCGCCAGGAGAAGGACACTTTGTCGTACGTGGCTCCGTCCGCGTCGGCGACCAGTGGGAGGCGCCGCGCGGTGCGCTCGCCTTCGGCCGGCTGGAGGAACCCGCCGGGACCGGCGTGGAAGGTGTAGTCGATCGCTTCGGACTTGTTGTCGGCCTTGTCGACCGCACGCACGTGGAGGGTGTGGGTTCCGTCCTTCGGCGGGGTGATCGCGATGGCCTTCGCACCTGCGGCACCACCAGTGGAGACCTTCGTCCAGGTCACGCCGTCGAGAGACCACTCGAGCCAGTTGTGGTCCGTGGCCGGCGGGGTCACGCTGAACGTGCCGGCCTGGCCCGCGCCCTTGACCCACGCGTTCGACGGGTAGTCGGTCGAGGTGATCGCGGTGGGGGCGGAGGGAGCGGCGGTGTCGACCGTGAAGGTCTTCCAGGCCGACCAGCCGGTGTTGTAGTGGGTGCCGTCGTAGGGGTTGGTGCGGAACTTGTAGGTCTTGCCGTTGGCCAGCACTCCAGCCGGCACGGTCACGGAGGCGACCTGGCCGGAGGGCACGAACGGGGAGACGATGACGTTGCCGACCTGGGTGTCGGTGGCCGCGTCGAAGATCTGGAAGGTGCCGTTGACCTTGTCGCCGTTGGCGTCGACAAAGGTGTCGCGCAGGGTCGGGGTTACCGTGTTGACGGTGTAGGCGCCGCCGTAGGAGAAGAACGGCGGACCCGCCTCCTGCTTGGAGCCGGTCTTGGGCCGGTAGTTATAGGTGACGACCAGCTTGGGCGGGTTGGAGGCTGCGTTGGCGGAGTTGACCCGCTTCCACTGCGCGGTCACCGTCTCGGAGGAGGCCCGCAGGCCCATGCCCGACTGGGACCACTTGTTGTTCGCCCAGTGCTGGACGAGGCTGGTGACGTCCGCGTTGATCCAGCCGTCCGGCGCCGAGGTGCACCCCGGGTTGCCCTTGGTCTCGGTGGAGGTGGTCATCTTGGTGACCATCGCGGGCTGGTTGGTCCAGCGCGAGGCGGTGGAGGCGTTGTTCGCCGTCCATACCTCCCACGGCTGAGCGGTGCACGCCGTGTTCCCCGAGTGGAAGTTCCACAGGCTCAGCTTGGCGTCGGAGATCAACGCGTCGGCGACGGGAGCGGTGTTCCACGTGATGAAGGAGCGCGCCGTCCGCGGCGTCCCGTCACCGTTGGTGGTACCCGGGTTGCCGAAGTCCAACTCGGTGTCGTTGGACCAGTCGACGGTCTCGCCCTGCTGGACGTAGGTGTCGAAGAGGTTGCCCAGCGAGGAGGTCGACGGGTCGACGGTGACGGGGTACTTCGTGGCTGGGTCTGCGAGGAAGCCCGCGTCCGGCGTGATGACGAGGTCCACACCGGCCTTGGTCTTGACGACCTTCATGGCGACCTTGGCGCGGCGGGTGTGCTCACCCGAGACCGGATCCACCATCGCGTCCCACATGACCGGGGTCGGCATCGTCGCGGTCTTCTTCGACTTCTTGTCGGTGAAGAGCACGCTGCCGTCGGCCTGCTGCTCGACCTTCAGACCCTTGGTCTTCAGCGGCAGCGTGTAGCCGAAGCCCGCTTCCGGCTTCGCCTTGACCTCGACGAACTGCTCGAAGCCGGTACGCGTCGCCTCGACCACGACGTCAGCGCCCGGCACGGCGCCCTCGTACGTGGCCCGGGTGCCCTCCAGCTTCGGGGCAGGCAAACCGCCGCGCCACTGGAGCGTGATCTGCTCGTCTCCCTGCCCCAGCGTCACCAGGTCGGTGGCGGGCGCCGACTGCGCGGCTTTCAACGACGTGGCCTTGGTGCCGGACTTGCCCGCCAGCTTCAGCCCCTGCGGATGGGCCTTCGAGGAGACCGAACCGTCCGCCTGAGCGGCCAGCGCCACGTCCACGTCTCGCCACTCACCGGTCGCCGCATCACGGAACCGGACCGGACCTGCAAAGACCTCGGAGGTGAGCGAACCATCCTTGTTCACCCACGTCGTCGACGTCTCTGTGCGCTCCGACAGCGCCTCAACGCGCTCGCCGGACAGTCGCGCCGCGACGCGGGCGGACGTTATGTTCTCAGCAAAGGTGACGGCATTCTTCTTTGTGTCGGCAGTCTGGGCTGCCACCGCCTTGGACTGCGCCGCCATCGCAACGCCCGTAGTGTCCAGCAGCGTCACGGCCAAAGCCAGGACAAGTCCGCCTGCGACATGCCGCAGGCTTCCCCCGGTCCAGGGCCGACCACGCTCCTCCGGAGCGGGTATGTGAATCTCCATGCTTCCCCGGTCTCTTACTTCTTTACGTTTGCCAAGGCACCACACACGCGGGTGCCAGGGCGAACGTATCCGAGGAGAAAGACCCCAAAATGGAGCAAGATCACCCTAAGGCGGAATTGAGAGTTCCGCATGAGGCGGTGATTCCGCTCACATCGCCTTCGTGAATGCTGAGCGCTCTCAGCTTGACTCTGTCGGGCCTGGCCCGGCATGGCCGCTTCGAGGGGCGCCTGGACGAACGCTGTGTGGACGCCGGTCTCCTTCGGTCCGCGCACGCGCAGGGTGCCGGGGTGGACCGGGCGGTCGCGGCGGTGCTGTCTGCGGCGGGCCTGGCCGCTGCCGGGGTGCCGGTGAACTCGTACGCCGCTCCCGCCCCGCCCCCGGCGCTGTTCCGGGGCCGGCGCTGGGGCAGTCGCGGATCCTGTGCCTGACCTCGGGACCGGGCCCCCGGCGGCGGGGGAGCCGGCGGTGCTGTCCCTGCTCGACAGCCCCGCCCCGGCTTCCGCGCCGGCCCTGGCAGCCAGCGCGGCCCGGGCCCGGTCGTCCGGCCCCGGCTTCGCGCGGCGCCGCCGCGGGCCCTGCGCCAGGTTCCGGCGAGGCGGCTCTCCGTTCCGGCCGTCCCGCCCCCGCCGGGCTAGGTGCCCGCCGGTCTGCCGGGCTTTCGGGCGCAGCGGGATCGTACGGCCGACCGCGGGGGAGCGGGTGTCAGGTGTAGTCGGCGGTGTTCCGTAACTCGCCGAAGCGGGGGAAGGTGCGCTCTATGGTGAACTCGTGCTCGTCCGCGGCCAGGCCGGACATTGCGTCGGCGACGAACTCCAGCCGGTAGCCGTGGTCGGCGGCGGCCCGTGCGGTGAACGCGACACCCACCGTGGTGACCAGGCCGGTGCCGTAAACGCTCCGATGGTTCGCTTGACCAGAACCGGAGACCCGCGCAATGACCCACGCCGCCACGGCTCGCCGTACCGCCGCAGCAGCCAGCCGCGCCATCGGCATCCACGCCCACCCACGACCACATGTGTGCCCGCTGCTCCGTCACCTGGAACGGCGCAGAGGCCGGCTGCTGGTCCCGCGGCATGCCCGCGGCGGAACCGCTCGGCTCACAGGACCGGCCAGTACTCCCGGCTTGCCGCCGTGGCTGCGGCCAGCCGTTGCGGCGCGACGCCGTACACCGGGGCAGCCCACTCCTCCCAGCGCGCCCAGCAGTCCAAGCGGCGCTCGTATCGCGCGACGGCGCGGCCAAGTCGCCCGGTGGCCTCCAGCAGCCGGCATGTCTCCTCAGTCATCCTCAGTGCCTCGGCCATCGCGGCCCGGCTCCGGCCGGACCACACCCGCAGGTGTACCAGGCGCTCGCGCTCTTCCGTGCACAAGTCGGTCGGGGCGACGACGGCAGCCGCCAGGCGAGGCAGCACCTTCGGGCGGGGTACGCGCGTGCCGGGGGAGCAGCGGACGCAGGCGTGTTCGTGGTGGCAGGCGGTGCCGTAAGCGCGGGCGCAGGTGCCGACGGAGATTGGCACAAGATCGTCGATCAAGCGCGACTTGTGCAGCTGTGAGCCGTTATACGGGCGGCCCCGCTTGTTTTCGGGGAGGTCAGTCCTCTGCTGCTTACCTTCTGGAGCTTTGTCGTGACTGTGGAAAATCAAGCTGCTGAGCTGCTTCCAGGCTCGGTGTCCGGTGGTCTGTCGGGAGATGCGGTGGCTGTGGTGGGCGTCGGCCTGCGTCTTCCGGGTCGGATTCGGACCTTGGACGGGCTGTGGGCAGCCCTGGAAGGGGAACGGGATCTGGTGGGGGAGGTTCCCGCTGCCCGGTTCGATACCGGGGCCTTCGTCGCAGCCGGCGCTGGGCGGGCGGGTAAGTCCTACACAGCCGCGGGCGGGTTCCTCGATGATGTGGCGTCCTTCGACGCCGGCTACTTCGGTATCGCGCCCAAGGAAGCCACCCGTATCGATCCCCAGCAGCGGCTCCTGCTGGAGTGCGCGGTCGAGGCGTTCGACGACGCCGCGATCGACCCGGCCACGCTGGCCGGCAGCGACACAGCCGTGGTGATCGGGGTCTCCTCCCATGACTACTCCGATCTGCAAGCGCGGCGGCTGCGCACGTACAACCCCTACACCATGGGGGGTTCGGCAGCGTGCAATACCGCCAACCGCCTCTCGTACGTGTTCGACTTCCAGGGGCCCTCGAACGCGGTGGATACCGCCTGCTCTTCGGCTCTGACAGCGGTGCACCAGGCGTGCGAGGCGCTGCGCACGGGCCGAAGCCCGCTGGCGATCGCCGGTGGAGTAAACGTTTTGCTCAGTCCCGCGGGTTTTGCGGGTTTCTCGGCCGCCTCGATGCTGTCGCCGACAGGGCGGTGCCGGCCGTTCTCGGCGTCGGCGGACGGGTATGTGCGCTCGGAAGGCGCGGGGGTGCTGCTCCTGAAGCCGTTGTCAGCGGCGCTGGCGGACGGGGACCGTGTGCATGCGGTGATCCTCGCGAGCGGCATCAATGCCGATGGCCGGACTGCCGGTCTGGCATTGCCCAGTGCCCGTTCACAGGCGGCGTTGCTGGAGCGCGTGTATGCGAGCGCGGGCATCAAGCCGAGTGATGTGGCGTACGTGGAGGCGCATGGCACGGGGACTCAAGCGGGCGACCCGGTCGAGTGCGAGGCCCTGGGGCGCGCCCTGGGCGCCGGTCGTACCGGCGGTCCGCTGCTGGTGGGATCTGTGAAGTCCAACATCGGGCACATGGAGTCCGCCGCGGGTGTGGCAGGTCTGCTGAAGGGGCTGCTGGTGCTGCGGGAGGGCAGGATTCCTCCGACGCTGCACGGCGTGCCGCAGAACACCGCGATCGATTTCGCCGGTCTGGGGCTGGAACCGGTTGTCGAAGCGCGGCCGCTGCCGGAAGCCGGTAGGGGCGTCGTGGGCGTCAACTCCTTCGGCTTCGGCGGCGCCAACGCCCATGTCGTCTTGGCCGCGCCCCCCGCTCCCGCCCAGTCGTCGGGCCGGAAGGTGGTCGGGCAGGGCACCCGTCTGCCGGTGGTGGTCTCCGCCCGCACCCCTCGGGCGCTTCGGGACGCCGCGCATGAGTGGGCCGCTCACTTCGATGACCAGGCGCAGAAGCCTGTAGAGGGCGCCAGCCGGCGTTTCTACGATGACGCGTTCACCGCCGGCCGCCGTAGGGCTGGGCGGGAACATCGCATCGCTGTACTTGCCGAAGGCGCCCTCGAGGCGGCGGCCGCATTGCGCTCTGTCGATTCGAGCAGGCCGGCTGCGGCAGTCGCCGTGGAGGAAGCGGTCGTGCGTGGTCGCGTGGCGTTCGTCTTCAGCGGAAACGGTGCCCAGTGGGTTGGGATGGGGGCCGAGTTGCTGGGCGGTGACGCGGCCTTCGCTGCCGAGGTGGCTGCTGTGGATCGCGAGTTGGCGCCTTTGCTGGGGTGGTCGGTGCAGGCTGAGCTTGCGAGGTCGGCGGATCCCGGGCGCTGGGAGCGGACCGAGGTGACGCAGCCCCTGCTGTTCGCCGTGCAGGCTGGTGTGGTGGCAGCGCTCGCCGCGCGCGGGATCGAGCCGGTCGCGGCCATGGGGCACAGCGTGGGCGAGGTCGCGGCAGCCTATTGCGCGGGAGCGCTGACTCGATCGCAGGCGTGCCGGGTGGTTGCCGAACGCAGCCGCGCCCAGGCGGCGACGGCGGGCGCGGGCCGGATGGCGGCGGCAGGTCTCGGCGCGGAGGCGGCGCGGAAGCTGCTTGCCGACAACGGGTACGCCGAGCGCTTGGTGGTGGCCGCCGTCAACTCGGATCAGGATGTGACGATCGCGGGCGAGGCGCAGGCGTTGGAAGCGCTCGGTGCCCAGCTGGACGCCGAGGGCGTCTTCTTCCGTGACCTGGGCCTGGACTACGCCTTCCACACGCCTGCGATGGACAGGATCCAGGAGCCGCTGGCCGAGGCGCTGGCCGACCTGCGTCCGGACAAGTGCCGTATCCCGCTGATCTCCACCGTGACGGGGCGCTCGGTGGAGGGCACGGAGCTGGATGCGGCGTATTGGTGGCGCAATGTGCGCGAGCCGGTTCGCTTCGCTGAAGCCGCCGGCGTGCTGGTCGACGAAGAACTGCAGTGCGACGTGCTGGTGGAAGTCGGCCCGCACCCGGTGCTCAGCGGATACCTGCGTCGTGCGGCGGCGAACAACGCGCAGAGCGTCGCCGTCATTGCGACGCTGTCTCGTATCCAGCCGGGCCCGGCAGCCCTCGATGCGGCACTCACCCGTCTGCTGGCCGTCGGCGCGCAGATCGACTGGAAGGTCTTCTTCCCACAGCGGGGAGCGGTGACGGATCTGCCGGCCTACCCGTGGCAGCGCGAACGGCACTGGAACGGCGACCCGGACTGGTGGCTCGAAGAGTCCGGGCAGCAGCCCTCCACCCCGGTGCGACAGCCGCTCCTGGGGACTCGCCAACCGGTCGCGGAGCCCGTATGGCGACAGCAGATCAATCCGGACGCTCTGGCGTGGATGGCCGACCACACCGTCCAAGGAGCTGTCGTGTGGCCGGCGGCGGCCTACACCGACATGGCACTGGCCGCCGGCTTCGAGGTGTTCGACGCACCCGCCGAGATCACCGGCCTGACCTTCGACAGGGCCCTGGTGCTGCCGTTCGACGACCCGGACATGGACGTTGCCCTCTCAACAAGCCTGGGCGCTGATGGTGCCTTCGCGGTGAGCAGCCGCAGCGGCGAGCACCAGGACTGGAACGAACACGCACGCGGACGCGTGCGGCGTCTGCTGCGCGACCAGCCGCAAGCCCTCGACCTCGGCGAAATCCGCTCCCGGCTGACCGGCCTGCTGTCCCCCCTGGAGCACTACGCCGCCTGTGCCCGCGCCGGTCTGCCCTACGGCCCCGCTTTCCGGCCGCTGACCGCCTTGCACACCGGAACGGCCGAGATTCTCGCGCAGTACGCGGCAACGATGGAGGCGGCTCCCGGCCACCGAGCCCACCCGACTGTTCTCGACGGTGCCTTGCAGGCGGGTATGCCCCTGCTCGCCGCCGTCAGCGACGACGCGTGCCCCTATCTGCCCTCGGGAATCGAGACGGTGCGCTGCTGGCAGCCGATGCCTGAAAAGGGGCTTGTTCACGTGCGGGCCCGTCTGGTCACCACCCAGGAAGCCGTCTGGGACATCACTATCAGCGACGCCGACGGAACGGTCGCCCTGGAACTGCTGGGCTGCCATCTGCGCCGCTTCGAGGCGGGCGCCAGGACCCGGCCCCAGCAACTGACCGAAGTCCTGCGCGCCGCCCCCCTTCTAGGAGAGACCGTACGGCCGGCGCCTTTGCCGACGCCGGAGGATGTCTTCGCCGCCTGTGCGCAGGAGATGGCCACGCTCACCGCAGCATGGACGGAGGGTCCCTACGACCAGTTCCGCACGAGGGTCATGGAGATGACCGGGCACTTCGCAGGCGCCGCCGTACGCGAACTGCTACCGGGTGCACAGGAAGTAACGGTGGAGGCGCTCATCGCCTCCGGCGCGGACGTCAAGTACACCCAGCTCCTGCGTACCCTCCTGGGCACGGCCACCGAGCATGGAGTGCTGCGAAGCGAGGGACCGGGGCGCTGGCGCCTGGTGGGGAAGCCCACCCCGGAGCCGCTGTTCGCAGCTCTGCTCGGTGACTTCCCCGGTGAGGCCGCCACGTCGCTGGCCTACGGGGCATGCGGACAGCACCTCGCGCGCGTCCTGCGGGGGCAGAGCGACCCCCTGGAACTGCTGTTCTCCGATGCGGATTCCATGGCCAACCGCTTCTACGACGGCGCGCCCATCCTGGCCTACCACGGCCGGCTCGCGGCGACGCTGGTGGCAAGCGCCATTGCTAGCTGGCCCAAGGACCGGCCCCTGCGCATCCTGGAAGTCGGCGCGGGCACCGGCGCCACCACGGCCGCCATGCTGCCTCACCTGCCGCGCGAGCGTGCCCACTACACCTTCACCGACATCTCCTCCGCCTTCTTCCCGCAGGCCAAGAACCGCTTCGCCGCCTACGACTTCGTCGACTACCGGGTCCTGGACCTCGAATCAGACCCCGTGGAACAGGGATTCACCCCTTCCTCCTTCGACCTTGTGGTGGCCTCCAACGTCCTGCACGCCACGACCGACCTTGCTGCCACGCTGCGCCGCGTCGCGGATCTGCTGGCCGACGGTGGACACCTGCTGGCAGTGGAGAGCCACAGTCACGAAGCTCTCGCCCCGGTCTTCGGGCTGCTGGACACGTTCTGGTCAGCGACCGATCGTGAGCTGCGCCCCGACGGCCCGCTGCTGGCACACGACCGTTGGAAGGACTTCCTGCACGACTGCGGGTTCACCGGCACCGCCCAGACGGGAGACCCCACCTCGTTCGCGCTGAGTGACCACTCCGTCCTCCTCACTGCCCGGCGTCCTCGCTCCCACGTCCCCGCCACAGCGCCCCGCATCGAAGCGGCCCCCGCCCGCCGGTGGCTCGTGGGCTCCCTGCCCGGCCAGCGGCAGGTCCCGAGCCCGGCACAGAGCTTGGTGGTGGCCGCTCTGCGCGACCGCGTACCGGCCGCTGCCGTCCAGACGACGTCTCTCGACGACACCACCGCGTCGTGGAAGGGTCTGCTGTGCTCGGAGCAGCCACCGACCGACCTGGTTCTGTTCACTGAGGAGGGCACCGCCGCGTCACCGGCCGAAGCGACCGACGCAGCGGTACGCCACCTGGCGGTCTTCCGGGCCCTGAGCGCCGTCTGCAAGCAGCGCACCGACACCCGTGACCTGACCGTGTGGCTGATCGGCAGCAGTTCCCAGACCGCCGTGTCGGCGCCGCCTGCGGCGGAGCATGGCGGCGCGTGGGGAGGAGCGCGCACTCTGGCGAACGAGCACCCGGAAGTGACGGTCCGCAGGATCGCCCTCACGGGTGGGCGCGGTGTAGGGCAGCACGAGGAGCTCGCGGAGCGCGTGGTCGGGGAGTTGCTGGCCCGGCCGGAGGAAGACGAGGTACTGCTCACCCCCGCCGGCCGGTTCGCCACTGTTGTGCGCCCCCTGTCCCCGCCCGTGACCGGGAGCGCTTCCAGCAGCTACACCCTCACCCTGGACGACCCCGGCCTCCATTACCGGCTGGCCTGGCAGCCCGCCGAGGTGCCCACACCCCACGCCGGCGAGATCGTGATCGCTGTCGCTGCGGCTGCCCTGAACTATCGCGACATCATGATCGCCACAGGCCGCGTCCCGGCTGTTGCGTCCAGCCGGATGCCGCACACCGCCGACGTCGGCCTCGAATGCGCCGGAGTGGTCAGCGCCGTGGGACCTGGCGTCAGCCACGTCGCCGTCGGCGACCGCGTGGCGGGGCTGGCGCAAGGCTGCTTCGGTACGCATGCGCTCGCACGCGCCGACCGGGTCATGCCGCTGCCTGCGGAGTTGAGTTTCGCCGCTGCCAGCACACTGCCCGTGGCGTTCGCGACGGTGCACCACAGTTTGAACCACTTGGCCCGTCTGGCTCCCGGCGAGACGCTCCTCGTTCATGGAGCCGCCGGCGGGGTGGGGCTGGCCGCCCTGCAGTACGCGCGTCGCGCCGGAGCCCAGGTCATCGCGACCGCCGGCACACCGGCCAAACGGGACCTGCTGCGTCTGCTGGGTGTCGAACACGTGCTGGACTCACGCCGACTCGACTTCGCCGAGCAGGTCAAGGACCTCACCGGCGGAGAGGGAGTCGACGTCGTCCTGAACTCGCTCGCCGGGGAAGCCCTGGTGCGCAGTGTGGGCTTGCTCAAGCCCCACGGCAGGTTCCTCGAGCTCGGCAAGCGCGACTTCCTCCTGGACAGTTCGCTGCCACTGGCCCCCTTCCTGCACAACCTGACGTTCTTCGGGGTTGATCTCTCCCCCATGATGAGCGGGCCCTCACTCCTGATGGACCAGCATCTGAGCACCCTCACCAAGGCCGTACACGCCGGCGATTACACGGCGCTGCCCTACCGCAGCTACCCCGCCCACCGCATCGACGAGGCGTTCACCAACCTCCAGCACTCCCGGCACACCGGCAAGATCGTGGTCACCTTCGACACCGAAGTACCCGTACGCCGCCCCGCCGGCCGGCCGGTACTGGACCCTGACGCCACCTATCTCATCACCGGCGGCCTCGGCGGATTCGGCGCCGCGACCGCACGCCACCTGGCCGCCCGGGGAGCGCGCCATCTCACCCTGATCAGCCGCCGCGGCGACAGCGCACCCGAAGCCGCCCAGCTCCTGGCCCACCTGCGCGGCTGCGGCACCCACACGACCGTCCATGCGGCGGACATCAGTGATGAAGCCGCACTGCGCCGGGTGCTGGACGACGTCGACACCTCCGGGCGCCGGCTGGCTGGCGTCATCCACGCCGCCATGGTCCTCGATGACGCACCCCTGGCCGAGCTGAGCGACGACCGCCTGCGCGCGGTCCTCGCGCCCAAGATGACCGGCGGCCTGCTCCTGGACACCCTCACCCGCGAGCGCTCACTGGACTTCTTCGTCGTCTACAGCTCGGCCGCCGCCCTGGCGGGCAATATCGGGCAGGCGGCCTACGTCGCGGGCAACCTCGTCCTGGAGGGACTGGTCCGGGCCCGCCGAAGCGCAGGTCTTCCCGCCCTTGCTGTCCAGTGGGGAGCCATCACTGACAGCGGATACGTACACCGCACCGGCCGCTCCGAGGAGATGACGGCGATCGGCCTCGGTCATCTCACCGCCGCCGATGCCCTCACCCGCCTGGACGAGCTGCTGAGCCACCCCGACACGGCCACCGCGGCCGTCGGCTTCTTCGACTGGGACAGGCTGCAGCAACATGTGATGCCCACCCTGACCGCCCCCCGCACGGCCGGCCTCCTCAAGGGCCGCCGCGACAGTGACACCGCGGACCAGTGGCGGGACACGCTGGCCGCCACCAGCGCCGACGAGACCGTGCGACTGGTCGAAGACAAGCTCGCCGAACTCCTGGCCGTCGTCCTGCAGACGACCCCCGAGCGCATCGACCGCTCCCGTCGGCTGGACCTGCTCGGCGTCGACTCACTGATGGCCGTCGAGCTGTCCAGCGCGATCAGCACGAGCATCGGATGCGACCTGCCCGTGGTGGAGCTGACCGGGGCCGGCCATCTGACCGACCTCGCACTGCGCGTCCTGGCCCGCCTGGGCAACCGCGCCCACACCGGCAACTGAACTCCCCCCCGGGGCCGCACCGAGCCGGTGCGGCCCCGGGCCCCTCGCCTGCCCCTCGCCTTCTGAACGGACACACAACCGTGGCACCGCACCGTCCCCACCCCGGCCAGCCTTCCCTGGCCTCGCTCACCGACCGGCCCGCCGCCGCACTGCGACTGCTGTGCCTGCCGCCAGCAGGCTGCGGCCCCAGCTTCTACCGCCCCTGGGCAGAGCACCTGCCCCAATCCGTAGACCTGTGGGCCATCCGGCTGCCCGGCCGCGGCGCTCTCGCCGACCAGGCCTCCCTCACCGACCCCCACCACACCACCACGGCCATCGCGGACCTGATCCACCAGAGCGACGACGACCGGCCGTTCGCACTGTTCGGCCACAGCCTCGGCTCCCTGCTCGCCTACGAGACCACGCGCGCCCTGGTCCGCGCCCGCCACCGCACGCCCGTACTGCTCGCACTCTCCGCCCTGCCCGCACCCCACCTGGACGCCTTCGTCACCGCACTGTCCGCGGTCCTGCTGGACGGCAGGGAAGGCGCCGCCAGGCTCCTCGGCCCCATCCCCGACGAACTCCTGAACGAACCCCAGATCCTCGCCGCCGCCTACACCCCGATCCTCGCGGACCTGCTTCTCGCCCTGCAATACCGGCACCAGCCCGAACCACTGCTGGACCTCCCCGTCACCGTATACGGCGGCCAGGACGACCCGATCGCCCCCATCGAACGACTGCGCACCTGGGGCGACCTCACCACCCAGCCCGTATCCCCACGGCTCTTCCCCGGCGCGCACAGCTACCCCGACCAACAGATCCGCGCCCTGACCGACCGGCTGTGCAAGGACCTGCACGCCGCCGCCCGTTACACCGTGGCGACACCATGAACGTCTCTGTGACCCGGACGAGCGAGGTTCATCGCTGGGCGGCGACACTCACGGTGTGCCTGGGCCTGTTCCTTCTCGCCATTGACCTGACAGTCCTGAACGTCGCCGTCCCCGACCTCCACACCGATCTCCAGCCCTCGATGTCGCAGATCCAGTGGATCATCGACGGCTACGCCCTCGTCCTCGGCGGATGCGTGCTGGCCACCGGCTCACTGACCGACCGCATCGGACGCCGCCGGGCCTTCACCACCGGACTCCTGCTGTGCGCCACGGCCTCACTCCTCGGGGCCCTCGCGCAGGAACCGGAGCAAGTCATCGCGGCCCGCGGAGCCATGGGCGCCGGCGCCGCCCTGCTGATGCCCGCCACGCTGTCCATCATCCACCAGCTCTTCCCCGAGCCCGAGCTACGGCGCCGCGCGATCGCCCTATGGACGGCAGTGATCGGCGTCGGGGGACTGACCGGACCGGTACTCGGCGGCTGGCTCGTCGAACACTTCTCCTGGCGCGCCGCGTTCTGGATCAACCTGCCCGTCGCGGCCATCGCCATCACGCTCGCCCTCATCCTCGTACCGGAGTCGCGCGCACCGCGCACCCCCGTCGACTGGCCCAGCATCATCCTGTCCGCCGCCGGGCTCCTCGCACTCGTCTGGGCGTTCATCGAAAGCCCCACACACGGCTGGACCAGCACCCCCGTCCTCACCGCCTTCGGAGCAGCAGCCCTCCTGCTCACAGGCTTCATCGTGCGCCAGCACCACGCCCGGTTCCCGATGCTTCCCATCCCCCTGCTGCGAATCCCATCGATCAGCATGGGTGCCGCGGCACTGGCACTGATGTCCTTCGCCTGCTTCGGAGCGCTGTTCGTCGTCACCCTCTACCTCCAGGGCGTGCTCGGCTACACCCCCTGGCAGGCCGGGGTACGGACCCTGCCGCTCCCTGCCGGGCTCGTACTGGGAGCGGCTGCTGCCCTGCCGCTCGGAGCACGGTGGGGGAGCCGCCTGCCGATCGTCACGGGCCTGCTCATCACCACAGCCTCGTTCGCCGTTCTGGCGACCACAACCGCCACCTCCGGCTACGGTCACCTGCTCGTCTTCCAGGCCGTCGCCGGCGCAGGAGCCGGACTGACCGTCGCCGCAGCAACGGAAACGGTCATGGGCGCAACCCCCGGCGAACAGGCCGGCCTCGGCTCAGCCATCAACGACGCCACCCGCCAAGTCGGCTCAGCCCTGGGCGTGGCCGTACAGGGCTCCCTCCTGGCCACCCTCTACAGCGACCGGCTCAGTGACCGGCTCACAGGCACTGACATGCCCGCGCATCTCGCCCGGGCCGCCACTGAAAACGTCCTCGCCCCGCTTACCCTCGCGCCCCGCCTGCCAAGTCCCACACGCGAGCACCTCCTCACAGCAGCCCGTGAGTCCTTCACCGAAGGACTCACCCACACCGCCCTCCTCGCCGGACTAGTCACCCTCCTCACTGCCGCGGCAGCCGCATACTGGCTGCCCACCCGCCCCACACACCTCCACCCCCAACCAGCCGTTCCCGTCCAACCGGCAGCCTTGACCAAACTGTGAGGTTCCGCCCGCAGGCACCTGAATGACCGCTCACCCGGACGGCCCGCCGTCCGGGTGAGATACGCGCCATAGAAAAGAGCCCGGCCGGTAGTAACGGCCCGGCCGGGCTTTTCACAGGGCGAGCGCCAATGAGGCGACGGCGCCTGCGGAACAGGCGAACGTCAGGCGGGGGTGATGTTCTCCGCCTGGGGGCCCTTCTGGCCTTGGGTGACGTCGAAGTTCACCTTCTGGCCTTCCTGAAGCTCGCGGAAGCCGGAGCTGGCGATGTTCGAGTAGTGGGCGAAGACGTCCGGGCCGCCGCCGTCCTGCTCGATGAAGCCGAAACCCTTTTCGGCGTTGAACCACTTAACGATGCCGCTGGCCATGTGTCCTCCAAGGGGACTCGAAATCGGTCCCGCACCGTGCGGGGAACCGGAGGTGATCGCCCTGGTCCTCAGAGTGGTGAACAACGAAAATCGCCCGTGAAGGTGTGCTCACGGGCGACCGGTACTTCGGAACCATGACAGCTACGGCAAACGCTACACGCACTGTTCTGCTCGCACCACGAGAACACTTATCCGCCGGGGCACGCGTCCCGGCGAAGCAGACCGGACTCGCTGGGCGGCAGGACGGCTTTGACGTGGCACCCCCACCGGCAGGTGGACCACCGCGTTCCGGCGTCCTGGCCCGGGCGCCGGGCAGCCTCTGACGGGAGTGCCCGGATTTTGGCGCATATCTCACGCCCTTCGTATGCCTAGCGGGGTGGCGGCCAGCTTCGGCATCAGGGTGGTCGCGGCGATCATCGTGGCCGGAGCCCGAAGGTGAAGACAACGTTTGGCCACATGCCTGGGTCTCCTCGCGCAGACGGGCGTCGATCTGCGGATCTGCGTCGTCGGCAACGGCTGCACCTGACATCGCCCCCACCAACGCCCAGACGGTCGTCCTAACATCGGGAGCGTACTCCCCTAGCTGCCCGTTCTCCGCGAGAGCGCGGGCGCCTGCGTTCGGCCGGCAGGGATGCCCAGGTCTCTGGTCGCCTGAGCCGCCGCCTCTTCGGTGGGGCGGTCATTCATGGCGTACGGACCTGCACAATAGCGTCAACCAGTTGTTCCCACCTCGAAGGGCCGCGCCATGGATGACGCCTCGCCGCCGTACGGGCGGCCGACGCCCCGCGCCACCACCGCTCCGGCCGCCGAGGCCCGCATCGAGAGTGGGGGCAATGTCCTGGTCGCGCCTTCGGGGTTGGCCGGCGAGGACCTGGTCAGGGAGTTCTTCGGGACCGTGATCACCCCGGAGGAGCTGGCTTCCGGTGCGGCCGGCCTGGCGGGGAAGACCGTGTACCTGTGCGGCGATGTTTCCGGGGTCAGCGGTCGTCACCTGGAGGGTTCGGCGCGGGTGTTCGTCATCCGGGAGCTGTCGCACGGGTACGGCGGCGGGCCGTGGGCCTTCGTGGGAATCGGCCGCGTCCCCCTGCTTGTCCATGGCGTCGGCGTGTACTACCGCCGCTTCTTCGATCCCGACGAGGATCACTTCGGTCGGATCCGCGCGGAGCACGCGTTCCAGTCGTTGACGGAGTCCACCAAGCCGGGAACGGCGCATCGCAGCGGGATCTACCTGACGCCCGTCACCCGAAGCGGGGACGACGACCTGCACTTCCGCCTGCTCCGGTGCTCGACGAACCTCTCGGGGCCGACGGAGGGTTTCGGCCCGGCCGACACGCACATCGTCGAGGCCTTGAACCGGGAGGCTGCCGCCGTCTTCCGCGACCAGGCTCCGCTCAACCACGTCCTCGCGCAGATCTACCACAACGCCTCTGCGGCGCCGGGGCGCAAGGCGAAGATCTCGGCGCACGCCGACAAGACGAAGGACATGCCTGTCAACGGCATCATGGCCTTCTGCACCTTCTACGACGGGCTCGACAGGCTGCGGCCCCTGCCCGAGGACCCCTTCGACCGCGGGGTGAAGGGCGTCAGCGGGCTGACCCGACTCCGCTTCCGCCTCAAGAACCCGGCCGGAGGGGCGGGACTTCCCGCGCAGTTCACGGTCACGCTCCACCCCGGCTCCGTGTTCTTCATGCCGCTGTCCACCAACCGGCTGTACACGCACGAGATCCGGCCGTCGCCGCTGGACGCCGAGCTGCTGCCGACCCGCCTGGGGTACGTGGTGCGCTGCTCGGACACCGAGGCCGTCCACCGGAACGGCCGTACCTTCCTCAAGGCGGCCGGGGAGCTGGTGCCGCTGCAACCGCCCACACCGGCGGGTATGACGGAACTGCGCAGGCTGTACGCGGAGGAGAACCGGACCTCGTCCTTCATCGACTACCGGGACGCGTTCCACTTCAGCATGAACGAAGGAGACTACCGTGCCCCTCGGGTCCCGGATCTCGGATGAGATCATCTCGCGCGCAATCCCGGCGGGGGGCGACCTCTTTACGGAGCTGTCGGCGTCGACGCGTTGGGAAGACGTGGGAAAAGGCCGACAGGGCGCCGTACTCACCCGAATCGACGGGGCCGCCGACTCCGGCGTCCCCCTCGTCCGCACCACCACTCCCTACGGCAGCCCGGCGCAGCCTTTCGGGCCGGTGCACGAACGGTTGGCCCAGCAGGTCCAGGAACATGCGGGGCTGCCGGTCGGCTTCAACAACGCGCTCATCGAGCGCTACACGAACGCCTACAGGACCATGGGCAGCCACTGCGACCAGGCCCTCGACCTGGCCAACGGGACGTTCATCGCCGTCTTCTCCTGCTACGAGTTCCCCGAGGCGGGCCCGGTCCGGAAGCTGGTCTTCGAATCAAAGGAATCAGACGCGGAGAAGTTCGAGATCCCCCTGACCCACCACAGCGTCGTCGCGTTCTCCGTCGACTCGAACCGACGGCTCCGGCACAAGATCGTGGCGGAAACACCCGTCCCGGCGGCGGACAACACATGGCTGGGCGTGACCTTCCGAACATCAAAGACCCTCCTCCGCTTCCACGACGGCCACGCGTACCTCCCCCAGGGCCCGCGCCTCACCCTGGCCGACGATGACCAAAGACGCGAGTTCTACGCCCTACGCCGCCGCGAAAACCAAGAAACAATCTTCACCTACCCCCCACTGACCTACACCCTCAGCCCCAGCGACCTCACCCCACTCATTTGACCACCCAGGAGACACCGTGCCGCTGCCCAGCCTGCTCGCGGCCGGTGGGCTGATGGGCGCACCGCGACCGGTCACGTCCTGGCGGAGGTCCGGGGCACGCACCCTCCCGCGCCACCGGCAGCGGCCCGCCCCGTCGCCACAACGCCGCGCGGTGACGCTCGCGCCCCCGGGCCCTGTCGGGGGGCCCGGGGTGTCACGGCTGTGGGGGAGCGGTCAAAGGCTCCTCGTGGTGCTCCCGCACCGCCCGCGGCTTGGCGGGCTGCCGACGAGGAGGACTGGGAGCGGGCCGACGCCTGCTACACCCAAATCCCCAATGCGCTCACCATCACGTTTCCCGACGGCAGCCCCGTCGCAAAGTTCATGCTGCACATCCACGACGACGACGGCACCGCCGACTGGCGCTGGCACGACGAGCCCTTCGACGCGGTCAACCCGTGACGACCTGGGTTCGCTGCCTCTGGGACGAGGAAGACGTCTGGTTCTACTTCGAGCTAGATGCCGATGGCTATGTGATCCGGCAAATTGAGTTGCAGGAGCCCGGAAGCAAGGCTCTGGCCGTTGCCTCGCTGGCGAGTGGCAAGAAGCCCAAAGAGACGGCCGGTCAGCTGAATACGAGAGCGTCTACGGTCTGATCGCGGAACCACCCATCTCCGAGCGGGAAGGGCACGACCCCTGCAGTCGTCGTCAGCCGATGATTTGGAGATCGTTTGGTCGACCGCCCGCAGTGAGCTCCAGGACCGTCAGCGGCGCCCCTCTCCCTGAGCACGTCCACTTCTGCGGCTTCCGACCAGGATCGTCTCGGTGAATGTTTTCCGGGTCTGTGGTTCTGGTCCTCGGCACGTCCTGGAGGTGCTCGGCCTCCTCGGCGGGGCGCCGGTCCTGCCCGGCCTCCCGTCTAGTTCGTCTTCGCGCTGCGCCGCCGGCCTGCGCCTGCGTGGGGTGGCATGTGTGCTGAGGGCGTCGCATCAGCCGTGGTGGTGGAACTTCACGGTGTGTGGAAGGCGTTAGCAGAGTGGTGCACGATCGATGATGCGTGTCCAACGAGGGACGACGTGGCAGAAGCTGAGGTGGCACGAGTGGCGATGTGGGATCGGATCAAGGACCAGGCGACCAGAGGTCTGCAGCAGGCCCAAGGGGTGCGCGGCGGCTCCGGCGGCCATGGGCCGTCCGGCACACGGTCCGGGGGCGGTTCCAGGGCCGAGCTCGTGAGCGCGCTGAAGTCGCAGCTCACGTCGCTGAAGACGGAGCTGAAGAGCGGCGCTTTCCGGGACGCCAGCATGGCCATGTGCGCGTTGGTGGCCGCCGCTGACGGACAGGTCGATCCCGCCGAGCGCCAGCACGTCGAGTCGCTCATCCTCACCAACGACGTCCTTCAGAACTTCCCCGCTGACCAGCTCCGCCAGCGTTTCAACAAGCACGTCGACCAGCTTTCGGCCGGCTTCGTCATGGGCAAGGCGGCGGTGCTTCAGGAGGTCGTCAAGGTGGCGAACAAGCCCACCGAGGCACGGGCTGTCATCCAGACCGGCATCGTGGTCGCGGGTGCGGACGGCTTCATCGAGCCTGCCGAGGAGCAGATCATCCGCGAGGCGTGCGCTGCGCTTGGCCTGCCGGCGGCGGAGTTCGGCATCTGACCCGCTGTCCCTCGGCGAAGAGCCGCGCGGCCGCCTACCTCCCGCTGGCCCGTCGGCACCCCCGTCCCCGCCCGCCTTTCCGCGGCCGTTGGATCCCGGGTAGCCGACAGTTGCTGAAGCCTTCCGTGGAGCCGTCGCTGCCGACTCCGGCCAGGGCCTGGAAGGCGGAGAACCGCGCCGTCGTCGCCTTGTGCTGGTGCGGCGGTCAGCTCCTGGTTGTACGTATCGGCGTCGTGCGGTCGGTGCTCCGTGGTGTCTCCCGAGTCTGCCCGAGTGCATGGCCTGTCCGGATGCGTATGGGCGATGGCGCCCGCGTGACGGTGGCCGGGCTGATGCGTGCGGCGTTCCAGCCGCACCAGAGCGGGAAGGCCGGCGGCCCGCTCGCCGACGCCGCAGCCGAAGGCGGTGAGCCGGAGGTCGCTTCCTCCTGCCAGTCACCGCACCGTCGACTTCCACGATCCGATCGAGGAGGTCGAGATCATCCAATGCGCCGACCGCTGCTGCGGCACGTCGAACGCGCCAAGCGCCGACAGTCCACCACGACGACGTAGCGGCGGCACGGCGGCCTGTACTGCTGCCCGCCTGCGCGAATAACAAACCCGTAAATGTCGCGCGCATGATCGAGAAGGGCCAGGGCAACCGCTGCGAGGGGCCCGCGCCGAAGCGTGAGCCCCTCGTACTGTTAGCGCACGGTCCGTGCAGGACGTCAGGCTTCAACCGGGGTCAGTTGAAGATGTCGGTCTTCCACCTGAGTGTTTCCGAGGTGCTGATGTTGTCCCAGTAGGCGAAGAGGGACTGTGATGGGGCTGGTCGAGCGGATGGGTCCGGCGTCGAGGGCGTAGCCGGTGGCGACGTGGACGATGTGCTGCCTTTCGGCGTCCCACTTCCACTTCAGGTTGTTCGAGGGGCCGGTGGCGTCTTCTCGTTCAGGCCCACGGCCTTGTCGTCCGTAGCGGTGAGTCTCGACGTCCACGCCTCACGGCGTCCCCGAAGCCGCAGAACAATCCACCGAGCGGTTGACCGCCCCTCGGGCCGGCCTTCACAGGGATGCGAGTTCCGTCCGCCGTGGGAGTGACGCGGGGATGCAGTGGTTCGTTGTGCCAGCCATGATCAGAAGAATCCTTGGAACAGCTGTCCTGCTGAGCACGGCCGTGGTGAGCGGCCTCCCGGTCGCTCAGGCTCAGCCGGCTGATGTCCACAGCGCGGGGCAGACGAAACGGTGGTTGACGCCGGGCCAATCGGACTGGGTGGTCCCCCAGGGCGTTCACCAGATCACTGTGTATTCCTGGGGTGGTGGTGGCGGCGGTGCCGGCGGCGGAGGGGCCGGAGGCGCCGGTGGTGGCGGTGGCGGCGGCAACGGAGGAGGCTCCAACGCCGTCGGGACGGCCGGCGGTGGTGGCGGCGGTGGTGGCGGCAGTGCGGCCGGCGGCGGTGGCGCGGGCGGAAGCAGCGGCGCCTTCGTCGAGTGCAGGCTGTCTGTGAGCCCGGGCTGGAAGCTGCGGATCATCGTCGGGAGCGGCGGGTCGGGGGGCTCAGGCGGCCAGGGCGGTTCGGAGGCGTCCTGGGGGCAGGGCGGGCACACCACGGTTGGTGGCGGGAGCGACGGGGGCAAGGGGGGCGCGGGCGGCGAAGGACGCGTCGGCGGCGGCACGTCGGGTTCGGGCGTCGAGATGCGTAACGGGGGCAACACGTACCTCAAAACCGTCGGGCGTGCGCCGGGCGGCATCCGTGGCGAGGCAGGGAAGGGCGGCAGCGCTGGCGCTGGTGGTGGGGGTGGCTACAACGGCAAGATCAGCGGGGGCAGCCCCGGCGGCGGCGGAGCCGGTGGCAAGGACGGCGGCGCGGCGGGGACCGGCGTCGGAGGAGGCGAACCTGCTCTGGACGCCTGTGGCAGGGGGGTGGAGCCCGTCAGGAAGGTGGCAGGTGCGCCCGGGCAGCCCGGAGGGGCCGGCCAGCCCGGCAAGAAGGGGGCCGACGGCACGCACAATTCCGCGGGAGGCGTCAGCCGGGCCGGAGCAGGCGGCGGCGGGGGCAGCAGCGGCGCCTCCGGTCGGGCCGGCGCGGCAATCGTGTCGAACGGCGTGTCCTACGGTGCCGGCGGCAGCGGCGGCGCGGGAGCCCACGGCTTGCATGGCGGTAACGGCGGCCGGGGAGGCGAATGGAACCCCAACGTCGGCAACGCCGTGCGCGACGACAACTGGAAGGGGCTAGACGGCGGCTACGGGTCCGCAGGCGGGAAGGGGGCCGAGGGCGCCAAGGGCGGCGATGGGGCTGTGATCATCAGCTGGTGACGCTCCCGAGCCGGACCGCCGGCGGTCAGCGGCGTCGGCGGCGTCACTCACCGGGCGTCCGCCCCGAAGAACAAAGGCAGCAGGGGCGGCCGTCCGGTCACCCACGACGCCGACCTCTACAAGGAGCGGAACACCGTCGAGCGCCTGATCAACAAGCTGAAGGCATGGCGAGGCATCGCCACTCGATACGACAAAGCGCCTGAGAGCTACCTCGCCGGACTCCACCTCCGCGCCGCAATGATCTGGATCGACGACCTACTCAAGACCACCGAATGATCACAACATCACACAGGCCCTAGACGGGTTTAGCCGTCGGCGGCGTGGAAGCCGTACGACCCCAACATGACCGCACGGAGATCAGGCATTTGACCTCACCGGCCACTGCCAGGTTGAGCTGGCATGCGAAAGACGATCTACGCACTGACGGCGACGGCCACGGGACCGGGGTCCGCGCCCGTCTGATCACCTACACGCCGAAGGGGTACCGCTCCGAGCTGACCGGGTGGAAGGACGCCACTCCGGTCACGGCCGCCATGACCAAGCTGTCCACGGTCGGGTGGAAGTGGAAGGGCGGGAAGAAGGGCGGGAAGAAGTTCCCCCACGGTACGAAGCTGTGCGTGGAGTTCAACGTGGTGCAGGGGGAGCCGTGCGCGGTGATCCACCGGTAACGGCACCCTGCTGCCGGAGCCACTGACCCCGGGCAGCAGTGTGGGCCGCCACCCCGGCGAGGGTGACGGCCCGCACTGCTGCTCTCAGGACTCCTCGGAATCGGCGCTCCAGACGGCCGGCCCGCCGCCGCGCCACTCGATCGACAGGGGGTCGTCCAGGCGGACGGTGTCCGGGTCCAGGCCCTCACCGCCGTAGGCCTCCAAGAGGCCTACTTCAAACAGGGCGGCACCCGCGCCGAAGGGCTGGTGGTCGAGCTGACCGACATTGACTACGTCGAGTTCGACTACTGAGCGCACCCGGCGGCGGGCGGTATCGGTGGGGGGCGGTGAACCGAGGCACGATGGTTGTCACATAGGCAGGCTTGTTGTCACCTTCGAGGTTTGGCGTTGGCGGGTCGTTCTCTTAGCTCTTGACGGCCTCCGCGATCTGCTGGGCGGCCTGGGCGGGTGTGAGGTGCGTGGTGTCGACGACCTCGGCCTCGGCGTGCAGCCACGTGCGGGCCGCCTCGGCGTAGGGCTCGAGGTATCGGAGGCGAAACGGGGACTCGGGGCCGAGGACGTTGTCGCCGGCGATGCGCCCGCGGAGGGTGTCCTGGTCGGCATGGAGGACGAAGTGCCGGATGGGAATGGCGTGCTGGGCGAGGCCCGAGCTGATCTCGCGCCAGTATGGCTCGACCAGGACGGTCATTGGGATCACCAGGGTTCCGCCGGTGTAGTCGAGGACGCGTCGGGCGGTCTCGACCACGAGGGGCCGCCAGGGCGGCCAGTGCTGGAAGTTGTCCGTCGCGGGTAGCCCCGGTGTGATGTCCATGAGTGTCTCGCCGACCTTCTCGGCGTCGAACACTCGTGAATCGGGGATCAGCCGCTGTACGAGCGCACTGGTCGTCGTCTTGCCCGCGCCGTGGGTGCCGTTGAGCCATACGATCATGCACCTGACGCTAGCGTCGTGCGGGCCTCAGGGGGCGGCTTCTGGTGACAGCAGGGTCGCTGAATGGGGTTGTGTGACAGGCCGGATGCCTCGCCTATGACGACCAGGATGCTTCGACCGACCCCTTCTGGCAGCTCACCCGACTCCGCTGGTGACAACTACTGAGCCTCGGCTCAGGCGGCCCGGACGTTGCGGTTATGGTCGGCTTCAGCCCGCGTCGATATGGCGTGTGCGGGTCAGGCCCGGTGCCCGCTTCGATCGGGGGCAGTACCGCCGGGCCGCCTCAACGTCTCGTCCTCCGGTCCCGCCCCGGTGGTTTCCGGGGTCCATGCGGAAGGGCCGCCGCCGTGCCATTCGATGATGCCCTCACCGTCCGCGGTGACGTCGTCAAGGTCGAGGCCGGCCCGCCGCAGGAATTCGAGTACGTCGGCGGGGCCGTAGGCGCGTCCGAGGCTGATCCCGTTGGCGCGGACGCGGCGCCCTCCCTGCACGTCCGGCGGGTGGACGGTCACACGGTGCGCGGTGCCCGCTTCAGGGTGCTGCGGGCAGTTCACTCAAGTACTCCAAGGGTGGTGTCCGGGCGGCAGTGGGGGCAGGCCGGGATGCCCTCGGCGAGGAGAGCGCGTATCTGCTCGGCAGTGGCGGGGGCGCAGCGCTTACCGGTGTCCCAGCAGTTCCCGGCGTGCAGGCGGACCGCTGGCCGGCCCGTGCCGATTCCGCGCTCGACCAGCGACGCGGGTGGCTCCAGCGGTGGCCGGCGCTGGCCCGCGAGGGCTTCTGCCGCTTCGGCGGCGGTCAGTGCTCTCTCCGCCCTGCTCAGCTCGCCGCGCAGGTAGGTGATCAGCGTCCGGAGCCGCGGCAGGTCTGGCGGCAGGACGGACACGGTCAGCTCCCGTACAGGGCCCGCCGTGCGGCCTTACAGGCCTCGCACAAGGGGCTCGCTCCCACCCCGTATCGGCATGTGGGGGCGTGGCATTTTGTGCAGGGTCCGGTCTGGCTGGGAGCCCACGTGACGGGCTGGGGTCTGGCGGAGGGGGTGGGGGAGGTCATGGCGCGCTCCTGTTGTGCGGATTCCCCTATTCCATCATGTGTTCGATTTTCTGCGCGAGCGGGCGGGCGCCCCCGCCTCGGCGGGGGCTGATGAGTACTGAGTGCGTCAGCTGGCACCTTGGGCTGCGTCGCGTTCTTCGGGGGTGACGCACTGTGTGTCTCCGTCGAAGCTTTCGCGCCATACGTAGCCCTGTCGGCAGGTGTCCGGTCCGTAGGCGCCGCCGGCGGGGTCACGGTAGGGGTTGTTCATGTCAGTGCCACTGCCGCCATCGCCGCCCTTGGCGCCGATGACGCCGCCGCCGATGAAGTCGCCGTACTCGGCGTCGTAGACGCCGCCGCTGTCCTTTTGGCCGGTGTTGCCGCCGTACTCGGTGGTGTCGTCGTTGGTTCCGGGGATGTCGGTGAGGAGGCTTGCGACTGCGGGCGGGGCGGCGGGTGCGGTTGCCGCTGAGGCCGGCAGGGCGATGGCGCCGGAGATGAAGGCGGCCGAGGTGAAGGCCAGCAGGTAGCGGGAGGTGCGTCGCGTGGGCCGGGCGTGGCGGGGGCGGTGCGTGGTGTGGGACATGGAGCGTTCCTCGCAGGTGGGGGCTGGTGGGAGGTGCCGTCGTTGCCTGCTTCCAGTAGGCGTCATGTGGACGGGCTGGTCATGTCACAGGAAGTCGTGGCTTGACACCTGCGGGAAGGTTCCGTACACCTGCCGAACCCCTGCTTGCGGAGGTCGTGCGCAGGGGGTCCGCTTGGTTTCCCACCAGCGGAGCGGCGGGCGCCTCGGGGACCCTGGAAGGGGGGCCACGGAGAGGGCCAACGTGACGCTGCAAACACCGGTTGAGCCGATGCTCGCGCAGGCGGCCGAGATGATCCCGCCCCCGGGCCTGTTCGCTGCCGGGGTGGCTTACGAGCAGAAATTCGACGGGCACCGGATGCTGATCTTCACCCCGTCCGAACCCGGCGGCCGGGTGCTGCTCCAGACCCGCCGCGGCACCCTGGTCCAGGACCGTTTCCCTGATCTCGTCGCGGCCGCGGAGCAGCTCCCGCCCGGCCTGGTCCTGGACGGCGAGGTGCTCGTCTGGGATCCCGAGGCAGGCCGGCTGTCGTTCGAGGGATTGCAGCGCCGTGCCGCCGCTCGCGCCCGCACCGCTCCCGCGTTGGCTGCCCGCCTGCCCGCCTGCCCGCCTACTTCGTGGCGTTCGACGTTCTCCAGAGCGAGGGTGGTGTGGAGCTTCTCTCGCTGCCGTACCGGGAGCGCCGGCGACGGCTGGAGGTTCTGTTCGCGGCGCGGGGGCTGTCTGCGCCGTGGACGTTGTGCCCGATGACGACCGACCTCGCCACGGCGCGGGAGTGGCTTGATTCCTGGACGGACGTGCCCGGCCTGGAAGGGGTCGTGGTCAAGGGCATGGCCCAGCCTTACCGGCCCTCGGTCCGCGGGTGGACGAAGGTACGCCGCCGCGACACCACTGAAGGGATCATCGGCGCAGTCACCGGCACCCTCGCCCGCCCGCAGCTCCTCGTCCTCGGCCGCCGCGACCCAGAGGGCCGCCTGCATGCGGTCGGCCGCACCGTCCCCCTGCGTCCGGACGTATCCCGGGCGGTCGGCGAGCACTTGACCCAGGCCGAACCGGGTCATCCCTGGGAGGACGTGCGGTTCGCCTCAGCGTGGGGGACCCGTGACGTCCTGGACGTCACCTTGGTCCGCCCCGAGCTGGTGGCCGAGGTAAGCGCCGACACCTCCATCGACCGGGGCGGGGTCTTCCGGCACCCGATGCGGTTCCAGCGACTGCGCCTTGACGTGAGCGTCGAGGACGTGGCGGGCTTCGGAGAGGGGCATGCAGCGGCTGCCGGGTGACCGCGTCGCCCGGGTCACGCACTTCAGGCCGTCGCCCCGGGGGCTGTGGCGGGTTGGGCGAGGCGTGAGCCGAGGCGGAAGCGCATCTCACCCGCGGCCGCGCCTACCTCTTCGGAGCGGGTCTCTTCTTCGAGGGTGCCGAGCAGCATCATGACCGCCCTGGCTTCATCACCGGTGAGGAGCTTCAAGCGGGTGTCGGTCACAGCGTCCAGGAGCACGCCGAGGAAGTCTTCGTCATCCATGTCCATACCCGGAGACAACGCCGTACCACTGCCACCCGTCACCACCTCAGCGCCCGACGGCACGCCGGTACCCCTGCCGGGCCTGCCTGTCAGTGTCCATCCGTAGGCAGCAGCGAGCCGCACGTGCTGAGCGTGACCATCATCTGACCTGGCGGACACCGGTGGTTCGTCACCTACCGGTGGGTGCCGCCTCCGAAGGCTCAGTCCGTGAACCCGTCCGTGAGACTTCTGGCCGTCGTTGTGAACGCCGTGCGTCTGGCATCGACATCCGGCCAGTGGTGGTTCTTAATCGGCCCAATCCTGGAGTGTGATTCTTGCCTTAGAGCTCGTAACACGATCACGAATCGGGCTTGTTGAGGCGTCGCCAACAGATGGGGCTGCAGGCGAGGGAGACGAAGGCGTCGTGGAGTTCGGTGCGGCGTTCCCATCGGACGGCGAGTCGTTTGAAGTGGTGGAGCAGGGCGAAGGTCTGCTCGACGACGTAGCGGAGCTTGCCCATGCCCTTGATGTTCGGGGTTCCCTTGCGGGAGATGACGGGCAGGATCCGTCGTTTACGCAGCTCTTCCCGGTTGGGATTGGAGTCGTAGCCCTTATCGCCGAGCAGGGCCTCAGGGCGCTTGCGGGGCCGTCCGGGGCGGCCGGCGACGGGTGGGATGCCGTCGACCAGGGCGAGGGTCTGGGTGACGTCGTTGACGTTGGCCGCGGTGGTGATGACTTTGAGTG
>JAEBET010000016.1:0-206535 GCA_049998195.1 Streptomyces sp. cmx-11-4
TCCGCAACCGCAACTTCAGCCTCATCGCCCTGATCGGCTTCCTCGTCGGCTTCGTCACCGTCGGCGGCGTCTTCTACCTCCCCCTCTTCCTCCAGACGGTCCAGGGCGCCTCCGCCACCAACTCCGGACTGCTCCTCCTGCCCCTGCTCGCCTCGATGCTGACCGTCTCGATGATCACCGGCCGCATCACCAGCAACAGCGGCAAGTACAAGGTCTTCCTGGTCGTCGGCGGTGCGCTCGTCGTCGTAGGCCTGCTCCTCCTGGCCACCATGGACACCCACACCCCCCGCCTGGTCTCCGGCCTCTACATGGCCGTCCTCGGTGCCGGAATCGGCTTCCTGATGCAGATCACCATGCTGGTCGCACAGAACAGCGTCGAGCTGAAGGACATGGGAGTGGCCTCCTCCACCACCGCCCTCGGCCGCACCCTGGGCGGCGCCTTCGGTGTGGCGCTGATGGGCACGCTGTTCACCACCCAGGTCACCCACGCCATGACCGACCGCCTCGGCCCCCAGGCCGGAGCCCTCAGCTCCGCCCAACTCGACGCGGCGAGCCTGGCCACGCTGCCCGAAGCGGTCCGCGAGGCCTACCGGTACGCGGTGGCCGTCGGCACCCACTGGGCCTTCCTGGTCTGCGCCGGCATCGCGGTACTGGGCTTCGTGGCCGCGGTCTTCATCAAGGAAGTCCCCCTCCGCGGCGCGACCCCCGCCCCCGCCGCCGACGAGACCAAGGACGACGAGACGGCCCCCGCACTGCAGGAATCAGCCGCTCACTGAATTACGACCCGGCAACACCAAGGGCCCGGCCCCGAAGGACGAACACGTCCTCGGGGGCCGGGCCCTCGCCGTGCACCGCAGCCTCGGTGCACTTCAGCGCCTCGACCACGATCCGGCCGGCCAGCCAGGGCGTACGGGGCCCGACCGTGCCGCGTCACCGGTCGGCGGCCTCGATGTTGGCGACGGCCGTCGTGATTTCCCGGCCGGACGGGACCCGGATGTACGCGAGCTCCACCCAGTGCTCGATGCCGGTCGCCGACACGTTCTCGTTGACGACGGCCATCAGCTCGCCCTCGACGCCGGAGGCGATGTCCCGGACGCGCGTGCGGAGCAGCCGGTGCGGGACGTACTCGTACCGCTCACTCATCGGACTGAGCCTGTGTGGTCGCGGTGAACCGCTCGAAGCCGACCAAGGCACGATCAAGCAGTTCGGCACTGGGCTGAGTGATTGCAGCGAGGCCGAAGCCCGCGCTGTCCGGGGTGTCGAGGCTCAGTACGTTACGGGGGGTCGGGCTCGTCACGGGATGCTCCCTACCGTCATCAGCGGGCGTTGAGCGGGTCTCACGCGCTACTCAGCGGCTGCGCAATCGCTACGCTGAGCGGCCTTGGAGACCACAGCCATGAGCGTAGATTTCAGGCTGATCCGCTCAAAGTGACCGCCAGTACGGGTTTCCCGGCGGCCGCCTTGGCAGAGGGAGCGTCATGGGCACCAACCCGACTTCCACCCTGACCGCTGGTCGGGGAAACCGGCGACGAGTCAGCGCCGGCTTAGTCTCCGGCTACGTTCTCCGCGTCATCCGCGAGCAGCTCGGCCATACTCAAGAGACCCTCGCGGAGGCTCTCGCGGTCTCAGCAGACACTGTTGCCGGGTGGGAAACCGGCCGCCGCCCCCTGACCGCGCTTGCGGTCGGCCAGATGCTGGCGCACCGGCATCGGCTGCTGCGCATGGGCGCCCCTCCCGCCCTGGTCCTCGCCCTTGAAAGGACCCTGGAAGCAGATGTTCTGCTGGCCAGCGCCCTGGACGACGAGGGAGACCCCGCAGACAGCCCGCTCGGGGCATGGGTCTTGCAACGTGATCTCGTCGAGGTGCTTGTCTGGCCCCTGAACGGCGTCACTCCCGAGCCCATGCGCGCCCTCCAGCCCCCGGCACGGCCTCGCCGGGGCCCCGTTGCGGGCCAGCCCGAGCTGACGCGGGAGGAGCGCCGTAGGTTCTTTGGCCACATGCGACGTATGGCCGAAGAGGCCAGTACTGACAGGCAGTTCCTCCTACGTCGGCAAGCCCTCTACCTTGCCGGCTATGACGATTCTTCAGACACCCCCGACTGGCTCACCCAGCAGCGCAAGGCCGAGCGGCCGTCCGACTGGCTGACCCGGTGGCTCACCTCCCGCTCCATGGCAGCCGTGGCCGCGCGCCAGGGCGACAGGGACAGGATGCAGCACTTCATCGCAACGACCTTGGACGACGACGAGGCCGGAGAGAGGGCGAACCTGAACTACTGGGCCTACTGGATCGGCGAATCGGCGAACCCCGAACTGTCCGACGACTTCATCGTCATCCCCGGCACGCTGACCTGGAACGGCCACCGGCTGCTTCAGCACCTTGTCCGAGGGATCGTTCCGCAACACGGTTTCTTTGACCTCAACGTACATACCCTGTGGGCGCTGCTTGCCGCGCGCCCAGGGCTGCTCCGCACCGGGTCGGACGCCGGGCACGCCCTGCGGGCGCAGATGCCCGTGCTGTTGGATAGCACCATGGCCTCGACGCGTGCGCGCCGAGAGCTGGAGGGCATCCGGTACGCGATCCGCCTCGCCGAGGTATGAGAAGGAGAGACAAAGTGGCAGACGACCTGTCCGCGGTGGCCCGCTTCCTCTACGAGGCGGGCACGCTCAAACACACCCGCCGGACGGGTTGGTGGATGGCCGGCGTCAACGACCCCGAGAGCGTCGCCGAGCACTCGTGGCGTACCTCGATCATCGCGTCCGTCATCGCCAAGCTGGAAGGCGCCGACCCCGCGCGGGCAGCCTTCCTGGCCGTCTGGCACGACACCCAGGAAACCCGCACCGGGGATGTCAACCACCTCGGCAAGAAGTACGCGGCCAGCGCGGACCCGGAGGCAGTGACGGCCGACCAGACGGCCGGAATGCCCGAGCTGCTCGCGGCGACCATTCAGGACCTTGTCGCAGAGTACGAGGCGAAGGACTCACCGGAGGCTGTGTGCGCGCGTGACGCGGACAAGCTGGAGTGCATGCTCCAGGGCATCGAATACAAGGCCCAGGGGTACCAGGCCGCGCAGAGGTGGATCGACAACAGCCGGGCGCGGCTCGCCACGGAGACCGGCCAGCGGCTGGCCGACGAGCTCCTCGGCCAAGGGACACTCGACTGGCTGCGGGCAGCCATCGGCGAGAAGGGCTGAGCAGGAACACACGAGAACGCCCCCTCCCGCCCGGAGGCGGGAGGGGGCGGCCGTGTTCGGTGTCAGGGGCGGCGGGTTGGCCAGAGGCGTTCGCCGTGTTGGTAGAGGAGTTCCGCCGGGACGCCGCGGGTGCGGCAGCGGTCCAGGAGGAGGGTGGTCTGGCGGATCTGTTCCGACTCCGGTTCGTAGCTGGAGCCCGTCAGGTGGCGCAGCCACGGTTCCAGGCCCAGGGCGTAGACGAAGACCTCCTGCGCGCCGAAGCGCTTGACCAGGCGTTCCGCCATGTCCGCGTCGCAGCCCTTGAGGCGGCGGGCCTGGTCGTTCGCACGGTCCTGGGTGCCTTCCATCAGCGGGCCGTACAGCCACGACATCGGAGCGCCCACGCACTCCAGCCCGATGAAGACCGTGTCCACGTCCCCGGTGCTCTCCTGCACCCTGCGGTACAGGTCCGGGTCGATGTCCACCGCGTCCGTCGCGAACAGCACCCGCCGGCCGCCGATCTCCACCAGCGGGACCGCCTTGGAGCGGATGTCGAGGTCGCCGTGCTCGCCCAGGAACGGCAGCATCGTGACCTCGGCGTCCTCGCCGATCCGCGCCGACTCCATCTCGCCCAGCTCCACCACCGAGGTGAAGCCCAGCGCCTGGAGGAGGAGCTTCGGGCTCGGGTCCTCCAGGGAACCGCCGCCGCCCCGGGGCACGAAGACGGTGTCCACCCGGTGGCGCAGCTGGAGCAGCGCCTCCACCGACACGTGGTCGCAGTGCAGGTGGCTCAGGACCACCGCGTCCAGCCGCTCGGGCAGGTCGGCCAGGGTGAGGTGGCGGTGGCCGTCGTCGGCGTAGCCGGGCAGCGGGTCCAGCAGTACGGCCGTGGACCCGCTTTCCAGCAGTACCGTCGCGTGGTTGAGGTAGCGCATCCGTACGGAGCCCGCCGGCGCCCTCTCGTACGGCGCCGGGGCGGTCTCGGTGAACAGGTCCGCGAAGGCGGCCGCGGCCGTGTCCGACGCCTCGTCCCCGAGCAGCAGTTCGGCCAGGCCCGCGACATCGGCCGCGGTACGGCGGGAGGCGTACAGCTCGTCGAGGCGGGGGTCGGCGAACGGGATGCGCAGGTCGAGGCGGTGCGGGCCCGGCAGGATCGGGCTGCCGAAGGTGAAGGGCTGCTCCAGGTCCGTGCGCGGGGCCAGCGAGATCTCCTGGCCCTTGGCCAGCTCCGCCGCGAACGCCCGGTGGACCAGCGGCTCGAAGAAGCGCAGCCGCGGCCGGTTGCCGGTGTCGTAGACCAGCTCGACCAGCCCGCGCAGGCTCTCGGGCACCCGGGCGTACAGCGACTCCATCGGCTTGCCGTCGGCCTGGTCGGCGAGCATCCGCTGGGCGTCCTTGATGTCCCCGGCCAGCCGCAGCAGCGGAGCGGCGGCCTCCTCGGTGGCGGCCAGCAGCTCCTCGACGTCCCCGGGGGCGCCGCCGTACGGGGCGAGGAACGGGCCGCCGTACCGGGCCGGGTTGCTCAGCGCGGACGCGTGCACCTGCGGGGAGCGCAGGTAGCTGCGCAGCTGGGGCAGGTAGCGCTCGCGCAGGTTGAGCGCGGCCGTGTGCGGCGGCACCAGGTGGCACCAGGCGTACCAGCGGTGCAGCAGGGGCTGCGGGACGACGGACGGGTTCAGGTATCCCTTGGCCGGGCGGCCGTTGAAGACCGAGGTCGCCGAGGTCGCCGACGTCACCGAGGCCGGTGAGGTCATGGCGCGCCTCCGGGCTGCGCGATGGTCGGAGAGTGGACCGGGGTGGCAGGGAGCCCGCCGTCTTCCGGCCCGTCGCCGCCCGGCTTGTCGCCGGCCGGGGACGCCGCGAGTGCGGCGCGCGCGGACAGCAGGGCCGGGCCGCACAGGGCGATCGCCAGGAAGATGCCGCAGCCGGCGATCACGAAGACCAGCCGGGGGTTGCCGTCGGGGCTCAGCAGGCTGCCGGCCAGATAGCCGGCCGTGCTGCCGAAGAAGGCGGCGGAGGACAGCGTGCCGCCGACCCGGCCCAGAACCTCGGCGGGCACGGCCTTCTGCAGCAGGGTCTCCTCGCCGACGTTGGCCACGCCGTTGCCGAGCCCCGCGATCAGCTGCATCGCGATCGCGGCGAACAGCACCGGAGCGGCGGCCGTCAGCAGCAGGCCGAGGCCGGTGAAGAACCAGCCCGCGAGCAGCACCCACACCGGCGAGCGGCTCTCGGCGGCGCGGACCAGCCACAGCGAGGCGGCGACCATGGCGACGCCGAAGGACGCGGACAGCACGCCGAACCCGGTCTCGCCGGTGTTGAGCGAGTGCTCGGCGAGGAAAACCAGCGCCAGGTTGTCCAGCGAGCCGAAGAACAGGCCGAGCAGGAGCAGCAGCACGATGGCGCGGGCCACCCGGTGGTGGCGTACGAACTTCAGCCCCTCGACGGTGTCGCCCAGCAGGCTCTTGCGCTCGCCGGTGCGCAGCGGCTCCAGCGCCGGGATGCGCGTCAGCAGCAGGGCCGACAGCACGAAGGTACCCGCGTTGATCGCGAGCGCGCCGTACGCGCTGCCCCAGGCGGTGAACACGCCGCCGAGCACCGGGCCGAGCGCGGCCTGGAGGTTGAAGGCGGTGCCCATCCACGCGTTGGCGGGCATCAGGTCCGCCTCGTCGACCAGGCGGGGGACCACCGTACGGCCGGCCGCGGAGAACACGGTGGAGGCCGCGGCGGCCACGGCCACCAGCGGAACCAGCACGGCCAGGCCCGGGCGGGCCAGCACGATGACTCCGAACACCGCGGCCTGCACCAGCTCGGCGGCGATCAGCAGGCGCCGCACACCCATCCGGTCCGCGAGTGCTCCGGCGAGCGGTCCGAAGAACCGCGGCACGGACTCGGCCAGGAGGATCAGGGAGACGGCGGTACCGGCGTGCTCGCCGCGGCTGACGAGCAGGACGAGGGCCACCATGGCCGCGCCGTCGCCGATCAGAGAGACCGCACGGGCCAGCCAGAATTGGCGGAACAGCCGGTGGCGTCGGATCAGATTGGGTTCTGCGGCCAAGGCCTTGGATCCTTTCAAGGGGTAAGGGTGTCCGCCCGCGGGATCCGCCCGGCGGTTTCGCCCACGGCCCGGGTCAGACCGCGGACCGGTCAGACGACCGGGTCAGACCGCGGACCGGGTCAGACCACGGCCCGGCCGTGGTCGCCGCGCCGGGATCCGGCGCTGCGCCGCAGATCGGCGGTGAGGTTGATGCGCTTGAGCCAGCGGTCGGTGCCGTCGTAGCGGGCCGCGAACGGCCGGCGCCCGTGCACCGCGCGCTTGTTGTCGATGACGAAGAGGTCGCCGTTGCCGATTGTCACGTCGGTCAGCTTCGCCTCGATCGCGGCCAGCAGCGCCTTCTGCGCCTCGGCGGCCTGCGGGTCGAGCGGGTTGCTGTGCATGAACGGCGGGTCGACGCGCAGCCACGGGGCGGCGGGGTCGCCGTCCAGCAGCGCGATCGGCTCGGGCCGGTTCGCCATGGTGTCGATGCGGCGGAACTGCTCGGCGTCGGTCGCTTCCGTCGCTTCGGCGGCGCCGGTGGCCTGGTTGAAGCTCTTGGTGTGCGACTGGTCCGGCAGGATCGCGAAGCGCTTCTCGAACAGGACCGCGCGGTGTTCGTCGGCGAGCTCGATGTCCTGCATGGCGGCGAAGGTCGTGGCCACGGCGTCGTGGTTGCGCAGCCCCATCAGCATCATCCAGTCCGCGCGGTGCGGGTGGAACGCGTCCTCGGTGTGCCAGTCCAGCATGGCCGTGGAGCCGGAGCCGAGCTGGTCGAACTCGTGCCCGCGAACCGGGTACAGGTCGAGGATCAAGCGTCCGCGCTGCTGGCTGCTGAAGGAGAAGGGCTCGCCGAGCAGGGAGCCGATCAGCCGCAGCACGGCGTCCGCGTGCCGCAGTTCGGGACGGTCGGGGCGCTCCTGGTAGCGCGTGGGCGTGGGCCCCAGGGCGTTCTCGTCGATGAGCAGCCCGCCGATCAGGAATCCCGCGTGCGGGGCCCCGGAGAGGCGGAAGTCGGTCATCACGCGCCGCAGCGAGCGCGGCAGCTCGTGGGACATCAGGGCGGCGAGCTGGAGGGAGCGCCGGGCGTCGAGGTCCGCGGAGTCCCGCGCGTACTCGTGGGCGAGCGCGGCCACCCGGTGGCGATCGTCGGGCAGGAGTTCGATGCGCGGGACCCCCGGTCCCGGGTGTGACACCGCGGCGGACGCCGCGGCAGGCGGTGCGATGGTCTGCATGGTGGCTCCTCTGGAGACGCGAGGTTGCCGCAGCCTCTCAGGGCCCACTCGAATCGCACTCGAAACGGTTCGGCCGGCCGCGGGCGAGGCGCCCTTTACACCCTGCCAGGACCTCCGGAACCCACTCTGGCCTCGATCTCTTTCGCTCTTCAAGTGGCGCTGTAGTCCAGGGGGTTGTTCTTGTTCCCAGAACGCAACGGTCCCCCTCGAACGGGCCGGCCACGAACGGGAAGAGGTGAGCGAGACATGAGCACGACGGCCACGGTGAATGCAGCCAAGCGCAGGATCTACGTATCCGCCTTCAGCCGCTCCGCCTACCTTCCCGCCGTGTGGGGCGCCCTGCGCTCCTACGCCGACACCCAGCCCGACCTCGTCGAGGCCTACACCTTCGAGCAGCCGTTCTTCCTGCCCGAGCAGGCCAAGGACCCGGTCTCCCTCATGGAGGACCCGGCGGTCTTCGCGATGTCCTGCTACCTGTGGAACTTCAACAAGAACATGGCGGCCTGCCGGGCCGTGAAGGAGCGCTTCCCCGACGCGGTCACCGTGGTCGGCGGCCCGCACGTGCCGGACAACGCGACCGAGTTCCTGAAGAAGCACCCCTACATCGACTTCGCCATCCACAAGGAGGGCGAGGCGCCCTTCTCCGAGCTGCTGCGGGCGCTGCTCCAAGGCGAGCCCGACTTCGCCTCGGTCCCCTCGCTCAGCTACCGGGACCGGGACGGCGAGGTCCGCCGCAACCCGCTCGGCGGGCAGTTGCCGCGCGAGATCGACGTGCCGAGCCCCTGGCTCACCGGCCTGATGGAGCCCTCCTTCGAGGCGGCCCGGGCGGCCGGCTACCAGCCGACCGTGCTGTGGGAGACCAACCGCGGCTGCCCCTACAGCTGCACCTTCTGCGACTGGGGCTCCGCGAACCAGTCGAAGATCCGCAAGTTCGACGAGAACCGGCTGCACGCCGAGATCGACTACTTCACCGAGCAGAACGTCTCGGCGATCCTGTGCGCCGACGCCAACTTCGGCATCCTCCCGCGTGACGTCGGCCTCGCCGAGCACCTCGTGCGCAACAAGCAGGAGAGCGGCTTCCCGGGCAAGTTCGTCACGAGCTACGCGAAGAACGCCAACGACCGGATCGTGCAGATCAGTTCGATGTTCGCGCTGAGCGGCATGTCGAACGGCACCATCCTCGCGATGCAGAGCGGCACCCAGGACGTGCTGGAGCAGGTCAAGCGCTCCAACATGCCGGCCAAGAACTACGAGAAGCTCGCCGCCGCCTTCCGCGAGCGCGGCGTCGAGGCCTACACCGAGGTCATCGTCGGCCTGCCGAACGAGACCCCCGAGACCTTCGCCCGCGGCCTGTGCCGGATGCTCGAGATGGGCATCCACGACGACATCATGATCTACGAGTGCGTCCTGCTGCCCAACGCCGAGATGGGCAGCGCCGCCCACCGCGAGAAGTACCGGCTGGACACCATCACCCGTACCTACCTCCCGGACGACGTGGAGGAGGTCGAGGTCGTCGTCGGGCACTCCACGATGAGCCGCGCGGACTGGGTGCGCATGTACCTGTTCGGCGCCGTCCTGCAGGCCCTGCACAACCGGGGCATCACCCGCCGGCTCGCCACCTACCTGCACACCGAGGGACTCCTCGGCTACGAGGACTTCTACCGCTCGCTGGCCGACGCCGCGCTCACCGACACCTCCACCGTCCTCGGCGCGGCCGTCGACCGGGCCCGCGCCCTGCTCTGGGAGTACATCGAGTCGCCCACCGTCCCCAACGAGGGCAAGGTGGCCTCCCAGCCGGACATGATGGAGCGCCTCGCCCGCTGGGTGCCGGACAAGGAGTCCTGGCTCATCTACGAATGGTGCTGGGCCTACGTACAGAACGAGCTCGACCGGTTCTACGGCGAGCTGCGAGGCCACCTCGAGTCCGCCGGCGTGAAGATCGACGAACGCCTCGAGGAGCTGCTGCGCTACCAGCGCGCCTCGGTGTTCACCGTCGCCGAGGCCGACACCAGCCGCGTCGAGCTCTTCTCGCACGACTGGACCAGCTACTTCCGCGCACCCGCCGAGGGACTCCACCCCGGCGTGCACGTCACGAGCTTCGAGCCCCCCGCCGCGAGGATGCGCTGATGAACACGAGCCTGGCGGCCCGCGTTCTGGAACGCGCGGCACATGAACCGGACCGCACCGCGGTCGAACTCCCACGGACCCCCGGAGCCCCGGGACGGACCCTGACCTACGGCGCCCTCGCCGACGCCGCCCGGGACCTGGCGGCCGCGCTGCACCGGCGCGGCGCCCGCCCCGGCGACACCGTGGCGCTGGTCGCCGCCAGCGTCCCCGAACTGGTCGTCGCCCTGCTGGCCACCGCCGGCGCGGGACTGGTGTGCGCGCCGCTCGACGACGCGCTGCCGCCCGCCCGGGTGCGCCGCGCCATGCGGGTGGCCGGCGCCGGGATCGCCCTGGTCGCCTCCCCCGAGCGGGCGCCGTACTGGCTCGCGGAACTCGGGGGGCAGGCCGTCGAGGTCGACACCGGCACCGGCGCGCACCACGGCGACGCCGGCCAGGCGCCCGGCTTCCCCGTACCGGTGGCCGCGGACGACCCCGCCTACCTGCTCTTCACCTCCGGATCCACCGGAGTGCCCAAGGGCGTACGGGTCGCGAACGGCCCCTTCGCCCGGCACTGCGAGGTGGCCGCCGAGGCCTACGGACTCACCCCCGGCAGCGTCACGCTCCAGTTCGCCTCGCCCGGCTTCGACGTGGCGCTCGAGGAGATCTGGCCGACCCTGCTGTGCGGCGGACGGGTCGTGCTGCGCGGCGGCGGCCTGTGGTCGCTGCCCGAGCTGCTCGACGTCACCGCCGCCCACGGCATCACCATGTGGCAGCTGCCCACCGCCTACTGGACCCTGCTGGGCGCCGAGGCCGCCGTACGCGGCGACCTGCGCCCGCCGCCCTCGCTGAGCACCGTGCTGATCGGCGGGGAGGCCGCCACCACGACCGCCGCACGCCGCTGGCTCGGCTCGCCGATGGGCGCGGTCCGGCTGCTCAACGCCTACGGACCCACCGAGGGCGTGGTCACCTCCACGCTGTACGAGGTGCCGCGCGAGGCCGGGGCCCTGCCGCCCGGGGAGATCCTGCCCATCGGCCGGCCGCTGCCCGGACGCTCGGGCCTGGTCCTGGACGAGGAGCTGCGGCCCGTGCCGCGCGGCAGCACCGGCGAACTGTTCGTCACCGGGCCCTGCCTGGCCGACGGCTACGCGGGGGACGAGGCGGCAACCGTCCGCGCCTTCCCCACCCTGCCCGACGGCCGCCGGGCCTTCCGTACCGGCGACCTCGTCACCGAGTCCGCGGACGGCGTGCTCGTCTACCACGGGCGCCGGGACCGGCAGTTGAAGATCTCCGGCGTACGCGTCGAGCCGGGCGAGGTCGAGGCCGCGCTCGCCGACTGCGCGGGGGTCACGGCCGCCGCCGTCACCGTCGCCGGCGAGGGGGACCGCAGCCGCCTGGTGGCCCACGTGGTGCTCGCCGAACCGCCCGGCGACCCGGCGCGCCGCGCCGGCGCCCTGCGCGGCGAGCTCGCCGGCCGGCTGCCCGCGGCCATGGTGCCGGCCCGGGTCGAGTTCCACGACCGGCTGCCGCGCACGGTCAACGACAAGGTCGACCATCACGCCCTGGCCGCCCCGGCCCGTACCGAGAGCGAGGGGAGCCGATGACCACCGTACCCACGGCCACCACGCCGCCCACGGCCACCACGCCGCCCGCGGCGCCCACCGCGGGCGCCCCGGTACGGGAGTTCGCGCAGACCCTGGCCCAGGCGGCACTCGCCGACGCCGCCCGGGAGCTCACCGCCCTCGCGGACGCCCTGGACACCGCCACCGCCGTGCCCGAGCGGCCCGCGCCCGTACCGGGCTGGGTCGAGGTCACCGGCGAGGGCGAGGACGCGACCGTCTCGATGGTGCCCGCAGGGGTCTCCGGGCTGTACGAGGAGCTGTGCCGCATCGCGGACCCCGTGCGGCTGCGCGCCGCCGTGGTGCTCCTCCTCAACCTCAGCGTCCGCCTCCAGCAGGTACCCGGCGGCGCGCAGGCCGCGGCCGCGGTGATGCAGTGCGGGGCGGAACTCGCCCCGGTGCTGGAGGCCGTCAACGGCGGCGCCCCGCCCCTGGTGGGCCGCGCCGCGCTCCAGCTCACCGTCGAAGGCGAGCAGGTGCTGCTCGCCGACGAGCAGGCGCGCTGGATCACGGCCGAGCTGGACCGGCTCCCGCCCGGCCCGCGCCGCCGGTCCGTCCTCGGACTCGCCGCGCTCGCCGAGCAGCTGGAGGCCGACCCTGACGCCACGCGGGCCGCCCAGGCCCTGCGCACCGTCGCGGCGGACGCCGCCCGCGCCCTGGAGGAGGAGATCCGGTGATCACCAGCCAGACGCTCGGGACCACGCTCTATCCCGTCAGCATCGGCGGCCACCTCGTGGAGGCCGCCGTGGAACTCGCCCGAGGAGCGGCGGCCCGGCTCGGTGCCGGGCTCGACCAGGAACGGCTGCGCGCACACGGTGACGCGGCGGCCGCCCTCCTCCGCCTCACGGCAGCGGAACAACCCGCGCCGTGACCCACAGACGCCGGACCCCGCACAAGGCGGGATCCGGAGCTCCACCAGAACACGACTAGGAGTCGACGTGACCCAGAACAACATGGACCAGCAGTCCGCCATCGAGCAGTCCGTCCAGGCCGGCAGCAAGCCGGTCGCCCAGGAGAAGGCGTCGATCAGCTCCCGCATCAGCAAGTACGGGAAGTACGACCGCCTCGAGGGCTGAGTTTGAGTCGTGTTCCGGGGTGTGAGTGAACGGCACTCACACCCCGGCACGCCTTTACAGGGAGGTTTCCTTGAGCACCGCACAGCCCGTAACGATCAGCCCGGAGCAGTTCCGCAAGGTGTTCGGGGGTGACCTCGGAGACGTCTTCCTGCTGGTCACGTCGCCGGGCGTGCGCAATGCGCTCACCGTCGAGGACAGTGCCACCCCGGTACAGGAGTTCAACTGGACCGGCCCCGACTCCCGCGCGGGACTCATCGCCGAGATGGCCGCCATCCGCGCCTCCGGCCGCCGCGCCTCCGTCCTGTGGATCGCCGACGACGAGTTCGTCCACTTCGAGGACGAAGACCTCGTGGGCATGGCCATGGGCGCCTTCTCCAGCTTCTCGGCCCCCTTCTCCGTCGAGACCCTGCGCAACAACATCCGCGTCGTGTCCGAGGTCGACTACGAGCGCGAGCTCGGCATCGAGGAGGAGTTCCTGACCCTCCTCGACCAGGCCGACGACATGCTCTTCCTCGGCCGCGAGTTCGGCACCGAGGCCGTCTTCCAGCACCAGCTCTCCGAGCACTGGTTCTCGCTGCACGGCCCGCTCCTGCCCGGCCAGCAGGTCGTCCTGCCCACCGGCGAGCTCAGCTCGCTGGTCAACGCCTCGGGCGAGTTCGAGCTCCACACCCACTTCACGCTGAACGGCGAGATCACCCTCCAGGGCGCGCCGATCGTGCACCGCGGCGGTCACGAGACCAGCCTCGCCGAGACGGAGCAGGTCTACCGCGACCTCGCGTCCATGACGGACCAGCCGGCGATCATCACGCTGGCCGAGGGCCGCATCACCGCGGTCCGCCCGGCCGTCGCCGGACGCACCGCGTTCGCCACCAACCTCGAGAAGCTGCTGGCCGAGGACGACCGCTACGCCAAGGTCCACGAGATCGGCTTCGGCACCAACACCAGCTGCGCCCCGCTGCTCCCCGGCAACCACTTCGCCAACGAGCGGCACCCCGGCGTCCACTTGGGCCTGGGCCTGGGCACCTTCACGCAGTACCACATCGACCTGATGAGCACCGCCATCGACGTGCTGATGCGCGGCGTCGACGGCAAGGACGTGGCGCTCTTCCAGGCGCTCGGGGTGGCCCCGGTTCCCGCCGGCGTCTGATCCCGCCCCGGAGTCAATCCGCCGAGAGGGTGTGCCCGGCCGCTTCCAGCGCGGTTCGGGCGCGCTCGTACTTCTCGGCCGGTACGAGTACGAGATCCGCGTCGAACGTCGACGCGGCGAACACGCCGATCCCGGCCCCCGCCAGCGGTACCAGCAGGCCCGCCAGCATGCCGGGCAGGTCCAGGTGGTGGGCGTCGGCCCCGTACAGCCCGCGCCAGGGACCGCTGACGGACCCGGCGCCGGCCGGCAGGCGCCCGGCGCACACCACGGTGAGCCCGTCCCGGGCCCGGGTGACCGAGGACCACGGCTCGGCCGGCAGCGGGGGCACGGCGGCATCCGGGGGCAGTCGGTGCACCCACAACTGGTCAGGGAGGACGTAGAGGTGCTGCGGAACGATGGTGACGGAGAGTTCGGCCATGGGGACGACCCTAAGGCGGCCCGTGCCGCCGAGCAGGCCGGGTACTGGCTCCCGCGGCTGACCGGCGCCTGCCACGAACCGCTCCTCGAGCCCGAGGCCGTGCCGGCCGCCGCTCCCGGGGGGACCGCCACGGTCGCTCCCGAAGCCGCCGCCACCCTGCACGCGATGACCGGCGGCGCCCCCGAGGGCCTGCTGCTGCTCACCGTCGCCGCCGCCAGGATCGCCCTCGCCGGACTCACCGGACGCGCGGGACTCGCCGGACCCACCGGCCAGGGCGCACCGGGGCGCGTCCCCGTGGTGGTACCGGCCTTCGGCCCGGCCGCCGGATCCACCGCCCCGCAGCCCGAGTTCGCGCTGCTGGCCCCGCTGGACCCGGCCGCGCCCGCGACCTCCTTCCTGGAAGCCCTGCACGCCGAGCTGGAGCAGGCCGCCGCCCGCCCCTGGCAGGACCGGGACGCGCTGAGCGCCCGGCTCGATGCCGTCACCCCCGGGGCGGGCGCCGGCCTGTCCCAGCTCGCCGTCGTCTGCCCGGCCCTGTACGGGGACCGCTCGCCCGAGCCGTCGGCCGCTCTGGTGCTGCGCGTCGAACACGCCCCGGACGGCGGCCTGTCCGTCGGGGCACACGGCACGGCCGCCCTCACCGGGGCGCTGCCCCGCTGCGTGGCCGCCGTCCTCGAGGCCCTCGCCGCCGACCCCCGCCGCAGCCCCGACGACATCGACGTGCTCGGCGCCCCGCTGCGCGCCGAACTCCTGGACCTCGCCGCCCTGCCCGCCCCCGCCGCCTTCGGGGCGACCACCCTCACCGGGCTCTTCGAGGAGGCCGTCCGCCGCACCCCGGAGGCCGTCGCCGTCACCGGCGAGGGCCGCACCCTGACCTACCGGCAGCTCGCCGCCGAGGCCGGGCGGGCCGCCGCCGCGCTCACCGCACGCCACGGCATCGGCCCCGGCGACGCCGTCGGCGTACTGGCTCCGCGCGGCGCCGCCCTCGTCACCGCCTTCCTCGCCGTGCTGCGCACCGGCGCGGCCGTCGTCCCCCTCGAACCGCGCCAGCCCGCCGCCCGCGTCGCCCTGCTGGCCCGCCTCAGCGGCGCCCGGCTCGCGCTGCGCGCCGAGGGCGTCGGACCCGCCGACGCGGAACTGCCCGTACCGGTGGCGGATCTCGCCGGCCTGCTCACGGACGGGGCCGCGGCCGAGACGGCGGCCGAGACGGCCCGTGAGGCGGCGGACCGGGCCGAGCCCGGCGCCCCCGCGATGATCCTGTTCACCTCGGGATCCACCGGAACCCCCCGCCCCGTCGCCGTCCACCACGACCAGCTGGGCCACAAGGTGCTCACCGGGGGTCCCGCGCTCGGCATCGACGCGCGGACCCGTACCGCGATGCTCTCGGCGGTCACCTCCGACGCGACCGCCTTCCAGGTCTTCACCACGCTCATCGCGGGCGGCACCCTCGTCGCCGTCGGCGACCCCGACCGGCTCGACCCCGACGCGCTGTGGCAGCGGGTGCGCGACGGCGAGGTCAACCTCGTCAACTGCGTGCCCGGCCTCTTCTCCGTCCTGCTGCGCGCCCTGCCCGAGGACGCCGAACTCCCGCTGCGCCACCTCCTGCTGGGCGGCGACACGATCCCGCGCGGCCTGCTCCCGCGCACCGTGGGACGGCTGCGCATCGGCACCTTCGCCAATCTGTACGGGCCCAGCGAGGCCACCGTCGAAGCCACCATGTTCATCCGCGACGGCGCGCTCGCCCAGCGGCTCGACCGGGTGCCCGTCGGCCGGCCCTCGCCCGGCTACGGCGTCTTCGTGGTCACCCCCTGCGGGGAGCTCGCCCCGCCCGGCGTGACGGGCGAGATCCAGATCGCCGGACCCGCCGTCGCCCCCGGCTACCGGGGTGACGCCGAGGCCACCGCCGTCCGCTTCGGACGCTCCCCGCACGCCGGGGACGCGCCCGTCTTCCGCACGGGCGACCAGGGCCGCTGGAACGCCGAGGGCGAACTGGAGTTCCTGGGCCGCGCCGACGGCCAGGTGCAGATCTTCGGCACCCGCGTCGAGACCGGCGAGGTCGAACAGACCCTGATCGGGCACCCCGGCGTCGTCGAGGCCGTGGTCGTGCCCCGTACCGCCGGCGACGGCACCGTGACCCTGCACGCCTGGTACGTGGCCCGGCGCGGCCCCGCCGGCTCGCCGGAGCACGCCCCGGTCGAAGCCGACGCACTTGCCGACTGGCTGCGCGAACGGCTGCCCGCACCGATGCTCCCGGCCGGCCTGCACCGGCTCGCCACCCTGCCGCTCACCGTCCACGGCAAGGTGGACCGGGCGGTCCTGCTCGCGCTGCCCACGTCGCCGAGGGGCGCCGTGTGGCAGCCCGTCGACCCCGTGGAACGGCTGGTCCACGACGCCTGGACCGAGGTGCTGGGCCGCCCGCCGCTCTCCGCCCACGAGGACTTCTTCCGGGCCGAGGGACACAGCCTGTCCGCCGTCCAGCTCGTCGCCACGCTCTGCGAGGGCACCGGCCGCCCCGACGCGGCCCGGGTCCACGAGGTGTTCGACCTGCGGACTCCGGCCGCGCTGGCCGACGTACTGCGCGAACGCGGGGCGCTGCCCCGCAGCCGCGCCTCGTCCGCCTCGTCCGCCCCGGCCGCGGCGGACGAGGCCGCGCCCGCCCCCCGCTCCGGCAACACCTTCCCCGCCTCCAACGCCCAGCGCCGGATGTGGCTGCTGGACCGCATGGACGAATCGCCCGTCCCCCCGTACACGATGGTCGAGGCCTACCGGCTCGACGGCGCCGTGGACGAGCCCCGGCTCGCGGCCGCCGTCGACGCGCTGGTGGCCCGGCACGCCTCCCTGCGCACCGTCCTGCGCCAGACCCCCGAAGGCCTGACCCAGGTCGTCCTCGACCCGCCCGTCGGCGTCCTGCGCACCGAGCGCGACACCACGCCCGAGGAGGCCTTCGCACGAGCCTGCCGCCGCCGCTTCGACCTCGCCGAGGGCCCGCCGGCCGAGGTCGCCTGGCTGCCCGACGCCCAGGCCGGCGGGGTCCTGCTCTTCACCGTGCACCACGCGGTGTGCGACGGCTGGTCCTTCGGCCTGCTGATGCGCGACCTGCTGGCGTCGCTGACCGGCCCGGCCGGGGACCGGGAGCCCGCCCCCGCGTACACCGAGCACACCGAACGGCTCGCCGCCCGGCTGGCGGGCCCGGCGGGCGAGGCGCACCGCGCGTACTGGCGCGAGCGGCTCGCCCGGCTGCCCGAGCCGCTGGAGCTGCCCGCCGACCGCCGCCGCCCGGCCGCCCGCAGCGCAGCGGGCGGCACCGTACGCCTCACCCTCGGCCCCGAACTGGTCCACGCGCTGGGCGAACTGTGCCGGGAGAGCGCGGCCACCTCCTTCATGGGCTTCACCGCGGCGCTGCGCGTGCTGCTGTGGCGGCTGTGCGCCGAGCCGGACGTCCTGCTGGGCACGGTCGTCGCCGGCCGGCCCGACCGGCGCTCCGCCGAAACGGTCGGACTGTTCGCCAACACCGTCGTCCTGCGCACCCCGGTGGACACCGCCGGCTCCTTCCGCGAGCTGCTGGCCGCCGTACGGACCACCGCGCAGGAGGCCATGACGCACCAGGAGTACCCCTTCGAGCAGCTCGTCGAGGACCTGGCGCTGCCCCGCGACCCCAGCCGCAACCCCGTCTTCGACGTGCTCGTCGAGACCGCCCTGGACGACTCCGTCGTGGGCGCGGACGGCCTGGCCGTCCGCCACCTCCCCTTCGAGCAGCCCGTCAGCGACTTCGACCTGGCCTTCAGCTTCCTGGACGGCCGGTCCGGCGGCGAGGGCGAGCTGTGGGTCGGCTACACCGACGACCTCTTCGACCGGGACAGCGCCCGGCGCATGGGGGAGCGGCTGGTCCGGCTCCTCACCGGCCTGCTCGCCCGCCCGGACGCCCCGCTCGCCGAGATCCCCGTGCTGCCCGCCGCCGAACGGCGGTTCCTGCTCGACGAGGTCAACGAGACCGCAGCCCCGTTCCCCGAGGACCGCACCCTGCTGGACCTGGTCGAGGAGCAGACCGCCGCGCATCCGGACCGGCCCGCCGTCGTGCACGGCACCACCGTCCTCAGCTTCGCCGAACTCGACGCCCGCGCCGAAGCCGTCGCCGCGCGCCTGCGGGAAGCCTGCGCCGCGGGACCCGGCGCGCTGGTGGCCGTGGTCACCGAGCGCACCGAGTGGATGGTGGTGAGCGCGCTCGCCGTCCTGAAGACCGGCGCCGCGTTCGTCCCCCTAGACCCGGAACAGCCCGGCGACCGGCTCGCGTTCGCCCTCGCCGACAGCGGGGCCCTCGCGGTGCTCGCCGACGGCGGCCACCACGCCAAGGCCGCCGCCCTCACCGCCCTGCCCGTCCTCGACCCGCGCGCCGCCGCGGCGGAGCGCGGCGGCGCCGCCGTCCTGCCCCCGGCGCCCCGGGCCACCCCGCGCGACCTCGCGTACGTCATCTACACCTCGGGCTCCACCGGCCGCCCCAAGGGCGTCATGATCGAGCACCGCGGCATCGTCAACACCGTCCACTACCGGGCCGGCTACTACGGGTTCGGGCCGGACGCCGCCGTGCTCCAGGTGCCGCCGCTGCACTTCGACAGCGGGGTCAACGACATCTTCTCCGCGCTGGTCGCGGGCACCCGGGTCGTGGTCCTCGGCAAGGACCGGCTCCTCGACGTCGAGCACGTGGCCGAGGAGATCGGTCGCAACCAGGTCACCCACATCATGCTGGTCCCCAGCCTCTACCAGCTGATGCTGGAACGCTGCGCCCCCCGGCTGGTCTCGGTCCGCCAGATCGTCCTGGTCGGCGAACGGCTCCCCGAGGCCCTCGCCGCCCGCCACGCCGAACTGCTCCCGGACACCGTCCTCTACAACGAGTACGGGCCCACCGAGGACAGCGTGTGGACCACCGTCCACAAGATCACCGACCCGGGCGCGGACATCCTGATCGGCCACCCCATCGCCAACAAGACGGTCGACGTCATCGACGCCCACGGAGACCTGGCCCCGATCGGCGTGCCCGGCGAACTGTGCATCTCCGGCGCCGGGCTGGCCCGCGGCTACCTCGGCAACCCCGAGCTGACGGCCGACCGGTTCACGCCCCACCCGCTGCGCCCGGGACGGCTCATGTACCGCACCGGCGACCGCGCGGCCCGCCGGCCCGACGGCAACCTGCTCTTCCTCGGCCGCATCGACGACCAGGTCAAGATCCGCGGCCAGCGGGTCGAGCCGGGCGAGGTGGCGGCCGCCCTGGCCGGGCACCCGGACGTACGGCGCTGCGCGGTCCTGCCGGTGCCCGACGAGCGCGGCGAACTGGGCCTGGTCGCCTACGTGGTGGGCGCGGCCGACCCGAGCGCCCTGCGGGCCTACCTCAGCGAGCGGCTGCCCGCCGCCATGGTGCCCGGGACGTACGTGGAGATCGCCGAGCTCCCGCTGAACCCGAACGGCAAGCTCGACCGCCGCGCGCTGCCGGCTCCGCCCCGCGGGGAGGCCGCGCCGCGCCTGGACCTGAGCCCCACCGAGGAGCGGGTGGCCAAGGTCTGGGCGCAGGTGCTCGGCACGGCGGTCACCGACCCCGACACGGACCTGTTCTCCGTCGGCGGGCACAGCCTGACCGCGGCCCGGCTCGCCGCCGCGCTCCAGGAGGAGTTCGGCGTACGGGTCCCGCTCGTCACCGTCTTCCAGCAGCAGACCGTACGGGCCCTGGCGGCCGTACTCGAGACGCCCGCCGCCGACCCGGCCGCCGCCGACCCGGCCGCCGCGCCCGGCCTGTCCGCCGCCGCCACCGGCCCGGCCGCCGCCACCGTCGGGGCAGCCACCTTCCCGGCAGGCGCCTCCGCCCCGGCGGCCGTGCCTGCCGTGCCCGCCGCGGGCGCCGCCTCTGCCGTGCCCGCCGCAGGCGGCCCGGCCGCGGAGCCCGCGACCGCGCCGGACGGCGAGGTCCTGCCGCTCTCCCGCGCCCAGCGCCGGATCTGGATGGCCGCCCGCACCAGCCCCAGCCCCGTCGCCCTCAACATCACCGACGCGGTACGGGCCGGCCGGCCGCTGGACACCGGCCTGCTGCGGCAGGCCGTCGCCGCCCTCGCGGAGCGGCACGAGGTGCTGCGCACCCGGGTGGCCGTCATCGGCGGCACCGCCCGGCAGGTCGTCATGGACCGGCTGCCCGACGGGCCTCCGCTGTCCGTCGTCCGCGTCGGCCCCACGGACGAGGCGGTCGCCGAAGCCGTCACCGCCGCCCACTCCGAGCCCTTCACCCTCGCCACCGGACCGCTGTTCGCCGTCCGGCAGCTGACCGGCCACCCCGGCGGCGACATCCTGGTGATCACCGCCCACCACCTCGTCTACGACGGCGACAGCGCCGCCCTGGTCGCCCGCGACCTGCTGGCGGGCTACGACGCCCTCGAGGCGGGAGCGCGCCCCTGGGACGGCCGCCCCGCCCGCCCGTACCGGGACTGGGTGGCCGAGGAGGCCGCCTGGCTGGAAGGCCCCGAGGCCGCGCGCCAGCGCGCGTACTGGACCCGTACCCTCGCCGGGCCGCTGCCCCGGATCGACCTGCCGGACAGCGGACCGCGCGCGGGCGCCGGCCGCCAGGGCGCGGGAGTGGTCCGGCGCGCGCTGCCGGCCGCCGTGCTGCACGCCGCGGCCGAGGGCGGAGCCGCCACCCCGTTCACCGCCCTGCTCACCGCCTGGGCGCTCGTGCTGCACCGCCGCTCCGGCAGCGCCGAGGTGGTCATCGGCTGCCCGGCCGGCACCCGCGACCGCGCGGACATGGCCGAGGTCGTAGGCTGCTTCGTCAACGCCCTGCCGGTGCGGCTCGCACCCGGCGAGGTCCACAGCACCGCCGAACTGCTGGCCCAGGTCCGCGACCGGCTCGCCGAGGCGTACGACCACGCCCGCTTCCCCTTCGACACCACGGTCGTGGAGATCGCGGAGCGCCCGGCCCCCGGCCGCCGCCCCGTCTACGACGCCGGACTGAGCTGGGAGACCTCCGAAGGCTTCGACGACGGGCCCGCGTTCCTCCCCGCCGACCCCGCCCAGGCCCCGCTCAGCGACGACCTGCGGATCTACGCGAGCGAGCGCGAGGACCGGGTCCTGCTCGAACTCGCCTACGACCGGGCGCTGTTCACCGAGAGCACCGCACTGGAGCTGCTCGACGAGGTGGTCGGCGCCCTGCGCTGCCACCCGAACTGGTACCTCGCCGCCGCCGGCCGGTCCTCGGACGGCCCCGCGGCGCACCACGCAACCTCCCGCACCGACGAATCCGACAGACTGCAACCCGCAGGGAGCGTCCGGCCATGACCGCAGCACCCCTCAGCCTTCCCGTGACGCGGGACCCGGCCACCGCGGCCACGGCGCTGCGGCCCCGGCTGACCCGCGAAGGCGTCCCCGGGCACACCAGGCGCAGCCTGCCCCTGCCCGCCGCCTCCCGTACCGCCCTGCGCGGGGCCGGCGGGCACCCCGTGGACGAACTCGTGCTGCTGTGCGCGGCGGCGGCGCTCGCCGTGGCCGCCGCCGAGGACACCGACGCCCCGGCCCTGACGGTCACCGGCCCCGCCGGGCCCGTCGGCGTCACCGTCGCCACCGCCCCGGCCGCCGGCCAGGACGAGGGCACGGCCGGGGCCCTGCTGCGGCGCGTCCGCGACGAGCTGCTCGCCGCCCGCCCCGCCGGAGCCCGCGCCGGGACCCTCACCGTCGCCGCGGAGGGCACGGCGCCGGCCGCCCCGGCCGGCGAGGCGCTGCTGCTCACCCTGGAGGGCTCGGGCGAGGACCGCGTCCTGCACGCCGACGCGGACACCGGGCGCTGCGAGGCCTGGTTCGCGGACGCCGTGCTGCGCGTCGTCGCCCACCTGCTGGCCCAGCTCGGCGACCCCGGCCGCGAACTCGCCGGCCTCACCCTGGCCGACGCCACCGACCGGGAGACCGTCAAGGAGTGGGGCCGGGCAGGGTTCTGGCCGCCCGCCACACCGGCCACCCTGCTGGAGCGCCTGGACCGGGGCCACCTCGCGGGCGGCGAAGGCCTGGCCGTCGTCACCGGCGGCACAACGGCCGACGGCGCCACCGAACTGGGCCACGCCCAGCTGCGCGCCGAGTCCGTGCGCGCCGCCCGCCGCCTGCACCACGCGTACGGGGTGGGCCGCGGCGACCGGGTCGCCCTGCTCGTCGGCAAGGGCCGCCACGCGCTCACCGCGCTGCTCGGCACGGTCCGGGCCGGCGCCGCCTACGTACCGCTGGACCCGGCGCAGCCCGAGGAGCGGCTCGCCGCCGTACTCGACGACATCGGCGCCGCCGCGCTGGTGGCCGAGCCCGAACACCTCGAACTGGCCCGGGCGCTGGCCGGGCGCACGGGCCTGCGCCTGCTGTCCGCCGCCGACCTGGCCGCGGACACCGCCGACCTGGCCGCCCTGCCCGAAGAGGAGCCCGAGCCGCCGCGCCCCGAGGACACGGCGTACGTCATCTACACCTCCGGATCCACCGGCCGGCCCAAGGGCGTCGTCATCCGCCACTCGGCGATCGACGGCTACCTCGCCTGGAAGCACGACTACCACCGGCTGTCCCCCGACACCTGCCTGCTCCAGGTGCCCGCGCTGTCCTTCGACAGCTCCGTCTCGGACGTGTTCTCCGTGCTCGGCGCGGGCGGCGCCCTGGTCCTGGTCGACGGCGTGCGCCGGCTCGACGGGGCCCACCTGCGCGGGCTCGCCGAGCGGTACACGGCCACCCACGTCACCCTCGTGCCCAGCCTCTACACCGCCGTCCTCGACGAGCTGGCCGCCGCGGGCACCCTGCGCGTGGTCACCGTCGCGGGCGAGGCGATGCCCGGCGAACTCGTCGCCCGCCACCAGCTCCAGCTGCCGCGCACCCGGCTGGTCAACGAGTACGGGCCCACCGAGAACTCCGTCGGGGCCACCGCCTTCGACTACCCCGCGCACCCGTTGCCCGGCACCCCGATCGGCTGGCCGCTGGCCCACACGGTCGTCGAGGTGCTCGACGGCGCGGACCGGCCGGTGCCCCCCGGCTTCCCCGGCCAGCTGCACTTCTCCGGCCCCGGCCTCGCCGACGGCTACCTGCACCGGCCGGAGCTGACGGACACGGCGTTCCCCGCCGCGCCCGAGCAGCCCGGCGGCCGGCGCTACCGCTCCGGCGACCGCGGCTGGTGGCAGCCGGGCGGCACCCTGCAGTTCCTCGGCCGCGCGGACGACCAGGTCAAGATCCGCGGCAACCGGGTCGAACTCGGCGACGTGGAGGCGGCGCTGGCCGCGCTGCCCGCCGTGGAGGCGGCCGTCGCCGTGGTCTGCCAGGGCGCGGGCGGCCAGCCCTCGCTCGTCGCCTTCGTCACCGGCCCCGCCGCCGAGACCCCCGCGGCCGTCCACGCGTACGCGGGCACCGTGCTGCCCGCGCCCCTGGTCCCGGACCGCGTCCTGCCGCTGGACCGGGTGCCGCTCAGCACCAGCGGGAAGATCGACCGGCGGGAACTGGCCGAGCGGGCACAGGCCTGCGCCCCGGCCGCCGAGCCCGCGCCGGCCGCAGCGCCCGAGGCCCCGCAGAGCCTGGAGGACCGCGTCGGCGCCGTCTTCCGGGAGGTCCTCGGCGTCGACCGGATCGGCCCCGACGACAACTTCTTCGCCTGCGGCGGCCACAGCCTGCTCGCCGTCGACGTCATCGCCGCCCTCGAACAGCGCCACGGCCTGGTCCTGGGCATCGACGAACTCCTCGACGGCCCCTCGGTCCGCGAGGCCTGCGCCGCCCTGCGCGGCCGCGGCGCGGACGACGGCGACCCGTCCTCGGCCGCGACGGCCGCCGCGGCCGAGGAGGACGCGGAGGGCGGGGACCACCCGCTGTCCGCCGCCCAGCGGCAGCTGTGGACCCTCGCCCGGCTTGACGACGGCGCGGACAGCATCCACCACCTCACCGACGTCTTCCGGATCGACGGGCCGCTGGACGAACGCCAGGTCGCCCAGGCCCTCGCCGACGAGGCCGCCTGCGCGCAGCTCCTGCGCGCCCGCTTCTTCGTCCGCGACGGCGAACCCCGCCAGCGCTTCGTCTACGGGGACCGGCCGCCGCTCACCGTCCTGTGGCCCGCACCCGGCACCGACACCGCCGCGACCCTGCGCGGCGAAGCCCGGCGCCCCTTCGACCTGGAGCGGCAGCCGCCGCTGCGCGCGGTCCTGCTGCGGCTCTCCCCGACCAGCGCGCTCCTCGCGCTGACGGTCCACCACATCGCCTGTGACGGCGAATCCGCCGTGCTGCTGGCCGAGCGGGTCTTCGCCCGGCTGCGGTCGCTGCGCACCGGCACGGCCGCCCCCCGGCCCGCCGACGGCAGCTACCTCACGCACATCGCCCGCGAGGGCGCCGCCCTCGGCGGCCCCGAGGCGGAGCGGGACCGCGCCCACTGGCACACCGAGCTGGCCGCCCCGCTGCCCTTCCCGCTGCTGCCCGCCGACGGGGAGCGCGGCGCCGCGCCCGGCCCCGGCGGCTCCAGCCGCTTCCGGCTCTCCGGACAGGACACCCAGGCCGTACGGGAGCTGGCGCGCACCTGCGGCACCAGCATGTACGGGACCGGGCTGACCGCCTTGGCCGAACTGCTCCGGCGGTTCACGGGCGAGCGGCGGATCCTCGTCGGCACGCCCGTCACCCGCCGCGACGACCGCTCGTACGCGGGGGTCATCGGCCCGTTCCTCAACACGGTGGTGCTGTCCTGCGAGGTGGCACCGGACCTCGGCTTCGCCGAGCGCGCCGCCGCCACCCGCTCCGCCGTGGCCTCGGCGATGACCCACCGCGCCCACCCCTTCGAGCGGCTCGTGAACGAGCTGCCGGGGGCTCGCGACGGCGGCCGCACACCGCTGTTCACGGTCATGTTCACCGCCGACGAGCGCGGCGCGGCCGGCACCGGCGACGGCAGCGAACTGGACGCCGGGCCGGGACTCGCCGTACGGCGTGAGCCGTACGCCGACCACGCGGCCGAGTTCGAACTCAGCTTCCACCTCGACAACTCCGCCGAGCTGCTCGAGCTCACCGCCGAGTACGACGGCACGCTCTTCAGCGCCGCCCGCGCCACCCGGCTGCTGCGGCACTGGGCCGACCTGCTGCTGCGCGCCGCCGCCGACCCCGGCCGCACCCCGGACGGTACGCCGCTGCCCGACGCCGAGCGCGCGGAACTGGCCGCGCTCGCCGACAGCTGCGCCGCGTACCCCGGCGCCCGGATCAGCGACGCCGCCGGGCTGCCCGTCCCGGTCGGCGTCCCCGGCGACCTGAGCACCGGCGCCGGCGCGACCGGGCTGCGGGCCCACTGGTCGGAGCGGGGCGAGCTGGTGCCGCGCGGCCGCGCCGGGCGGCTCGTGCCCGACCCGGACCGCCCCGGCACCCACCTCGACCCGGCCGAGGCCGAACTGCTGCTGCTGGCCCACCCGTCGGTGCGCGCCGCGGAGGTCCGCGCCGCGGCCCCGGGCGAGCCGGGGCTCCTGACCGCCCAGGTCACCCCGCACCCCGGGCACACGGTGAGCCCCGGCGCGCTGCGCACCCTGCTGCGCCGGGCGCTGCCGCTGCGGCTGGTCCCGGCGACCGTCCACGTCACGGCGGACGCGGGGGAGCCGACGGCGGAGACCGCTTCGGTGGGGACAGCGCCTGTGGGGACCGCGCCTGCGGTGACCGCTTCGGTGGTGACCGCGCCTGTGGCGGACACGGCCGCGGGGCCCGTCGAGCTCGTCGCGCGGGCCGTCGCCGAGGCGCTCGGGCACGAACGGGTCGGGCCGGACGAGGACTTCTTCGACCTCGGCGGCGGCTCCCTGGACGCCGTCGCCGTGGCCGCCCGGCTGCGGATCGCGCTCGGCCGGGACGTCTCGCCCCGGCTCGTCTTCGACTCCCGCACCCCGGCGGCCATCGCCGAAGCCATCGCCGACGCCGCTCCCGCCGACGCCGCCGCCGTGGTGGCCGAGGACGGGCCCGTGCGCGGACCGGTCAACGGCCCCGCACCGCTCAGCACCGAGCAGACCGAGATCTGGCAGGCCCTGCGAGGCGGCGCCGCCCCGGCCGCGTTCGTCGTGTTCGAGGCGCTGCGCGCCGGCGCCCGGACCATCGACCCGCACGCCCTGCGCCAGGCCGTCGAGCACACCGCCGCCCGCCACGACGCCCTCTCCTCCCGGCTCGTCGTCACCGACGCCGGGCCCCGGTGGCAGCCGCTGACCGTGCCGCGGACCGGCTGGGCCGAGGACGACCTCTCGGCTCTCCCCGAGACCGACCGGGGCGCCGCGCTCGACGCGCTGGCCCAGCGGCACCTGGAGGAGCCCTTCGACCTCGCGGCCGGACTGCTGCTGCGGGCCCGGCTGGTGCGCCTGGCCGCCCACGAGCACGTCCTGCTGCTCGCCGTGCACCACATCGCCGTCGACGGCCGCTCCATGGAGCTGCTGGTGCGGCAGACGGCCGACGCCTACGAGGAGTTCGCCGCCGGACGCTGGCCCGCCGACCCCGCCGGCGAGCCCCCGCTGCGGCTGGCCGACGTGGCCCGCTGGCAGCAGGAGCGCACCCCGGCCGGTGCGGACGAGCACTGGCGCCGAGCGCTGGCCGCCGGCGAGCCGCCGCGGCTGCCGCTGCCGTACGACCGGCCCCGGCTGGTGCGCGGCGCGCTGATGCCGACGGAACTGCCCTTCGCCTTCCCGGCCCCGGGCGCCGGGGCCTTCGGCCGCGCCGACGGCCTGAGCCCGTTCGCGCTCGGCCTGACCGCGCTGGTCGCGGCCCTGGCCCGGGGCGAGGGCGCGGACGGGACCCCGGACGAGGTGTGGCTCGCCACCGTCCTGAGCACCCGGTCCCGGCCCGGCCTCGCGGACGTCGTCGGCCCGCTCACCGGCACCGCCCTGCTGCGCGTGCCGACCGGCGCCGCCGGCACCTACCGTGAACTGGCCCGCGCCGTCGCGGACGCGCTGCTGGCCGCACACGACCGGCCGGGAGCGGGCCTGGACGCCGTATCCGCCCTCGCCGAGGGCGAGTTCGGCGTGGACCGGGCCCTCCTGAGCCGGGTCCTCGTGGTCGCCCAGGAGGACGCGGCCCCGGTCCCCGGCGCCCTGTTCAGCCCGGACGCCGCCGTCGCCGCGACCCGGCCCACCGCCACCGCCTTCGACCTCGTGTGGTCGCTGCACACCGGCGAGGACGAAGCCGACGGCGTCCTCACGTACAAGGGCGAGCTCTTCGACGACGCGACCGCCGGGCGCCTGGTCGAACGCACCCGGCAGGCGCTGGCCGCCCTGGTCGCCCACCCCGACGCGCTCTGGAGGGAGCAGCCGTGACCCCCGAACCCGGAGCCGCGACCGCCGCCGCCGACGCCGCGACCGCCGCCGCCGCCGCCGCGACCGCCGCCGACGCCGCGACCGCCGCCCCGGCCGCCCCCGCCGGGACTCCGGCGGCCTGGCAGCGGACCCTGGCCGCGCTCAACGACACGGCCGCCCCCGTCCCGGACGGGCCGGTGGCCGCGCTGCTCGCCGAGCGGGCCCGCCCGGTCGCCGACCGGCCCGCCGTGGTGGCCCGGGACCGCGTCCTCAGCCACGGCGAACTGCACGCCCGCGCCGAGGAGCTGGCGGTCCGGCTGCGCGCCGGCGGCGCCGGGCCCGGCGTGCTGGTCCGGGTCTGTCTGCCCCGCTCCGCGGAGCTGGTCGTGGCCGTCCTGGCGGTGCTGCGGGCCGGCGCCGCGTACGTGCCGCTGGACCCGGACCACCCGGCCGAGCGGCTCGCCCAGCTGGTCGACAGCGCCCCCGCACCGCTCACCCTGACCACCGCCGCGCTGGCCGGGCTGTTCCCCGGCCCGGGCGTGCTCACCGTCGCCCTCGACACTCCGGCCGAGCCTGCCGCCGGGGTGTCCGTTCCGCCGGTCGGCGGCTCGCTGCCGGGCCCGGCCGACCTCGCGTACGTCATCCACACCTCCGGCTCCACCGGCCGCCCCAAGGGCGTGGCCATCGAACAGCGCTCCCTGGTCAACCTGCTGGAAGCCACCGCCGTCCCCTTCGGCCTCGGCCCGGACCGGCGCGTGCTGCAGTTCGCGAGCCCCGCCTTCGACGTCTCGGTGTGGGAGATCCTCGCGCCGCTGTGGGCGGGCGCGGCCGTCGTCGTCTTCGACGAGCCCGTCGCTTCCGCCGAGGCCCTGGCCGCGCTCGTCCGCGAACGCCGCGCCGACACCGTCTTCCTGCTCGCCGCGCTGCTGGCCCAGCTGGACCCGGCCGCCTTCCCGGACGTGGCGACCGTCGTGACCGGCGGCGAGTCCTTCAGCCGGGCCCTGGTGGACCGCTGGGCCCCGGGCCGTGACCTGATCTACGTCTACGGGCCCACCGAGGCGACCGTGTTCCAGTCCTGGCACCGGTGCCCGCCCGGCCTCCCGGAGGAGCCGCCCACCATCGGCCGTCCCATGGCCAACCTGCGCTACTCCGTGCGCGATGCCTCCGGGGCGCAGGTCGGCCCCGGTGTGGAGGGCGAGCTGTGGATCGGCGGCATCGGCGTGGGCCGGGGCTACCTGGGCCGGCCCGACGCGGCCGCGGCACGCTTCGTACCCGACACCGGCGACCCCCGCCCGGGTGCCCGGCTCTACCGGACCGGGGACCTGGCCCGCCACCGCGCCGACGGCACCCTCGACTTCCGGGGGCGCGCCGACCGGCAGGTGAAGATCCGCGGCTTCCGCATCGAGCCCGGCGAGGTGGAGGCGGCGCTCGCCGCGCTGCCGGGCATCGCGGCCGCCGCGGTGGTCGTGCCCGCGGGGACGGCGCAGCCGCTGCTCGCCGGATACGTCGTCACCGACGGCCCGCTGCCCGCCGACTGGCGGGCCCGGCTGGCCGAGCGGCTGCCCTACTACATGGTCCCGGCGGCGGTGATCCCCGTGGAGCGGATGCCCAGCACCCCCAACGGGAAGATCGACCGCCGCGAGCTGGCCGCCCGGCCGCTGCCGGACACCCCGGCCGGGCCGTCCGGCGAGGCCGGGGGCGACGAGGCCGCGGGCGGCGAAGGGGCGGGCGACGAGGCCGCGGGCGATGCGGGGGCCGACGCCGTACGGGCCGTGCTGCGTGCCCTGTTCGCCGAGGCTCTCGGCGAGCCCGTCGCGGACGACGGCGACTTCTTCCTCCTCGGCGGAACCAGCCTGAAGGCCGCCTCCCTGGCCGCGGCCGCCGCCCGGAGGCTGTCCGCGCCGGTGCGGCTGCGCGACGTGTTCGACTGCCCGAGCATCGCCGCCCTCGCGGCGCGGCTCGCGCCCCGCGCCGGCACCGCGTCCGCCTCCGCATCCGCTTCCGACGGCTCCGCGCCCGCCTCCGGCGGCTCCCCGGTCGCCGGGGGTCCGCGACGGGCCTCCGCCGTCCAGCGCTGGCTCTGGCTGGAGGACCGCACCCGGAGCGCGGGGACGGCGGGCACCGCCGCCTACCACGTGCCGATGCTGCTGGACTGCCACGCCGCCGCCGACCCCGCCGCCCTGCGCACCGCGTTCGCCCGGCTCCAGGAACTCCAGCCGCAGCTGCGCACCGTGTTCCGCGAGGAGCGCGGCGAGCCGGTGCCCGGCCCCGCGCCCGCGCCCGCCCGCCTGGAGGTCCTCGACCTGCCCGACGAGCCCGCGCGCGAGGCCCTCGTACGGGAATGGGCCCACCGGCCCTTCGACCTGGCGGCCGGGCCGCCGGTGCGCGCGGCCCTGCTGCGCCGCCCCGGCGGCCGGGACCGCCTGCTGGTCGTCCTGCACCACGTCGTCGCCGACCAGACCTCGCTGGAGGTCATCGCCCGCGCGCTGGCCGGAGCCGGGGGACCGGTCGCACCAGCCGCGCCCGAGCTGCCCGCGCCCGAGCTGTCCGGACCCGGCCCGCACGAGCCCTCGTACGACACCCAGCTCGCCTACTGGCAGGGTCGGCTGACCCCGCCCCCCACGCCGCTCCCGCTGCCCGTGGACCATCCGCGCACCGGTCCGGCGGGCCGCGCCACGGCCGTGACCACCGTCCGCCTCGACACCGGGGAGCTCGGCGCGCTGGAGCGGCTCGCGCGCGGCCACCGCACCGGCCTTTTCGGGGTGCTGGCCGCAGCCGTGGCCGCCGCCCTGCACGAGGCGACCGGCGCCTGCGACATCAGCCTGGGCACCGCCGTCAGCCGCCGCCCGGCCCTCGGGCCGGCCGACACGGTGGGCTGCCTGGTCAACACCGTGGTCCTGCGGACCGCCGTCCACGGGGAGCTGCCCTGCGCGGAGCTGGTCGCGGACCTCGCCGGCCAGACGGTCGGCGCGCTGGACCACGGCGGGCTGCCCTTCGGCGAACTGGTGCGGGCCCTGGACCTGCCGCGCCTGCCCGGGCGCAACCCGCTCTTCGACGTGTGGGTGACCCTCTGGGACGAGATCGACACCGGGCCGGGCGCGCTGCGGCTGACGGGCGGTCCGATCCCGCTGGACGAGGGCATGTTCGAGCTCTCGTTCCAGTTCGCGCGTTCCGCGAGCGGCTTGACCCTGCTCCTCCAGTACGACTCCGCACTCTACGAGCCGGACACGGCACGGGCACTGGCCGAAAAGGTCGCCCACGCCGCACGCCGGCTCGCTACGGCCGGCCCGCAGACCCGGGTCGCCGCACTCGCCCCCGTGGCCCCGGCGCCGCAGACTCCCGCCGGCCGCCCGGCGTTCGCGGGGTTCTCCTGGGGGAGTCCGCGGACCTGAACCGCGGGAGGGAGCGCCGGGGGACCGGTCAGCCGATGCGGCGGTAGCTGGTGAGCAGCATGTCGCGGTAGCCGTATGCGCGGCCGGCCGCCGGGTCCAGGCGGACCGGTTCGGTGCCGTGCAGGATGCGGCGGTCGTCCGCGTAGAGCGAGTCCAGCGGTGCGGCCAGCAGGGGGCGGGCCAGCGGGCGCTGCGACGGGTCGCAGATGATGCTGCGGCCGCCGGTCACCCCGGCGCGGCCGATCAGGTGCAGGGAGATGTAGTCGAAGCCGTCCCGGTGCACGCCCTCGGGGGACGGCAGCCCCTCCTCCTCGGCGCTGGCCCGGATGCGCACCAGGTGCACGTCCACCTCCCAGTCCAGGGTCCGCCCGGGCTCCGCGCCGGCCAGCTCGGAGAACACGTCGACGCCGTGCAGCAGCAGCCGGTGCAGGAACGGGTTGACCCGGACCGCCCCGGTGACAGGCGCGAACCACCGCGGCGAGCCGCCCGCGAACGGGTTCACCTCGGCGCTCTGGTGGTAGGGGCCGGGCGGATGCGCGCGCAGCACACCCTGCGAGGCCGTCCGGTGGGTGTAGCGGACGTGCCGGCGGAAGCGGTACGCCCCGCCGTCGGCCAGGTATCCGTCCGCCTCGAGGTCCTCGTAGGCCTGGCTCAGCTGCCGGAACGCCTGCGCCCCGGTACCGGTGTCGAAGCCGGGGCCCGGGGCGAACATCCAGCCCTGCTTGCGGATCCCCTCCCCGATGTCCGTGCGGGTCAGCGGGCCGGGAAGAACTGCGAAGGGCATAGGAGGTCTCCTTGCGTCAGCCTCGTCGAATGCGGAAAAATTCGGCAGGATGCCAGGGGAAAATGGTCCTGAGTCGCCCGTCGGCCGGTTCCCCGATGGATTCCGGCTCGCCGATGAGAATCGTGTTCTGCATCTTCGGTCGGTGCGACCCATGCGTGTTGCTCAGCCATTGCAGGTCGTTGAGCTGCATCGATGTGCCCCTTTGCTTGGTTCTCGGTTCCTGTTCGGGAAAATGGAAAAGGAATGCGCAAAGCGCAGGGACGGCATCGCGGGTATTCACCCCGCCACCCTGTGACTCGAATTGGATATTCGCTCTTCCTAGGCCTGTCGGTCATCTGCATAATGGCCTGGTGACTGTATATACCGCTGCGCTCGAGCCGGAGTCGAGACCGGTTGACCGGTGTAACGCGCCCGCTGTCGAGCTCCCCTTCTGGGGCCGGCTGCGGCCCGAGGTCTGCGCGCTGCGGGGCAACGCCACCGGCACCGCGCAGTTCTACCTCTGGGACCGGGCCGGCGGCGGGATCCGCCAGCTCACGGACGCCCCGCACGGGGTCGAACTCGGGCTGCTCGACCCGGCCGGACGCTGGCTGTGGTGGTACCACGACGAGGACGGCACCGAGCACGGCACCTGGATGCGGGCCCCCCTGCGCGGCGGCCCCGCCGTCCCCGCCCTGCCCGGCGTGCCGCCCGGCACCCCCGAGGGCCTGGCCGTCGGTGCCTCCGGCCTCGCCGTCGCCGGGATCACCGCGGCGGACGGCCGTACGGACATCCACCTGCTGCGGACCGGCGCGGACCGGGCCGAAGTCCTGTACGGCGCGGACACCCCGCTCTACCTCGGAGGCCTCAGCGACGACGAGGCGTACGTGCTGGTGCTGCACGCCGAGTACGGCGATCCGCAGCGCCCCTCGCTGCGCGTGCTGGACCAGGGCGGCGCGCTGGTGGGGGAGTTGAGCGACTGGCCGCACAGCGGCCTGCACGTCGTCCCCTACGGCTCGCCCTTCCTGCCCGGCGGCCGGCTCGTGCTGGCCACGCACACCCGGGGCGGTCGCCCCGCCCCCCTGCTGTGGGACCCGGTCACCGGAGAGGTACGGGAGATCGACACCGGCCTGCCCGGCGACGTACGCGCCCACTTCGTGCCCGACGGCACCGCGCTGCTGCTCCACCACCGCACGCACGGGCGAAGCGAGCTCTACCGCTACCGGCTCGCCGACGGGCACCTGGAGCGGCTGCCCGTGCCGCGCGGCACCGTGCACACCGCCGTGGCCCGGCCCGACGGCGACTGCTGGTACACCTTCTCCTCGGCGACCGCCCCGGCCGTCCTGCGCGACCTCGCCGGCAGGGAACTGCTGTCCGTGCCCGGCCCGGTCGTCCCGGCCGCCCCCGTCACCGAAGTCCCCGTGCCGCACGGGGAGCTGACGGTCCCGGTCTTCCTCAGCGTGCCGGACGCCGGCGAAGCCCCGTACCCGACCGTCTTCCTGCTGCACGGCGGCCCGCACACCGCCGACGGGGACGAGTACAACGGCCCCGCCGCCGCCTGGAACGACGCCGGCTACGCGGTGGCCCGCGTCAACTACCGGGGCTCCGCCGAGAACGGCACGGCCTGGCAGTTCGGCCACCGGGAGGCCGTCGGGCACACCGAACTCTCCGACGTGGCCGCCGTCCGCGCCCACCTAATCGCATCCGGGGTGGCCGACCCGGACCGCTGCGTGCTCGCGGGCAGTTCCTGGGGCGGCTACCTGACCCTGCTCGGCCTCGGCACCCAGCCCGGGCTGTGGGCCTGCGGGCTCGCCGAAGGAGCGGTCGGCGACTACCCGGCCGCCTACCGCGAGCAGTTGCACAGCCTGCGCTGGGTGGACCGCGCCATGTTCGGCGGCACCCCCGACGAGGTGCCCGAGCGCTATGCCGCCGCCTCCCCGCACACGTACGCCGACGCGGTCCGCGCACCCCTGCTGGTCCTGGCCGGAGACCGCGACGCGCGCTGTCCGGTCGGCCAGATCGAGTCGTACGTACGGGAGCTCGCCGCCCGCGGCGCGGACGTCGACCTCCGGCTGCGCTCCACCGGCCACGCCAGTGCCCGCGCCGAGGTCGGCGCGGACGCCATGTCAGCACAGATCGCCTTCGTGCGGAGCCGCATCGGCGGCCCCGCACCGACCCGAAAGCAGGACGCATGACCGAGCAGAACACCCCCAACGCCGCCACCGGCACCACGGGCACCACCAGCACCACCGGCACCACCGGCACCCCGGCGGACGCCCCGGCGCCCCGCCGCCGCCTCACCGTCCAGCGCGGCGGCTGCGGCTGCGAGGGCAAGCCCGCCCCGACCGCCCAGGCCAAGCCCAAGCCCGCGGAGAACAGCTGATGACGCCGGAACCCGACTCCGCCGCGCTCGCCCCGCTCGGCTGGCGGGGCGACCTCGCCGAGGCCTGGCCCGAGCACCTGGCCGCACTCGGCGCCCACGCGCCGGGCCGGACCCGCTTCCCCGGCCGCGTCGGCCAGGTCGACCGGGGCGCCGCCACCGTCCTGACGCCCGGCGGCGAACTGCGCGCCCAGCTCGGCCCCCGGCTGTTCAAGGACGGCGAACCGCCGCTGGGCGGGGCCCAGCTGGCCACCGGCGACTGGGTCGTGGTGGGCGGCCCCGCCCCCCACCTGATCCTCGACGTCCTGCCGCGCCGCTCGGCCTTCGTCCGCGGCACCGCGAACCGCAGGACCGAGTCCCAGATCGTCGCCACCAACGTCGACACCGTCTTCGTGGTCGCCGCCCTCACCGGCGAGCAGCGGCTGCGCCGCATCGAGCGCTACCTGGCCGTCGCCTGGCAGAGCGGCGCCCAGCCCGTCGTGGTGCTGAGCAAGGCCGACCTGCACCCCGATCCGGCCGGCGCGGCCGAGGAAGTGGAGCGCATCGCGCTCGGCTCCCCCGTCCACACCGTGTCCGCCCGTACCGGCGAGGGCCTCGACGCCCTGGACCGGTACGTCGAACCGGGCCGCACCGTCGCCCTCGTGGGCCTGTCCGGCGTGGGCAAGTCCACGCTGACCAACCGGCTGCGCGGCGAGGAGGTGCTGTCCACCCAGGAGGTCCGCTCGGACTTCAAGGGCCGGCACACCACCACGCACCGCGAGCTGGTCCCGCTGCCCGGCGGCGGCCTGCTCATCGACACCCCCGGCATGCGGGCGCTGGCCGTGTGGGACGCCGAGGAGGGCATCGACAAGGCCTTCGCGGACGTAGAATCCCTCACCGGAGACTGCCAGTTCCGCGATTGCGGCCACCAGGACGAGCCGGGCTGCGCCGTCCGGACCGCGGTCGTCACCGGCTCCCTCGACGCGGACCGGCTCGGCAACTGGGAGAAGCTCCGCCGCGAACAACGCATGCTGGAGCTGCGCCAGGACGCCCGCGCCCGCTCCGAGGACAAGCAGCGCATCCGCACCCGCGCCCGGGCCCTGAAGAAGCGCCCGCACCGCTGACCCGGCCCCTCCCGTACGGTCCCGGTCCCGGTCCCTTCCCGTACGGTCCCGGCGGCTGCGACGCTCCCGGCCCCGGCGGCTGCGACGCCTCCCGGCTCCGCGGCTCCGCGGCCGGGGCTCGAGCGTGCCTCCGGTCGCCCACCAGCGGCTTTTCCCCGGGCCCCGGCACACTGCCGGGAGCGGCACCGCACAGGGGGAGAGCCGATGACACCAAGGCCGCAGGAACTGGTGCGGCGGGACCGGGAGCTCGGCAGGCTCCGGGAGCTGCTCGCGGTGACCCGGCGCGGGGAGGGCCGGGCCGCCCTGGTCACCGGCAGCCCCGGCACCGGCAAGACCGCGCTCCTGCGGGCCTTCGCCGCCGAGGCGGCGGACGCCGGAGCGTTCGTCCTGCACGCCTCCGCCTCCCCGGCGGAACAGGGCATCCCGCTCGGCGTCGCCGGACAGCTGCTGAGCGCCGTACCCGGATTCACCGGGCCGGACCCCGACCCCGAACCCGCCGCCGCCCTGCCGGTGGTACGGGACGTCCTGACGGACCTGGCCGCCACCGCCCCGGTCGTCATCGCCGTCGACGACATCGAGTACACCGACGAACTCTCCGCGCGCTGCCTGCTGTACCTGTGCGGCCGGATCGGAGCCGCGCGCATCATGCTGCTCGGCACGGGATCCGCGTACCAGCCGCCGCACCCGCCCGCCGCCGCCCTGCCCGTCGCCGAACTCGCCCGCCACCCGCGGTGCCTGGCCGTCGCCCTCACCACCCTCGACGAGGACGGCGTCGCCGCGTTCCTGCGCGCTCCGTACGGCGGGTCCGCGGACCCGGCCGAAGCCCGCCGGCTCGCCCCCGCCTGGCACCGGGCCACCGGTGGGAACCCCCGGCTGCTGCACGCCCTCGCCGAGGACCGGCCGCAGTGCGGACCGCTGCGCTCCGACCGCCCGGTGGCCTCCGCCGCCTTCAAACGGGCCGTCACCGGCTGCCTGCGCCCCGGCGCCACCCTGGACACGGCCCGGGCGCTCGCCGTACTGGGCCCCTCCGCCACCCTCACCACGCTCGCCCGGCTGCTCGGCGTTCACGAACGGGCCGTGGGGCCGCTGATGGACGTCCTCACCGACACCGGGCTGCTGGAGTCCGGGCGGTTCCGCCACGAGGCGGCGCGGGCCGCCGTACTGGAGGAGCTCCCGCCCCGGGAAAGCGCCCGGCTGCACACCGGGGCCGTCGCGCTGCTGCGCGCCGACGGCGCCGGAGCCGAGACCGTCGCCCGGCACCTGGTCGCCGCAGACGGGCCGGGCCCGGCGGCCGCGGAGCCCTGGGCCGTCGACGTACTGGCCGAGGCGGCCGGGCAGGCGCTGCGGGCCGCCCGGCCCAAGGCGGCCGCGGGCTTCCTCGACGCCGCGCACCGCCGCTGCCCCGACCCGGTACGCCGGGCAGAGCTGCTCGACGCACTGGCCGGCGCCGAATGGGAGAGCGACCCGGCCGCCGTGACCCGCCACCTCCCGGCCCTCGAACAGGCCCTGGACGCGGGATGGCTCGCCGCGGACCGGGCAGCGGGCCCGCTCGGACTGCTGCTGTGGCACGGCCGCCCGGAAGCCGCGGCCCGCGCACTCGACGGCCTCGACGCCGCGGACGCCGCCGATGACCTGGGCGGGGGAGAGCGGGCCCGGCGGACGCTGAGGGCCGAAGCGGCGTACGTCTACCCGGAACTGGGCCAGGCGCAGGGCCCGGTGCAGGGCCCGGTGCAGGGGGTGGCGTCCGGGCCGGCGGCCGGAACAGTGGAACAGCCGGCCGACGGCACGGCCGCCGTGGAACGGGCCGCGGCGGCCCTCGTATCGCGCCAGCACCCGGCTCCCGGCGTGACGGCAGCCCTGTGCGCCCTGCTGTACGTGGGCGAGAGCGACCGGGCCGAGCACTGGCACGCCCTGCTGCGCGAGACGCGGACCACGCCGGGAGCCCTGGACACCCCGGCCCGCCGGGCGGTCGCCGCGGCGGCCGCCGCCCTGGTGCACGGCCGCCTGGGCCGGCACGCGGAGGCGGCCGCCGAGGCGCGGCGGGCGCTGGAGCTGCTGGCGCCCGAAGCCTGGGGGATCGCCGTCGGGATGCCGCTGGCCGCGGCCGTGCTGGCCGCGACCGGGCTCGGCGCACACGAGGAGGCGGCCCGGCTGCTGAGGGTGCCCGTTCCGGAGGCGATGTTCCGCAGCCGGGTCGCCCCCCACTACCTGCTCGCCCGCGGCCGGTTCCGGCTGGCCGCCGAGCAGCCGGTGGCCGCCCTGGGCGATCTGCACGCCTGCCGGGACCTGATGGCCCGCTGGAACATCGAGCCCTGCGAGGCCCTCGACTGGAGCACCCCGGCGGCCCGCCACCACGACCCCGTCGCCCGGCTGAGCCGGGCGGAGCGACGGGTGGCGGTGCTGGCCGCCCAGGGCTGCACCAACCAGGTCATCGCCGCCCGCCTGTTCGTGACCGCGAGCACGGTCGAGCAGCACCTGACGAAGGTCTACCGCAAACTTCGCGTCCGCTCCCGCACCGACCTCGCCGACCTGGTCGGCCCGAGCCCGCTGCCCGTCCCGACAAGGCCCGGTAAGCCCACGCCCGCTGCCTCACCGGCAGAACCGTGCAACGCCTGACCCGTCTCGGCGCAGGCCAGTGAGCCCTGGCGACGCCGTGAGTGAAATTGCGAGGCGGGGCGGTGTGTCGCGCCTGCGGTACCGGGGACGGGCGGGACGCGGGATAGTCGGGTCCATGGTCACGCTCTCCTCCAGCAGCACGGCGCCTTCGGCCGCCGAGGTGCTGCACGCCCGGTACGCGGGCAGGCTGCCCGCCTCGCTGGAGAAACTCGCAGGTCCGCGGCACGGCATCGTCGAGCTGCCGCTGGCGACCACGGGATCCGCCGCAGCGTGAACCTGAGCGATTGCACCGGCGGCTCCTTGCCGCCGTCATCGACATCGGCGCTCCGTACCCCCTCGTGATCACCGGGGGCTACGCCGTCCAGGCCCACGGCCTCGTCGAGCGGCTCGGCTGACCGCCGAGGCAGCCTCGCGGCGTCCATGGCGGCCAAGGCCGACGGTCAGTCGCGCCGTTCGCCGGTGCGGAAGCCGCGCTGGTTCTTGCGGCCCAGCGCGCCTGCCGCGACCAGCTCGGTCAGGGGCCGCGAGGGCACCAGCTCCGGTAGGGCGAAGCTCTCGAAGAGCCGTTCCTGGATGGCGAGCGAGACGTCCAGGCCGATCGTGTCCAGCAGGGCGAACGGCCCCATCGGGTAGCCGTATCCCTGCTCGACGGCCGCGTCCGTCGCCGTGATGTCCGTGTCCGCCCGCTCCAGCAGGTCCAGCGCGTCACCGAGGTACGGGAACAGCAGCCGGTTGACGATGAACCCGGTCCGGTCCGGGCAGTCCACGGCCGTCTTGCCCAGGTCACGGCAGAGCGCCCGGGCGGTCGCGAGTACGTCCTCGTGCGCCTCGGCCGTGTACGCCAGCTCCACCAGCCGCATCACCGGGGCCGGGTTGAAGAAGTGCAGGCCGATCACGTCCGCCGGGCGGCCCGAGGCCTCGGCGCAGGCGGCGACGGACAGGCTCGAGGTGGTGGTGGCCAGGACCGTGCCCGGTGCGCAGACCTCCCCGAGGCGGGCGAACAGCACCCGCTTCGCGCCGAGGTCCTCGACGATGGCCTCCACGACCAGATCGCGGTCGCCGAGCGCCGCCAGGTCGTGCGACGTCTCCAGCCGGGCCAGCGCCGCCTCCCGCTCCGCGGGAGTGATCCGGCCCCTGCGCACCCGGCGGGTCAGCGAATCGCCGATGGCCGTCAGGGCCCGCTCGGCCTGCTCCGCGCCGCGCGCCACGAGCAGCGTGTGCCGGCCGCCGGCCGCCAGCACCTCGGCGATGCCGCGGGCCATGGCGCCCGAGCCGACCACGCCGACGCGGGTGACCGGCCGGGCCGTGCCCGCGCCCGGGCCGCCGGCCGGCGGCGTCACCACGGCGCCCAGTTCGTCGTACGCGGCGAACCCCTCGCCGCTCTTGCGGCCCAGGCGGCCGGCCGTGACCATCCGGCTGAGCAGCGGCGACGGTTCGAAGGCGCAGTCCCCGGTACGCCGCCAGCGGGCGAGCAGCGCCGCGTGGACCGAGTCGATGCCCATGAGGTCGAGCGTCTCCAGCGGGCCCAGCGCAAGACCGCAGCCCAGCCGCATCGCGGTGTCGATGTCCCGGGCGCTCGCGTAGCCCTCGTCGCACAGGATCGCGGCGCGGTTGAGGTAGGCCAGCACCAGGTCGTCGGCGTCCGCGGCCGCCGGGGCGGTGATGGTGGCGGGCCGCAGGCCGAGCTCCTCCACCAGCGCGTCGAGGGCCGCCGCGGTGGCGGGCGAAGCCAGCGGGGAGTGGACGGGCAGGACGGGCCCGCCGGAGGCGGGCGGCGTGAAGAACCGCAGGCCCGCGACCGATCCGGGACTGCCCGAGGCGATGGCCAGCCAGGGCACGGACAGCGTCGTGGCGGTGGTCAGGACGGGCACGCCGGGCGCGCACCGGGCGACGATGTCGCCCAGCACGGCCTTCTTGACGGCCTCGTCCTCGGGAACGGCCTCGATCACCAGCTCGGCCCGGGAGAGGGCGGCCGGGTCCGTGGTCAGGGTGACGGCGGGCCGGGCGGCCTCGTCGCGCCCGCCCGTGCGCGCGGCGTCGGCGGCCTTGAGCCGCCGGGCGGTGCGGTCCAGCGCGTCCAGGGCGGGGTCGACCGCGATGACCTCGTGCCCGGCCTCGTGGGCCAGGCGCAGCAAGGCCTCGCCGAGCGTGCCCAGCCCGACGATCCCGGTGATCGGGGTGCGCTGCGCGGTCACTGGCCGGCCTCCTCTGTGTCGTTGTCGTTGTCGCTGCGGAACCGGTTGATGGCCTCGAGGTGCGTGGCGCGCAGCTCGTGGTTCCGTACGCCCAGGCCCTCGCCCGGGGCCAGTGCCAGTACGCCGACCTTCCCGTGGTGCAGGTTCTGGTGGACCTCGTACGCGGCCTGGCCGGTGTCCTCCAGGGAGTGGACCTTCGACAGGGTCGGGTGGATCTTGCCCTTGGCGATGAGGCGGTTGGCTTCCCACGCCTCGCGGTAGTTCGCGAAGTGCGAGCCGACGATCCGCTTCAGCGACATCCACAGGTAGCGGTTGTCGAACTCGTGCCGGTAGCCCGAGGTCGAGGCGCAGGTGACGATCGTGCCGCCCTTGCGGGCCACGTACACCGAGGCGCCGAAGGTCTCGCGGCCCGGGTGCTCGAAGACGATGTCCACGTCCTCGCCGCCGGTCAGCTCGCGGATGCGCTTGCCGAAGCGCTTCCACTCCCTCGGGTCCTGGGTGTCCTCGTCCTTCCAGAACTTGTACCCCTCGGCGCTGCGGTCGATGATCGCGGTCGCGCCCATCCGCCGGCAGATCTCGGCCTTCTGCGCACTGGACACCACGCACACGGGGTTGGCGCCGCCGGCCAGGGCCAGCTGGGTGGCGTAGGAGCCGAGTCCGCCGCTGGCGCCCCAGATCAGGACGTTGTCGCCCTGCTTCATGCCGGCGCCGTTGCGGGAGACCAGCTGGCGGTAGGCGGTGGAGTTGACCAGACCGGGGGCGGCGGCTTCCTCCCACGTCAGGTGCTCGGGCTTGGGCATCAGCTGGTTGGACTTGACGAGCGCCAGCTCCGCCAGGCCGCCGAAGTTGGTCTCGAAGCCCCAGATGCGCTGCTCGGGGTCGAGCATCGTGTCGTTGTGCCCTTCCGCGGACTCCAGCTCCACGGACAGGCAGTGGGCCACCACCCGGTCGCCGGGCTGCCAGCGGTTCACGCCGGGGCCGGTGCGCAGCACCACGCCGCAGAGGTCGGAGCCCAGCACGTGGTACGGCAGGTCGTGACGCCGGGTCAGTTCGCTGAGCCGGCCGTAGCGCTCCAGGAACCCGAAGGTCGCCAGCGGCTCGAAGATCGAGGACCAGACGGTGTTGTAGTTGACGGCGCTCGCCATGACGGCGATCAGCGCCTCGCCGGGGCCCGGTTCGGGGGTCGGCACGTCCTGCAGGTGCAGGGACTTGCGGGGGTCCTTGTCCGCCGTCGCCATGCCCTCGAACATGCCGATGTCTTCCTTGCGGACCACATTGCCGCGGTAGCTCTCCGGCAGCCGGAGGTGCTGGAAGTCACCCGGGGCCGCGTCCTCGGAGAGCAGAGCACTGATGATCTCGTCCACGTGATGTCCCTTGAAGTCGAGGAGCGCCTCAGCCAAACGTAGGAAGCGCCGCCGCTTCCCGGCACCCCAGACGTGCCCCTAGGCCCGGGCGGGGCCCGGGTCTAGGGGGGTCCCAGGGGATCCGGATCCGGCGGCCGCACCCGCACGCTGGGTTTCGAGCTCTGTCCGGGAATGAGGAGATCCGATGACGCGAACGACCGACGGAAGTCCCTGGTTCAGGAACTACCGGCCCGCCCCGCAGGCGCCCGTCCGGCTGTTCGCGCTGCCGCATGCGGGCGGGTCCGCAAGCTACTTCCACCCCCTGGCCACCGTGCTCTCGCCCGCCGTGGACGTGTACGGGGTCCAGTACCCGGGCCGCCAGGACCGCCGCTGCGAACCGGGCGAGACCTCGCTGGAGCGGCTCGCCGACCGGATCACCGCCGAGCTGCTGCCGCTCGACGACGGCCGCCCGTACGCGCTGTTCGGGCACAGCATGGGGGCGATGCTGTCCTTCGAGGTGGCCCGCAGGATGGAAGCGGCCGGGCGGGGCCCGGCACACCTGTTCGTCTCCGGCCGCCCGGCCCCCTGCCAGGACGAGTACGAGGCCTGGTTCCCCCGCACCGACGAGGAAGTCGTCGAGGAACTGCGCGCCTTGAACGCGACGGACGACGGACTGCTCGACGACCCGGAGGTGCGCAGCATGCTGCTGCCCCCGCTGCGCACCGACTACCGGGCGGTGCGCGAGTACCGCTTCCGGCCCGCCCCGCCGCTGCGCACCGCGATCACCGCCCTCACCGGCGACGCCGACCACATGGCCGAGGTCGGCAAGGTGGACAGGTGGCGCGCCCACACCCGGGCCGCGTTCGAGCTGTGGGTGATGCCGGGCGGCCACTTCTTCCTGAGCGACCGCCTCGAGGAGGTCGCGGCCGCCGTCACCGACGCGCTGGCGCGGCCGGTGGCGGTGGCCGCGTGAGCGTCCACTCGCCCGGACTGGGGTCCGTCGGCATCCTCGGCACCGGCTCGTACCTGCCCGAGCGGATCGTGCCCAACGAGACGATCGCCGCCCGCGTCGGCGTCACCCCCGCGTGGATCGAGCGCAAGACGGGCGTCAGGGAACGGCGGTACGCGGCCCCGCACGAGGCCGCCTCCGACCTGGCCGCCGAGGCCGCCGTGCGGGCCCTGGAGGACTCCGGGACCGACCCGCAGGACCTCGCCTGGATCGTGGTCGCCACCTCCACCCCCGACCACACCCAGCCGGCCACCGCCCCCTTGGTGCAGCACCGGCTCGGCGCCCGCCACGCGGCCGCCTTCGACGTCAACGCCGTGTGCAGCGGCTTCGCCGCCGCCCTGCACACCGGCGCCCGGCTCCTGGCCGCCCCCGAGGCGGACGGCCGGCGCCGCCCCGTACTGGTCGTCGGAACCGACGTCTACTCGCGCATCATCGACCCCGCCGACCGCAGGACCGCCCCCCTGTTCGGCGACGGCGCCGGCGCCGTCGTCCTCGGCCCGGTCCGCGAGGGCTACGGGCTGCTCGGCACCGGCCTGCGCACCGACGGCAGCCTGCACGGGCTGATCGGCGTCGGCGCCGGCGGCAGCCGCAAGCCGGCCGCCCTGAAGACGGTGGCCCGCGGCGAGCACTACTTCGCGATGCGGGGGCGCGACGTACGGGACTTCGTCGTACGGGAACTGCCCGGCGCGGTCGAGGAGATCCTGCGCACCTTCGGGGTCGAGCCCGGGGAAGTGGCCCACTTCGTCCCCCACCAGGCCAACGGCGAGATGCTCCGCTCCCTGGTGGGTCCGCTCGGCCTGACCCGGGCCACCGTCCACCTGCCGGTGGAGTTCCACGGCAACACCGGCGCCGCCTCCATCCCGCTGGCACTGGACCACGCGGTGCGCGGCGACGGCGGACCGGCCGAGGGGGACATCGTGCTGCTCGCCGGATTCGGCGGCGGCATGAGCATGGGGACCGCACTGGTGCGCTGGGGTGGCTGATTGTCGCCTTGCACGGATCTTCTAGCCGTGCTCCAGACCGAGCGGCGAGGCTCGCAGTACTGAAGCCGTCATGCGGTGCGAGCCCGCCCGGCCCCGGCCTGAAGGAAAAAAACAGTGAGGGACAGTCGATGAGACGGGTAGTCATCACCGGGATAGGGGTCGTCGCCCCGGGAGGAGTGGGCACCAAGGAGTTCTGGGAGCTGCTCACCGCCGGCCGTACGGCGACCCGGGCCATCACGCTGTTCGACGCGTCCTCCTTCCGGTCCCGGATCGCCGCCGAGGCCGACTTCCACCCCGCCGCCCACGGGTTCGACGCCGAGGAGGCCGCCCGCCTCGACCGCGCCGCCCTGTTCGCGCTGACCAGCGCCCGCGAGGCCATCGCCGACAGCGGCGTCGCCGACGGGCTGGACCCGCTGCGCACCGGTGTCAGCCTCGGCAGCGCCGTCGGCTGCACCACCGGGCTCGACAACGAGTACGCGGCCGTCAGCGAGCTGGGCCGGCTCTGGAACGTGGACCACGCGCGGGCCGTCTCGCACCTCTACGACTACTTCACCCCCAGTTCCCTGGCCGCCGAAGTGGCCCGGGACAGCGGCGCTCAGGGACCCGTCTCGCTCGTCTCCACCGGCTGCACCTCCGGACTCGACTCCATCGGCCACGCCGTCGAGCTGATCCGCGAGGGCTCCGCCGACGTGATGGTCACCGGCGCCACCGAGGCGCCGATCTCGCCGATCACCGTGGCCTGCTTCGACGCGATCCGCGCCACCTCGACCCGCAACGACGACCCGGCGACCGCCTCGCGGCCCTTCGACCGCACCCGCAACGGCTTCGTCCTCGGCGAGGGCTCCGCCGTCCTGGTCGTCGAGGAACTGGAGCGCGCCCGCCGCCGCGGCGCCCGCATCTACGCCGAGATCTCCGGCTTCGCCAGCCGCAGCAACGCCTACCACATGACGGGACTGCGCGCCGACGGCGCGGAGATGGCCGCGGCCATCACCGCCGCGCTCGCCGAGGCCCGGCTGGACGCCTCCGCCATCGACTACGTCAACGCCCACGGCTCGGGCACCAAGCAGAACGACAAGCACGAGACCGCGGCCTTCAAACGCAGCCTGGGACAGCGCGCCTACGAGGTGCCCGTCAGCTCCATCAAGTCGATGATCGGGCACTCGCTCGGCGCCATCGGCGCCCTGGAGGTGGCCGCCAGCGCCCTGGCCATCGCGCACAACACCGTGCCGCCCACCGCCAACCTGCACGAGGCGGACCCGGACTGCGACCTGGACTACACCCCGCTCACCGCCCGCGAGCAGCGCACCGACGCCGTCGTCAGCGTCGGCAGCGGCTTCGGCGGATTCCAGAGCGCCATGGTCCTCAACCGCCCGAGCCTGAAGGAAGCAGCATGACCGCGCCCACGACCGACCCGTCCGGTGCCCCGGCGCGGGCCGCCAGCGCCGTCTTCACGGGCGTCGGCGTCACCGCCCCCAACGGGCTGGGCGCGGAAGCCTGGTGGGACGCCGTCCTGCGGGGCGAGAGCGGCATCCGACCGCTGACCCGGTTCGACGCGAGCGGCTATCCCGTACGCCTGGCCGGCGAGATCCCGGGCTTCGTCGACGCCGACCACGTCCCCAGCCGGCTGCTTCCCCAGACCGACCGCGTCACCCGGCTCTCGCTCGCCGCCGCCAAGGAAGCCCTCGACGACGCGGGCGCCGACCCCGCCCAGCTGCCGGAGTACGGCGCGGGCGTGGTCACGGCCTCCTCCGCGGGCGGCTACGAGTTCGGCCAGCGCGAGCTGGAGGCCCTGTGGAGCAAGGGCGGCCAGCACGTCAGCGCGTACCAGTCCTTCGCCTGGTTCTACGCCGTCAACTCCGGCCAGATCTCCATCCGGCACGGGCTGCGCGGCCCCAGCGGCGTCATCGTCACCGAGGGCGCCGGCGGTCTGGACGCCGTCGCCCAGGCCCGGCGCCAGCTGCGCAAGGGCGCCACCCTGATGGTGACCGGCGCCGTCGACGCCTCGCTCTGCCCGTGGGGCTGGGCCGCGCACCTGGCCGAGGGCCGGATGAGCCACGTCCCGGACCCGGCCCGCGCCTACCTGCCCTTCGACGCCGAGGCCACCGGCCACGTCGTCGGCGAGGGCGGCGCCCTGCTCGTCCTGGAGGACGCCGAGAGCGCCCGCGCCCGCGGCGCCCGTACGTACGGCTCCTTCGCCGGATACGCGGCCACCTTCGACGGCCCGGACACGCCCCGGCTCGCCGACGCGGCCCGCCTCGCGCTCGCCGACGCGGGCCTGGCCGCCGCCGACGTCGACGTGGTCTTCGCCGACGCCGCGGGCGAACGCGCCGCGGACCGCGCCGAGGCCGAGGCGATCACCGCCCTGTTCGGCCCGCGCGGGGTCCCGGTCACCGCCCCCAAGTCGATGACCGGACGGCTCCTGTCCGGCGGGGCCTCCCTCGACCTCGCCGCCGCCCTGTTCACCCTGCGCGACCAGGTGATCCCGCCGACCACCGGCACCGCACGCCCCGCCGACGACTGCCCGCTCGACCTGGTCACCGGCGCCCCGCGGACCGGTAGCGCCCTGCGCACCGCCCTGGTGCTGGCCCGCGGCCGGGGCGGCTTCAACGCCGCCGCCGTGGTCCGCGCCGCCTGAGGCCGCACGCTGCACCCGCACCTGCCCGTCCCGAACCCGAACCGTCAAGAGGAGATCCCCATGCGGCACCTGGAGCTGACCGACCTGACCCGCCTGCTGCGCGAGTGCGCCGGTGAGGACGAGGGCGTGGACCTGGACGGCGACGACGTCCTCGACACCCTCTTCCTCGACCTCGGCTACGACTCGCTGGCGCTCCTGCAGACCACCGGGCGCATCGAGCGCGAGTACGAGATCACGCTCGACGAGGAGGCCATCGACGAGGCCGAGACCCCCCGCAAGTACCTCGAGCTCGTCAACCGCGTGCTCTCCGCCCGCGTCACCGCCTGAGCCTCCGGCCCGACCCCCTGCCCCGCGCCCCGCGCGCCCTGCCCCGCGCCCTCCCACGAGCCCTGCCCCGCGCCCTGTCCCGCCACCGGGTCCGCACCGAAAAGGAAGCATCATGACCGCTCCAAGCCGTCGGCGCTTTGTCGCCGGTACGATCACGGCCGGCGCCGCCGCCGGGCTCGCCGCGGCCGGCGTGACGCCCGCCCTGGCCGCCCCGAAGCGGCCCGCGGGCACGGACACCGCCACCGGTACCGGCGGTGCGGACCCCGCCGCGGACATCACCCCCGCCGATCCCCGCTACGAGGACCTGGCCACCCGCGGCAGCAACAAGCGCTTCACCGCCCGGCCCGCCGCCTTCCGCCTCGCGACCACCACCGAGCAGGTCGTCCAGGCCGTCGGCGAGGCCGCGCGGTCGGGCCGCCGCGTCGCCGTGCGCAGCGGCGGCCACTGCTACGAGAACTTCGTCGGCGACACCGCCGTCCGCCTGGTCATCGACCTCGGCCAGATGAACGCGGTCCGCTACGACGAGGACAAGCGCGCCTTCATGGTCGAGGCCGGTGCGCGCCTGATGGACGTCTACAAGACGCTGTACTACGGCTGGGGCGTCACCCTGCCCGGCGGCGCCAGCGCCACCGTGGGCCTGGGCGGCCACATCACCGGCGGCGGGTACGGCGCCCTCTCACGCCGCTTCGGCCTCGCCGCCGACCACCTGTACGCCGTCGAGGTCGTCGTCGCCGACCGGGCCGGCCGCGCCCGCGCGGTCGTCGCCACCCGCGAGCCGAACGACCCGCACCGCGAGCTGTGGTGGGCGCACACCGGAGGGGGCGGCGGCAACTTCGGCGTCGTCACCCGCTACTGGTTCCGCACCCCCGGGGCCGCCGGCACCGACCCGGGCCGGCTGCTGCCCCGCCCGCCCGCCACGATCCTCACCAGCGCCGTCCTCTTCCCCCGCGAGGGCATGGACAAGGCGGCCTTCCGCCGCCTGGTGCGCAACCACGGCCAGTGGCACGAGCGCAACAGCTGCGCCGACTCCCCGTACGCGGGCCTCTACGGCGGCCTCGTGCTGTTCGGCAAGCTCAAGGAGAACGACCCCGGCCAGAGCGCCATCAGCTTCGCCCACATGGACGGCACCCGCCCCGACGCCGAGAAGCTGCTCGCCGACTACACCGCCGCGCTCACCGAGGGCGTCCCCGTCACCCCGTACGACATGGGCATCACCCGCGACTCGTGGCTGAACGCCACCGTGGCGCTCGGCGAGTCCCAGGACATGGACAAGGGCCGGCAGAAGATCAAGTCGGCGTACCTGCGGCGGGCCTGGACCGACGCGCAGACCGACGCGCTGTACGCCCACCTCAACAACACCGACCACAGCTACGAGTCGGCGTCCGTCTCGCTCCAGTCCTACGGCGGCCGGGTCAACACCCCCCACGCGTCGGCCACCGCCACCGCGCACCGCGACGCCGTCCTCAACGTGATCTTCATGAACACCTGGCAGGACGCGGCCGGCGACGCCGAGAACATCGGCTGGCTGCGCCGCGCCTACCGGGACGTGTTCGCCACCACCGGCGGGGTCCCGGTACCCGGCCGCGGCGCCGACGGGTGCTACATCAACTACCCCGATGTCGACCTGGCCGACCCGGCCTGGAACACCTCGGGCGTGCCGTGGCACCGCCTCTACTACAAGGACAACTACCCGCGCCTGCAGCGGGTCAAGGCGGCCTGGGACCCCCGCGGCGTCTTCGGCCACGAGCTGGGCATCAGTCCCGCCTGAGGACAGGGAGACACACCGTGATCACCTTCATCAACCGTTTCGAGGTCACGGGCTCCTGCCAGGAGTTCGAGGAGGCCTTCGACCGGACCTCCGCCTTCTTCGCCGCCCAGCCCGGCTTCCTGCGCCACCGGCTGCTGCACCACATCAACGACCCGGAGCTGTACGTCAACGTGGCGGACTGGGAGGACGAGGACTCCTTCCGCCGGGCTTTGGCGCAGCCGCAGTTCGTGGAGCACCGCGCCGCCCTGCGCGCGCTGAGCAGCAGCGACCCCAACCTGTACACCCCGATGCTGGAGCGCGTCGCCCGCTGACCGGCGCCTCCACCGCGGCTCGAGGAGCGCTGCGGGAGGGACTGCCAGGATCGCCACCGGGCGGACCTGACCGTCCGACTCCCGCACGCACCACAGAAGGAAGCTGACGTGGACTCGACCAGGCCGGCAGTGATCGCTGAAGGGCTGCGCAAACGGTACGGCAAGCGGTACGTGCTCGACGGGTTCGACCTCACCGTCGAACAGGGCACCGTGCACGGACTCCTCGGCCCCAACGGCGCGGGCAAGACCACGTCCGTAGGAATCCTCTCCACCCTCATCCGGCCCGACGAGGGACATGCCCGGGTGGCGGGGTTCGACGTGGTCTCCCAGTCGGCCGAGGTCCGCTCCTCCATCGGCATGGTCGGCCAGTACGCCGCCGTCGACGAGGTCCTCAGCGGCCGCCAGAACCTGGTGATGTTCGGCCGCCTGCACCACCTCTCGCCGCGCGGCGCCCGCCGCCGCGCCGACGAGCTCCTGGAGCGCTTCCGGCTCCACGACACCGGCAACAAGCCGGTCAAGAACTTCTCCGGCGGCATGCGCCGGCGCCTCGACCTCGCGGCCAGCATGGTGCTCGCCCCGCCGGTCCTCTTCCTCGACGAGCCCACCACCGGCCTCGACCCGCGCAGCCGCAACGAGGTCTGGGAGGCCGTACGCGACCTGGTCGGCGGCGGTACCTCGGTCCTGCTGACCACGCAGTACCTGGAGGAGGCCGACCAGCTCGCCCACGGCATCTCCGTGATCGACAGCGGCAAGGTCATCGCCCGGGGAACCCCCGACCAGCTCAAGAGCCAGGTCGGCGGCGACCGCATCGACGTCGTGGTGCGCCACGCCGAGGACCTGTCCGCCGCCTCCGGCGCGCTCGGCCGGATCGCCGCAGGGGGTCCGGCCACGGACATCGTCACCGACCCCGACACCCGGCGGGTCAGCGTCCGCGTCACCGAGCGCACCAGCGCCCTGGGCGAGACCGTACGCGCCCTGGACCACGCGGGCATCGAGGCGGAGGACATCGCCCTGCGCCGCCCCACCCTGGACGAGGTGTTCCTGCACCTCACCGGCCGCACGGCCACCCCGGCCGACGACGCGGCCGACGACGCCGAATCCGGCCGAAAGGCAGTCGCAGCATGAGCGCCACCACTCCGCTCCAGCTCCCCCAGATGCCGGCCATCCCGCGCGGCCCGCTCTCCCGGCTGCGCTGGGCCGCCGCCGACGGCTGGACCGTCACCCTGCGCGGGATGACGCACTGGGTGCGCGAACCGGGCACCCTGGTCGGCGCGCTGACCTTCCCCATCCTGATGGTCCTGATGTTCGGCTACTTCTTCGGTGGCGCGATGCAGGTCCCCGGAGGCGGCGACTACAAGGAGTTCCTCGTCCCCGGCATGTTCGTGATGACGATGGTCTTCGGCATGGGCGAGACGGTCACCGCCGTCGCCGCCGACAAGAACCGCGGCATCACCTCCCGCTTCCGCACCCTGCCGATGTCCCCCTCCGCGGTGGTCGTCGGCCGCGCCGTCACCGACATGATCAGTTCGGTGCTCGCGCTGGCCGTCCTGATGGGCGTCGGCCTCCTGATGGGCTGGCAGGCCCACGGCAGTCTCGGCGACACCGCCCTGGCCGTCGGCCTGCTGCTGCTCCTGCGCTTCGCGCTCGTGTGGGCCGGCGTCTACCTCGGCCTGCTGATGAGCGGACCCGAGGGCATCACCATGGTGCAGACCCTGGAGTTCCCCATCGGCTTCCTCACCAGCGCCTTCGTGGCCCCCTCCACGATGCCGGGCTGGCTCGGCACGATCGCCGAGTGGAACCCGCTGTCCTCGACCGTGCTCGCGACGCGGGAGCTGTTCGGCAATCCCGGCTTCGGCGGTGACTCCTGGATCGCCCAGCACTCCCTGCTGATGGCCGTGGTGTGGCCCGTGGTCCTGTGCGCCGTCTTCTTCCCGCTCTCCGTACGCCGGTTCAGGAATCTGACAACCTGATCACCGGCAGGGCAGCGGACCGGAACGACCGAGGAAGCGGACGCATGGTGTGGATTGCGCGTGAACAGGCCGGACTCCTGGCGCGGTGCGCGGCCGTCTTCGAGCCGGGGGACCCGGCCAGGACCGGCCACGTCCTCCTGTGGAACCCGGACGGATCCCCACCCCCGGACGTGCCCGGGTGCCGGGCCGGCGAGGCCGTCCTGCTCACCGCCGGCGGGGAGCGCGCCCTGCCCGTGCTCCGCCTCGCCCTGGCGGACGCGCTGCCCGTGCTCGCCCACGCACGCCGGGCCCACGAGGAGCGGCGGACCGGCCCCGTCCCCGCCGGCCCCGCCCCCGTCCACCCGGCCGCCGCCTTCTGGGGCGGCGCCCTCGCCCTCGCCCTGCACCTCGCCGCCCGCGAACGGCTCCTGCCGGGCGTCTCTCCCGGCGGGTACGACGCCTGGCGGACCGGCCCCTACGATCCCGAGGACGTGGTGCGGCTGCGCGAACTGGCCGCCGCCGCGCCTCCCGAGGCGCTGGCGCTGCCCGTCGCCCCCGGCTCCGGGCTGCTGCCCGAGGCCGGCACCGTCCTGCGGGCCTTCCTGGACGCCGTCGCCGACGTGCTCCCGCGCACCCCGGCCGCCGAGGCGGCCACCGGCCGCGCCGCGTTCGCGGCCACCGCCCCCCAGCACGTGCCCCAGCTGCGCGCCTGGGCCGAGGAGATCTCCCAAGGCGTCGACTCCGGTGTCCGGGTCTCCCTGCGCGTGGTCGTCGGCGACGGGGACGCCGAACCGCGCGTACGGATCGAACCACGGGTCGCGAGCCTCGCCGACCCCACCGTCACCCTGGCCGCTGCCGAACTCTTCGACGGCGCACCGCACGCCCTGGGGCCCCGCGCCCAGGCCGACACCGTCCTCGCCGTACGCCGCGCCGCCGGTGTCTGGGAGCCCCTGCAACGGCTGCTCCCGGTGCCCCGCGAGACCGTCCTCGACGACCGCGAGACCACCGCGCTGCTCGGCGACGCCGGAGCCCGGCTGCGCGCCCACGGCGTCGACGTCCACTGGCCTGCGGAGGCCGCCCGCGGCCTGAGCGCCCACGCCCTGGTCGGCGCCGACCGCGAACCCCCGGCCGACCTGCGCGCGTTCATGGGCGACGGCACCGTCGACCTGCGCTGGCAGCTGTGTCTGGACGGCGAGCCGCTCACCGAGGAGGAGAGCGCCCGGATCGCCGACGAGGGCCGCCCGGTGCTGCGGCTGCGCGACCGCTGGGTCTTCGTACCGGCCGAGCTCGCCCGCAAGGCCCGTACCCGCGAACTGAAGCCGCTCACCGCCATCGAGGCGCTCTCGGTCGCCCTCGGCGGCTTCACCGAGATCGCCGGCGAGCGGGTCCCCGTCGTCCCCGGCCCCTGGCTGGTGGCCCTGCGCGCCCGCCTCGCCGAACCCGACGGCGGCGACGAGCAGACCGCCGCGCCCGCCGCCCTGGCCGCCACCCTGCGCGACTACCAGCTGCGCGGACTGCGCTGGCTGGACCGGATGACCTCGCTCGGCCTCGGCGGCTGCCTCGCCGACGACATGGGCCTGGGCAAGACCGTCCAGCTCATCTCGCTCCACCTGCTGCGCCAGGAGGACCCGCGCAGCCAGGGCCCCACCCTGGTGGTCTGCCCGGCCTCCCTGCTGGGCAACTGGGAGCGCGAGGTGGGCCGGTTCGCGCCCGGCACCCCCGTACGCCGCTTCCACGGACCCGGGCGCACCCTGGAAGGCGCCGGGCACGGGTTCGTGCTCACCACCTACGGCACGATGCGACTGGACGCCGACCGGCTCGCCGCCCACCCCTGGGGCATGGCCGTCGCCGACGAGGCCCAGCACGTCAAGAACCCGGCTTCGGCCACCGCCCGCGCCCTGCGCCGGATCCCGGCCGGCGCCAAGGTCGCGCTCACCGGCACCCCCGTCGAGAACAGCCTCTCCGAGCTGTGGGCGGTCCTCGACTGGACCACCCCCGGACTCCTGGGCGGCTACGGGCACTTCCGCCGCCGCTGGATGGCCCCGATCGAGGCCGAGCGCGCCGGGGCCGTCGGGGCCGCCGGAGAAGCGGACACCGCCGCCCGGCTCGCCGGGCTCGTACGGCCCTTCCTGCTGCGGCGCCGCAAGTCCGACCCGGGCGTCGCCCCCGAGCTGCCGCCCAAGACGGAGACCGACCGCCCCGTCGCCCTGACCGCCGAGCAGGGCGCCCTGTACGAGAAGCTCGTAGGGGAGGTAATGGCCGAGATCCGGTCCACCGAGGGCATCGCCCGCTCCGGGCTGGTCCTCAAGCTGCTCACCGGGCTCAAGCAGATCTGCAACCACCCCGCGCAGTTCCTGAAGGAGGCCGCGGGCAAGGAGGCCGGCGCGGTCCGGCTGACCGGCCGCTCCGGGAAGCTGGAGCTGCTCGACGAACTGCTCGACACCATCACGGCGGAGGACGGGGCCGTCCTCGTCTTCACCCAGTACGTCGCCATGGCCCGCCTGCTGGAGGCGCACCTGCGCGAGCGGGGGGTACCGGCCCAGCTGCTGCACGGCGGGACGCCCGTGCCCAAGCGCGAGGAGATGGTCCGCCGCTTCCAGGACGGCGAGGTGCCGGTCTTCCTGCTCTCGCTCAAGGCGGCGGGCACCGGACTCAACCTGACCCGCGCCGACCACGTGGTGCACTTCGACCGCTGGTGGAACCCCGCGGTCGAGGCGCAGGCCACCGACCGCGCCTACCGGATCGGACAGACCCGCCCCGTGCAGGTCCACCGGCTGATCGCCGAAGGCACCATCGAGGACCGGATCGCCGCGATGCTGGCGTCCAAGCAGGAGCTCGCCGACGCCGTGCTCGGCTCCGGCGAGCAGGCGCTGAGCACGCTCGGCAACGATGAGCTGGCGAACCTGGTCGAGCTGAGGAGCACGTGATGGCCGAAGGACACGACAGCGCACGGGGGTTCCCCGCCTTCGCCGCGCGCAAGGGCGGCCGGGCGCGCGGCAAGTCCTGGTGGGGCGGGCAGTTCGGGCAGGCGGTGGAGGACCTCTGGCCCGAGGAGGACCCGCTCAAGCGGGGCCGAACCCTGGCCCGCTCGGGCCGGCTCGGGCCGCTCACCGTCAGCCCCGGCCGGATCGCCGCTCAGGTCCACGGGGGAGAGGACGGCCCGTACGGCGCCGTGCTGACCCTGCGGGTGTTCGAGGACGAGGACTGGGACGCGCTGTGGGAGAAGACCGCGGACCGGCCCGCCGAGGCCGAGGCGCTCCTCGCCGGTGAACTCCCGCCCGACCTGCTGGAGGCGGCCGAGGACGCCCGGCTGGGCCTGCTGCCCGGCTACGGGGACATGGAGCCGGACTGCGACTGCGACGATCCCGACCATCCGTGCGCGCACGCGGTGGCGCTGGCCTACCAGTTCTCGTGGCTGCTGGACGAGGAACCGGCCCTGCTGCTGTTCGTGCGCGGCCGCGACGCGCAGGAGGCGGCGCAGGAGCTGGGGTCGGTCCTGATGCTGCGGGCCATGATGTCGATGGACGAGTCCGACGACACGGACGAGGAGGCGGAGGAAGCCGGGGACGCCGGCGCGGCAGCCGACACCGCCGGCCCGCAGCCGCACGGCACCCCCGCCGCCGAGGCCTACGCCCGCCCCGCCGCGCCGCTGCCCCCGCTGCCCCCCCTGCCCGCGGCCGCCGCCCCGGCCGAGGACGAGGCGGTCACCGGGATCGCCGCGGACCCGCTCGAACGCCTGGTCGCCGACGCCGCCGCAGGGGCCCGCGCCCTGCTCGCGTACACCCACGGCATCACCGCCGAGCCGCCCGTCCCCCTGGACCTGTGGCAGGACACCGTACGGCTCGCCGCCACGCACCCCGACCCGAGGGTGCCCGAACGCCTGCGCGCGGCCGCGGACCGGGCGGCCGACCTGGACCGGGCCGCCCAGGCCTGGCGCCACGGCGGCGCGGCCGGCCTGCGCACGCTCGAGGAGGCGTGGGACCCGCCGGCCCAGGAGACCGCGAGGGCCCGCACGGCCCTGGCGGCCGCCTGGGAGGGCGACGAACTGCCCGGGCTGGAGGTGTCCGGCAACCACTGGACGCTGACCGGCCGCGGCCTGCAGCTGCGGCGCGGCCGGGACGGGCGCTGGTACCCGTACCGCGAGCGCGCGGGCCAGTGGTGGCCGGCCGGACCGCCCGACACCGAACAGGCCCTCGTCCTCGCCGGACTCCTGGAAGAGGAGACCGCCTAGTGCCGTGACCGGGCCGCCAGCGGGACTCCGATGATCCTCCAGTCGCCGAAACCACGATCGGGACGAGAGGTTCGATCGTGAGGACCGGAAGGAGTCCAGGCCCGTGAAGAGCGCCGGTACCACGGCCGTCCGCGCAGCCCGCTCCCTCGCCGACGGCATCCTCGACCGGGCCCGGCGCACCCCCGGGGCGGCCGCGCTGGCGTGGCGCGAGCAGGAGATCGGCTACGGCGCGCTGCTGAACAGGGCGGACGCGGAGCGGGCCCGGCTCGCCCGTATCCCGGCGGACGCACCGCTGGGCGTGTCCGCCGTCAAGTCTCCGGCGGTCATCGCCCTCGTGCTGGCCGCCCTGCTGGAGCGTCGTCCCGTACTGCTGTCCTCGCCGCAGCTCGGCGCGGAGGTCACCGGGCGGCTGTACGCCCAGGCGGGCGTGGAGCACGTCCTCGCCCCGCTGGACGCCCCCTTCGAGGAGTCGGCTCCGGCCGGACGATTCGCCGACGCCGCGCCGCCCTCGGGCGGTGCTCCCGCGCTGCTGCTGACCACCTCCGGCTCCACCGGTACCCCCAAGATCGTGCCGCTGTCGGCGGGAGCCGTGGACCGGTTCACCCGGTGGGCCGCCGACTCCTTCGGGATCGGCCCCGGCACCACCGTCCTCAACTACGCGCCGCTCAACTTCGACCTGTGCCTCCTCGACGTGTGGACCACCCTGGCCCACGGCGGACGCGTCGTGCTCACCGACACCGACCGGGCGGCCCAGGGCGGCTACCTGCTGGACCTGCTGCTGCGCCACCGCCCCGAGATCGTCCAGGCCGTCCCGATGTTCTACCGGCTGCTCGCCGACGCCGCCCGCGAGCGCGGCGCGGCCGTACCCGGCGTACGGCACGCGCTGTTCACCGGCGACGCCCTGCCCGCGCCGCTGCGCGCGGAGCTGCCCGGGCTGCTGCCCGGCGCCCGGCTCTACAACCTCTACGGCTGCACGGAGACCAACGACAGCTTCCTGTACGAGCTGACCGGCGCGGAGGATTCCGCCCTGCCGCTTCCCCTCGGCTCCCCACTGCCCGGCGCCGACGCCCTGCTCGTCGACGCCGAGCACGGGGTGCTCCAGGGCCCCGGCACCGGCGAGCTCTACGTCACCACCCCCTTCCAGACAGAGGGGTACCTGGGCTACCTGGGCGCCGCGGCCGGCTCGGCCGTGTTCACGGACCATCCGGCCGGCGCCGACGGCCGCCGCTGGTTCCGCAGCGGCGACCTCGTCACCCGCTCCGGCGACGGCACGCTGAGGCTGGCGGGCCGCACCGACTTCCAGGTGAAGGTGCGCGGTGTGCGGATCAACCCGCAGGAGACCGAGCACGTCCTGCTCGAACACCCCGCAGTCCTCGAGGCGGCCGTCGTGGCCCTGCCCGACCCCGTGGCCGGACGGCTGCTGCACGCGGTGGCCCGCCGGGCGCCCGGCTCCGGCCTCAACAGCCTCACCCTGCGCGGGCACCTGGCCCGGGGCCTGCCCCGGGCCGCCGTCCCCTCGGTCCTGCGGATCACCGACGGCCCGCTGCCACGGACCTCGACCGGCAAGGTCGACCGCGACCAGGTCGTCCGAACCCACTTCACCAAGGAGAACTGACATGTCACGCATCCAGGCCATCAAGGAGTTCATGGTCCGCGAGTTCCTGCCGGACGTTCCCGTCGGCGAGCTGGACGCGGACCTCGACCTCCTGGAGAGCGGCGTCGTCGACAGCCTCGGCCTGCTCAAGGTGATCGCGTGGCTGGAGGACGTCCACCACATCAACACCGACGAGTTCGACCTGGACCCGGAGTTCTTCCGGTCGGTCGCGGCCATCGACGAGTTCATCACGGACGCGTCCCGGCAGCAGGCGGAGGCCGCGTAACCATGCACGACGCCGTCGCCGCCGTCATCGGGCAGGACCGGCCGGTGGACCTGCCCCTGTGGCGCTCGTTCTGGGACGCGCTGCACGAGCGCGGACCCCAGCACGAGCGGGGGCTGCGCCGGGGCGAGGCCATCGCCCTGCTCGCCTCGCTCTCCACCGCGATGCCCGGCCGCACCACCCTGACCGCCCTGCTCGACTCGCTCGCCGAACGCCGCCCGGGGTACGGGGGCCGCGCGGGAGGCGGCCCGGGGGCCTTCGACGGCGCGGTCAACATCGTCGGCACCGGCGGCGGCCCGAGCACCTTCAACATCTCCACCGCGGCCGCGCTGGTCGCCGCGGCGACGGGCACCCCCGTCGTCAAGACGGGCTCGCGCGCCTACACGTCCTCGATGGGCTCCGTCGACCTGCTGGAGCGCCTCGGCATCCCGCTCACCCGGTCGTACGAGGAGACCCACGAGACGCTGGAGGGCTGCGGCATCGCCTTCGCCGGGTCCTTCGTCTACCCGGCGGAACTGGCCCTGCTGGCCCGCGCCGTCCTGCCCCTGGACATCCGCGGGCTCGGCCGCTGCATCAACGCGCTCGGCCCCTTCCTCGCCGACATGCCGGTCTCCGCGCAGGTCACCGGCGTCTCCGACGCCCGCCTGGCGCCGGCGCTGCGCACCGCCGCCGCGCACACCGCCCGCGGCGCCCGGCGACGGGTGTGGCTGGCCGCCAACGACCCGGGCGCCGACGAGCTCCTCGGCTGCGCCGCCAACCGGGTCCACTCCTACGAGCCCGGCGGCGAGGACGAGTTCACCCTCGACCCGGCCCTGCTCGGGCTGCGCCCCGGCACCCTGGAGGGCCTGCGCCCGCGCGGCGCCGACCCGGTGGCGTACTTCCTCGCCGTCCTCGGCGGCGAGGGGACCCGCGACGCCGAGGACACGGTGTGCCTCAACGCCGCCGCCCTCGCCGTCGCCGGACGCACCACCGGCGACTGGCACGAGGCACTGGCCCGCGCCCGGGCGGTGATCCACGACGGAGGCGCGCTCGCGCTGCTGGAGCGGCTGCGGACCCGGGCGGCCGTCCATGCCTGAGCCGGCGCCCTTCTTCGCCCGGCGGCGGCCCGGCCGGCCCGGCCTCGCGGTCTTCCTCAACGCCGGGGACCCGCCGCTGGAACGGCTGCCCGAACTCGCCGCGATGCTCGACGAGAACGAGGTCGACTGCCTGGAACTCGCCGTCCCGTTCCCCGACTCCGTCACCGACGGCCCCGTCGTCCGCCGCTCCGCCGACCGGGCGCTGGCCGCCGGGGCCGGCCTGGAGCAGACCCTGGCCGCGGTCGCCCGCATCCGCCCGGGCCTGCGCCGGCTGAGGATCGCGCTGCTCGCCGACTGGAGCCACACCGTACGGGGCACCGGCCCGGAGGAGTTCGCGGCCGCCGTACGCGACGCCGGCTGCGACGGGCTGCTGCTGCACGGCGTACCGCCGCGGCTGCGCGCCGCCCACTACGAGGCCGCGCACCGGGCCGGGCTGCCGCTGGTCACCACCTGCTACGCGGTCTCGGGCCCCGAGGCCGTGGCCGAAGCGGCCCGCCACGCCACCGCCTACCTCTACCTGGTCGCCCACTACGGGCGCAGCGGCACCTCCGCCGCCCCCGACCCCGCCCGGCTCTCCCGGGCGCTGGCCACCCTGCGCACCGCCTGCGCCGTCCCCGTCGCCGTCGGCTTCGGGGTCAAGACGGCCGAGGACATCGCGCTCCTGGAGGGCCTGGGCGCCGACGCCGCCGTGGTCGGCAGCGCCGGGGTGGCCCGTATCGAAGCGGCTCTCACCCAGGGCCGCGATCCCGTCGAGGAGTTCGCCTCCTTCGTACGGGAGCTGCGCACGGCCGGCGGGACCGTCCGCCTGCCCGACCCAGACGCAAAGGAGTCCCCATCATGATCGTCCGCAAGCTCGACGAGGTTCCCACCGTCGACTGGGGCAACGGCCTCAGCCGCCGCTTCCTCACCCAGCAGGACGGGGTCGGCTACACCGTCACCGACACCATCGTCCGCGCGGGCACCAAATCCCGCCTGGAGTACCGCAACCACATGGAGAGCTGCTACTGCATCGAGGGCAGCGGCGAGGTCATCGACACCGCCGGCAACTCCCACCCCATCACCCCCGGCACCCTCTACGCGCTCGACCGCCACGACGCCCACTGGCTGGTCGCCTCCCCGCACGAGGACCTCCGCCTGGTCTGCATGTTCACGCCCGCCCTGCGCGGCGACGAGGTCCACAACCTGGACTCCGCCGAGTACTCCCACTACTGAGCCGAGCCGATGACCAACTGGACCGCGGACCAGCAAGCGCTGCGCGACGGCCTGGCGCCCTGGCTCGAGAAGCTGAGCGCCGGGCACGTCGAGCGGGACGCCGAGGCGGCCTTCTCCCCGGAGAACTGGGCGGCCGTGGCGGCGACCGGCATCCTGGGCCTGCCCTTCGACGAACGGTGGGGAGGCCTGGGCCAGTCCCTGCTCACCACCATGTACGTACTGGAAGGGCTCGGCGAGGGCTGCCGGGACGCCGGCCTGAACTTCTCGGTGTGCACGCACATCGTCTCCACCGGGGTGCCGCTGCACCGCTTCGGCTCCCCGGAACTCAAGGACCGCTTCCTGCCGGGCATCTGCTCGGGCGGGCTGATCGGCGCGCACGCCATCAGCGAGCCCGGCAGCGGCTCCGACGCGCTGGCCATGCGGACCCGCGCGGTGCGCGACGGCGACCACTTCGTGCTGAACGGCAGCAAGGCCTTCGTCAGCAACGGGCCGGTCGCCGACCTGCTCACCGTGTACGCCCGCACCAGCGACCGCCCGGGCCCGCTCAGCATCACCGCGTTCCTGGTGGAGCGCGACACCCCGGGCCTGACCGTGGGCGGCCCGATCGCCAAGATGGGCCTGCGCACCTCCCCGCTGAGCGAGCTGTACTTCGACGACTGCCGCGTATCCGCCTCCCACGTCGTCGGGCGGGTCGGCGGCGGATTCCTGGTCCTCGACCACGTGATGCGCTGGGAGATCCTGTGCTCCTTCGTGATCAACGCGGGGGAGATGCGCCACCGGGTGGCGCGGTGCGTCGAGTACGCCCGCGGCCGCACCCAGTTCGGGCAGCCCATCGGCTCGTACCAGGCCGTGTCCCACAAGATCGTGGACATGGAGGTCGGCGTGGAGACGGCCCGCCACTGGCTCTACGCGACCGCCGAGAAGATGGCGGCGGGCGAGAACGTCACCCGGGACATCGCCATGGCCAAGCTGGTCACCAGCGAGGCCAACGTCGCCTCCGCGCTGAACGCCGTACAGATCTTCGGCGGCAACGGCTACATGGCCGAGTACGGCATCGAGAAGGAGCTGCGCAACGCGGTCGCCGGGACCATCTACTCCGGCACCTCGGAGATCCAGCGCAACCGCATCGCCTCGCTGCTGGGCCTGTGACCCGGGCCGCCCGCGGCGCAGGCCGCCCTCGCCCCCGCAACGGAAGCAGAGACCACCCATGAGCACCACGCCGACCGGGCACGCCACGCTCGCCGCCACCGAGTTCATCGACCACCGCTCGCCCGAGGTCCGCGAGTTCGTGGCGCGCGCCGTGCCGGCCGACGCCGCCACGCCCACCGCCCGGGCGGTCGCGCTGTACTACGCGGTGCGCGACCGGATCCGCTACGAGGTCTACGGGGCGGACCTGTCCCGCACCGGCCTGCGGGCCAGCAGCGTGGCCACCGCCCGCTCCGGGATGTGCCTGCACAAGTCGGTGCTGTACACGGCCGGGCTGCGAGCGCTCGGGATCCCCGCCCGCCTGGTGCTGACCGACGTACGCAACCACCTCGCGTCCGACCGCCTCAAGGAGCTGCTGGGCGGCGACGTCTTCCACCAGCACTGCCTGACCTCGGTGCGGCTGGAGAACGGCTGGGTGAAGGCCACCCCGGTGTTCAACAAGACGCTGTGCCGGCTCTACGGGATGGCCCCGCTCGACTTCGACGGCGCCCGCGACAGCCTGCACCACCCCTTCGATCTCCAGGGCAGGCGCCAGATGGAGTTCCTGCGCTTCCACGGGGAGTTCGACGACCTCCCGTACGAGGCGGTGCTCGCCGACCTGCGGGCCGCCCACCCCGGGCTGATCGGCCCCGACGGCACGGCGTTCACCGCGGGCTCGCTCGTACGCGACGCGCGCCAGACGGCGGCGGCATAGTGCTCGTCAAGTTCTGCGGGGCCACCAGCGCCGCCGAGATCGGTGACATGGCCGAGGCAGGCGCGGACCTGGTCGGGCTCTGGTACCGGGTGCCGGGCGGCCCCGCTGAGCTGACCTCCGGGCAACTGGTCGAGCTGGCCGCCGCGGCCCACGAGCGGGGCGTGGCCCCGGTGCTGGTCACTTTCGCCGCCGATCCCGCGCCGCTGCTGGCGGCGGTCGCCGCCGCCTCCGTACCGTGGGTCCAGCTGCACGGCTACCAGCCGCCGTCGGTGGTGCGCGCGCTGCGCAGGGACGGCCCGCCCGGCCTGAAGATCGCCAAGGTGCTCCACCTGAAGGACGGCGCGTGCGCCGAGGGCGGTCTGACCGTTGCGTACGAACGGGCGGGCGCCGACTGCTTCCTGTACGACGCGGTCGCACCCGACGGCCGGATCGGCAGCACCGCCCGCACCCTGGACGACGGCGCCGTCACCGCGCTGGCCGACCGCACCGGCCTGCCGTTCCTCCTCGCCGGCGGCCTCCACGCGGGCAACCGGGACGCGTTCGCGGGGGCGGTGGCCCATCCCCGCTTCCTCGGCATCGACGCCGACTCGGCGGCCCGAGGCCCCCGCGGCCTGCTGGACGCGCGCCGCGCCGCCGCCGTCACCCGAGCCTGGAGACCCCGATGACCGCCTTCACCGACGCACTCGCCACGGCCCGCCGCCCGCTGGTCATGGAGGTCAAACGGCAGGACGCCGACGGCCGGGACCTGACCCGGGGGCGCTCGGTCGCCGAGATCGTCCGCGGCTACGAGGAGGCGGGCGCCCCCTGCGTCTCGGTCGTCACCGGCCGCTGGTTCGGCGGCAGCGAGGACCTGCTGGCCGAGGTCGCCGCGCTCACCCGGCTCCCGCTGCTGCGCAAGGACTTCCTCACCAGCCGTCGCCAGCTCGAGCGCAGCCGCGACCTGGGCGCCTGCGCCGTCCTGCTGACCGCCAAGGTGCTCCCGGCGGGATCCCTGGCCCGCCTCACCGACCACGCCCTGGACTGCGGCCTGACCCCGTTCGTGGAGGTGGCCGACGCGGCCGAGGCGGCCGCCGTGCACCGCGGCGCGCAGTGCGTGGTCGCCGTCAACAACAAGGACATCGCCACGCGCGAGCGCCTTCCGGGCGACGTGGGCCGCGGCGCGGCCCTGCTGCCCGACGTGCTGCGCACGGGCACCCGCTTCCCGGTCAGCGCCAGCGCCATCGACACCCCCGCCCGCGCGGCCGGCCTCCTGCGCCAGGGCTTCACCGCCCTCCTGATGGGGACGAGCCTGCTGGGCGCCCCCAGCCTCCCGGCGTGGTGCGCCGCGTTCGATGAGGCCCGCACCGGATAGGGCGCCGCCCTCCGCGGGAGGCGCGCCCCGGCTGACGCGCCGACGCCCCCGACGCCGTGCGGCGTCAGGGGCGTCGGCGCGAGCCGGCCGGGCTCAGGCGTTCCTGGGGCGCCGCCCCGCCGGCTGCGCCGCCTTGCCGCGCGAGGTGCGGCCCCAGGGCTTGTAGACCGAGACCACCGCGGCGACGGTGAGCAGGACGAACAGCAGGGGCACGCTCCACGCCAGGAAGTCGCCGGCCCCGCCCGGATCCGGCGCGGCGCCGCCGGCCGTGGCCGTGCGCTCGCTGGCCTCCATGACCGCCGGGTGGATCACGAACCAGGCGAAGAACGTCATGAACAGGGTGATGACCCACTTCACGATGATCCACCAGTGCAGCAGCAGGCCCCACTTGGTCCCGCACGACAGCAGGATGCCGGTGATCGCGGCGGCGAGGCTGAAGACCGTCACGCTCGTGTCGTCGAAGACGTACATCGCGTAGTAGACGCCCTTGGCGATCGCCGCGTCCTTCGTGGTCACTCCCATGACGGCGAGCACCACCATGGACAGGGAGAGGCCGACCCAGCCGACCGAGGTCACCACGTGCACGGCCAGGGTCAGCTTGCGGGCGCCCCTGCCCAGTTCGAACTTCTTGCCCTTGGGGCGGGGGGTGGTCTCGCGCGCCGTCTTGGGGGCTGCGGCGCCGTGGTCGGTGGTGGAGGACAAGAGCGGCTCTCTCTCTGCTGCGTATGGGAAAGTCACTGCCGCGGCCGCCGCGGGGGAATGACCACCGCGACAGTGACTCTGTACACCGTACAGAGTGAATCTGTACGGTGTACAGAGTTACCTCTCCAGAAAGGGGCTAAACCAGCCATGGGAAGAGAAGTTGGCCGAAAGATGGACCCTGCGCGGACGTTGGCCCTGCTGTGGCGCTCCCGCGACACGGACCCGGCGGCCGCCCCTGCCCGGCCGGCCCGCGGTCCCCGCCAGCAACTGACCGTGGACCGCGTCGTGCGCGCCGCGATCGAACTGGCCGATGCCGAGGGCCTGGACGCGCTCTCGATGCGCAAGGTGGCCGAGCCGCTGGGCGTCTCCACCATGTCGATCTACACGTACGTCCCGGGCCGGGCCGAACTGGTCAACTGCATGCTGGACGAGGTCCTCGGCGAATCGCCCTCCCTCGCGGGCGCCGCCCACTGGCGCGAGGCGCTGGAGACCTACGCCCGCGGCAGCCGGGACATCGCCCGCCGCCACCCCTGGGCGGCGCCGCTCTTCTCCTCCCGCATGCTGATGGGTCCGCACGAGACCGCCGTGTGGGACGCGGTGCTCGGCGCGGTCGCCACCACCGGGCTGCCCGAGAAGGACATGCTCACCGTCGTCCACCTGGTCAACGGCTACGTCCGCGGCGCCGCCCAGCAGTCGGCCGACGCCGAGGGCGACGAGCGCCGCTCCGGGCTCAGCTACGAGGAGTGGTACGAGCAGAGCGGCCCGCTGCTGGAGCGGCTGATCCCCTTCTCCCACTACCCCCACCTCACCCGCGTGTGGCTGTCCGGCGTCTTCGAGGAGCCCGGCGCCGGCCTGGGCGCCGACGGCGGCTTCGAGTTCGGGCTGCAACGCGTCCTCGACGGCATCGAACAGTACGTCGACGAGCGGGCGCCGCAGCAGGTACCGCAGCCCTCGCGGCTCCGGAAGGACCGGCACGAAGACACCCTATCCACCACCTGAGACGGCGCTGGGACGCTCTCGACCCGCCCTCCAAGCCCCCTCCAGAACCCCGCCCGAGGCTGGCAGCACAACCGACGGAGATACCCGGGGCGACCGGGTGCGACAGGGTGGAGCAGACGAGTGACAGTTCTGGTGACAGGAGCCACGGGTTCCGTGGGCCGCCACGTGGTCGGCCGCCTCGTCTCCGCGGGGGTGCCGGTACGTGCGCTCACCCGCAGCCCCGCCACCGCGGGACTGCCGGACGAGGTCGAGGTCTTCGAGGGCGACCTCGACCGGCCCGAGACGCTGCGCGCCGCGCTCGCCGGAGTCGAGCGCCTCTACCTCTTCCCGGTCCCCGAGACCGCCCGCGAGGTCGTCGCCGCGGCCAAGGAGGCCGGGGTCCGCCGGATCGTCGTGCTCTCCTCGTCCTCCGTGCTCGACACCTCCGGCGACAACCACAGCGGTGAGCACCACCGCGCCGTGGAACGCGCCGTCGAGGAGTCCGGCATCGAGTGGACCTTCGTGCGCCCGGACGAGTTCGCCACCAACGTGCTGTGGAAGTGGGCCCACTCCATCCGCACCGAGGACGTCGTCCGCACCCCCTACGGCAACGCCCCGCGCGTGCTGATCCACGAGGCCGACGTCGCCGCGGTCGCCGCGGCCGCGCTGCTGGAGGACGGCCACGCTGGCCAGGCGTACGTGCTCACCGGCCCCGAGGCCGTCACCCAGGCCGACCAGGTCGCGCAGATCGCCGAGGCCATCGGCCGCCCGGTCTCCTTCCAGGAGATCACCCCCGACCAGGCCCGCCACTTCATGGGCCAGGCCATGCCCGCCCCGGTCGTCGAGATGGTCCTCGGCTACCTCGCGGACGCCGTCGCCAACCCGCCCGTGCCGGTGGACACCGTCGAGAAGGTCACCGGCCGCCCCGCGCTGACCTTCGCGCGCTGGGCCGCCGACCACGCCGCCGACTTCGCTCCGCTCGCCCAGGAGGCGGCCGCATGAGCACCGCCTCCGCCGAGCGCACCGGCGCCGCCTGCGCCGCGGCGCAGGCGGCCGGCACCGAGGCCAACGTCCTGGTGCGGATGACCGGCAGCGGCGAGCCCGAGCAGCACATCGCCCGCGCCGAGGGCCCCCGCCCCACCGCGGGCAAGGGCAAGGTCGTCGTCGAGGTCCAGGCCGCCGGCGTCTCCTACGCCGAGGTGCAGATGCTCCAGCACCTGCACCCCTTCCCGCCCAAGTTCCCCTTCGTGCCCGGCTACGACCTCGTCGGCACGATCACCGAGGTCGGCCCGGGCGTCACCGGCTGGAAGAAGGGCGACCGGATCGCCGCCATGCCCCGGCAGGGCGCCTGGCAGCGGTACGTCGAACTGCCCGCCAAGACGCTGGCCGAGGCGCCCGCGGAGCTGGACGCGGCCGTGGCCGTCTCGCTGGTGACCAACGGGGTCACCGCCTACCAGATGCTGCACCGCCTGACGAAGCTCGCCCCCGGCCAGACCGTCCTCGTGCACGGCGCCAGCGGCGGGGTGGGCGCCCTGCTCACCCAGCTCGCCGTCCACCACGGCCTGCGCGTCATCGGCACCGCCTCGCCCGCCAAGCACGACACCGTACGGGAGTTCGGCGCCGAGCCGCTCGACTACCGCACCCCCGACCTCGCCGCGGCCGTGCGCCTGCTCGCCCCGCGCGGCGTCGACGCCGTCTTCGACCACATCGGCGGCTCCGGACTGGACGCGGCCTGGAAGGTGCTCGTCGAGGGCGGCACGCTCGTCTCCTTCGACTCCTCGGTCGCCGGGTACCGGCCCGGCCAGTGGTTCCGGCCGCACGTCCCGGCCCTGCGCCGCACGGTGGCCCGCTGGTTCACCCGCCACCTCGGCCTGACCGGCGGCCGCCGCATGACGATGTACTACGTCAAGCCCGGCGCGGACTTCACCACCGACTACGCCGAGCTGTGCCGGCTGACCGCCGAGGGCGTGCTGCGGCCGCAGATCGCCGGCCGCCACCCGCTGGACGGCGCCGCCGCCGCGGTCCGGGCCCTTCTCGACGGCGCCACCGTCGGCAAGCACGTCCTCATCCCCTGACCACTCCCCGTACGCGTACCCAGAGAAGGAAACCGGCCATGTCCCTCACCCTGACCGAGCCCACCGAGGGCGCCACCGCCACTCGATCCGTCCAGGAGCGCAACAAGCAGATCGCGCTCGACTGCGCCGCCGCGTGGAACCGCTGGGACCTGGACGGCATCCTCAAGCACTGGTCCCCGGACATCCGGCACTTCTCCGAGGACCGCCCCGTCGACACCCAGCAGATGATCGGCGCCATGCAGGGCGGCCTCGCCGCCTTCCCCGACCTCCACCTGGACGTCAAGAGCGCCGTCTCCGAGGGCGACCGCGTCATCCTGCGCATCACGGTGACCGCGACCCACCTCGGCCAGTTCTTCGACAAGGCCCCCACCGGCAAGAAGGTCACCTGGTTCATGCTCGAGGAGCTCCGCTTCGACGAGGCCGGCCGGATCATCGAGCACTACGACGTCTTCAACTACCTTCCGATGCTGAAGGAGCTGGAGTTCGTCCCGGCGGACGTGATGTGACCTTGACTCCGACTCCCCTGGCCACCGCGGCACGAGCCGCCACCACGGAGATCGCGGACGGCGTGTACGCGTACGTCCAGGGCGACGGCGGCTGGTGCCTGAACAACGCGGGCCTGGTCGCCGGCGGGAACGGGCAGAGCCTGCTCGTCGACACCGTCGCCACCGAGCGGCGTGCCCGCGACCTGCGCGCCGAGGTGCTGCGCCTGGTCCCGGAGCCCCCGCGGGCGCTGGTCAACACGCACTTCCACGGCGACCACACCTTCGGGAACTACCTCTTCCCCGAGGCCGTGGTCATCGCCCACGAGCAGACCCGCACCATGATGGACCTGGCCGGACTGCACCTGACCGGCCTGTGGCCGGACGTCTGCTGGGGGGACCTGGAGCTCGCGCTCCCCGACGTCACCTACCGCGACGCGCTGACCCTGCACATCGGCGGCGTACGGGCCGAACTGCTGCACCTGGGACCGGCCGCCCACACCACCAACGACACCGCCGTGTGGCTGCCGGAGCAGCGGGTGCTGTTCGCCGGCGACCTGGTGATGTCGAACGCCGCCCCGTTCTGCCTGATGGGGTCCATCTCGGGGTCCCTCGCCGCGATGGAGCGGCTGCGCGCCCTGGGCGCGGAGACCGTCGTCCCCGGCCACGGCCCGGTCGGCGGACCCGAGCTCATCGACGCCAACGAGGCCTACTTCCGCTGGATCGCCGAGCTCGCCGCGAGCGGGGCGGCGGCCGGACTGACCCCGCTCGAGCTCGCCGCCGAAGCGCGGCCGGGCCCCTTCGCGGACCTGCTCGACGCGGAACGCCTCGTACCGAACCTGCACCGGGCGTACGCCGAGCTGGCCGGGGCCGCCCCCGGCGCCCCGCTCGACGTCGGCGCCCTCTTCCAGGAGATGGCCGAGTTCAACGGCGGGCTGCCCGCCTGCCACGCCTGATCTTCCCGCGCCACGGGAACATGCCTGCGGGGCCGCGACCACTGGTCGCGGCCCCGCAGGCCTTCTCGCGCCCTCCCGGTCAGGCGGAGGGGACCTCGATGCCCTTCAGGTACGTCGCGAAGGACTGCAGGGCCGGGTGCTCGGCCCGCAGCGCGGCGATGTCCGCCTGGTACCCGTGGTACTGGAACCACTCGAACATCAGGGCGATCTCCGGCCCGTTGGGGATGTACGGGTTGTTCGCGACCGCGTCCAGCGGCACCTCCTCGAAGCGCGCCGGCAGACCGCTGCGCTCCGCGAAGGCCTGCGCCACCTCGGCCGCGGTCAGCTCGTCGCCCGCGATCTCCACCGCGCGGCCGGCGTACTGATCGGGCTTGTCGAAGGCCTCGGCGGCGAAGAAGCCGATGTCGTCGACGGCGATGAACTGCACCCGGGTGTCGGGCTTCAGCGCCAGCTGCACCACCAGCGTGCCGTCGACCACCTGGGGGCCGTGGGCCGCGAAGTTGTCCATGAAGAACGTCGGGCGCAGCACCGTCAGCGGCATGCCCTTGCTCTCCAGGTACCGCTCGATGCCCCGCTTGGAGTCGAAGTGCGGGATGCCGCTGTGCCGTTCGGCGCCGCCCACCGAGCTGTAGACCACGTGGCCGATGCCGGCCGCCTTCGCGGCCCGGGCCAGCGCGCGGCCCTGGCGGACCTCGCCGCCGAGCCCGGCCGGAGTCATGAAGTTCTGCACGCAGAACAGTCCGTGGAAGCCCTCCAGCGCCGGACGCAGCGAAGCCTCGTCGTCGAGGTCGCCGCGGACCAGGTTCACGCCCAGCCCGGCCAGCGCCCGCGCCGGCTCCGACTCCGGGTTGCGCACCAGCGCCGATACGGAACGGCCGCGCCGCACCAGCTCGCGGGCCACGGCGCCGCCCTGCAGACCGGTCGCTCCGGTCACCAGGATGTCAGTCATCTCAATCCCCCTGAGGTTCGGTTCCGGCTCTTCAGCCGAAGAGGGCCGCGTTCTCCACGGCCCATTCGCGGTAGGGGCGCGGCTCGCGCCCGGTCAGGTCGCGCACCGCGGAGGTGGGCTTGGCCCACGGCACCTCGGGGCTGTGCAGGGCCGCTACGTTGGTCTCGGCGGCCGGGCGGTCACCGGTGATCCCGGTGAACACCTCCACGACCTCCTCGGGGGGAGCCACCGAGAAGTCCAGTTCCCGGCCCAGCACCTCGCCCAGGATCCGCGCCTGCTCCTCGGAGGTCAGCGTCTCGGGACCGGTGAGCAGGTAGGACCGGCCGGTGTGGCCCTCCTCGGTCAGCGCGACCACGGCGGCCGAGGCGATGTCGTACTCGTCGATCGGGGCACCCGGGTTGTTGCCGATCCAGCAGCGCACCGCGCTGTCCTCGCGCACCGTCCTGATCCACCAGGAGGTGTTGGCGTGGAACGGGCCGGGGCGCAGGAAGGTCCACGGCACGCCGGACTCCTCGATCGCCACCTCGGCGGCCCGGTGCTCGTCGGCGATCCCGTGCGGCAGCGGGTGCTCGATGCCGCCCGAGGAGAGCAGCACGATCTTGGCGGTGCCGGCCGCGCGGGCCGCGGCGGCGACGTTGGCGGCCTCGCCGCCCACGTCGCCCGAGAGCACCACCAGTGCGGCGCTCACGCCGTCGAACGCCGCGGTGAGCGAGCCGGGGTCGGCGGGGCTGCCCGCCACGACCTCGACACCCTCCGGGAGGTTCGCCTCCTCGGGGGTACGGCTGAGGGCGCGGACCGGGTGGCCCAGCGCGAGCAGCTGGTCGACGGCCTCGCGGCCGACCTTTCCGGTGGCTCCGGTGATGAGAAACATGTCAGTCCCTCCAGCCCTGCGGCTCGGGCCACGGGGAGCCGAGCTGACGGTACGTGCCCTGGTAGTCGGGCCAGTCGCGGTGGTCGCGGATCTTGCCGTCGACGAAGCGGATCAGGTGGATCTGCTCCCCGGAGAAGACCCGCCCGGTGGGGGCCATGCCGACCAGCTCGCCCACGTGGCGGCCGTAAAGCACGAGGTTGGCGCGCACCCAGTCGCCCTGCTCCTCCAGCTGCACCGTCTCCAGGCGCGCCTCCTCGGAGAAGGTCATCCGCAGCCACTTGACGGCCATCGCGAACGAGTCGGGGCCGCGCAGGTCCATGTGTTCCATGGCCGCCGGATTGAGGTAATCCGGGTGAATGTATTCCGCCACGTCCGCGGTATTTCCGGTGTTGTACGCCTCGATCATCCGGCGTACCGCGTCTATCTGGGCGCTCATCGAATTCCCTCCACGGATTTTCCTCCAGCTGTGCGGGTCCCGCGCCATCTTGCTGCGCAAGACGGTGGCCGGACAAGCTCGGGATTTCCGAAAAGTCCTCACTGCCAGTGGATTTCGAAGCATTCCGTAAAGGAATTCGACGGCCTGCACACCAGGTGTCGAGCAGGTCTCGAAGAAAGCTCCACCACCACCCGGGGCGCCCCCCGGACGATGGGTGCGCATGGCCGCAAGGCCGCCCGACCCACCCCGGAGCTGAATGTGGAAACCGCCACTGCCACCGACACCTACAAGACGAAGGTCACCGCCGCCTTCAACGGGGCGGCGGCCACCTACGACCGCCTCGGCGTGGAGTTCTTCACCCCCATGGGCAGCCGGCTCGTCGAGCTGGCCGCGCCGGGCCCGGGGGAGCGGGTGCTGGACATCGGCTGCGGCCTGGGGGCCACCCTGCTGCCCGCCGCGCAGCTGGTCGCCCCGGCCGGCACCGCGCTGGGCATCGACATCGCCGACGCGATGATCGAGGAGGCGGGCCGCGAGGCGGAGCGCCAGGGCATCACCAACGTCGAACTGCGCGTGATGGACGGCGAGCACCCCGACCTGCCGGCCCGCTCCTTCGACCTGGCGCTCGGCAGCTACAGCGTCATCTTCCTGCCCGACGCGCGCGCCGCGCTGGCCCGCTACGCGGACCTGCTCGCCGACGGCGGCCGGATCGCCTTCACCAGCCCGGTCTTCACCCGCGACACCTTCCCCTTCCTGCCGCCGCTGTTCACGCCGCTGATCCCGTTCGAGCTGCTCCAGTACCTGCCGGAGGCCTGGCACCCCGAGCAGCTCCACCGCCAGCTGCACTCCTGGCTCGAGGACCCCCGGGACCTGACCGCGGCGCTGGAGAAGGCGGGGTTCACCGACGTCGAGATCACCGACGAGCCGGTCCTGATGACGGCCGAATCCGGCGAGGCCTGGGTCAACTGGTCGCACACGCAGGGCATGCGGCTGCTGTGGCAGCACCTGCCGCAGGACGAGTCGGCCGCCCTGCGCGAGCGCCTGATCACCGCCCTGGACGCGCTGCGCGCCGCCGACGGCGGCCCGGTCGTCATCGAGGTGCCGGTCCGCTACGTCACCGCCACCGTCGCCCGCTGACCGCGCGGGACCGCAGGACACACGAAGGGGCCGCCCGCGCACTGCGCGGGCGGCCCCTTCCGCCGTGTTGCCCGTGCCCGTCAGGTCACCGACAGCGCGCCGTCCACCGCCAGTACCGTGCCGTTGGCGTACACCGCCTCCGGACGGGTCAGCTGGACGATCCACCAGGCGATGTCCTCGGGGCGGCCGACCCGGCCCGAAGGGATCTGCCCGGCCACCTGCTCCAGGAACCCGCGGTACGCCTCCTCGGGCATTCCGGCCCGGATGCCGACGCCCGTGTCCACCACGCCCGGCGCGATGCCCACCGAGCGGATGCCGCGCGGCGCGAGCTCCACGGCCCAGGTACGGGTGAGGAAGTCGAGCGCGACCTTGGCCATGCCGTACACGGAGTTCTCCGGCCAGGCGCGGCGGCCCAGCGAGCCCGCCGAGCTGACGTTGACGATCACGCCCTTGGTCGCCTCCAGGGCGTCCAGGGCTGCCTGGGCCAGGAACACCGGCGCGATCAGGTTCGTACCGAGCTGGGCGCGCACGGAGTCCCGCTCCAGCCCGTCCAGAGCGGCGAAGCCCGTCACGGCCGCGTTGTTGACCAGCACGTCGAGCCGGCCGAACTCGCGCAGCGCGGTCTCGACGATCAGCCGCGGCGCGTCGTGGTCGTGGATGTCCGCCGCGAGCACGCGGATGCGTTCGGAGCCGTCCGCGGTCTCCTTCAGCGTCGCCTCGCTGCGGCCGACTACCAGCACGTGCGCGCCGTCCTCGGCGAAGGCGCGGGCGGTCGCCGCGCCGATGCCCGTACCGCCGCCGGTGACGACGACGGCCTTCGTGACGGAAGCGTGGATGTCCTGGCTCATCGGCTCAGAAGCCCAGGGCGATGTTGACACCGCGGATGACGGCCTGCTCCGCGTCGTGGCCGAAGTCCTTGTCGCCGATGGTGAACGACAGCTGGACGCGGTGCTGGAGGTCGCGCGTGGTGGCCGCGAAGGTGGCGTAGCCGGGGATGCCGGCGCCGTGGCCCCACAGGTCGAGGTCGCCGTCGTTCTCCAGCTTCATGATGCCGAGGCCGTAGCCGATGCCCATCGGCAGGTTCTCGATCATCTCCGGCGGGAGGGGCGTGGTCATCTCGGTGAACTCCGCCTCCGCCAGCAGCTTGCCGCTGAACAGGGCCGAGAAGAAGATGTCGAGGTCACGGGTGGTCGAGATGATCTCGCCCGCGCAGCCGGCCTCCGACGGGTTCATCAGCGTGACGTCCTCGGGACGGCCGCCGATCTGCATGTAGCCGCGGGCGTGCGGCTCCGGGATGTTCGGGTCGTCGCCCGGCAGGACCGTCTCGGTCAGCTCCAGCGGCTCGAGCACGCGCTCGGTGATCTCGACGCGGTACGAGCGGCCGGTGACCTTCTCGATGAGCAGGCCGACGATGAAGTAGTTCGTGTTGCAGTACGCGAACTTGGTGCCCGGCTCGAACTCCAGCGGCTTGTCGGCCGCGATCGCGATCAGGTCGGTCGGCTCGTAGTGCTTGTAGCGCTCGGTCAGGAAGCGGTCGCCCGGCTTCTGGAACGAGTCCATGTAGTTGTACAGACCGCTGGTGTGCTGCATGAGGTTGCGGATGGTGATCTTCTCACCGTACGGCAGCAGGCCCGGCAGGTAGCTCTCCACCGTGTTGTCGAGGACGATCTTGCCCTCGGCGACGAGCTGGAGCACCACGACCGAGACGAACGGCTTGGTGATGCAGGAGATGCGGAAGCGCCCGTTCTCCGGCACCGGGCGGTCGGAGCCCAGCTCGGCGATGCCCGACGTCACGACGAAGGAGTCGTCTCCCCGGGCGACCCGGAACTGGACTCCCGCGGCACCGGCCTCGACGAGGCGGTCCGCTGCGCCCTGCACAGCCTCCTGAAGGGCCGAGTCCGGCCGGGCGATCGTCGTCTGCGACATTTCGGCAAACCTCCACAGGTGGCACTTCGGTTGGGATGCGATGGTCATGAGATGCGGTGACGCGTTCCACGTACGCCCCAGAGCCTGCTCATCCGGGATGGAGGTACGACGGGGCGCCGCTGGAGTGCCGGTCAGGCCAGGTCGTCGCGGGTCACCCGGCGGGTCGCGACCTGCAGGGCGCCCTCGACGCGGACCAGGACGTCCTCGCAGACGCACACCCGGTGCACCTGGGAGTCGCCGCCGATGGCGGAGGCGTAGACGATCGCGTACGAGCGGACGTCCACGGTGCCGTCGGGCCGCTCGGAGACGTCGAACATGCCGATGAAGTGGCGGTGGCGCTGGCCGGCCTCGGCGAGCTGGGCCGCGGTGCGGCTTGTCGCGGCGACCAGGCCCGGCCGGCCGCGCACCGGCTCCGGCAGCGTGGGCACGTCGAAGGTGGCGTCCTCGGTGAACGTCTCGGCCCAGCGCTGGGACTCGCCGAGGTCCAGCAGCTGCATCTGGTGGGCGTAGAACTGCTGGACCTCGGCGTAGAGGACGCCGAAGGCCGCGGCGGCCTGCTGTCCGATGCCGGCCTGGATGGTCATGGAGGACTCCGATCTGGTGGGTCCCCCCACCCTCGCCGCCGCGGGTCGAGCGGGATTCGAAGACGCCTCAAACCGGCCGCCGGGCGGACCGGCCGCGATCCCTCCTCAAGCGGCGTTCGTGCGGGCGTCAAGGGGTTCAGGACACGGTCGGAGCATCAACGCCGTTCTGGAGGTACACCGATGACGACAGAGACGAAGCCGGTAGCCCTGGTCACCGGGGGTACGAGCGGGATCGGGCTGGCCGTGGTCCGCGATCTCGCCCGCCGCGGACACCGCGTCTTCCTCTGCGCTCGCACCGAGCAGCAGGTCAAGCAGACGGTCGAGGACCTGCGGGCCGAGGGCCTGGAAGTCGAGGGCGCCGCCGCCGACGTCCGCGACCCCGCCTCCGTCAAGGCCCTGGTCGCCGCCGCCGTCGCGGCCTTCGGACCGATCTCCGTCCTCGTCAACAACGCCGGCCGCAGCGGCGGCGGTCCGACCGCCGACCTCACCGACGAGCTCTGGTACGACGTCATCCAGACCAACCTCAACAGCGTCTTCCTGCTGACGCGCGAGGTCCTCAAGAACGGCGGCCTCGAGGGCGCCTCGTACGGCCGGATCATCAACATCGCCTCCACCGCGGGCAAGCAGGGCGTCGTGCTCGGCGCCCCCTACTCCGCGTCCAAGCACGGCGTCGTCGGCTTCACCAAGTCCCTCGGCAACGAGCTCGCCCCCACCGGCATCACCGTCAACGCGGTCTGCCCCGGATACGTCGAGACCCCGATGGCCCAGCGCGTGCGCACCGGCTACGCGGCCGCGTACGACACCTCCGAGGAGCAGATCATGCAGAAGTTCACCTCGAAGATCCCGCTCGGCCGCTACTCCACCCCCGAGGAGGTGGCCGGCCTGGTCGGCTACCTGACCACCGACGTGGCCTCGTCCATCACCTCGCAGGCGCTCAACGTCTGCGGCGGCCTCGGCAACTTCTGATCCGGAAAGCAGGAACTCCACGATGTCCGCTGAGCGTGTGCACCGCACGACGCACGAGGTGACCGTCGCCGCCCCCGCCGGGGTGGTCTACGGCCTGATCGCCGACGCGGCCAAGTGGCCGCTGTACTTCCCGCCCAACGTCCACGTCGAGCAGCTGGAGTCCGACGGCACCCGCGAGCGCCTGCGCATGTGGGCCACCGCCAACGGCCAGATCAAGTCCTGGACCTCGCGGCGCACCCTGGACGTGGCGCAGCGCCGCATCGAGTTCCGCCAGGAGGTGCCCGCCTCCCCGCTGGAGTCGATGGGCGGCACCTGGATCGTCGAACCGCGCGGCGCCGCCGCCTGCCGGCTGGTCCTGCTGCACGACTTCACCGTCGCCGACGACGACGCCGACTCCGTCGCCTGGGTGGAGAGCGCCACCGACACCAACAGCCGCGCCGAGCTCGGCAACATCAAGCAGCTCGCCGAGGGCTGGGAGCGCCTCGACGACCTGGTGATGTCCTTCGAGGACTCGGTACGCGTCGACGGGCCGGCCGAGCGCGTCTACGACTTCCTGCACCGTGTCCAGGACTGGCCCACGCTGGTCCCGCACGTCTCGCGCCTGGACCTGACCGAGCCCGAGCCGGGCGTGCAGATCATGTCCATGGACACGCTGACCGCCGACGGCAGCTCGCACACCACCGAGTCGGTCCGCGTCTGCTTCCCGCACGCCCAGCGCATCGTCTACAAGCAGACGGCGACGCCCCTGCTGATGTCGGCCCACACCGGCGAGTGGTCGCTCGTCGAGGACGCGACCGGCGTGAGCGTCACCTCGCAGCACAGCGTCGTGCTGCGCGAGGAGAACATCACCCGCGTCCTGGGCCCCGAGGCCGGCATCGCCGAATGCCGCCGCTACGTCCGCGAGGCGCTCGGCCGCAACAGCACGGCGACCCTCAACCTCGCCAAGGCCCACGCCGAGTCCCAGGTCCCGACCCGCGCCGCATAGTCCCCCGTGGCCGCGTCCACCGCTGCTCCGGCTCTGCTCAAGCCGTCCTGGCCAGGCTGGTCCCGACGGAATCCTCGGACAGACACCAGGGCGACACGCGGGCGCTCCTCACACATGTGCAGCCCCGGTCACCCAGGCCGGGGTTGCTTTGCGTGCACCTGCGGCACCCGCTGTTTTGGCCTGAGCGGCCGCGCACTGGCCGTTCGCCCGGTTTTCCGACACACCCAAGGAGAGGTATGACCCCCAACACGATCACCGCCGAGGAGAGGCACGAAGCGGCGGGTCCGCCGACCGGTCCGCTCCCGTTCCACCTCGACCTGGTCAGCGGGACCAACGGTGCCTCCCTCGACGCGGGACTCGCCGCCCTCAAGGGCGCCGCCGCCCCGGCCACCGCCGCCCCGGTGACCCGGCGCGCCGCAGGCGGCGGCGCCGGCTCCGGCGCGCACCGCGGCGCCGTCCTGACGGGCCCCGAGGGCCCGGCCGAGCTGGGTGCCAAGGAGACCGGCGCCACCGCCGCGCCGCTGGCCTTCCTCTTCCCGGGCCTGGGCGACCACTACCTCGGCATGGGCCGCGACCTGTACCGGGACTTCCCCGTCTTCCGCGCCGAGGTCGACCGCTGCGCCGAACTGCTCGCCCCCGACCTCGGCCTGGACATCCGCGAGGTGATCTTCCCGGCCGCCGGGCAGGCCGCCGCGGAGCCGGCCGGCGACGGTGCGAAGGCGCCCGCCATGGACCTGCGCCGCATGCTCGGCCGCGACAGCGGGCCGGTCAGCGCCGAGGAGCGCCGGCTGAACGCCACGAAGCTGGCCCAGCCCGCCCTGTTCGTCATCGAGTACGCCCTCGCCGGACTGTGGCGCAGCTGGGGCGCCCGCCCCGCCGTCCTGACCGGCTACAGCCTGGGCGAGTACGTGGCTGCGACGCTGGCCGGGGTGCTCTCCCTCAAGGACGCGCTGACCCTGGTCGCCCGCCGCGCCGCGCTCATCGACGCGCTGCCGCAGGGTGCCATGCTCGCCGTCATGCTGCCGGAGCAGGACACGGCGGCCCTGCTCGGACCGAACCTCTCGCTGTCCGCCGTCAACGGCGACGCGTTCTGCGTGGTCGCGGGCCCCGAGCAGGACATCGCCGCGCTGGAGGCCTCCCTGCGCACGCGCGAGGTCATCAACCGCCGGGTCGCCACCACGCACGCCTTCCACTCCACGATGATGGAGCCGATCGCGGACGAGCTGACCGCGCTCGCGCGGACCCTGACGCTCAACGCGCCGAGCATCCCGTACGTCTCGAACGTCACCGGCGAGCTCATCACCGACGAGCAGGCCACCGACCCGCGCTACTGGGCCCGCCACCTCGTCAGCCCGGTCCGCTTCGCCGACGGCCTGCGCGCCATCGGCGAGGAGCACGTCCTGCTCGAGGCCGGCCCCGGCCAGACCCTCGCCAGCCTCGCCACCGAGGTCCGCGGCGTCGGCAACGGCGCCGTCATCGCCTCGATGCGCCACCCGCTGGAGCGCCGCTCCGACACCGCCGTCGCCCTCAAGGCGCTGGGCCGGCTGTGGCTGGCCGGCGGCGCCGTGGACTGGACGGTCCACCCCGCCCAGGACCTCGCGACCGACAAAATCGCCGCCCCGGCCACCGCCCCGGCCCCGGCCACCGCCGCCGAGGACGGGCCCGGCGCCACCGAGCAGGAGCTGCACGCCCTGTGGGCCCGGCTGCTGAAGACCGAGGAGCAGCTCCCGCGGGACGTCTCCTTCTTCGAGCTCGGCGGCAACTCGCTGCTCGCCACACGCCTGATCCTGCGCATCACCCGCGCCTTCTCCGTCGAGCCCACGCTGCGCCAGATCTACGAGTGGGCCACGCTCGCGAGGACCGCGACCGCCATCGACGCGCTGCGCGCCGGCCGCGACCCGCAGGAGGCGCTGGCCGGGGACGGGTCCGGCTCCTCGCACACCGGAAGCTCGCTCGCCCGCTTCCGGCTCCCCAACGGCCTGATGATCTCCCACCAGAACGAGGCGGAGACCCTCCACTTCTACGAGGACATCTTCGACCACCGCGTCTACGCCAAGAACGGGATCACCCTCCCCGACGGCGCCACCGTGGTCGACGTCGGCGGAAACATCGGCCTCTTCACGCTCTTCGCGCACTACGAGGCCAAGGACGTGACGGCCTACACCTTCGAGCCGGCCCCGCCGCTGTTCGAGCTGCTCAGCCGCAACGCCGCCGAACACGGCGTCGACGCCCGGCTGTTCAACATCGGCATCTCCGACACCGAGTCCGAGGCGCGGTTCACCTTCTACCCGCGCAGCTCCGGCATGTCCTCCTTCCACCCCGACGAGGCGGAGGAGAAGCACAACCTGCGCACGATCATCGCCAACCAGCGCGAAGCCGGCGGGGACGAGGCGGCCGACCAGCTCGCCGAGTACACCGAAGAGCTGATGGACGTGCGCTTCGAGGCCATCGAGTTCACCGCGAGGCTGCGCCCGCTGAGCGCGGTCATCCGCGAGCAGAACATCGAGCGCATCGACCTCATCAAGATCGACGTGCAGAAGAGCGAGCGCCAGGTCATCGACGGCATCGCCGACGAGGACTGGCCCAAGATCCAGCAGATGGTGCTGGAGGCGCACGACGCCGACGGCGAGGTCGCCCGGCTCGTGGCGCTCCTGGAGAGCCGCGGCTTCACCGCGCACGCCGAGCAGGACGAGCTGTACGCCGGCACGGACATCCACAACATCTACGCCGTACGCGGCGCACGCTAACGGAGTCGACCACCAATGGAATTCACGACAGCAGGAGTCGTCGGCGCCGGCGTCATGGGCGTCGGAGTCGCGCAGAACCTCGCCCAGACCGGCCACCGCGTCGTCCTGGTCGACGTCTCCGAGGAGATCCTCGAGAACGCGCGCAAGGAGCTGCGCAGCAGCCTGCGGGCCTTCGCGATGTTCAACCGCAAGGCCGCGGTGGACCCCGCCGAGGTCTTCGAGAAGATCGAGTTCACGACCGACTACGAGCTGCTCGCCAAGGCGGACTTCGTCGTCGAGAACGTGACCGAGGAATGGGCGATCAAGGAGAAGGTCTACAAGGAGCTCGACCGGATCTGCCGGCCCGAGGTCGTCTTCGCCGTCAACACCTCGGCCATCTCCATCACCCGGGTCGGCTCGGTCACCAGCCGCCCCGAGCGCGTCGTCGGCATGCACTTCATGAACCCGGTGCCGCTCAAGCCGATGGTCGAGGTCATCCGCGGCCACCACACCACCCCCGAGACGATCGACACCGCCCGCCGCTTCCTCGCGGAGCTGGGCAAGGAGTGCATCGTCGTCGAGGACGTCCCGGGCTTCGTCTCCAACCGCGTCCTGATGCTCACCATCAACGAGGCCGTCTTCCTCGTGCAGGACGGCGTCGCGCCGCCGGCCGACGTCGACCGCATCTTCAAGACGTGCTTCGACCACAAGATGGGCCCGCTGGAGACCGCCGACCTCATCGGTCTCGACACCATCCTGAAGTCCGTCGAGGTGCTCTACGAGAGCTTCAACGACAGCAAGTACCGGCCGGCGCCCCTGCTCAAGAAGATGGTCGCCGCCGGCCTGCTGGGCCGCAAGAGCGGCCAGGGATTCCACACGTACCGCTGACCGGGCGCCGCGCGGGCACCGACCGCCCCCGCGCCCTTCCCCCGTACCGAAGACGACAGGACGGAAAGTGATGAGCACGGACAACAAGGCCAGGATCGCGGAGTACCTCTCCCGCTTCATCCCGGTGCAGGACCTCAAGGACGACCAGGACATCTTCGAGCTCAGCTTCGTCAGCTCGATGTTCGCGATGCAGCTCGTCTCCTTCGTGGAGCACGAGTTCGGCATCACCGTCGAGAACGAGGACCTCGAGCTGGAGTACTTCCGCTCCATCAGCGCCCTCGACGCGTTCGTCAGCCGCAAGCTGGCCGCGTCGGTCCCCCAGTAGGCCGAGCGGAGCCGACCCCAGATGACGACGATGCTCACCGCGGAGCAGGCGCAGGCCCAGAAGGAGTTCCGGGCCTTCGCCGACACCCGTGTCGCCCCGTACGCCGACGCCTGGCACCGGGCCCAGCGCACCCCGCCGGAGGCCGTCCGGCTGCTCGCCGACGAGGGTTTGCTCGGGCTGCCGGTCCCGGCCGAGTACGGCGGCGGCGGCCGCGACGCGGTGACGCTCGGCCTGCTCGCGGCCGAGCTCGGCCGCGCCTGCTCCTCGCTGCGCAGTCTGCTGACCGTGCACACGATGGTGGCGCACGCCGTCGCCCGCTGGGGCACCCGCGCCCAGAAGGACACCTGGCTGCCCCGGCTCGCCCGCGGGGAGCGCGTCGCCGCGCTCGCCGTGTCCGAGCCGGGCACCGGCAGCGACGCCTCCGCCGTCACCACGCGGGTCACCCGCGACGGCGAGGACTGGATCCTCGACGGCCACAAGAAGTGGATCACGTACGGCGAGACCGCCGACCTGTTCCTCGTCGTCGGGCGCGGCGAGCAGGGCCCCACCGCCCTGCTGGTCGAACGCGGCACCCCGGGCCTGCGCACCCAGCTGATCGAGGACATGATCGGCATCCGCGCCTCGATGACCGCGAACGTGTACTTCGACCACTGCCGCGTCCCCGGCGAGAACCTGCTGGCCCGGCCGGGCCTGGGCGTCTCCCACGTGACCGGCGCGGCCCTGGACCTCGGCCGGTACACGGTGGGCTGGGGCTGCGTCGGCATCCTCGACGCCTGCCTGGACGCCAGCACCGACTACGCGGCCGAGCGGGTCCAGTTCGGCGTACCCATCCGGGAGCACCAGCTGGTCCGCCGCATGATCAGCGAGATGTACACCTCCGCCCGGGCGGCCCGGCTGCTGAGCCTGGAGGCCGGACGGCTGCGCGACGCCCGCGACCCGGGAGCCCTGGCCGCCACCTCGACGGCCAAGTACTTCGCCTCCACCGCCGCCGCCCGCGCCGCCACCGACGCCGTGCAGATCCACGGCGCGAACGGCTGCGGCCCCGACTACCCCGTACAGCGCCTGCTCGGTGACACCAAGGTCATGGAGGTCATCGAGGGCAGCTCCCAGCTCCACCAGGTCGGCCTCGCCGAGTACGCCTTCCAGGAGCGGGCCCCGTTCCGCCGCACCCCCGCCGCCGCAGCCCGTGGAAGTGAGTGACCGATGACGACGACCACCGAGACGACGATCACCGAGACGACCGGCACCGAGACGACGACCACCGCCACCCTCAAGACGACCACCGTCAAGTGCGTGGTGTGGGACCTCGACAACACCGTCTGGGACGGCGTCCTGCTGGAGGACGCCGAGGTCACCCTGCGCCCCGAGGTCGTGGAGGCCCTGCGGATCCTGGACGAGCGCGGCATCCTGCACTCCGTCGCCAGCCGCAACGACCACGCCGCGGCCATGGCCAAGCTGGAGGAGTTCGGCATCGCCGAGTACTTCCTCTACCCGCAGATCAACTGGGGCAACAAGTCCGAGTCCGTGCAGGCCGTCGCCAAGGCGATCAACATCGGCATCGACACGCTCGCCTTCGTCGACGACCAGCCCTTCGAACGCGACGAGGTCGCCTTCGCCCACCCCCAGGTGCGGTGTATCGACGCCGTCGACGCCGCCGGCATCCCGGACCTGCCCGAGATGCACCCCCGGTTCGTCACCGCAGACTCCCGCGAGCGCCGCCACCTCTACCGGGCCGACGCGCAGCGCAACGCCGCCGAGGAGTCCCACGAGGGCACCTCGGAGGAGTTCCTCGCCTCGCTCGGCATGCGCTTCACGATCGGCCCCGCCGAGGAGCGCGACCTCCAGCGCGCCGAGGAGCTGACGGTCCGTACGAACCAGCTCAACGCCACCGGCTACACCTACTCCTACGAGGAACTGGACGCCTTCCGCCTCTCCTCGGACCACGACCTGCTGGTGGCCGGCCTGGAGGACAAGTACGGCACCTACGGCAAGATCGGCCTCTCGCTCGTGGAGCGCGGCGAGGACGTGTGGACCGTCAAGCTGCTGCTGATGTCCTGCCGCGTCATGTCCCGCGGCGTCGGATCCGTCCTGCTCGGCCACCTGATCCGCGAGGCCCACCGGGCCGGGGCGAAGCTGCGCGCCGAGTTCGTGCCCACCGACCGCAACCGGACCATGTACATCACCTACAAGTTCGCCGGCTTCCGCGAGATCGCGAAGAAGGGCGACATCTCGGTGCTGGAGCACGACTTCGCCCGCATCCCCGAGTTCCCCCCGTACATGGACGTCACGCTCGGGAACTGAGCCGGCTGCGCTCCCCCTCCCCTTCCCCCAGACCCCTTACGGCAGTGCCACAGAACGAGACGGATGGCCAAGATGAGCGCCCAGGCGAACGAGGACCGGCTCCGGCGGGCCATGGCTGCGGTGATCCAGCTGCAGCAGCGCAACGCCGAGCTGGAGAACGAGCGGCACGAGCCGGTGGCGGTCGTCGCCATGGCCTGCCGGCTCCCGGGCGGCATCACCACGCCCGAGGAGTTCTGGGAGCTGCTGGCCACCGGCCGTGACGCCATCGGCCCGCTGCCCGCCCGCTGGGACGGCCTGGACCTGTACGACCCGGACCCCACGGCGACCGGCAAGAGCTACGCGCAGGAGGGCGGGTTCCTCGACGGGCTCGAGGAGTTCGACGCCGAATTCTTCGGCATCTCCCGGCGCGAGGCCGTCTCGATGGACCCGCAGCAGCGGCTCGTCCTGGAGGCTTCCTGGGAGGCGCTGGAGCGGGCCGGGCTGCGCCCCGACACGATGGCCGGCAGCCGCACCGGCGTCTACCTGGGCGCGATGCGCTCCGACTACGACACCGGCAACGCCCCCCTGGAGGTCCTCGACGGCTACCAGGGCACCGGCATCTCCGGCAGCGTCGTCTCCGGCCGGATCAGCTACGCGCTCGGCCTGCAGGGCCCGGCCCTGACCATCGACACCGCCTGCTCCTCCTCGCTGGTCGCCATCCACTCGGCGGTCGCGGCGCTGCGCGGCGGCGACTGCGAACTGGCCCTGGCCGGCGGCGTCACCGTGATGAGCTCGCCCGCCATGTACGTGGAGTCCAGCCGGCTCGGCGCGATGGCCCCCGACGGGCGCTGCAAGAGCTTCTCCGCCCAGGCCGACGGCGCCATCTGGTCCGAGGGCGTCGGCATCCTCGTCCTGAAGAAGCTGTCGGCGGCCCGGCGCGACGGCGATCCGGTGCTCGCGGTGATCCGCGGCTCGGCGGTCAACCAGGACGGCCGCAGCCAGGGCCTGACCGCCCCCAACGGGCCCGCGCAGCAGCGGGTGATCCGCGACGCGCTCGACTCCGGCCGCCTGACCCCCGCCGACATCGACGCGATCGACGCGCACGGCACCGGCACCCCGCTCGGCGACCCCATCGAAGCCGGCGCGCTGGCCGAGGTCTTCGGCCCCGGACGCGACGGGGCACGGCCGGTGTGGCTGGGCTCCTCCAAGTCGAACCTCGGCCACACCCAGGCCGCCGCCGGTGTCGTCGGCGTGATGAAGATGATCCTCGCGCTCCACAACGAGGCGCTGCCCCCGACCCTGCACGCGGCCGAGCCGAGCCCGCAGATCCCCTGGGAGGACAGCGGCCTGCGCCTCGTACAGGAACTGCGGCCGTGGCAGCGCGGCGAGCGGGTGCGCCGGGCCGGCGTCTCCTCCTTCGGCATCAGCGGCACCAACGCCCACGTCATCGTCGAGGAGGCCCCCGCCCCCGCCGAGGCCGAGGCCGAAGCCGCCCCCGCCGGGCCCGCCCCCGCCGAGCCCGCCCCGGCCGGTGCCCAGGCCGGCCCCCGCCCGCTGCTGGTCTCCGGCTTCGACACGGCGGCGCTGCGCGCCCAGGCCGCCCGCTGGGCCGACTGGCTCACCGCCCGCCCGGGCGCCCACTGGCCGGACGTCCTGCGCACCGCGGCCCTGCACCGCACCCCGCTGGAGGCCCGCGCCTCGGTCCTCGCGGCCGGACCCGAGGAGGCCGCCGAGGCGCTCACCGCCCTCGCCGCGGGCCTGCCGCACCCGGCCGTCACCTCCGCGACCGCGCGCGAGCGCGGCAAGGCGGTCTTCGTCTTCCCCGGCCAGGGCTCGCAGTGGCTCGGCATGGGCCGCGAACTCATGGAGCAGAGCCCGGTGTTCCGGGATGCCGTCCAGGAGTGCGACGAGGCCCTCGCCCCGTGGACGGGCTGGTCCGTCACGGCCTTCCTGCGCGGCGAGGCCGACCCCGAACTCACCCTGGAGCGCATCGACGTACTCCAGCCCGCCCTGTTCGCCGTGATGATCGGCCTGGTCGCCGTCTGGCGTTCGCTCGGCGTCGAACCGGCCGCCGTGGTGGGCTCCAGCCAGGGCGAGGTCCCCGCCGCCGTCGTCAGCGGCGCCCTCTCCCTGGCCGACGGCGCCCGGCTGACCGCGCTGCGCTCGCAGGGACAGCTGCGCGAGTGCAGCGGCCGGGGCGCGATGGCCCTGGTCGAGCTGCCCGTGGCGCGCACCCGCGAGCTCATCGAGCCGTACGGGGCCGCCCTGTCGGTGGCCGTGGTCAACACCGCCGGTTCCACCGTGGTCTCCGGCGACGTGGACGCCGTGGAACGGCTGCTGGCCGAGCTGGAGGGCGGCGACGTCTTCTGCCGCCGCATCCAGTCGGACACCGCCGGACACAGCGCGCACATCGATCCCATGCTGCCCTGGCTCGCCGAACAGCTGGCCGACCTGCGCCCCGGCGCGGCCGCCGTGCCGTTCTACTCGACGGTCACCGGCGCCGTCGTCGAGGGAACCGGCCTCGACGGCGCCTACTGGTGCCGCAACGTGCGCGAGACCGTCCGCATGGACCTCGCCCTGGCGCAACTCGTCGCCGACGGCCACGGCGTCTTCGTCGAGATATCCCCCCACCCCGTCCTCGGGATGCCCCTGACCAGCGCCACCGCCGACAGCGACGGCGCCGTCGTCGGCAGCCTGCGCCGTGACCAGGGCGGCCTCGACCAGCTGCTGCGCTCGCTGGGCGCCCTGCACACCCAGGGCTACGAGGCCGACTGGACGCGGGTGTTCGCCCCGGCCGACGGCTCCGCGGCCCGGCTCGCGGACCTGCCCACGTACGCCTTCCAGCGCAAGCCCTACTGGACCGACGTCCCCGGCTACCGCCGCCTCGACGAGGCCGAGATCGCCGCCCTCGGCCGCGCCGCCCAGGACGGCGCGGACAAGGACGCCACCGGCCCGTCTGCCCTGCGCGCCCGCCTCGCCGCCCTCGGCGAGGGCGAACGCCTCGACGTCCTCACCGACCTCGTCCGGCGCGAGGCGGCCGCCGTCCTCGGCGCCACCGAGCCGGTCCCCGCCGAGAAGCGGCTCCAGGAGCTCGGCCTCGACTCGATCATGGCGCTCCAGCTGCGCAACCGGCTGACCGAGCTGACCACCGCCACCTTGCCCGCGAACCTCGCCTTCCAGCACCCCACCGCGCAGGACATCGCCGGACACCTGCTCGCGCACGCCCTCGGCGTACTGCAGAGCGCGCCCACCACGGCCCTCGAGCGCTCCGAGGCGCGCGGCGCACACCCGACGACCGACGGCCAGCGCCGGCTCTGGTTCCTGGAGCAGCTGCGCCCCGGCAGCGCCGAGTACCACACCCCCCTCGTGCTGCGCACCGAGGAGCGGCTCGACCCCGCCGCGCTGCGCTCCGCGCTGACCTGGGTGACGGCGCGCCACGAGGCGCTGCGCACCTCGCTGACGATCCGCGACGGGGCACTGGTCCAGATCGTCCGGGCCGAGACCGAGCCGCAGTTCACCCACGAGGACCTGAGCCACCTCGACGCGCGGGAGCTCGACGCCCGGGTGCGCGAGGAGGAGCGCCGGCCGATGCCGCTCGACGGCCCCGGCCTGCTGCGCTGCCTGCTCGCCGACACCCATGACGGCGGCCAGCTGATCGGCATCTTCCTGCACCACGCCGTCACCGACGGCTGGTCCCTGTCCGTCTTCACGCAGGAGCTCTACGCCGCCTACACCGCCTGCGCGGGTGGCGGCGCCCCCGAGGCTCCCGAACCCGCCTTCCAGCTCGGCGACTTCGCCGCCTGGGAGCAGCGCGCCCTGGAGGAGGGCCACTTCGCCGAGGGCCTGCGCGTGATCGGCGAGCGGCTCACCGGCATGGGGCGTCTCGAACTGCCCGCCTCCGACGGCGAGAGCGACGGCGGCACCACCGGATTCACGCTCCCCGCCGAACTGCGCACCCGTGTGGAGGAGCTGGCCACCCGCACCGGGGTCACCCCCTACACCGTGTACGCGAGCGCCTTCGCGGTCCTGCTGGCCCGCACCACCGGCGCGTACGACTTCGGCCTCGGCACCGTCTGGGCCAACCGCCAGCTGGCCGGCACCGAGGGCCTGCTCGGCTTCCTCGTCACCACCCTGCCGCTGCGCTGCGAGCTGACCGGCGACCCCAGCTTCGAGCAGGTCCTGGCGGCGGCCGCGCCGCGCGTCCTGGAACTGATGGAGCACCAGGACCTGCCGCTGACCGAGCTCGTCAAGGCCGTCGGCGGCGAGCGCACCGGCGAGGACAACCCGCTGTTCAGCGCCGTCTTCAACTACCGGGCGAGCAGCCTGCCCGCGCTCGGCGAGGGACGCGGCGCCTGGGCGGCGTCCGCGGACGCCGCCGTGGGCGGCGGCCCGCGCGGGGTGGCCAAGTCGGCCGTCGGACTGACCCTCGCCCCCGACGGCGAGGGGCTGGTGGGCGAGGTGGAGTTCCTCCCCGGCGTCCTCGGCGCCGAGGCGGCCGCCCGCCTCGCGGACAACTTCCGGACCCTGCTGGAATCGGCCGTCGCCGATCCGGCCCGGCCCATCGGCGCCCTGGAGCTGATCTCCGGCGAGGAGCTGGCCTGGCTGGAGGAGCGCGGCGGCCGGGTGTCCGGCGAGGCCGCCGGCCCCACCGCCCTGGAGCGGATCCTGGCCCAGGCCCGCCGCACCCCCGACGCGCCCGCGCTGGTCGACGGCGGCCGCACCTGGACCTACCGGCAGGTGGTGGCGCGGGCCGCGGCGATGGCCGGGCACCTGCGCTCCGCCGGAGCCGGCCCCGCCACGCTGGTCGGCATCCACCTGCCGCGCTCGGCGGACCTCGTGGTGTCGGTGCTCGCGACCTGGCTCGCGGGCGGCGCGTACGTACCGCTGGACCCGGAGTACCCCAAGGCCCGCCTGGAGCACGTGATCCGCGACAGCGGGCTGTCGCTGGTGGTCTCCACCCGCGACGGCTCGCCCGAGGTCGCCGCCGACGACGTCGCCGTCCTGCTGGCCGACGCGCTGGCGGACAGCGCGGACCAGGACGGCATCCCGGACGGCCACGACGGCATCCCGGACGACCCGGACACGCTCCCGGGGCTGTCCGCCCTCGCGTACGTCATCTACACCTCGGGCTCCACCGGCCTGCCCAAGGGCGTCCAGCTGGAGCACGCCCAGTTCGCCACCTTCTGCACGGCGATGGACGAGCGGGTCGGCGGCGGCCCCGGCGACACCTGGCTCGCCGTCACCAGCCTCTCCTTCGACATCTCCACGCTGGAACTGCTGTGGACCCTGACCCGGGGCTACCGGGTCGTCGTGGGCCGGGGCGGCCCGGCCGGCTGGGCCGACTACCTCCCCTACGCCCCCACCCATCTGCAGTGCACGCCCTCCCTGGCGCGCATGCTGCTCGCCGACGCCGACGGCCGCTCGCTCGTCCAGGGCCTGGACCGGATGCTGGTCGGCGGCGAGGCCCTGGACCGGGGCCTCGCCCGCAAGCTGGACCGGCTGTGCCCCGGCGGCCTGATGAACATGTACGGGCCGACGGAGACCACCGTGTGGTCGGCGGCCTGGGACGCGGTCCCGGGCGAGGTCTCGCTCGGGCGGCCGCTGCACGGCAACCTGCTGTACGTCCTGGACGCGGCCGGACAACGGGTGCCGCGCGGCGCCCGCGGCGAGCTGTTCATCGGCGGCCTCGCCGTCGCCCGCGGCTACCTGAACCGGCCCGAGCTCGACGCCGAACGCTTCCTCGCCGACCCGTTCGCCGGGGACGGCGCCCGCATGTACCGCACCGGCGACGTCGTGCGCTACCGGGCCGACGGCTCCCTGGAGTTCTGCGGCCGCGTCGACGCGCAGGTCAAGCTGCGCGGCCACCGCATCGAACTCGGCGAGATCGAGGCCGTCGCCGCCGAGCACGCCGGCGTCGCCGAGGCCGCCGCGGTGGTCCGCGAGGACGTGCCGGGCGACCCCCGGCTGTGCCTGTACCTCACCGCGGCCCCGGGCCGCACCGTCGCCGACGAGGAGCTGCTCGCCGCGCTCGCCGGGCGGCTGCCCGCCTACATGGTCCCGTCCCGGCTGGTCCGCCTCCCCGAACTGCCGCACACGCCCAACAAGAAGGTCGACCGGAACGCCCTGCTGCGCCTGGACGCCCCGGCGCCGGCCGCCGCGGCCGCACGCGCCGCCGACGGCCGGGAGTCCGCGGGCGAGGGCGGCCTCGAGGCCCTGGTGTCAGGCGCCTGGGCCGACGTGCTCGGCATCCCGTCCGTCGACCCCGACAAGGGGATCTTCGACCTCGGCGCCAACTCCATGAGCGCCCTGGAAGCCCACAAGATCATCTGCGCGGGCCTGGGCCGGGAGTTCCCGCTCTCCACCCTCTTCCGCTACCCGACCGTCCGCCAGCTCACCGGCTACCTGCGGGACGGCTCCCACGCCACGCTCGCCCGCCAGCAGTCCGCGGCCCACCGCGAACGCTCCGGCGAGGACGCCGTCGCCATCGTCGGCATGGCCTGCAAGCTGCCCGGCGCACCCGACCTCGACACCTTCTGGCGCAACCTGCGCGGCGGCGTCGAGTCGATCACCCACTTCAGCGACGAGGAACTGCGCGCCGCCGGCGCCACCGAGGAGGAACTGGCCGACCCGGCCTACGTCCGCTCCCGCGGCCTGATCGACGGCGCCGACCTCTTCGACGCGCCCTTCTTCGACTACTCGCCCGCCGAGGCCGAGGTCATGGACCCGCAGCACCGGCTGTTCCTTGAGGCCGCCTGGCAGGCCCTGGAGCACGCCGGCATCGTGCCGGCCGCGTTCGACGGCAACGTGGCCGTCTTCGGCGGCACCGGCTTCGGCGGCTACCACCAGGACGCCTCGGGCGACCTGTCCTCCTTCTACCGCTCGATGATCGGCAACAAGAACGACTACCTGGCCACCCGCGTCGCCCACAAGCTCGACCTGCGCGGGCCCGCCCTCTCCGTCCAGACCGCCTGCTCCACCGGCCTGGTCGCCGCCCACCTGGCCCGCGAGAGCCTGCTGCGCGGCGAGTCCGACGTCGCCCTGGTCGGCGCCTCCTCGCTGACCATCCCGCTCAAGCGCGGATTCGTCCACCAGCCCGGCCTGGTCGTCTCCCCGGACGGCAAGTGCCGCGCCTTCGACGAGAAGGGCGCGGGCACCGTCTTCGGCAGCGGCGTCGGCATGCTCGTCCTGCGCCGGCTGTCCGACGCCGTCGAGGCCGGGGACACCGTGTACGCCGTGCTGCGCGGCAGCGCCGTCAACAACGACGGCGCCGCCAAGGCCGGTTTCACCGCGCCGAGCGTCCAGGGACAGGCCTACGTGATCGCCGAGGCCCAGGCGTCGGCGGGGGTCACCCCGGACAGCGTCGGCCTCATCGAGGCGCACGGCACCGCCACCGCGCTGGGCGACCCCATCGAGGTCCAGGCCCTCCAGCAGGTCTTCGGCTCCGCCGAGCGCGCGGAGCCCTGCGCGATCGGCTCGGTGAAGACCAACATCGGCCACGCGGACGCCACCGCGGGTATCGCCGGGCTCATCAAGGCCGCGCTGGCCGTGCACCACGGCGAGCTGGTGCCCAGCCTCAACTACGAGCACCCCAACCCGGAGATGGGCCTCGACCCGAACCTCTTCTACGTCAACACCGAGACCAAGCCCTGGCAGGAGGACGGACCGCGCCGCGCCGGCGTCTCCTCCTTCGGGATCGGCGGCACCAACGCCCACGTCGTCCTCGAACAGGCACCGGACACCACCCCCGCCACGCAGGAGCGTCCCGCCGGGGCGGTCCCGGTGGTCCTGTCCGCCCGCACCGAGGCCGCCCTGCGGGAGCAGGCCGGCCGCTGGGCCGACTGGCTGGAGGAGCACCGGCAGGTCCCGCTCGCGGACGTCGCCCGCACCGCGGCCCTGCGCCGCACCCACTTCGGCCACCGCGCCCTGGTCACGGCCGCCACCGCCGACGAGGCCGCCGCGGCGCTGCGCGCCCTCGCCGAGGACCGTTCGCACACCGACGTCAGCCGGGCCACCGCCCGCGGCCGCGGCCGCACCGTCTTCGTCTTCCCCGGCCAGGGCAGCCAGTGGGACGGCATGGGCGCCGCCCTGCTCGAGCAGTCACCCGCCTTCGCGCAGACCGTCCGCGACTGCGACGCCCTGCTGGCACCCCAGCTCGGCTGGTCGGTCACCGACGTGCTGCGCGCCACCGGCGGTCCCGAACTCTCCGCCCGCCGCCTGGACGTCGTACAGCCCGTCATGTTCACCATGTACCTCGCCCTCGCCGCCGCCTGGCGCGAGCTGGGCATCGAGCCCGACGCCGTGACCGGGCACAGCCAGGGCGAGGTCGCCGCCGCCGTCGTGGCCGGCGCGCTCACCCTGGAAGAGGGCGCCCGGATCATGGCCGTCCGCAGCCGCGCCCTCCAGGCGGTCGCCGGGGTCGGCGCCATGGCCGTCGTCGAACTCCCGCTGGCCCAGGTGGAGGAGCGGATCGCGCCGTACGGGGACGCCGTCTCCGTCGCCGCCGTCAACACCCCCACCTCCGTCGCCCTGTCCGGCGACGCCGACGCCATCGAGGACCTGCTCTTCGCCCTCGACGACGAGGACATCGTCTGCGGCAAGCTGGAGGCGCCCGTCGCCTCGCACAGCCACTGGATGGACGCCCTGCTCCCCGGCCTCGAGGCCGACCTCGCGGACCTGGCACCCGCCACCGGTCGGCTGCCGTTCTACTCCACCGTCACCGGCACCCTCCTGGACGGCCGGGAACTGGGCGCCGCCTACTGGTGCCGCAACCTGCGCGAACCCGTCCGCCTCGACCTCGCCCAGCAGCAGCTGACCGACACCGGCCACGACGTGTTCATCGAGGTCAGCCCGCACCCCGTCCTCGCCATGCCGCTCACCGAGGGCAGCGCCGACGCCCTGGTGGCCGGCACCCTGCGGCGCGGCCACGGCGACCGCTCCGAACTCCTGCGCACCCTCGGCGAACTGCACACCCACGGCCACCGCGTGCCCTGGGAGCGGATCTGGGCCGGCGACGGCGCCGCCCGGGTCGCCGAACTGCCCTCGTACGCCTTCCAGCGCCGCTCCTACTGGATCGACCCGCCGAAGCCGGAGGACGCCCCCCGCGCCGCCGCCGACCGGGCCTTCTGGGAGGCCGCCCTGGAGGAGGGCCCGGCCCGCCTGGCCGAGCTGCTCGACGCGCCCGAACGCCTCCGGGAGGGCATCGGGGAACTGCTCCCGCTGCTCTCCGCCTGGTGGCGGGGCCAGGAGTCCCGCGAGACCGTCGCGGGCTGGCTGTACGAGGACGCCTGGGAGCTCTCCCCGGCCCCCGCAGGCCAGGCCGCCTCCCTGGCCGGACCCTGGGCGCTGGTGACCACCGCCGCCGAAACGGAGACGGCCGACGCGGTCGAGGACGCCCTGCGCGCCGCGGGAGCCACCCCGTACCGCATCGGGGCCACCGCCGACCGGGCCGCGCTCGGTGCCGCCCTGACCGCCCTGCCCGAGCCGCCCGCCGGGGTCCTCACCCTGGGCTCCCTCGACGGCACCCCGGACGGCTCCGGCTCCACGGCGGGCTTCGCCACCACCCTCACCCTGCTCCAGGCGCTCGGCGACCTCGGGCTCGACGCCCCGCTGTGGGCGCTGACCCGCGGCGCGGCCGACACCGACGGCGCCGGCACCCCCGCACCGCTGCAGGCGCTGGTCACCGGCCTCGGCCGGGTCGCCGCCCTCGAGGACCCGCTGCGCTGGGGCGGCACCGTCGACCTGCCGGCGCGGCCCCACCCGGGCTGGGCCGGCGCCCTGGTGGCCTGCCTCGCCGCGGGCGACCACGAGGACCAGGTGGCGCTGCGGGCCGACGGCCGCCACGTACGGCGCCTGCGGCGCACCGCCCCGCGCCCGGCCGACACCTGGTCCACCCACGGCACCGCACTGATCACCGGCGGCCAGGGAGCCCTCGGCCTGCACCTGGCCCGGCGGCTCGCCGCCCGCGGAGCCGAGCACATCGTGCTGGCCTCCCGCCGCGCGGGGGCCGCCCCCGAGACGGAGCTGCTGCGCACCGAGCTCGCCGCCCTGGGCGTCGAACTCACCCTGGAGCAGGCCGACATCAGCGACCGCGGGCAGGTCGCCGCGCTGCTCGCCCGCACCGGCGACCCGCGGCGTCCGCTGCGCACCGTCGCCCACCTGGCGGGCCTGTCCCGCCCGGCCGCCCTCACCGGCCTCACCCCCGAGGCCGCCGCCGAGGAGAACGCGGCCAAGGTGCACGGCGCCTGGCACCTGCACGAGGCCCTCGCGGGCCGCGAGCTCGACGCGTTCGTGCTCTACGGCAGCGGCGCCAGCCTGTGGGGCGGCGCCGGGCAGGCCGCGTACGGCGCCGCCAACACGGCGCTCGACGCGCTCGCCCGCCACCGCAGGGCCCAGGGGCTCACCGCCACCGTCCTGCACTGGGGCGGCTGGGCCGGCGGCGGCATGGTCACCGCCGAGGCCGAGCGGGCCGCCCGCTCCCGCGGCCTGCGCACCATGGCGCCCGAACTCGCCCTGGACGCCCTCGACATCGCCCTCGGCGCGGGCCTCGCGGCGCTCGGCGTCGCCGACATCGACTGGACGGCGTTCGCACCCGCCTACCGGGCGGCCCGGCCGCGCCCGCTGCTCGACACCCTGCCCGAGGCCCGCGAACCGGACGCCGAACAGGCGCCGGACGCCTCGGCCGGAGCGGAACTGCGCACGGCCCTGGCCGGGCAGAGCCCCGAGCAACGCCAGGTCACGCTGACGGCCCTGGTCAAGGGCGAGGTCGCCCCCGTCCTCGGCATGGCCGAGGCGGAACTGGACGCGGACCAACCGCTCCAGCAGCTGGGCCTGGACTCGCTGATGGCCGTGAAGGTCCGGGGTGAACTGACCCGCCGCACCGGCCTCGCGGTCACCACCGAGGCGATCCTGCGCCACGCCACCTGCGAGGGCATCGCCGCCCACCTCGGCGTCACGCTCGCCCCCGTAGGCAGCACGCCCCAGGCTCCGGCGGCGGCCCGCGGCCAGGACAACCCCTGGCTGCGCGTCCTCAAGCCGGCCGAGAACCCGCGGGCCCGTATCGTCTGCGTCGCCGGAATGGGCGGCACCACCGGCGGCCACGTGCCGCTGGTGCGCCACCTGCCCGACGACGTCGAACTCCTCGGCGTGCAGCTGCCGGGCCGCGAGGGCCGCGCCGACGAGGCACCCGTCACCGACATGATGGCCCTCGCCGACCAGGTCGTCGCCGCCCTCGCCGGCCGGCTCGCCCCGGCAGCGGGCGGGGCGCCCGTCGTCCTGTACGGCCACAGCCAGGGCTCCTGGCTGGCCTGGGAGGTCGCGCACCGCCTCGCCCACCGGCCCGCCGTACCGCCCCTCGCCCTCGTCGCGGCCTGCGCGCTGCCGCCCCTGGCCCCGCTCACCCCCGGCCTCGACCGGCTCGGCGAGCTCACCGGGGACCTGGACGGCGCCGACCCGCGCGAACTGGCCGCCCTCCTGGAGGGGCTGCTGCCCGACGAGGTCCTCGCCAGCGAGGAACTGCTCGCCGAATACGTCCAGCGGCTGCGCACCGACACGGTCCTGGCCGAGAACCACCGGGCGGTGCTGCGCGGCATCACCCGCCCGGCCCTGGACGTACCGCTGTTCGCGGTGTCGGGCACCACCGACCCGGTGCTGCCCGAAGGGTCCATGGAGGTGTGGCGCGAGCTGACCGGCGCCCTCTACGTACCCCGCGCCATCGAGGGATCCCACGCCGCGCCGATCACCAACCCCGAGGCCATGGCGGCCGAACTCATGAACGCGATCGCCACGATCGCCACCAGCCTGGAGGAGAACCATGCCTGAGACCGTGCGCCCGGACGGGGCGCGGATCCACTACGAGGTGCGCGGCACCGGCTTCCCCGTCCTGCTCATCGGCCCCGGCGAGATCCCCGGCCAGTGCGACACCGAGCGGGCCGCCTTCACCGAGACCGCCGACGCCCTCGCCGGACAGTTCCAGGTGATCACGGTCGACGCGCGCCACCAGGGCCTCAGCACCGGCCCCGCCGAGCCGTTCTGCTACGGACGCACCGCCGCCGACCTGCTGGCCGTCCTCGACGAACTGGGCATCGAGCGCGCCCACATCGCCGCCTCCGGCGCCGGCACCGCCCAGGCCTGGCGGCTGGTCCAGGACGCCCCCGACCGGATCGCGTCCGTCGTCGCCCACGCCCCCGTCGGACTCGCCGAGGGCAACGGCTTCGGCGACTTCCTGGCGACCTTCGACGAGCCGATGCGCCTGCCCCGCGCCGAAGGCATCGACGGCCTGATCGAGGAGGCCGGCCGGGGCGGCGGCTTCGCGGCCCGGCCCGGCGCCGGACCGTACGCCCGCCAGCTCGAGGGCTCGGCCGATTTCCGCGAGGAGATCCTCGCCCTGCGCCGGGAGCGCTACATCGTGCGCGTCGTCCGGTTCCGCGACGGCCTCTGGCCGCAGGGCTCCGACTACTTCTCCGTACCGCAGGAGTGGATGGCGCAGTTCCCCGCGCCGCTGCTGGTGCTGCCGGGCGACAGCACGCTGGCCCCCGCCGCCCTCGCCAAGCGGCTCGCCGCCGAGGTGCCCGGCGCCCGCCTGCTCGACGGCGCCGCCGAGACCGCCGACCGCCGGACGGAGACCCTCGCGGCGGTCGTCTCCTTCCTCCTCGAGACCACCGCACGCTGAAGGAGACGTACCGTCATGCTGACTCTCGACACCCTCGACATCACCGATGAGACCGCGTACGCCGCGAACGGCGGCTACCCGTACGCGGAGTTCGACCTGCTGCGCCGCGAGGAGCCGGTGTTCTGGTACCGGCGCCCCGGCTTCGAGCCGTTCTGGGTGCTGACCCGGCACGAGGACATCGCGTACGTCTCGCGCAACCCGAAGCTCTTCTCCAGCGCGCAGCGCGTCACCCTGGACACCCCCGAGGCCGTCGACATGTTCGAGGCCCAGCTGGAGGCGCGGGCCGAGATGTTCGGGCACGCCCCGGACATGCCGCCGGCCCTGTCGTACATGGACGCGCCGCGCCACCGCCACCTGCGCCAGGTCATGGCGCCCTGCTTCACGCCCAAGGCGATCAAGGAGCTGGAGGAGCGGTTCCACGAGCTCGCCGCCGAGTACGCGCAGGCGTTCACCCGCCTGCTCGACGAGGACGGCAGCACCGCGGACGTGGCCAAGAGCCTGTCCGCGCGGCTGCCCGTCGCGGCGATCTGCGAACTGGTCGGGGCGCCCCTGAAGGACTGGGACGACATCTTCGAGTGGACCGAGGGCACCACGGCGCCCGGCGACCCCGACAACCAGCGGGACGGCGAGGACGCCGAGGCCACCTTCGCCCGCAACATGGGCGCCCTCAACGGCTATGTCGCGGGCCTGGTCCAGCAGCGCATGGCCGAGATCGACGGCACCGGCACGGACGTGCTCAGCCGGCTGGCCCGGGCGCGGATCGAGGGGGAGGCGCTGTCCTTCCACGAGATCCTCTACACCATCTTCAACCTGCTGGTCGCGGGCATCGGCACCACCCGCAACGCGACGACCGGCGGCATCCAGGCCCTGCTGGAACACCCGGACCAGGTGCACAAGCTCATCGAGGACCCGTCGCTGGTCGACGGCGCCGTCGAGGAGATCCTGCGCTGGACGTCGATCGCCGTGAACTTCGTGCGCACCGCCACCCAGGACACCGAGATCGGCGGCAAGCTCATCCGCAAGGGCGAGACCGTCGCGATGTGGTACCCGGCGGGCAACCGCGACGAGGCGGTCTTCGAGGACCCGTACCGCTTCGACGTCACCCGCGACGCCAGCGCGCAGATCGCGTTCGGCGGACACGGCGAGCACGTCTGCCTGGGCCACCACCTGGCCCGGCTGGAGCTGCGGGCCGTCCTGCACGCGGTGCTGCCGCTGCTCCCGGAGCTGGAACTCGTGCGCAAGCCCGAGTTCGGTGTGCTCCACCTCCAGGCCGCGGAAATCAAGCGGCTTGTCGTACGACGCAAGGAACGGTGAAACACCCAATGTCCGAGAATTCAGCACCGCAGCCGCGGCCGGTACCGGTTTCCCTCCGGGAATTCGCGGCCGGGGACGAGTCCGACCTCAACGTGGTCGCCCCGTGGGTGGGCCCCGCGGTCGACGAGGAAACCGGCCGGCTGAAGGAACCGCTCCGCAAGCGGCACCTGATCGCCACGTCCGTCGGCTGGCCGAAACCCGGACACGAGCCCGCCGCCATCGCCCTGAACGAGGCCATTCTCGCCGAGCTGTACGTCCGCTCCGGTCTGCTGGCCGTGACGCTCGCGATATCCGAGAAGAACTTCAACAGCACGCGGAGCCTCAGCATCTGGGAAGACGAAGAGGCGCTGAAGGGATTCCTGAAATCGGGTCCGCACATGGCGGCGGCGCGCCAGGTGCGAGAGCTCATGTACGACTGGGAAGGCGCGAACTGGGTTTCCGAGGAAACCCTGGAACTGCCGACCTTCGACGATGCGAAAGCAAAACTCGACGAGGTCCGGGCGCCCGGCCCGAGCGCATTCGAGTCGTACGACGGGGACCGTTCCGCCTGAGATCACCGAGGACCGCTCGAGGATCCCTCGAGCCCCACTCGAGAACGACAAGAGAAGGAGCAACCGCATGACCGTGACCGCCGAGGCGCCGGCGCAGCCGTTGACCACCCATTTCCTGCACCATTTCGACCTCGCCTACGGCATGGTGCTCGAGCTCGCCGAGGACTTCGACAACGAGACCGCGCGCCTCGCGCCGGCCCCGCACAAGCCGCTGGTCTGGTTCCTCGGGCACCTCATCTGTGCCACGGACTACTTCTCGACCCTGCACCAGGGCACCGAGTCCCTCGTCACCGAGGAGTTCTCCCGGCACTACGCGGGCAACGACAACAACGATTGGTCCTGGGGGCCTTCGCTGGCGGAGATGATCGAGCTCTACCAGCAGGTCCACGCGCGGATGCGGGCCTTCGTGGCCGGGCTGCGCCCCGAGGACCTCGACAGCGAGTCCCCGCTGGAGCCGTTCGGCGACGACCGGCTGAAGAACCTCGGCAAGGCGCTGTCCATCATCCAGATGCACGACGCCTACCACTGCGGGCAGATCGGCTGCCTGCGCGTGGCGCTCGGCAAGTCGGTGCCTTTCTAGCCACTCATCCTCCGGCTGGCCGGAAAGCTCCGGTATTCCGGATCCACGCGGATTCGGGATACCGGAGGCACTGCTACCGTGGCACACGGTTCGCCCGTACCGCGGTTCCAGGAAGAGGGGTTTCCATGCCTTCGCACATTGCGTTCTTCAATTTTCCGGCCATCGGCCACGTGAATCCGACGCTCGGCGTCGTCGAAGAACTGGTCAAGCGGGGGCATCGAGTCACCTGCACGGTGACCGACCACTTCGCGCCCGCGATAGAAGCGATCGGCGCCGAGGCCGTCCGCTACGACTCCGTATTCGGTGAGTTCTACCGCTCCCCTTACACGGAGGAGGCCAACGCGGGCGAGGGAATGCGCTGTCTCGACGACGCGACCGGCCTCGTCGAGCAGGTCGGCCCCTTCTACGAGAAGAACCGTCCCGACGTCATCGTCCACGACTTCATGTCCTGGGGCGGGCGTTTCTACGGCGGCAAGCACGACATCCCGCTCGTCCGGCTCTACCCCACTTACGGAGCCAACGAGCACTTCTCCATCCAGGAGAAATTCCCGCTGGCCGAATACGCCGACCCGCAGGTCATGGAAATGATCGGCAAGCTCGCCGGTCTCCTTCCGGAATTCAACCTGCCGGCCGATCCCATGGCCTTCTTCCAGAACATCGAGAAGCTCGGCGTCATCTTCCTGCCGCGCGACTTCCACTACGACGGCGACACCTTCGACGACCGCTTCGTCTTCGCCGGCCCCTGCCTGGGCGACCGCTCCTTCCAGGGTTCGTGGGAGCCCGCCTCCGCGGACCGCCCGGTCCTGCTGATCTCGCTCGGCACCGCCGCCACCGGCTGGGCCGAGTTCTTCCGCATGGCGGTCACGGCGTTCGGCGACACCGAGTGGGACGTCGTCATGGCCGTCGGCGACCACATCGACGCCGCCGACCTCGGCCCGCTGCCCGCCAACTTCGACGTGCGCCGCCACGTGCCGCAGCTCGAAGTCCTGCGCCACGCCAAGCTGTTCGTCACCCACGGCGGCATGAACAGCGTCATGGAGTCCCTGTACAACGGCGTGCCCATGGTCGTCGTCCCCCAGATGAACGAGCAGAAGGCCAACGCCCTGCGCGTCGACGAGCTGGGCCTGGGCCGCCACCTGGCGAAGGACGACACCACCGTCGACAGCCTGCGCGCGGCCGTCGCGGCCGTGGCCGCCGACAGCGGGACCACCGCCCGCGTGGAGAGCCTGAGCGCCACCATGCGCCAGGTCGACGGCCCCGCGGTGGCCGCCGACGCCATCGAGAAGTACCTCACGCAGAACGCCGGCTGACCCCCAGACCCCGCCCAGCCCCGACGCGACGCCAGCCCCCGGCCATCCGGCCGGGGGCTTCCGCGTTCCCGCCCCCGTTCCGGCGCCGCCGGGACGGGGGCGGTGGGGCCCCGGGGCCCGGGCTGTACGGAGCCTCCAGTGGCCTTCGAGACGGTCTCACGAGGGTGGGGGCGGACGACTCAGCCCTCGGCCCCCTCTGGAAGGCATCGTGAAAAGACTGTTGCAGACCGCGGCGGCGGTAATCCTCGCCGCAGGACTCCTGGCTCCCACGGCGGCCGCCGAGGAAGCCTCCTCCCCGACCCAGCGACCGGCGCGGTTCGCCCAGCCGGGCTCCCTCTCCTCGCCGTTCGGCAAGGGCAGCTTCCGGTTCGGTGTCTCGAGCTCCGCCACCCAGATCGAGGACCAGAACACCAACACCGACTGGTACAAGTGGACCCAGCCCGTCGCCGAAGGCGGCATGGGCAAGAGCCCCGCCGTCGGAGAGGGCGTCGACGGCTACACGCTGGCCATCGAGGACATCGACCTCATCGCCGCCCTGAAGGTCGACTCGTACCGCTTCGGCATCGAGTGGGCGCGCATCGAGCCCCGCCGCGGCCAGATCGACGAGCAGGCGATCGCCCACTACAACAAGGTGATCAACGCCCTCGTCGCCCGCGGCATCCGCCCGGTCGTCACCGTCCACCACTTCGCCAACCCGGTGTGGGTGGACAACCCCGAGGACGTCACCTGTGCCAACGGGCCCTCGGACACCAACCTCTGCGGGCTCGACCACCCCCAGGGCGGGCCGCTCGTCGTCAAGGCAATGGCCGACCACTCCAAGCTGCTCGCCCAGCGCTTCGGCGACCGGGTCCGCGACTGGGTGACCCTCAACGAGCCCGGCGTCTACATGATGTTCTCGCACGCCTTCGGCGCGGGCCCGCCCGGCAAGGCCAACCTGCCCACCAACTTCGAGACGAAGTTCGCGCCCGCCGTGCGCACGTACATCGACGCGCACGCCGCCATGTACAAGGCGATCAAGAAGGTGGACCCGGGCGCCAGCGTCGGCCTGACCGCCAGCGTCAAGCAGTACGAGGCCGTCCGCGACGGCAAGATCAGCACCGAGCCGCGCGACATCGCCGCCCGCGACCGCTTCCGCCGCTTCTTCGAGCTGAACTTCCTCGACTCGCTGCGCTACGGCACCTTCGACGCCAACTACGACGGCACCCCCGACGAGCAGCACCCCGAGTGGAAGAACACCCTCGACTGGCTCGGCATCCAGCTCTACGACCGCACCGGCGTCACCGACCCGACCACCCCCGGGCCGACCACCCTGCCCGTCATCAACGTCGACGTGTGCGGCGCACCGCCCTGCTTCCCGCTCAAGGACCCGACCTACTTCATCCCCGACATGGGATACGAGTCGGACCCGCAGGGCCTCTACCCCGTCCTCAAGGACTTCAGCCGCCGCTACAAGGGCCTGCCCCTGCTGGTCTCCGAGTCCGGCATGGCCACCGCCTCCGGCAAGCGCCGCGCCGAGTTCATCGTCCGCGCCCTGGAGCAGATCCAGCGGGCCCGCGCCGAAGGCGTCGACGTCCGCGGCTACTACCACTGGAGCCTGATGGACAACTTCGAGTGGCTCGGCGGCTACAAGCCGCGCTTCGGCCTCTACGCCGTCGACCGCACCACCATGGAGCGCACCCCCACCGAAGCGGTGGGCGTCTACGCCCAGATCGCCGGGTCCCGGAACCTGAGCCCGGCCCTGCGCGCCCAGTACGGCGGCAGCGGCCCGCTCACCCCCGAACCGGGCAACGCACCCGCCTCACCCCCGGCCACCACCGCCGGCCCGGCCGTCACCGGCCGCCGGGACTGACCCCCACGGCCGGGCGCACACCGCGCCCGGCCCTCCCAATCTTCTGCCGAGGCCTCGGTTCAACGATCTCCAAGGATGCCCAGATGAGCAACGCCCAGGTGAACAGCTCCGCCGCTGCCGCACCCGTGCCCGTCGCCGCGGACATAGCCGCCCGGCTGCGGGAGACGATCGCCGGACTCCTGGAGATCGGCCCCGGCTCGGTGGACGAGCACCGTTCCCTGCGGGACCTGGGAATGACCTCCGTCTCGATCGTGGCCATGCTGGAGAGCGTCTCCGCGTGGCTGGGCCGCCCCGTGCCCGCCTGGGTCGCCTGGCAGTACCCCACCGTGGCCGCCCTCGCAGGCCACCTCGCGGGCGACGAACGGCCCGCGTCGCCCGGCACCGGCACCGGGACCGCCCGCGCCCGCGCCCGCGCCCACGCGCGGGAACCCATCGCCGTCGTCGGCCTCGGCTGCCGGCTGCCCGGCGGCATCGAGACCCCCGACGGGCTGTGGCAGAGCCTCCTCGCCGGCGTCGACGCCGTACGCGAGGTCCCCCGCGACCGCTGGAACGCCGACGAGTGGCTCGACCCCGACCCCCGCGCCCCCGGCCGGATGACCACCCGGTGGGGCGGCTTCCTCGACGACGTCGCCGGCTTCGACGCCGAGCTGTTTCGCATCTCGCCCGCCGAAGCCCGCCAGATGGACCCCCAGCAGCGCATGGCCCTCGAAAGCGCCTGGGCCGCCATCGAGGACGCCCGGATCGTCCACGGCGACCTCGAGGGCACCCGCACCGGCGTGTTCATGGGCACGATGGCGCAGGAGTACCACCTGGCCACCGGCGCCGACCCGCGGAACATCGAGACCCACTCCGCCACCGGCTGGGACAACTCGATCATCCCCGCCCGCATCGCCTACACCCTCGGCCTGCACGGCCCCGCCCTCGCCGTCGCCACCGCCTGCAGCTCCTCGCTGACCGCCACCCACCTCGCCGTCCAGAGCCTGCGCTCCGGCGAGTGCGACCTCGCCCTCGCGGGCGGCGTCAACGTCATGCTCAGCCCGAACACCACGGTCGCCATGACCAAGTTCGGCGGCATGAACCCCGACGGCCAGTGCCGCGCCTTCGACGCCGGCGCGGGCGGCTACGTACGCGGCGAGGGCTGCGGCATCGTCGTCCTGCGCCGCCTGTCCGACGCCCTCGCCGAAGGCGACCGGATCTACGCCGTCATCCGCGGCAGCGCCGTCAACAACGACGGAGCCTCCAACGGCCTCACCGCGCCCAACCCCCGCGCCCAGGCCGAGGTCCTGCGCGCCGCCTGGCAGGACGCCGCCGTCGCCCCCCGGCACGTCTCCTACGTCGAAGCCCACGGCACCGGCACCCTCCTCGGCGACCCCATCGAGGCGGAGGCCCTGGGCACCGTCTTCGCCGAGGGCCGCGAGGAGCCCCTGCGCATCGGCTCCGCCAAGACCAACTTCGGGCACCTGGAACCCGCCGCGGGCGTCGTCGGCCTGATGAAGACCGCCCTCGCCCTGCACCACGGCGAACTCCCCGCCAGCCTCCACTTCGACACCCCCAACCCGCACATCGACTTCGAGGCCGCCCGCCTCGAAGTCGTCGCCGAGCGCCGCCCCTGGCCACAGGGCGGCCGCCGGTACGCGGGCGTCAGCAGCTTCGGCTTCGGCGGCACCAACGCCCACATCGCCCTCGAAGAGGCCCCCTACCGCCGCCGCCACCTCGTACCGCTGGCCGCCGACACCGACGAGGAACTGCGCGAGGCCGCCGAAGCCGTGGCCGCCCGCGCCCGCGCCGGCCACGGCTGGTACGCCCCCGAACTCCTCGCCCGCGCCACCGGCGCCCAGCGGATCGTGGCCGCCGTGGGCCACCCCGACGAACTCGCGGACACCCTGCGCGAGCACCTCGCCACCCGCACACCGCGCACCCCGGGCACTCGTCCCTCGCTGGCCTTCTTCTTCTCCGGCCACGGCTCCCAATGGCTCGGCATGGGGCGCGACCTGCTCGCCGAACCCGCCTTCCGGACCGCGCTCGACGCCTGCGACGCCGCGATCTCCGAGGCCACCGGCTGGTCCGTCCTCGAGGAGCTGCTCGCCGGACCCGACACCTCCCAACTGGACCGCACCGACGTCGTCCAGCCCGTCCTGTTCGCCGTCCAGGTCTCTCTCGCCCGCACCCTCGAAGCCTGGGGCCTGGAGCCGTGCACCGTCTTCGGCCAGAGCATCGGCGAGGTCGCAGCCGCCGTCGTGGCCGGCGCCCTGCCGCTGACCGAAGGCGCCCGCCTCATCGGCACCTGGTCGCAGCTCATCGCCGAACGCGCCGCCGGCCAGGGCGCCCTGCTGCTGTGCGAACTCCCGCTGGAGCGCGCCCGCGAGCTCGCCGCCCGCCACCCCGGCCGGATCTCCCTCGCCGGCCACCTCGCCCCCGGCCAGACCGCCCTGTCCGGGCCGCTGGACGCCGTGGCCGCCGTGGAACGCGAGCTCGCCGAGGCCGGGGTGCGCTGCCAGCGCGTCCACATCGACTACGCCTCCCACAGCGAGCAGCTCACCGCGCTCGCCCCCGAACTCGAACGCCGGCTGGGCACCCTGCGCACCGCCCCGGCCGCCATCCCCTTCTGGTCGACCGTCACCAACGGCTTCACCGACGGCACCGCCCTCGACGCCGCGTACTGGGCCCGCAACATGTGCGCCCCCATGCTGATCACCGAGGCCGTCACCGCGCTCGCCGACGAACGGGGCCTCGCGATCGTCGAGATCGCCCCGCACCCCGTCGCCCGGCACTCCCTCAAGCGCACCCTGACCGCACTCGCCGAAGCGGGCGCCGCCGCCGGGGGCACGACCCCCGCCCCCGGCCCCTCCTCGGTGCTGGCCACCGGACGCCGCGACCGCCCCGCCCGCCGCTCCCTGGAGGACATCGCCGTCCGCCTGTGGTGCGAGGGCTACGACGTCGACTGGGGCGCCGTCACCGGCCGGCCCCAGCGCCCCGCCCCCACCGCGCCCGTCGCCCTGACCGTCTCCGGCAAGAGCGCCGCCGCCCTCACCGCGAACGCCGCCGCCCTCGCCGACCACCTGGCCGGCGCCTCCACCGCCACCCTGCTCGACACCGCGTACACCGCCGCCGGCCGCCGCTCGCACCTGGAGCACCGGGCCGTGGCCGTCGCCACCACCGCCGACGAGGCCGCGGAGGCCCTGCGCGCCCTGGCCCAGGGCGCGCCGCACCGGGCCCTGACCGAGGGCACCGCCCGCCAGGGCGACCTGGCCGTGCTGTTCACCGGGCAGGGCAGCCAGCGCCTCGCCATGGGACGCGCCCTGTACGGGGCCTTCCCCGCCTTCCGCCAGGCCTTCGACGAGGTGTGCGCGGAACTCGACCGCCACCTGCGGATCCCGCTCGTCGCCGTCCTGTTCGCCGACCCCGACGGCGCCGACGGCGCGCTCGTCCACGAGACCGAGTTCACCCAGCCCGCCCTGTTCGCCGTCGAGGTCGCCCTGTTCCGGCAGTGGCAGGCCTGGGGCGTGGAACCGCGGGTCCTGGCCGGCCACTCGGTCGGCGAGCTCGCGGCCGCGCACGCGGCCGGCGTGCTCGGCCTGACCGACGCGGCCCGCCTGGTGGCCGCCCGCGGCCGCCTCATGCAGGCCTGCGAGCCGGGCGGGGCCATGGCCTCCGTCGAGGCGTCCGAAGCCGAGGTGCTGGACGTCCTCGCGGACGTGGACGGCCGCATCGCGGTCGCCGGGCTCAACGGGCCCGCGCAGACCGTCGTCAGCGGCGACGCCGCGGCCGTCACCGCCGTCATCGGCCGGTTCGCCGCCCAGGGCCGCCGCACGCGCAGGCTGGAGGTGTCCCACGCCTTCCACAGCCCGCACATGGACGCCATGCTCGACGCCTACCGGGCCGTGGCCCAGGAGTGCGCGTTCGACGCACCGACGATCCCGCTGGTCTCCACCGTCACCGGCGCGTGGACGGACGGCGGCCTCGCCGCGGGCGAGGGCATGCGCTCCGCGGAGTACTGGGTCCGCCAGGTCCGCGAGCCCGTCCGCTTCCTCGACGCCATGGCCACCCTGGAGCGGGCCGGCATCGCCCGCTACCTCGAATGCGGCCCCGCCGCCGTGCTGTCCGCGACGGGCGCCGGCTGCGTCGAGCGCGAGGTCCCCTTCATCGCCTCGCAGCGCGCCGACGAGAGCGACGAGGCCCGCATCCTCGTCCAGGCCCTCGGTGCGCTCCACGTCAGCGGCCAGGACGTCGACTGGTGCAAGGTGTTCACCGGCACCGCCGCCACCGTCACCGACCTGCCCACGTACGCCTTCCAGCGCGAACGCCACTGGATCGACGCCCCCGAGCGGGTCCGCGGCGGCCGGTCCGCCGCCGACGACGCGCTGTGGCAGGCCGTCGGGAGCGGCGCGGCCGAGCGACTCGCCGAACTCCTCGGCGTCGGCGACAGCGTCACCGACAGCACCGCCGTCGCCGCCCTGCTACCCCACCTCGCCGCCTGGCGCGAACGCCAGGACCACGCCGACACGGTCGCGGACTGGCTGTACGAACAGACCTGGGAACCCACCCGCCCCCTCCCCGCAGCCCCCGCCACGGGCCACTGGCTGCTGGTCACCCCGGCACAGCCCGAAGCCCCGGCCCCGACCACGGCCGCGCCTGCCGCCGGGGCCCCCCAGGCGCCGGCGGCCGCCGCGGCCCAGGCTCCGGCTGCCCCTGCGGCGCAGCCGTCTGCTGTCGCCGCGGCCCAGGCCCCGGCCGATGCCGCTGCCGCGGCCCACGCGCCGGCCCCCGCCGGGGCTCAGGGCCCGGTCGAGCCCCAGCCCCAGCCCCGGGCGCTGGCCGCCGCCGTCGCCGAGGCGCTCACCGCCGCGGGTGCGACCGTCCATTTCCTGTCCGGCCACGACAACCGCGCCGCGTACGGGGCCGCGCTGGCCGCGCTCACCGCCGAACTCGGCGGCCTGCCGCTGTCCGGTGTGCTCGCGCTCACCCCCACCGACGCCACCGCCCACCCCGCCCACCCGGCCACCACCACGGGCGCCGCCCAGACCCTGGCGCTCGTCCAGGCGCTCGGCGACGCCGCCGTCCGCGCCCCGCTGTGGCTCGTCACCCAGGGCGCGGTGCACGCCGCCCCCGCCGACCCGGCGCCCCGGCCCGACCAGGCCCTCGCCTGGGGCCTGGGCCACGTCGTCGCCCTGGAGCACGGCACCCGCTGGGGCGGCCTCGTCGACCTCCCGGCCGACCCCGCCCAGGCCCTGGCCGAGGCCCCGCGCCTCGCCGCAACTGTTAACGCCGTTAACGCCGTTAACGCCCCGAGCACCGGCACCGGCACTGGCACCGCCACCGCCACCGGCACTGGCACCGCCACCGCCACCGGCACTGGCACCGGCCCCGGCACCGGCTCCGCCGCAGGCGAGGAGCACCTGGCCCTGCGGCCCACCGGCGCCTACGTCCGCAGGCTGCGCCGGGCCGCCACCCCGCCCGCCGCCACCCCCTGGACCCCCCGCGGCACCGTCCTCATCACCGGCGGCAGCGGCGCCCTCGCCGGTCACCTCGCCCAGCGCCTCGCCCAGCGCGGCGCCGAGCACCTCGTGCTCGTCTCCCGCCGGGGCCCCGCCGCCGAGGGGGCCGCCGAGCTCACCGCCCGCCTCGAAGCCACCGGCGCCCGCGTCACCTTCGCCGCCTGCGACCTCACCGACCGCGACCAGACCCAGCGGCTCCTGGACGGCCTCGACGCCGAACAGCCCCCGCTGCGCGCCGTCTTCCACACCGCGGGCATCCTCGACGACCGCCTCCTGGACCGCCTCGACACCGAGGCCCTGGCAGCCGCCGCGGCGCCCAAGCTCGGCGCGGCCCGGCTGCTGGCCGAGCTCACCCGCGACCACGAGCTCGACGCGTTCGCCCTCTACTCCTCCGTCGTCGGAGTCCTCGGCAACCTCGGCCAGGCCAACTACGCCATGGCCAACGCCGCCCTCGACGCCTTCGCCGACACCCTGCGCGCCGACGGCGTCCCCGCCCTCAGCCTCGCCTGGGGCCCGTGGGCCGACGGCGGCATGACGCACGGCGCCGCCGAAGCCCAGCTGCGCGCCGCCGGACTCGCCCCCATGGCCGTGACCGGCGCCCTGACCGCCCTGGACTGCGCCCTCGCCTCGGGCCGCTCCCTCGTCGTCGCCGACATCGACTGGCAGAAGGCCGCCGCCGGCTACGGCGAAGCCCGCCCGCGCCGCTTCCTCGACGAGATCGCGGAGGCCCGTACCGTGCCGGCCACCGCCACCGCAGCTGCGGCCGAAAGCGAGACGAACCCGTTCCTGAGCAGCGTCCTGGCCCTGCCCGAGGCGGACCGCGCGGCCCACGTCACGGCCGTGCTCGCCGCCGAGGCCGCCGCCGTACTCGGCATCAAGGATCCGCAGTCCCTCGACCCCGAACGCGGGTTCAAGGACCTCGGCTTCGGCTCGATGATGTCCATCGACTTCGCCGCCGGCGTCCAGAAGCGCACCGGCGTCACCACCCCCAAGACCCTCGCCTTCGACTGCCCCAACCTGAGCGCCGCCACCGACTGGCTGCTCGCCAAAATCGCCCCCGCGGCCCCCGCCGCCGCTCCGGCCGGCCCCCCGGCGGGCCCCCGCGGCCGCGGCGAAGAGCCGCTCGCCATCGTCGGCGTCGGCCTGCGCATGCCCGGCGGTGCCCACGACCTCGACAGCCTCTGGACCGTCCTCGCCGAAGGCCGCGACACCGTCAGCACCGTGCCCGCGGACCGCTTCGACATCGACGCCTTCTACGACGCCGACCCGGACGCGGAGGGCCGTACGTACGCCCGCCACGCCTCCTTCCTCGACGACGTGGCCCACTTCGACGCCGCCTTCTTCGGCATCAGCCCGCGCGAGGCCGAGCCGATGGACCCCCAGCACCGCCTGCTCCTCGAAGCGGCCTGGACCTCCCTCGAGAACGCCGGGATCCGGCCCCGCGAGCTGCGGGACTCCCGTACGGGCGTGTTCGTCGGCGCGGGCGTCGGCGAGTACGGCAAGCACCGGCAGGGCGGCGCCCCCGACACCTACACGCTGACCGGCACCCTGCCCAGCTTCAACGCGGGCCGCCTCTCCTACCACCTCGGCCTCCAGGGCCCGGCGCTGTCCGTGGACACCGCCTGCTCCTCCTCCCTGGTCGCCCTGCACCTGGCCTGCGAGGCGCTGCGCAGCGACGAGTGCGAACTCGCCCTGGCCGGCGGCGTGCAGGTGCTCGCCGACCCGGGCGCGTTCATCGCCCTCAGCCGCTCGCACGCCCTGTCCCCGGACGGCCGCAGCAAGACCTTCTCCGCCGAAGCGGACGGCTACGGCCGCGGCGAGGGCGTCGGCGTACTCGCCCTCATGCGGCTCTCGGACGCGCAGGCGCAGAACCGTACGGTCCTCGGCGTCATCCGGGCGACCGCCATCAACCACGACGGCGCCAGCAGCGGCATCACCGCCCCCAACGGCACCTCGCAGCAGAAGGTCATCCGCGCCGCCCTCGCCTCCGCCGGCCTCGCGCCCGCCGACGTCGACTACGTCGAATGCCACGGCACGGGCACCTCGCTGGGCGACCCCATCGAGGTGCAGGCGCTGGCCGCGGTCTACGGCGAAGGCCGCACGCCGGGGCGCGAGCTCGGGCTCGGCACCGCCAAGAGCGTCATCGGTCACCTGGAGTCGGCGGCCGGTGTCGCGGGCGTCTGCAAGATGCTCGCCTCCTTCCGGCAGGACGCCCTCCCGGCGACGTTGGGCAGCTCCCCGCGCAACCCGAACATCGCCTGGGACGAACTCCCCGTCCGGGTCGTCGACTCGCTCACCCCGTGGGAGCGGAACCTGTCGCGGCCGCGCCGCGCGGGCGTCTCCTCCTTCGGCCTGAGCGGTACGAACGCCCACGTGGTGCTGGAGGAACCCCCGGCCGCCGCGCCGTCGGCGGCCGCCGCCCCGGATACCGGGGCGACCGCCTCCGCGTACGCGGTGGCCGTGTCGGGCCGCGACGAGGCAGCGCTGCGGGAGCAGGCGGGCCGTTTGGCGGACTGGGCCGGGGAGCACCCCGAGGTTCCGGTCGCCGACGTGGCGGTCACCGCCGCCCGGCACCGTACGCACTTCGAGTCGAGGGCGAGCGTGGTCGCAGCCGATTCCGCCGGTCTGGTGGAGGCGCTGCGCGCGCTGGCCGAGGGCACTGCGCACGACGCGGTGGTGACGGGCTCGGCCGCGCGTCGCGGCAAGGTCGTCTTCGTCTACCCGGGCCAGGGCTCGCAGTGGGTGGGCATGGGCCGTGCGCTGCTCGCGGAGAACGAGACCTTCCGGCAGACGATCGACGCGTGTGACGCCGCGCTGCGGCCGCACACGGGCTGGTCGGTGCGTGAGGTGCTGGCGGGGGAGGAGGGTGACCACCCTCCGTTCGACCGGGTGGACGTGGTCCAGCCGGCTCTGTTCGCCATGGGTGTCGGCCTGTCCGCCGTCTGGCGTTCTCTCGGGGTCGAGCCGTCGGCCGTGGTCGGTCACTCGCAGGGCGAGGTGGTCGCCGCTGTCGTGAGCGGTGCTCTCACTCTGGAGCAGGGCTCGCAGATCGTCGCGCAGCGTTCGCAGGCGGTTCTGGCCTGCGCGGGTCAGGGCGGCATGGCTCTCATCGAGCGTCCGGTGGCCGAGGTCGAGGGTTACCTCGCCCCCTACGGTGACGCGCTGTCGGTCGCCGCGGTGAACACGGCCGGTTCGACGGTGATCTCGGGCCAGGCGGACGCGATCGTGAAGATCGTGGCGGAGCTGTCGGAGCAGAACGTCTACGCCCGCAAGATCAACGTGGACTACGCCTCCCACAACGCCCAGATGGACCCCCTCCTCCCGGCCCTCGCCGAGGGGTTCACCGGCATCGTCCCGCAGTCCGCGGACATCGCCTTCTACTCCACCGTCACCGGCCGGACCGCCGACGGCGCCGAGCTGGACGGCACCTACTGGTGCCGCAACCTCCGCGAGCCCGTCCGCTTCGACCGCGCCCTGAACCAGCTCCTGGACGACGGCCACGGCGTGTTCGTCGAGATCAGCGCCCACCCGGTCCTGTCCATGCCGCTGACCGACGGCAGCGCGGAGCGCGGCGGCATCGTCGTCGGCTCGCTCAGCCGCCGCGACGGCACCCCGGCCCAGCTGCTGCGCAACCTCGGCCTGCTCCACGTCCAGGGCCACGACCTCGACTGGGACCGCGTCCTGGGCGCCGGAAGCCTCGTACCGATCCCCTCGTACGCCTTCCAGCGCGAGCACTTCTGGCTCCCCGTCGCCCAGACCTCCGGCGACGCCGGCTCCCTGGGCCTGGAAGCCTCCCGGCACCCCTGGCTCGGCGCGGCCCTCGAACTCGCCGACGCCGACGGCCACGTCTTCACCGGCCGCCTCTCGCTCACCGACCAGCCGTGGCTGCGCGACCACACCGTCTTCGGCTCGGTCATCGTCCCCGGCACCGGCCTGCTCGAGCTGGCCACGGCCGCCGCCCACGAGGCCGGGGCCGTCGCCGTCGCCGAACTGACCCTCGCCGAGCCCCTGGTGATCGAGGACGCGGTACGCCTCCAGATCACCGTGGGCGCCCCCCACAACGGCCGCCGCCCCCTCACCCTGCACAGCCGCCCCGACGGCCCCGGCCGCGCCTGGACCCGCCACGCGAGCGGCGAGCTGCTGCTCGACCCCGCGGGCCGGGATGCCCCGAGCACCCCGGACGGGTTCGCCGACCTCCGCAGCTGGCCGGTGGCCGGCGCCGAACGGGTCGGACTCGACGGTTTCTACGACCGCTTCAGCGCCCAGGGCATCGACTACGGCCCGGCCTTCCGCGGCCTGAGCGAACTGTGGCGCAAGGGCAGCACGGCGTACGGGCTCGTCCGCCTCCCCGACCCGGCCGCGGGCACCGAGTACAACGTGCACCCGGCCCTGCTCGACACCGCCCTGCACGTGATGAAGGGCGCGACGGCAGGACAGGACGAACCCGAGGGCGCCCTGCTGCCGTTCGAGTGGACGGACGTCGAACTGTTCGCGGCGGGCAGCGGCGAGCTCCGCGTCCGCATCGACGTCGAGCAGTCCGCCGCCGGCCAGTCCGTCCAGGTCTGGGCCGCGGACGCGGCGGGCTCACCCGTCGTCCGCGTCGGCGCGCTCCACCTGCGGCGGGCCACCGCGGACCAGCTGCGCGCCGCCCGTTCCAGCGGCGCCCAGGACCTGCACCGGCTGGCCTTCCAGCCCGTACCGGCGGCCGCCACGGCCTCCGGACGCCGCACGGCGGACCTCGTGGTCGGCGGCACCGGGGAACTCGCCTCGCTGCTCGGCATCGAGGCGGTGCCCGGCATCGACACCCTGTCCGCCCGGCTGGCCGCGGGCGGCCCGGCACCCGCCCGCGTCATCGTGGACACGACCGGACGGGCACCCGCCATGAGCCCGTCCGAGGCCGTCTTCCGGGGCGGCGAGTACACCCTCGCCCTGCTCCAGGCCCTGCTGGCCGACGAGCGGCTCTCCGATACCGAACTCGTCTTCGCCACCCGCGGCAGCATCGGCGCCGTGGAAGGCGACCTGCTCGACGGACTGGCCTACGCGCCCCTGTGGGGCCTGGTCAGGTCCGCCCGCGCCGAACACCCGGGCCAGAGCCTGCGCCTGGTGGACCTCGGCCAGGACAGCACCAAGGACGCCATCGAGACCGCCCTGGCCTGCGCCGACGAGCCGGAACTCGCCCTGCGCGGCGGCCGGCTGCTGGCCGCCCGCCTGGTCACGGCCGACCGGCCCACGGGAGCCGCCACCGCCACCGCCACCGGCACCAGCGGGGTGCGCACCCTCGATCCGCAGGGCACCGTCCTCATCACGGGCGGCGTCGGCGAGCTCGGCCGCGAGGTCGCCCGCCATCTGGTCCGCCGGCACGGCGTCCGGCACCTCGTACTCACCTCACGGCGCGGCGCCGAGGCGCCCGGAGCCGCGGAACTCATACAGCAACTCACGGAAGAAGGCGCGGAATGCGTGCGGGTAGAGGCCTGTGATGTCGGTCGTCGCGATGACGTGGAGAAGGTGCTCGGTCTTGCTGAGGAGGGTCGGCCCTGGACGGCCGTCCTGCACCTCGCGGGCGTCCTGGACGACGGTGTACTCCTCGGCCAGGACGCACAGCGGCTCGCTCATGTGATGGAGCCCAAGATCACCGGCGCCGTCCACCTCGACGAGGTGACCGCCGGCCTGGGCCTGGACCTCGCCGCCTTCGTGTTCTTCTCCTCCGCCGCCGGCACCGTCGGCACGGCGGGCCAGGGCATCTACGGCGCGGCCAACGCCTGCCTCGACGCGTACGCGGCCCGCCGCCGCTCCGAGGGCCGCCCGGTCACCAGCCTCGCCTGGGGCCTGTGGCACCAGGCCGGGGTCGGCATGACCTCGCACCTCGGCACGGCGGAACTGGACCGGATGCGCCGCCAGGGCATCGCCCCGCTCAGCTTCGAGCACGGCCTGGACCTGCTGGACGCGGCGCTCGCCCGCCCCGCCGGCAACTTCGTACCCCTGCAGCTCGATCTGCGGGCCGCGCAGGCCGAGGTGGACCAGGGCAGGCCCGCCCCCGCCCTGTTCCGGTCCCTCGTACGGACCCGGCCGCGCCGGGCCGAAGCGCCCGCCGCCGCCTCCGGCGGTCCGGCCGGTCTGCGGGAGCGCCTGCTGGCGGTGCCCGAGGACCAGCGGGCCGACCTGGTGACGGAGCTGGTGCTGCGCGAGGTGGCCGCCGTACTGGGCCTGAACTCGACCGGCTCGCTCTCCCCCCAGGAAGTGCTCAAGGGCCTCGGCCTGGATTCGCTGATGGCGGTGGAGCTGCGCCGGCGCCTGGCGACCGAGAGCGGGGTGCCGCTGCCCGCGACCCTCGCCTTCGACCACCCGACGCCCGAGCACATCTCACGGCTCATCCTGAGCCGGCTGGACCTCCCGGCCCCGGCCCCGGCATCGGTACCCGCATCGGTGCCGGCATCGGTACTGGCTGCGGCAGTGGGCACCGCGGCGGCGGCCGCGGCGATCGCGGATCTCGACGTCCCGGACGCCGGGCCCGACGTCGCGGCGGACGACGGCGCCGACGACGGCGAACGCTCCGTCGAGGACCTCAACGCCGAGCTCGACGCCCTGTTCGCCGCCGAGGGTTTCGGCCTCGACTAGGCCCCCGCACCAAGGCCTCCGCGGCCGCGCCACCGGGCACACCAGGTCACGTTGACCCGGGCTCAAGTGTTTGCCGATTGGCTGATCCGGTCTCCGTGTTGTGTCCGCGGGGACCGGATAGCTCGCGGTGGCCGCGCAGAGAGGCGCTCGATGGTGGCGAATACAAACCAGGACCGGATGCAGGCTGCCCTGCCCGCGATCCGCGCGTTGCAAAAGCGCGCGGCGGACCTCGAGGCGAAGCAGTCCGAGCCGATCGCGGTCGTGTCGATGGCCTGCCGTCTCCCTGGCGGGATCGACACCCCGGAGGGCTTCTGGGAGCTGCTCGCCTCCGGCGGTGACGCCGTCGGCGGTCTGCCCTCGCGCTGGACCGGGCTGGACCTGTACGACCCGGATCCCGAGGCCGTCGGCAAGACGTACTCCCAGGACGGCGGATTCCTCGACGGAGCCGAGGACTTCGACGCCTCCTTCTTCGGCATCTCGCCGCGCGAGGCCCTCTCGATGGACCCGCAGCAGCGCCTCGTCCTGGAGGCCTCGTGGGAGGCCCTCGAGCGGGCCGGCATCCGTCCCGACTCGCTGATGGAGAGCCGTACCGGCGTCTACCTCGGCACGATGAGCTCCGACTACGGTCACCTGGGCCGCGATCTGGACGCCCTCGACGGCTACGTGAGCACGGGCAAGGCCTCCAGCGTGGTGTCCGGCCGCGTCTCCTACACGCTGGGCCTCCAGGGCCCGGCCGTCACCGTGGACACCGCCTGCTCCTCCTCGCTGGTCGCCCTGCACCTGGCGGTCCAGGCCCTTCGCCAGGGCGAGTGCGAACTCGCCCTGGCGGGCGGCGTCACCATCATGAGCGCCCCCTCCCTCTTCGTGGAGTTCTCCCGGCTGAAGGGCATGGCGGCGGACGGCCGCTGCAAGTCCTTCTCGGCCGGCGCCGACGGCGCCGGCTGGGCCGAGGGCGTGGGCGTGATCGCCCTCAAGCGCTTGTCGGCCGCGCAGCGGGACGGCGACCGCGTACTGGCAGTGATCCGCGGCTCGGCGGTCAACCAGGACGGCCGCAGCCAGGGCCTCACCGCCCCGAACGGTCCTTCGCAGCAGCGGGTGATCCAGGACGCGCTGGCCGCCGCCCGCCTGACCCCGGCGGACATCGACGCGGTCGAGGCGCACGGCACGGGCACGTCGCTGGGCGACCCGATCGAGGCGGGCGCGCTGGCCGAGGTCTTCGGCCCGGGGCGCGAGGCGGACCGGCCGGTCTGGCTCGGTTCGTCGAAGTCGAACATCGGGCACGCGCAGGCGGCTGCCGGTGTCATCGGCGTGATCAAGATGGTGCTGGCGCTGGAGCACGGCGTGCTCCCGAAGACCCTGCACGCCGAGGAGCCGACCCCGCTGATCGAGTGGGACACCAGCGGGCTCGAGCTGCTCAACGAGGCGCGTCCGTGGGAGCGGGGCGCGGAGCGCACCCGCCGTGCGGGCGTCTCCTCCTTCGGCCTGAGCGGTACGAACGCGCATGTGGTGCTGGAGGAGGCCCCGGCCCGGGAGGCCGCCGAACCGGCTGCCGCCGGTCTGCCGGCCGGCCCGCTTCCGGTGGCCGTCTCCGGCCGTGACGAGGCCGCGCTGCGGGAGCAGGCGGGCCGCTGGGCGGACTGGCTGTCGACGCACGGCACCGAGGTCCCGCTCGCCGACATCGCGGTCACCGCCGCCCGGCACCGTTCGCAGTTCGAGTCGCGGGCGAGCGTGATCGCGGCCGACACCGAGGGTCTGGTGGAGGCGCTGCGGTCGCTGGCCGAGGGGACTGCGCACGACGCGGTGGTGACGGGCTCGGCCGCGCGCCGCGGCAAGGTCGTCTTCGTCTACCCGGGCCAGGGCTCGCAGTGGGTCGGTATGGGGCGTGAACTCCTTGCCTCCAACGCGGTCTTCGCGGAGACGATCGACGCGTGTGATGCCGCGCTGCGGCCGTTCACGGGTTGGTCGGTGCGCGAGGTGCTGGCCGGTGAGGAGGGCGATCACCCTCCGTTCGACCGGGTGGACGTGGTCCAGCCGGCCCTGTTCGCCATGGGAGTGGGCCTGTCCGCCGTCTGGCGCTCGCTGGGCGTGGAGCCGTCTGCGGTCGTCGGTCACTCGCAGGGCGAGGTCGTCGCCGGCGTGGTGAGCGGTGCTCTGACTCTGGAGCAGGGCTCGCAGATCGTCGCCCAGCGCTCCCAGGCGGTTCTCGCCTGCGCCGGCCAGGGCGGTATGGCCCTGATCGAGCGCCCGGTGGCCGAGGTCGAGGAGCTCATCGCTCCGTACGGTGACGCGCTGTCCGTCGCCGCGGTGAACACGGCCGGTTCGACGGTGATCTCGGGTCAGGCCGAGGCGATCGTGAAGATCGTGGCGGAGCTGTCGGAGCGGAACGTCTACGCCCGCAAGATCAATGTGGACTACGCCTCCCACAACGCCCAGATGGACCCCCTCCTCCCCGGTCTCGCCGCCGGGTTCGAGGGGATCGCCCCGACCGGCACGGACATCGCCTTCTACTCCACCGTCACCGGCCAGGTAGCCGACGGCACGGACCTGGACGGCTCGTACTGGTGCCGCAACCTGCGCGAGCCCGTCCGCTTCGACCGTGCCCTCGACCGGCTCCTGGACGACGGTCACGGCGTGTTCGTCGAGATCTCGGCGCACCCGGTGCTGTCCATGCCGCTGACCGACGGCAGCGCCGAGCGCGGCGGCATCGTCGTCGGCTCCCTCGCCCGTCAGCACGGCGAGCCCGCCCAGTTGCTCCGCAACCTCGGCCTCCTCCACGTCCAGGGCCACCAGCTGAACTGGGACCGCGTCCTCGGAACCGGCACGGGAACCCTCGTACCGCTCCCCACCTACGCCTTCCAGCGCGAGCGCTACTGGCTCGAGTCGGACGAGCGCGCAGGCGACGTCCGTTCGCTGGGCCTCACCGCCTCGGCGCACCCCTGGCTCGGCGCGGCCACCGCGCTGGCCGACGGCGAGGGATACCTCTTCACCGGCCGGCTCTCCTGCGCGCAGCACCCCTGGCTCCGGGAGCACGCGGCCTTCGGCACGCCGCTCGTCCCCGGCACCGGCCTGCTCGAACTGGCCCTCACCGCCGCCCACCACGTCGGCGCCCCCGGCGTGGCCGAACTCGTGCTCACCGAACCGCTGCTGCTCGGCACGGACGGCGCCGTCCGCCTCCAGGTCGCCGTCGGCGCCCCCGACGGCACCGGCCGCCGCCCCGTCGCGGTCTACAGCCTCCCGGAGAACGCCGCCGACGACGCCCCGTGGCGCCGGCACGCGGCCGGCTCCCTCTCCCACGCGCCGACCGCCGACGGCGACACGTTCGCCGAGCTGGCCCAGTGGCCCGTCCCCGGCACCCGGCCCGTCGACCTCGACGGGTTCTACGACCGCCTCCGCGCCCGCGGCCTCGACTACGGCCCCGCCTTCCAGGGCCTGACCGAGCTCCACCGCGCCGGCGACACCGCGTACGCCCGGGTCCAGCTGCCGGAGGGGTTGAAGGCCGACGAGTTCGGCATTCACCCCGCCCTCCTCGACGCGGCCCTGCACGCCCTGGTCGGCGTCCAGGACACGCACACCGGGACCGACGCCTCGCAGGTGCTGCTCCCGTTCGAGTGGACGGGCGTCGAGCTCCTCGCCGCCGGTGCCACCGAGCTGCGCGTACGCGTCGCACTCGACCCCCGGCAGAACAGCGTGCGCGTCACCGCCACCGATCCGTCCGGCCGGCCCGTCGCCCACGCCGACGGGCTCCAGCTGCGCGCCGCGGGCGCCGAGCAGCTCAAGGCCACCGAGACCGTCGACCACCTCTACCGGGTCGCCTTCCAGGCCCCGCCCGTGCTGGAGGAGGCCCCGCAGGACGGCCTGACCTGGGTCCTGGGCGACGACACGCTCGGCTTTGATGCCGCCCACCCGGACGCGGACGCACTGCTCGCCGCCGTCTCCGCCCTCGGCACCGACGCGGACGCCCCGGATCGCCTCCTCGTAGACGCCACCAGCCTGATCGGCGCGACGGCCCTCGAAGAGGCCACCGCCGGACTGGAGCTGCTGCAACGCCTGCTCGCCGAGCCCCGCCTCGAACAGACCGAGCTGATCTGGCTGACCCGGGGCGCGGTGCACGCCGACGGCCCCGTACGCGACCTCGTCCGTGCGGGCCTGTGGGGACTGCTGCGCACGGCCCGCAGCGAGCACGCCGACCGCGTGATCCGCCTCGTCGACATCGACGCCGAGCCGTCCGCCGTGGCGGCGGACGTGGCGCGCGCCCTGTCCGTCGCCGGTGAGCCGGAGCTGGCGGTGCGCGGCGGCGAGATCCGGGTGGCGCGTCTGGTGCGTGCGGAGTCCGGCGGGGAGCTGCCGGAGTTCGCGGCGGACGGATCCGTCCTGGTGACGGGTGGTACCGGTGAGCTGGGCCGGGCGGTTGCCCGTCACCTGGTGTCGGTGCACGGTGTACGTCATCTCGTACTGACGTCCCGGCGTGGCATGGAGGCTCCGGGGGCCGGCGAGCTGGTGGCCGAGCTGGAGTCGGCCGGCGCCGAGTCCGTACGGATCGTCGCTGCCGACGTCTCCGACCGTGCCCAGGTCACCGGCCTGCTCGCGGATACGGACCGCCCCTGGACGGCCGTGTTCCACCTGGCCGCCGTACTGGACGACGGTCTGCTGGTCTCGCAGGACGCGGAGCGTCTGGCCCGGGTCTGGCAGCCGAAGGCCGAAGCCGCGCTCCACCTCCACGAGCTGACGCAGGGCTTGGACCTGGCCGCGTTCGTGCTGTTCTCCTCCGCCGCCGGTGTTCTCGGTGGCGCGGGTCAGAGCAACTACGCGGCGGCGAACACCTTCCTGGACGCCCTCGCCGCCCACCGCCGGGCGACCGGGCTTCCCGCGACGAGCCTGTCGTGGGGACTGTGGCAGCAGGCCGGACAGGGTCTGACCGCCACCCTCGGCCAGGCCGAACTCGCCCGGCTCCGTCGCCAGGGCGTCGCCGCACTGAGCGAGGCGCAGGGCCTGGCGGCCCTGGACGCGGCCCTGGCTTCGGCCCAGCCGCACCTGGTCCCCGTACGCCTCGAACTCACCTCGCTCCAGCGCGAGCTGGACGGGGGCGAGGCGGTTCCGGCGCTGTTCCGGGGCCTGCTGCGCGCCCGACGTCAGCGGGCCGGGCAGTCCGGCGGCACGCCGACCGGGCTGCGCGAGCAGCTGGCGGCGCAGCCGGAGGCCGAGCGGCTTCCGTCGCTGATCCGGCTGGTGCAGCGCGAGGCGGCCGTGGTCCTGGGTGTGGCGACCGCTGACGGGATCGGTGCGCAGCAGGTCCTCAAGGAGCTCGGGATCGACTCCCTGATGGCCGTGGAGCTGCGGCGCCGTCTGTCGTCCGAGACCGGGGTCACGCTTCCGTCCACGCTCGCCTTCGACTACCCGACGCCCACGGCCATCGCCGGTCTGCTCCTCGACAAGCTGGACCTGGCGACCGGCAAGCCCAAGGCGAAGCCGAACACGCTCCGCCACGCCGCGCCCGCCCCGGCGGCCGACGACCCGATCGCGGTCGTGTCGATGGCCTGCCGCCTCCCCGGCGGCATCGACACCCCCGAGGGCTTCTGGGAGCTCCTGGCCTCCGGCGGGGACGCCGTCGGTAGCCTGCCGTCCCGCTGGGACAGCCTCGGGGTCTACGACCCCGACCCGGAGGCCGTCGGCAAGAGCTACTCGCGCGAAGGCGGCTTCATCCAGGACATCGAGCGCTTCGACGCCTCGTTCTTCGGCATCTCGCGCCGCGAGGCCGTCTCCATGGACCCGCAGCAGCGCCTGGTCCTGGAAACCTCGTGGGAGGCTCTCGAGCGGGCCGGCATCCGCCCCGACTCGCTCAGCGAGAGCCGCACCGGCGTCTACCTCGGCGCCATGACCTCCGACTACGGGCACATGGGCCACGACCTGGACGCCCTCGACGGCTACACCAGCACGGGCTACGCCTCCAGCGTCGTCTCCGGCCGCGTCTCGTACGCGCTGGGCCTCCAGGGCCCGGCCGTCACGGTCGACACCGCCTGCTCCTCCTCGCTGGTTGCCCTGCACCTCGCCGCGAGCGCCCTGCGCCAGGGCGAGTGCGAACTCGCCCTCGTCGGCGGCGTCACCGTCATGAACAGTCCCGCTCTCTTCGTCGAGTTCTCCCGTCTGAAGGGCATGGCTCCCGACGGCCGATGCAAGTCCTTCTCAGCGCAGGCCGACGGCGCCGGCTGGGCCGAGGGCGTCGGCATCCTCGTCCTGAAGCGGCTGTCGGCCGCCGAGCGCGACGGGGACGACGTCCTGGCCGTGATCCGCGGCTCCGCCGTCAACCAGGACGGCCGCAGCCAGGGCCTCACCGCCCCCAACGGCCCCTCGCAGCAGCGGGTGGTCCAGGAAGCCCTGGAAGCGGCGCGCCTGACTCCCGCCGACATCGACGCGATCGAGGCACACGGCACCGGCACCTCGCTGGGCGACCCGATCGAAGCCGGTGCGCTGGCGGAGGTCTTCGGACCCGACCGGGACGAGGACCGGCCCGTCTACCTCGGCTCCTCCAAGTCGAACATCGGGCACGCCCAGGCCGCCGCGGGCGTGGTCGGCGTCATGAAGATGATCCTCGCCCTCCAGCACGAGACCCTGCCCAAGACCCTGTACGTAGACGAGCCCAGCCCGCACATCGCCTGGGACGGCAGCGGCCTCGAGCTGCTGAACGAGCCGCGCCCGTGGGAGCGGGCCGCGCGGCGCACCCGCCGCGCGGGCGTCTCCTCCTTCGGCCTGAGCGGGACGAACGCCCACGTGATCGTGGAGGAGCCGCCCGCGGCGGCCCCCGCTCCGGGCGCCGCGGCCGCCGCGGATGCACCGCTTCCGGTGGTCGTCTCCGGCCGTGACGAGGCCGCGCTGCGGGAGCAGGCGGGCCGTTGGGCGGACTGGCTGTCCGCGCGCCGTACCGAGGTTCCGCTGGCCGACGTGGCGATCACTGCCGCCCGGCACCGTTCGCACTTCGAGTCGCGGGCCAGTGTCGTGGCTGCCGATTCCGCCGGTCTGGTGGAGGCGCTGCGCGCGCTGGCCGAGGGCACTGCGCACGACGCGGTGGTGACCGGGGCCGCGCGCGAGCGCGGGAAGGTCGTCTTCGTCTATCCGGGCCAGGGCTCGCAGTGGGTGGGCATGGGCCGGGAACTCCTCGCCTCCAGTGCCGTGTTCGCGGAAGCCGTCGACGCGTGCGATGCCGCGCTGCGGCCGCACACGGGTTGGTCGGTGCGTGAGGTGCTGGCGGGGGAGGAGGGTGACCACCCTCCGTTCGACCGGGTGGACGTGGTCCAGCCGGCTCTGTTCGCCATGGGAGTGGGCCTGTCCGCCGTCTGGCGTTCTCTCGGGGTCGAGCCGTCGGCCGTGGTCGGTCACTCGCAGGGCGAGGTCGTCGCTGCTGTCGTGAGCGGTGCTCTCACTCTGGAGCAGGGCTCGCAGATCGTCGTCCAGCGCTCGCAAGCGGTTCTGGCCTGCGCGGGCCAGGGCGGCATGGCCCTGATCGAGCGCCCGGTGGCCGAGGTCGAAGGATTCCTCGCGCCTTACGGTGAAGCGCTGTCGGTGGCCGCGGTCAACACCACCGGTTCGACGATCATCTCCGGCGAGGCGGACGCGATCACCAAGATCGTCGCGGAGCTTTCCGAGCAGAACGTCTACGCCCGCAAGATCAATGTGGACTACGCCTCCCACAACGCCCAGATGGACCCCCTCCTCCCCGGCCTCGCCGCCGGCTTCGAGGGCCTGGTTCCGTCCCGGACGGACATCGCCCTGTATTCGACGGTGACCGGCCAGGTCGCCGACGGCTCTGAGCTGGACGGCTCGTACTGGTGCCGCAACCTGCGGGAGCCGGTCCGCTTCGACCGGGCCCTGAACCAGCTCCTGGACGACGGTCACGGCGTGTTCGTCGAGATCTCCGCCCACCCGGTCCTGTCCATGCCGCTGACCGACGGCAGCGCCGAGCGCGGCGGCATCGTCGTCGGCTCCCTCGCCCGTCAGCACGGCGAGCCCGCCCAATTGCTCCGCAACCTCGGCCTCCTCCACGTCCAGGGCCACGACCTGAACTGGGACCGCGTCCTCGGAACCGCCACCGCCACCGCCACCGGCACCGGCAACCTCGTGCCGCTCCCCACCTACGCCTTCCAGCGCGAGCACTACTGGCTCGAGACCGCCAAGCCCACCGGCAACGTCCGCTCCGTCGGCCTCGATGTGCCCGAGCACCCGTGGCTCGGCGCGGTCACCGCGCTGGCCGACGGCGAAGGACACGTCTTCACCGGCCGGATCTCCCTCGCCGAGCACCCCTGGCTGGCGCAGCACGCGGCCTTCGGCACCGTCCTCGTGCCCGGTACCGGCCTGCTCGAACTGGCCCTCACCGCCGCCCACCACGTCGGCGCGGGGTCGGTCGAGGAACTCACCCTGCTGGAGCCGCTGACCCTGACCGAGGACTCCGTCCTCCGGCTCCAGGTGGTGGTCGGCCCGTCCGACGCCGCCGGTCGCCGCCCGGTCACCGTCTACAGCCGCCCGGACGAGGTCTCCGACTCTGACTGGCGCCGCCACGCCACCGGCGAACTCGCGGAATCCGCACAGGTACCCGTACCCGCCCCCACCCCCACCGACGACGACGCGTTCGCCGAGCTGGCCCAGTGGCCGGTCGCCGGCGCCGAGTCCGTCGACCTCGACGGTTTCTACGACGGTTTCCGCGAGCGCGGCCTGGACTACGGCCCCGCGTTCCAGGGCCTGACGGAACTGTGGCGCAAGGGCGACACGGCGTACGGCCTCATCCGTCTCCCCGAAGGCCTGACCGCCGACGACTTCGGCGTTCACCCCGCCCTCCTCGATGCCGCGCTGCACACCCTCATGGGCGTACGCGGCCAGGACCCGAACGACCGGCAGGTACTGCTCCCGTTCGAGTGGACGGGCGTCGAGCTCCTCGCCGCCGGTGCCACCGAGCTCCGCGTGCGCATCGACCTCGACGACACCCGCACCAACACCCGCATCTGGGTCGCCGACCCGGCCGGGCAGCCCGTCGTCCGCGCCCGCGGCCTCGCGATACGCGAGGCGAGCGCCGAGCAGATCCGCGCCGGCGAGCGGGCCGAGCACCTCTACCGCGTCGACTTCGCCGCCCGCGGCGCGCTGGCGCACGAGGACGCCCCGGCGGGCGGCACATGGATTCTCGGCGACAACGCCGGGATGTTCCCAACATTGGAGGCCGACTATGTGGCTGATGTGGATGTACTCCTTGCCCAGATCGATGAGCGGGCCGAGCCACCCCTTCGACTGGTTGTGGATGCGACGCGAGGGATAGGGCACGGCGCGCAGCAGCAGACCGCATCCGCCCTCGGAACGCTCCAGCGTCTGCTCGCAGAACCCCGGCTGGCCGGGGCCGAGCTCGTCTGGGTGACGCGCTCGGCCGTGGACACGGGCGACGGTGTAGCCGACCTGGCCCACGCCCCGCTGTGGGGCCTGGTCCGGGCGGCCCGCGCCGAGCACGCCGACCGCGTGATCCGCCTCATCGACCTCGGCACCGACGGCGCGGCCGACGACGCCCTGCTGCCCCAGGCCCTGTCCGTCACCGGTGAGCCGGAGCTGGCGGTGCGCGGCGGCGAGATCCGGGTGGCGCGTCTGGTGCGTGCGGAGTCCGGCGGGGAGCTGCCGGAGTTCGCGGCGGACGGATCCGTCCTGGTGACGGGTGGTACCGGTGAGCTGGGCCGGGCGGTTGCCCGTCACCTGGTGTCGGTGCACGGTGTACGTCATCTCGTACTGACGTCCCGGCGTGGCATGGAGGCTCCGGGGGCCGGCGAGCTGGTGGCCGAGCTGGAGTCGGCCGGCGCCGAGTCCGTGCGGATCGTCGCTGCCGACGTCTCCGACCGTGCCCAGGTCACCGGCCTGCTCGCGGATACGGACCGCCCCTGGACGGCCGTGTTCCACCTGGCCGCCGTACTGGACGACGGTCTGCTGGTCTCGCAGGACGCGGAGCGTCTGGCCCGGGTCTGGCAGCCGAAGGCCGAAGCCGCGCTCCACCTCCACGAGCTGACCCAGGGCTTGGACCTGGCGGCGTTCGTGCTCTTCTCCTCCGCCGCCGGCGTTCTCGGCGGCGCGGGCCAGAGCAACTACGCGGCGGCGAACACCTTCCTGGACGCCCTCGCCGCCCAGCGCCGTGCCGACGGCCTTCCCGCGACGAGCCTGTCGTGGGGACTGTGGCAGCAGGCCGGACAGGGTCTGACCGCCACCCTCGGCCAGGCCGAACTCGCCCGGCTCCGCCGCCAGGGCGTCGCCGCACTGAGCGAGGCGCAGGGCCTGGCGGCCCTGGACGCGGCCCTGGCTTCGGCCCAGCCGCACCTGGTCCCCGTACGCCTCGAACTCACGCCGCTGCAACGCGAACTGGACAACGGCGGCGACGCCCCCGCCCTGCTGCGCGCCCTCCTGCGGGCCCCGCGCAAGCGCGCGGGCGGCGAGGCGGCGACCGGCCGGAACGGGCTGCGGGAGCAGCTGACCGCCCTGCCGGAAGGCGAGCGCCTGCCGCGGCTCACCCAGCTGGTGCAACGCGAGGCCGCCGTGGTCCTCGGTGCCTCCGGCAGCGCGGGCGTCGGCGCCCAGCAGGTGCTCAAGGAGCTCGGCATGGACTCCCTGATGGCCGTCGAGCTGCGCCGCCGCCTCTCCGCCGAGACCGGCACCTCGCTGCCCTCCACCCTCGCCTTCGACTACCCGACGCCCACCGCCATCGCCGGCCTGCTCCTCGACAAGCTGGCCGTGGCAGCCGGGGGAGCGGTACGGACCGGACAGCGCGTGACGAAGAACCAGATCGACAACCTCGTGGAACTCCTGCGTTCCGCGACACCCAAACAACTCGAGGAGCCGGGCCTGGCCGCCGGCCTGCTGGCCCTGCGGGACGGACTGGCCAAGGCCTCCGCCGCGGCCGGCACCGCCGCCGCGGCAGAAGCCGAGACCGAAGCCGACCTCGGCGGCGACAGCACCGATGACCTCCTTCAGTTCCTGGATCGCAAGCTTGGAGTGAGCGAATGAGCGCGTCCGAATCCGAGAAGCTGGAAAAGCTCGAGGCGTACCTGCGGCGCACGGCGAACGCGCTCGTCGAGACCGAGAAGGAGCTCAACGCCGAGCGGGCCTCACGTACGGAACCGATCGCGGTCGTGTCGATGGCCTGCCGCCTCCCCGGCGGGATCGACACCCCCGAAGGCTTCTGGGAGCTCCTCGCCTCCGGCGGCGACGCCGTCGGCGGCTTGCCGTCCCGCTGGGACAGCCTCGGGGTCTACGACCCCGACCCGGAGGCCGTCGGCAAGAGCTACGCACGCGAGGGCGGCTTCATCGACGGAGCCGAGGGCTTCGACGCCCCGTTCTTCGGCATCTCGCCGCGCGAGGCCCTCTCGATGGACCCGCAGCAGCGCCTGGTCCTGGAAACCTCGTGGGAGGCCCTCGAGCGGGCCGGTATCCGCCCCGACTCGCTCAGCGAGAGCCGCACGGGCGTCTACCTCGGCACGATGAGCTCCGACTACGGCAACCAGCAGGGCCACGACCTCAACGCCCTCGACGGATACAGCACCGGCAACGCGAGCAGCGTCGTCTCCGGCCGCGTCTCCTACACGCTGGGCCTCCAGGGCCCGGCCGTCACCGTGGACACCGCCTGCTCCTCGTCCCTCGTCTCCCTCCACCTGGCCGTCCAGGCCCTGCGCCAGGGCGAGTGCGAGCTCGCGCTGGCCGGCGGCGTGACCGTGATGAGCACCCCGGCGCTGTTCGTGGAGTTCTCCCGGCTGAAGGGCATGGCGGCGGACGGCCGCTGCAAGTCGTTCTCGGCCGGCGCCGACGGCGCCGGCTGGGCCGAGGGCGCGGGCGTGCTCGTCCTGAAGAAGCTCTCGGCCGCGCAGCGCGACGGCGACCCGGTCCTGGCCGTGATCCGCGGCTCGGCCGTCAACCAGGACGGCCGCAGCCAGGGCCTCACCGCCCCGAACGGTCCTTCGCAGCAGCGCGTCATCCACGACGCCCTGGAAGCGGCCCGGCTGACCCCCGCCGACATCGACGCGATCGAGGCGCACGGCACCGGCACCCCGCTCGGCGACCCGATCGAAGCGGGCGCGCTGGCCGAGGTCTTCGGACCGGCCCGGGCCGCGAACCGTCCTGTCTACCTGGGCTCGTCGAAGTCGAACATCGGGCACGCGCAGGCGGCTGCCGGTGTCATCGGCGTGATCAAGATGGTGCTGGCGCTGGAGCACGGCGTGCTCCCGAAGACCCTGCACGCCGAGGAGCCCAGCCCGCACATCGAGTGGAAGAGCAGCGGGCTCGAGCTGCTGAACGAGGCGCGTGCGTGGGAGCGGGGCGCGGAGCGCATCCGCCGTGCGGGCGTCTCCTCCTTCGGCCTGAGCGGTACGAACGCCCACATCGTCCTCGAGGAACCCCCGACCCCGACCGCGGCCCCGTCCCCGTCCGCGTCCGCCGAACCGACCGGAGCGGCACCGCTTCCGGTGGTGGTGTCGGGTCGTGACGAGGCGGCGCTGCGGGAGCAGGCGGGTCGTTGGGCGGACTGGCTGTCCGCGCGCCGCACCGAGGTTCCGCTGGCCGACGTGGCGGTGACGGCTGCCCGGCACCGTTCGCACTTCGAGTCGCGGGCGAGCGTGGTAGCGGCCGACACCGAGGGCCTGGTGGAGGCGCTGCGCGCGCTGGCCGAGGGCGTGCCGCATGACGCGGTGGTGACCGGGAGCGCGAGCGAGCGCGGGAAGGTCGTCTTCGTCTACCCGGGTCAGGGCTCGCAGTGGGTGGGCATGGGCCGTGAACTCCTCGCCCGGAATCCGGTCTTCGCCGAGACGATCGACGCGTGTGATGCCGCGCTGCGGCCGCACACGGGTTGGTCGGTGCGTGAGGTGCTGGCGGGGGAGGAGGGTGACCACCCTCCGTTCGACCGGGTGGACGTGGTCCAGCCGGCTCTGTTCGCCATGGGTGTCGGCCTGTCCGCCGTCTGGCGTTCTCTCGGGGTCGAGCCGTCGGCCGTGGTCGGTCACTCGCAGGGCGAGGTGGTCGCCGCTGTCGTGAGCGGTGCTCTCACTCTGGATCAGGGCTCGCAGATCGTCGCGCAGCGTTCGCAGGCGGTGCTCGCTTGCGCGGGTCAGGGGGGTATGGCTCTCATCGAGCGTCCGGTGGCCGAGGTCGAAGAACTCATCGCCCCGTACGGCGAGGCGCTGTCCGTCGCCGCGGTGAACACGGCCGGTTCGACGGTGATCTCGGGCCAGGCGGACGCGATCGTGAAGATCGTGGCGGAGCTGTCGGAGCAGAACGTCTACGCCCGCAAGATCAATGTGGACTACGCGTCCCACAACGCGCAGATGGACCCCCTGCTCCCCTGTCTCGCCGCCGGCTTCGAGGGGATCGCCCCGACGGGCACGGACATCGCCTTCTACTCCACCGTCACCGGCCAGGTCGCCGACGGCACGGACCTGGACGGCTCGTACTGGTGCCGCAACCTGCGGGAGCCGGTCCGCTTCGACCGGGCCCTGAACCAGCTCCTGGACGACGGTCACGGCGTGTTCGTCGAGATCTCCGCCCACCCGGTCCTGTCCATGCCGCTGACCGACGGCAGCGCCGAGCGCGGCGGCATCGTCGTCGGCTCCCTCGCCCGTCAGCACGGCGAGCCGGCCCAGTTGCTCCGCAACCTCGGCCTCCTCCACGTCCAAGGCCACGACCTCGGCTGGGACGTCGTCCTGGACTCCGGGAAGCTCGTACAGCTCCCCTCCTACGCCTTCCAGCGCGCGCACTACTGGATGGATGCCCCGAAGACCTCGGGCGACGTGCGCGGGGTCGGTCTCGACGTCTCCGAGCACCCGTGGCTCGGTGCCGTCACCTCCCTCGCCGACGGCGAAGGGCACCTCTTCACCGGCCGGATCTCCCTCGCCGAGCACCCCTGGCTGGCCGGTCACGCGGCCTTCGGATCGGTCCTCGTCCCCGGTACCGGCCTGCTCGAACTGGCCCTCACCGCCGCCCACCACGTCGGCGCCCCCGGCGTGGCCGAACTCGTGCTCACCGAACCGCTGCTGCTCGGCACGGACGGCGCCGTCCGCCTCCAGGTCGCCGTCGGCGCCCCCGAGAGCACCGGCCGCCGCCCCGTCACGATCTACAGCCGCCCCGAGGGCAGCGACGAGGAATGGCGCCGTCACGCCACCGGTGAGCTCGCGGAATCCGCAGAGGCCGCCCCCGTCCCCGTCCCCGCCGACGACGACGCGTTCGCCGAGCTGGCCCAGTGGCCGGTCCCCGGCGCCGAGTCCGTCGATCTCGACGGCTTCTACGAGGGCTTCCGCGAGCGCGGCCTGGACTACGGCCCCGCGTTCCAGGGCCTGACGGAACTGTGGCGCAAGGGCGACACGGCGTACGGCCTCATCCGTCTCCCCGAAGGCCTGACCGCCGACGACTTCGGCGTTCACCCCGCCCTCCTGGACGCCGCGCTGCACACCCTCATGGGCGTGCGCGACGAAGAAGCACGGCAGCGCGTGTTCATGCCGTTCGAGTGGACCGGCGTGGAACTCCTCGCCGCCGGTGCCACCGAGCTGCGCGTACGCGTCGAGGTCGCGTCCGGCGCCGACGAGCACCTCACCCTCACCGTCGCCGACGGCACCGGCCACCCCATCGTCCGCACCCGCGGGCTCGCGATCCGCGAGGCGAGCGCCGAGCAGATCCGCGCAGGCGAGCGGGCCGAGCACCTGTACCACGTCGAGTTCCGCCCCACCCGGACCCCGGGCGACGCGGAGCCGGCCGGGGAGACCTGGGTCCTCGAAAGCGACGCCGCGTTCGCCGCCCCCCTCGGCGCGCAGGCGTTCGCGGACGCCGACGCGCTCCTCGCGCACCTCGGCGAAGGAGTCGAGGCCCCGGCCCGGGTCCTCGTGGACGCCACCGGCAACGCTCCCGCCGCCGACGCCCGCGAGCTGACCGCCGCCGCGCTCGGCACCCTCCAGCTCCTGCTGGCCGAACCGCGCCTGGACCAGACCGAGCTGGTCTGGCTAACCCGCTCCGCCGTTAACGCCGTTAACGCCGAAGACGGAGGCGATGCGGGCGACGGCCTTGCCGGCCTGGCCCACGCCGCGCTGTGGGGCCTGCTGCGCGCGGCGCGCGCCGAGCACGCCGACCGCGTGATCCGCCTCATCGACCTCGGCACCGACCCCGCCCGGGACGACCTCGCGCTGGCGCCGGCCCTCACCCTCACCGACGAGCCCGAACTCGCCCTCCGCGACGGGGAGATCCGTACCGCCCGCCTCGTCCGCACGGCCAAGGCGTCCGACGCCCCGCGCCTGGACCCCGACGGATCCGTCCTGGTGACGGGCGGTACCGGTGAGCTGGGTCGGGCGGTTGCCCGTCACCTGGTGTCGGTGCACGGTGTACGTCATCTCGTACTGACGTCCCGGCGGGGTATGGAGGCTCCGGGGGCCGGCGAGCTGGTGGCCGAGCTGGAGTCGGCCGGCGCCGAGTCCGTGCGGATCGTGGCGGCCGACGTCTCCGACCGTGCCCAGGTCACCGGCCTGCTCGCGGATACGGACCGCCCCTGGACGGCCGTGTTCCACCTGGCCGCCGTACTGGACGACGGTCTGCTGGTCTCGCAGGACGCGGAGCGTCTGGCGCGTGTCTGGCAGCCGAAGGCCGAGGCCGCGCTCCACCTTCACGAGCTGACCCAGGGCTTGGACCTGGCCGCGTTCGTGCTGTTCTCCTCCGCCGCCGGTGTTCTCGGTGGCGCGGGTCAGAGCAACTACGCGGCGGCGAACACCTTCCTGGACGCCCTCGCCGCCCACCGCCGGGCGACCGGGCTTCCCGCGACGAGCCTGTCGTGGGGACTGTGGCAGCAGGCCGGTCAGGGTCTGACCGCCACCCTCGGCCAGGCCGAACTCGCCCGCATGCGCCGCATGGGTATCAGTGCGCTCACCGAGCAGCAGGGCCTCGCCGCCCTCGACACCGCCCTCGGCTCCGCGCACCCGCACCTGGTCCCGGTCAAGCTCGACCTGGTCACCCTGCAACGACGCCCCGACGAGCTGCCCGCCCTGCTGCGGGCCCTCGTCCGCGCGCCGAAGAAGCGCGTCGGCAGCGCGGCGAGCGCTCCTTCGGGCCTGCGCGACCAGCTGGCGGCGCAGCCCGAGGCCGAGCGGCTCACGTCGCTGATCCGGCTGGTGCAGCGCGAGGCCGCCGTGGTCCTCGGCATCGCGACCGCTGACGGGATCGGTGCGCAGCAGGTCCTCAAGGAGCTCGGCATCGACTCCCTGATGGCCGTGGAGCTGCGGCGCCGTCTGTCGTCCGAGACCGGGGTCACGCTTCCGTCCACGCTCGCCTTCGACTACCCGACGCCCACGGCCATCGCCGGTCTGCTCCTCGCCAAGCTGGACCTGACGACCGGCAAGCCCAAGGCGAAGCCGAACACGCTCCGCCACGCCGCGCCCGCCCCGGCGGCCGACGACCCGATCGCGGTCGTGTCGATGGCCTGCCGCCTCCCCGGCGGCATCGACACCCCCGAGGCCTACTGGAACCTCCTCGCCACGGGCAGCGACGCGATCGGCGAACTGCCCTCGCGCTGGGACAGCCTCGGCGTCTACGACCCCGACCCGGAGGCCGTCGGCAAGAGCTACGCCCGCGAGGGCGGCTTCATCGAGGCCGCCGCGGACTTCGACGCCGCCTTCTTCGGCATCTCGCAGCGCGAGGCCCTGTCCATGGACCCGCAGCAGCGCCTCGTCCTGGAAACCGCCTGGGAGGCCCTCGAACGCGCCGGCATCCGCCCCGACTCGCTCAGCGAGAGCCGTACGGGCGTCTACCTCGGCGCCATGAGCTCCGACTACGGCGAGCAGGGCCGCGAACTCGACGCCTTCGACGGGTACGTGAGCACGGGCAACGCCTCCAGCGTCGTCTCCGGCCGCGTCTCGTACGCGCTCGGCCTCCAGGGCCCGGCCGTCACCGTCGACACCGCCTGCTCCTCCTCCCTCGTCTCCCTCCACCTCGCCGCGAGCGCCCTGCGCCAGGGCGAGTGCGAACTCGCGCTCGTCGGCGGTGTCACCGTCATGAGCACGCCCCGGCTGTTCGTGGAGTTCTCCCGCCTCAAGGGCATGGCTCCCGACGGGCGCTGCAAGTCCTTCTCCGCGCTTGCGGACGGCGCGGGCTGGTCCGACGGCGTCGGCATCCTCGTCCTGAAGCGGCTGTCGTCCGCCGAGCGCGACGGCGACCGCGTCCTGGCCGTGATCCGCGGCTCCGCCGTCAACCAGGACGGCCGCAGCCAGGGCCTCACCGCCCCCAACGGACCCGCTCAGCAGCGCGTCATCCTCGACGCCCTGGAAGCGGCCCGGCTGACCCCCGCCGACATCGACGCGATCGAGGCGCACGGCACCGGCACCCCGCTCGGCGACCCGATCGAAGCCGGTGCGCTGGCCGAGGTCTTCGGCCCCGACCGGGAGGCCAACCGGCCGGTCTACCTCGGCTCCTCCAAGTCCAACATCGGGCACGCGCAGGCCGCCGCCGGTGTCGCGGGCGTCATGAAGATGATCCTCGCCCTCCAGCACGAGACCCTGCCCAAGACCCTCTACGTCGACGAGCCCAGCCCGCACATCGCCTGGGACGGCAGCGGCCTGGAACTCCTCCGGGACGCCCGCCCCTGGGCCCGGGAAGCCGCGCGCACCCGCCGCGCGGGCGTCTCCTCCTTCGGCCTGAGCGGTACGAACGCCCACGTCGTCCTCGAAGAGCCCCCGGCCCCCGCCCCGGCCCCGTCCGCCACGGCGCCGGGAGCCACCAGCCCGGCCACAGCGGCCACAGCGACCGAAGCGACCGAAGCGACCGAAGCGACGGAACCGTCCATAGCGACCCAAGCGACCCAAGCGACCCAAGCGACGCAAGCGACCGAGTCGGCTCAGGCGACCCAGTCGCCCCAGCCGCCCCTTCCCCTGGTCCTCTCCGGCCGCGACGAGGCCGCCCTGCGCACGCAGGCCGCCCGCTGGGCCGACTGGCTCGAGGGCCGGACCGAGGTCCCGGTGGCCGACCTCGCGTACACGGCGGCCCGCCACCGCACGCACTTCGAGCACCGTGCCGCCCTCACCGTGACCACCACCGCCGAAGCGGTCACCGCGCTGCGCGCCCTCGCCGACGGCCGCACCCCCGCGGGCGCCGCCGAAGGCACCGCCGCCGACGGCCCCCTCGCCGTGCTGTTCACCGGCCAGGGCAGCCAGCGCCCCGGCATGGGCCGCGCCCTGCACGCCGCCCTGCCGGTCTTCCGGCAGGCCTTCGACGCGGTCTGCGCCGCGCTCGACCCGCACCTGAACCAGCCGCTGGCCGCGCTCGTCCTCGGCGGCTCCGCACTCGTCCACGAGACCGAGTACGCCCAGCCCGCCCTGTTCGCCGTCGAGACCGCGCTGTTCCGCCAGTGGGAGGCCTGGGGCGTGCGCCCCGCCGCGGTCGCCGGCCACTCCATCGGCGAACTCGCCGCCGCCCACGTCGCCGGGGTCCTCACCCTGGACGACGCGGCCCGACTGGTCGCCGCTCGCGGCCGCCTGATGCAGGCCTGCGAGCGCGGCGGAGCCATGGCGTCCGTGGAGGCCTCGGAGGCCGAGGTCATCGAGGCCCTCGACACCCTGGAAGTCCGTGCGGGCGCCGCCCAGCGCATCTCGATCGCCGGCATCAACGGGCCCGCGCAGACCGTCGTCAGCGGTGACGAGGCCGCCGTGGCCGCCGTCACCGGATGGTTCACCGAACTCGGCCGCCGCACCCGCCGCCTCACGGTCTCGCACGCCTTCCACTCCCCGCACATGGACGCCATGCTCGACGCCTACCGGCAGGTGGCCGAGGACATCGCCTTCGCGGCCCCGCGGATCCCGGTCGTCTCCACGGTCACCGGCACCCGGATGGGCCCCGACCTCGCACCGGGCGAAGGCCTGCGCTCCCTCGAGTACTGGGTACGGCAGGTCCGCGACGCCGTGCGCTTCCTCGACGCCGTACGGACCCTCGAGGCCGACGGCATCGGCCGCCACCTCGAATGCGGCCCCGCCGCCGTACTGGCCGCCATGGGCGCCAACTGCGTGAGCGACCCCGCCGTGTTCACCGCCTCCCAGCGCGCGCCCAAGGACCCCGACCAGGCCCCGGACGAAGTCCGCGCTCTCGTCGAGGCCCTCGGCGCGCTCCACGTCAGCGGCCAGGAACCCGACTGGGAGCAGGTGTTCACCGACCGGCCCGCCCCCGCCCGCGCGGCCGAACTGGCCGCCGGCCTTCCCACGTACGCCTTCCAGCGCGAGCGCTTCTGGCTCGAGCCCGCCCGCGGCACCGCCCGCGGCGCCCGCGACACCGGTCTCGTACCGGCCGGGCACCCCTGGCTCGCCGCCGTCCTGACGCTCGCCGACGGCGAGGGCCAGCTGCTCTCCGGGCGGCTCTCGCTCGCCGACCACCCGTGGCTCGCCGACCACGCCGTCTTCGGCAGCGTCCTCGTGCCCGGCACCGGCCTGCTCGACCTCGCGCTGGCCGCCGCCCGGGCCGTCGGCTCCGAGCGGGTCGCCGAACTCACCCTCGCCCAACCGCTCGTCCTCGCCTCCGGCGAACCCCTGCGGCTCCAGGTCAAGGTCGGCGCCCCGGATGCCGAAGGACGGCGGAAGATCGCCGTCCACAGCCAGCCGGAGGCATCCGCCGACCCGGCCGCCTGGACCCTGCACGCCTCCGGCGAACTCGCCGACGACCCCGCCACGGAGACCCCGGAGGGGCTCGCCGAACTGGCCCACTGGCCGGTCGCGGGAGCCGAGCCCATCGGCCTCGACGGCTTCTACGAGCAACTCGGCGGCGAAGGCCTCGCCTACGGCCCCGCCTTCCGCGGCCTGACCGCACTCGCCCGCCAGGGCGATGTCGCCTACGGCCTCGTCGCCCTGCCCGAGCCGCTGCGCCAGGGCGTCGACGGCCACGGAGTGCACCCCGCGCTCCTGGACGCGGCCCTGCACGTCCTGGCCGGCGTCACCCCCGGATCCGAGCAGCCCGAGGGCACCGTGCTGCTGCCCTTCGCCTGGACCGACGTCACCCTGTACGCGACGGACAGCACCGAACTGCGCGTCCGTATCGCCCTGGACCCGCAGGAGCCCGCGAACGACGGGCGGTCCGCGGCCGCCGGCCTCGGCGCGACCGTCCTGGTCACCGACGCCACCGGCGAGCCCGTCCTGTCGGGCACGCTCCAGATCCGGCAGGCCTCCGCCGAGCAGCTGCGGGTCACCCGCTCCGACGGCGACCACCTCTACCGCGTCGACTTCCAGCCGGTGACCGAGCCCGCCCAGGCCACCCCGCAGCCCGCGACCACCCTGGTGATCGGCGGCAGCGGAGCCCTCGCCGAGGCCCTCGGCGCCACCTGGTCGGCGGGCCCCGAGCCGCTGCTCGCCGACGGGCCCGCCCCCGGGCGCATCGTCATCGACGCCACCACGGCCGGGCCGGCCGAGGCCGCCGAGCCGCACACCCTGGCCGCGCTGGACCTCGTACAGCACCTGCTCACCGAGAAGACCGCGGAATCCGAGCTGGTCTGGATCACCCGCGACGCCGTCGCGGCCCGACCCGAGGACACCGTCGGCGACCTCGCCCACGCCCCGCTGTGGGGCCTCGTACGGGCCGTGCGCGGGGAGGTCCCCGACCGCACCCTGCGCCTGGTCGACCTCGACACGGCCACCCCCGACCGGGCGGTCCTCGCCGCCGCCCTCGCGACCACCGACGAACCCGAACTGGTCCTGCGCGGCGACGCCCTGTTCGCCCCCCGCCTCGTGCGCACCACCCGCGCCGCGGCGGCCCACGGCGGCGAGGCCCTCACCCCGCCCGCCGGCGACGGGCCCTGGCACCTGGACATCCGCGAGAAGGGCAGCATCGACAGCCTCGAACTCGTCCCCGTCCCGGCAGCCGGTCCGCTCGGCCCCGACGAGGTACGCGTCGCCGTCCGCGCCGCGGGCATGAACTTCCGCGACGTCCTCAACGCGCTCGGCATGGTCGCCACGCCCAAACTGGGCCTGGAGTTCGCCGGCACCGTCCTCGAGACCGGATCCGCGGTCACCCACCTGCGCCCGGGCGACCGGGCCATGGGCCTCGCGCTCGGCGCCTTCGGCACCGAGGTCCGCGGCGACGGCCACCTGATGGCCAAGCTGCCCGACACCCTCACCTTCGAGGAGGGCGCGACGATCCCGCTCGCCTTCCTCACCGCGTACTACGCCCTCACCGACCTCGGAGCGCTGCGCCCCGGCGAGAAGCTCCTCGTCCACGCGGCCGCCGGCGGCGTCGGCATGGCCGCCGTCCAGCTCGCCCACCACCTGGGCGCCGAGGTCTACGGAACGGCCAGCCACCCCAAGTGGGACGCGCTGCGCGCCCTCGGACTGCCCGACGAGCGCATCGCCTCCTCCCGCGACACCGCCTTCGAGCAGCGGTGGCTGACCGCCACCGGTGGGGCCGGCTTCGACGCCGTACTGAACTCCCTCGCCGGGGAGTTCACCGACGCCTCACTGCGTCTGCTGCCGCACGGCGGCCGCTTCCTGGAGATGGGCAAGACCGACATCCGCGACGCCGGCGCCGTCGCCGCCGCCCACCCGGGCGTCGCCTACAGCGCCTTCGACCTGATGTCGCTGGAGCCCGAGCACCTGCACCGGATGCTCACCGACCTGTCCGGCCTGCTCACCGACCGGGTGATCGCCCCGCTGCCGTACCTCGCCTACGACGTACGGGAGGCCCCCGCGGCCTTCCGCCACATGGCGCAGGGCCGCCACACCGGCAAGCTGGTCCTGACCACCGCCCGGGCGCTCGACCCGGAAGGCGTGGTCCTGCTCACCGGCGGCACCGGCGAACTCGGCCGCAACCTGGCCGCGCACCTGGTCGCCGAACACGGCGTCCGCCACCTCGTCCTGACCTCGCGCCAGGGCATGGCGGCTCCCGGCGCTGCCGAGCTGGTGGCGGGCCTCGAAGCCGCCGGCGCGGCCGGGGTGCGCATCCTGGCCTGCGACGTCTCGGACCGCGACGCGGTGGCCGGCCTGCTCGCCGAGGCGGGCCGCGAACGCCCGCTGACGGGCGTGGTGCACCTCGCGGCCGTGATCGACGACGGTGTCGTGCACAACCAGACGCCCGAGCGGTTCGCCCGCGTCCTCGCCCCCAAGCTGGCGGGCGCCCGGCACCTGCACGAGCTCACCCGCGAGCTGGACCTGGCCGCCTTCGTCCTGTTCTCCTCGGTCGCCGGCACCCTCGGTTCGCCGGGCCAGTCCAACTACGGGGCCGCGAACGCCTTCCTCGACGCGCTCGCCGCCCACCGGCACAAGCTCGGCCTGCCCGCCACCAGCCTCGCCTGGGGCCTGTGGGCGCAGGGCGGCGCCGGAATGACCGCGCAGCTCGGCGAGGCGGAACTCGCCCGGATGCGCCGCCAGGGCGCCCAGCCACTGACCGCCGCCGAGGGCCTCGCCCTCTTCGACGCGGCCCTGGCCCGCCCCGAACCGCACCTGGTGCCGCTCAAGCTCGACACCGCCCGGCTCGCGTCCGGCGACTCCGGGGCACGCCCGCCGGCCCTGCTGCGGGCCCTGGTCCGTACGCAGCCCAGGAAGGCCAAGGAGGCCGCCGAGCGCGGTTCGGCCTTCCGGGACCGGCTGGCCGCCCTGCCCGGCGAGGAACGCGAGGCGGAACTGCGCAAGTTCGTCCAGCAGGAGGTGACCGCGGTCCTCGGCCTGTCCGGCAGCGTCCCGCTCGACAAGCCCATGCGGGAGTTCGGCTGGGACTCCCTGATGGCCGTCGAGCTCAAGAACCGCCTCGCCCGCCACACGCAGGTGGCCGTCCCCAACACGCTGGCCTTCGACTACCCCACGCCGCGCGCCATCGCCGGATACCTGCACGGCAAGCTCTCCTTCGACGGCGCCGGCGGCTCCGGCGGCGCAGCGCAGACCGCGGCCTTCGCCGACACCCCGCCGCAGGACCCGGCCCAGGCCGCCCAGTGGGCCGTGGCCCGGATCGGCGTCGAACGGCTGCGCCAGAGCGGCTTGCTGGACCGGCTGCTGGAACTGGCCGCACCCGCCACCGCCAAGGCCGAGGCCCCGGCCGACGCCCTGCAGACCGCCCAGGAACTGACCGACGACGAAATGGACGCGGCCCTGGACGCCGTCCTCGGCGGCATCTGACCCCCGGGGCCGGCCTCCCCCCGGGCCGGCCCCGGGCCCCCCTTCCCCCCACCGCGGTCCCCGCCGCGAACCCGACCGAGAACCCCTCTGCGATGCCCCCCATCACCCCCGTTCCCAGGAGTTGATCACGTGTCCTCGTCCTCCTCGCCGGAGCCCGTGGCGGACCCCACGGCCGCACCGTCTCCCCCCACGGCCGGGTCCCGGCGCCGGTGGGTCGCGCTCGCCGTCGTCCTCCTCGCCGCGTTCCTCGACAACGTCGACGCGACGATCGTCACGGTCGCCCTGCCGGCCATCCAGCAGGACCTGCACGCCGACTTCGCCACCGCCCAGTGGACGCTGGCCGGCTATGCACTGGCCTTCGCCGTCTTCCTGATCACCGGCGGCCGGCTCGGCGACATCTACGGCCGCAAGCGGCTGTTCATCACCGGCGTGCTCGGCTTCACCCTCGCCTCGACGCTGTGCGGGCTCGCCACCACCCCGGGCATGCTCGTCGGCGGCCGCCTGATGCAAGGCCTGACGGCAGCGCTCATGGTGCCCCAGGTGATGTCCGTCATCATGACGATGTTCGAGCAGAAGGAATGGGTCGTCGCCTTCTCCCTGATGGGCGCGGTCCTCGGACTGGGCGGCGTCAGCGGCCCGCTGCTCGGCGGCATCCTGACCGACCTCGACCTCTTCGGCCTCGGCTGGCGCTCGATCTTCTTCGTGAACATCCCCTTCGGGATCCTCGCGATCGCCCTGGCCGCCTGGACCATGCCCGAAAGCAAGTCGGACCAGTCACCACGGCTCGACATCACGGGCGTCATCCTCGTCACGCTGGCCTCGCTCGGCCTGATGTACCCGCTGGTCCAGGGCCGTGAACAGGGCTGGCCGGGCTGGATGTTCGCGCTGGCCGCCGCCTCCGCGCTGCTCTTCGTCGCGTTCGGCGTCCAGCAGGGCCGCAGGCACCGCCGCGACGGATCCGCGCTGGTCCCGCCGACCCTGTTCGCCCACCGTTCCTTCCGGGTGGGCGTGGTCGTGGTCATGCTGGCGTTCTCCGGCATCACCTCGTTCTTCCTGGTGCTGACCTACCACATGCAGCTCGGACTCGAGTGGTCCGCGCTGCGCACCGCGCTGGTCACGGTGGCGTTCCCGATCGGCATCATGGCGACCTTCCAGATCGCCTGGCGCAAGGGCACCGCCAACGGGCGCGCGTTCGTGGCGATCGGCACCTCCGTGATGACGCTCGGCACGCTCGCCATGATCCTCGCGGTGTCGAGCCAGGGCGCGGGCATCGACTGGTACCACGTCGCGGGAGCCGAACTCGTCGTGGGCCTCGGCATGGGACTGTGCTCGCCGATCCTGACCAACGTCGTGCTCGGCGACATCCCGCCCCAGGACGCGGGAGCCGGCTCCGGAGTGGTCAACGCCGTCATCCAGTTCGGTACGGCCGCGGGCATCGCGATCGTCGGCGTCATCTTCTTCAGCCTCACGGGCAGCGAGGCCACGGGCGCCGGCCGGGCCGACACCTTCAGCCACGCCACCTCCGTGACGCTCTGGTACAACGTCGGCGTCTTCGCGCTCGTCGCCCTCCTCAGCCCGCTCCTGCCCGCCTCGAAGACCCCTCAGGCCGCACCGGAGGCGGCGCCCGCGGAGCCCGCCGGACAGACCGCGCCGCCCGCCGCGAAGGACCGTCTGCTCCTTGACTCCGCCTGACCCGGGAAATGGCGAATTCCATTGCCTTGGATCGGGAATGCGGGGTCGTCATTCCAGGAATTCTGTGCCAGACTTTTTCTGTCGATTGATTGCAGGAGGTACGTATGACTGACAAGTCGTTCGACGGTGGCGTTGCAGAAGATGCCAAGGAAAAGTTCCGCGCTGCACTGGAGCGCAAGTCCAACGCATCGCGCGCCCGCACGGCTCACGAAGAGGGCCGTATGAGGGTGAAGAACATGAGCGGTTCATCCGGTCAGAAGCGGTATTTCCGCAGGAAGACCGGCTGATTCAGCTCGGCTCACCCCCCAAGGGCCGCCGCGGCCATTCCACTGGAATGGACCGCGGCGGCCTTTTTTGTGTGCCTGCAATATCCACTGGAATTCTGCTCGAGTATGACTCGCATTACGCTTGGATTTGACTGGGGAATCGAACCCGGAACGACAAGTTCCAGCCATGATCGAAGTCGCCTGCGAGTCATTCCGTACGTATCTCCGTGCGGAACCCGAGCCCGGCTGTAGCGCCCGGGCCGAACCTGGAGTGTCCGGCACCGGGCGCTTCCCGGTGCGACCGCGTCGAAAGGGGCTCCCCATGATCATCGTCGAGGAACGTCCGCTGCTGACCGCCCCGGCGGTGCGTGGCGCCGCCGCAGGGGAGCGCCCCGTCGCTCCGCCCGCGGACGCACGCCGCGTGGACGGCGCGGACCGCATGGACGGCGCGGGCCGCACGGACCGCATGGACGGCACGGACCGCATGGACGGCGCGGACCGCACGGACGGCGCCTGCGGCGCGGACGGCGCGGCCGACACCGGGCCTTCCGCCACGACCGCCGCCGAGGACGCCTCGATGGCCCTCGCCATGGCCTCGATCCGCATCTCCCGGGGCAACCCCACTGCCGAGGAGATCGCCGCCCTCGCCGCCCTCCTGGCGGCCCGCCTGCGGGGGCGCCACGACGCCCGGCAGCCCGCGCCCTCCGCCGCGCGGACCCGCACCCTCCCGCCCCTGCCCTGCCGGCCGTTCCGCGCCCCGGGCGCATGGGGCTCGTAGAGGCCGGCTCGAACGTAGCGTTCACCGCCAGTCCAATGCAACGAATGCCTGGCTGACGTTGCGTTGAAAGCAAAGGTTATGGCAACGATATAGGTGCTTCTACCTGCACTGATGCTCTCTCTATGCAACGAATTCGTTGCCGAATCCATAAAGGCTACGTAGCGTTTCGGTTGTCGGAAACAAACACGCAGCCAGGAGAGCATCATGCAGAAGTTCGACACCCCCGCCCCCGTCTCCGCCGTCCTCGACATCCCCGCGGGCCGCATCCTGTTCATCGCGGCCGACCGGGCCGACACCACGGTCGAGGTCCTGCCCGCGGACGCCTCGAAGGGCCGCGACGTGAAGGCCGCGGAGCAGACCGAGGTCGCCTACGCCGACGGCGTCCTGCGGATCGACACCCCGGCGAAGAACCAGCTCCTCGGCGCCTGCGGAGCCGTCGAGGTGACCGTCCAGCTGCCTGCCGGCTCCCGCGTCGAGGCGAAGGCCGCCAGCGCCGAACTCCGGGGCGTCGGACGGCTCGGCGACGTCACCCTCGAGAGCGCGGAGGGCTCCGTCAAGCTCGACGAGACCGCGAGCGCCCGCCTCACCCTCCTCGCCGGCGACGTCTCGGTCGGCCGCCTGGGCGGCCCCGCCGAGATCAGCACCGCACACGGCGACATCCGGATCGCCGAGGCCGTGCGCGGCACGGTCGTCCTGCGCACCCAGGCCGGCGACGTGTCGGTCGGCGCCGCCCGCGGAGTCTCGGCCTCTCTGGACGCCGGCACCACCCTCGGCCGGATCAGCAACGCGCTCAGGAACACCGACGGCGCCGCCGACCTGAACATCCACGTGACCACCGCCCACGGCGACATCACCGCCCGCAGCCTCTGACCAGCCCGTCCGACACCGAGGAAGGAGAACGGGAATGACCACCACCGAGAACTACCAGGCCGCGGAGCAGCTCCTGCGCCGACCCGCCCGCCCCGGCGAGCTCGTCATCGGCGACAAGGTCAGGCCGCAGTGGATCGACGGAGGTGCCCGTTTCCGGTACGCGGTGAACAACGGCGCCGGCAGCCGGTTCGTACGGGTCGACCCGGCGGCGGGCACCCGCGAGCCCGCCTTCGACCACACCCGGCTCGCCGCCGCGCTGGCCGCCGCCTGCGGACAGCAGGTCGACCCCGGCGCCCTGCCGTTCACGGCCGTCGAACTGTCCGGCAACGCCGTGGAGTTCGCCGCGTTCGGCACGTACTGGCGCTGCCGCCTGGACGGCTACGTCTGCGAGCAGGCCGAGTTCACCCCGCCGGGCAACCCCCTGGAGGTGCCGTCCCCCGACGGGAAGACCGCCGTCTCCCGCCGGGGGCACGACCTGTGGGCGCGCTCGCTGACCGACGGCCGCGCGTGGGCGCTGACCACCGACGGCGCACCCGGCCATCAGTACGGCACCGGCCCGGACTGCACGGCCAACGCCACCCTGCTGCGCAAGATCGGCCTGCCCCCCTGCCGCCCGCGGTGGCCTGGTCGCCCGACTCGACGAAGGTGCTGGCGCACCGGACCTACGAGCGCGACGTCCGCCTGACCCACCTCGTGGAGGCCCGCCCCGCCGACGGCGGCGCGCCCCTCCTGCACACCCAGCGCTACGCCTACCCCGGGGACGAGCACATGCCGCTGGCCGAGCTGGTCGTGCTGGACGTCGCCGAGGGCACGGTGGTCCGCGCCCGGGCCGAGCCGCTGCTCATGCCGCAGCTGTCGCCGATCACGGCCAAGTGGGCGTGGTGGGCCCCGGACGGCTCGGCGGTCTACTACCTCGGCCGGCCCCGCGACCTGCGCACGCTCACCCTGCACCGGCTGGACCCGGTCACCGGCGAGGTCACCACGGTGCTCGGCGAGACCGGGGCCACCCGCGTCGAGCCCAACCAGTCGATGTACGAGGAGCCGATCGTACGGGTGCTGGCCGACGAGGTGCTGTGGTACTCGCAGCGCGACGGCTGGGGCCACCTGTACCGGTACGACCTGCGCACCGGCGCGCTGCTCGGGCAGGTCACCTCCGGGCCCTGGGCGGTGCGCCAGATCCTGCGCGTCGACGAGGCCGAGCGGGTGGTGTACTTCACCGCCTCCGGACTGGTCGACGAGGACCCCTACCGGCGCACCGTGTGCCGGACCGCTCTGGACGGCTCCGGCTTCACCCGGCTCACGGACGACGAGCTTGACCACGTCGTCACCCTGCCGGACAACGGCGACTACTTCATCGACTCCGCGTCCACCGTCGGCACCCCGCCCGTGACCCGCGTCCGTGACTGGGACGGGCAGGTGCTCGTCGAACTGGAACGCGCCGACATCCGCAAGCTCACCGCCACCGGCTGGACCCCGCCGGAACGGTTCCGCGTCAAGGCCGCCGACGGCGTGACGGACCTCTACGGGGTGCTGTACCGGCCGCGCGGATTCGACCCCGCCCAGCGCTACCCGGTCGTCGACAACGTCTACCCCGGCCCCCAGGTCAACCGCGTCGCCCCCTGCTTCGACCCCGGCGGCATGGGCCTCGACGCCGAACCCCTCGCGGCCCTGGGCTTCGTGGTGGTGGCGCTGGACGGTCGGGGCACCCCCGGGCGGAACAAGTCCTTCCACGACGCCTCCTACGGCCGCCTGGCCGACGCGGGCTGCCTGGCCGACCATGTCGAGGCGCTGCGGCAGCTGGCCCGGACCCGGCCGTGGATGGACCTGGACCGGGTGGGCGTGTTCGGCCACTCCGGAGGCGGGTTCGCCGCGGCGCGGGCCATGCTGGACTTCCCCGAGGTGTACAAGGCGGGAGTCGCCCTCTCCGGCTCGCACGACGCCCGCTACTTCAACCTCGGCTTCGTGGAGACCTACGACGGCGCGGACAACCCCGAGGCCTGGGCCCGCGCCTCCAACGTGGACCTCGCGGACCGGCTGGCGGGCAAACTGCTGCTCGTCCACGGCGCAATGGACGACCAGGTCCACCCGCACCACACGCTGCGGCTGGCCGACCGGCTCATCGCCGCCGGCAAGGACTTCGAACTGCTCGTCGTGCCCGGCGCCGAGCACACGTTCATCGACTGCCTGGCCTACGTCCGGGGGCGCTGCTGGGACTTCCTGGTACGCGAGCTGACGGGCACCCGGCCCCCCGCCTACCGCCCCGCCCCCCTCGCCATCGGCCCCGAGCTGCTCGCCGAGCTGTTCGCCTGAGCACGCCACCACGCACACGCGCAAGCAGCACGACGCGGGGCCCGGCCTCCCGGCCGGGCCCCGCGTCGCAAAGGTCAAGGAGCCGTCAGGCCCCGGCCCCGGCGTTCGCACCCGAACCGGGCCGGATCAGCAGCGCGGCCAGCAGCGCGACACCCGCGCACACCGCGCCCGCCGTGAAGCCCAGGGACATCCCGGACCGCGAGGCCACCGCCACCAGCATCGCCAGCCCCAGCGAACCGCCCAGCGTCTGCACGGCATTGAGCATGCTGGAGGCCGCACCGGCCTCCCCGCGCCGCAGCCCCGACGTCGCCAGCACCGTCGGCGGAATCACACAGCACGCCATGCCCGCACCCAGCAGGAGCAGCGGCGGCAGGATCCCGCCCGCGTACGAGGAGCCCGGCCCGAGCTGCGACAGCCACAGGTTGCCGGTGAGCAGCAGCGCGGCGCCGCCCGCCATCAGATAGCGCGGACCGAGCCGGCGCTCCAGCCGTACGGCCGCCCACGCCATCACCGCCATCGTCGCAGCGAGCGGCGTGAGCGCCACCGCGGCGCCCAGCGGGCCGTAACCCGCCTCCTGCTGGAAGTACCGGTTCAGGAAGAAGTACGCGCCCATGATCGAACCCGGCACGGCCAGCGTCCCCACGTACGCGAGGACCCGGTTGCGGGACCGGAACAGGTGCAGCGAGACGATCGGATGCGCGGCCCGCCGCTCGACCCCCGCGAACACCGAGAAGAGCACCACGGCGCCCGCCACGCACACCAGCGCCCGCACATCGCCCAGACCCTGCTCCGCCGCCCGCGCCAGACCGTAGACCAGCGCGGCCGCACCCACCGCCGACAGCAGCGCGCCCGCCACGTCGAAACGGCCCGGGTTGCGGCGCGTCTCCGTGATCGCCACCGGCCCGAGCACCAGGATCAGCACACCGAGCGGAACGTTCAGCAGCAGTTCCCAGCGCCAGGAGCTCAGGCTGGACAGCGTCCCGGCCAGCAGCAGGCCGCCGGCCGTACTGACCGCCCCGGCCGCCGTGCACACGGCGATCGCACGTTTGCGCGGCGCCCCCTCCTCGAACATGCTCAGCACCAGGGCGAGTCCGCTCGGCGCGGCCAGCGCCGCCCCGATGCCCTGCACCACCCGGATCACGGTGAGCAGCTCGACACTCGACGCGAGCCCGCGCACGGCGGCCGCCGCCGTGAACAGGGCCACGCCGGCGAGGAACACCCGCCGCCGCCCGAGGATGTCGCCGGCCCGCCCGCCGAGCAGCAGCAGACCGCCGAAGGCGAGCAGGTAGGCGTTCAGCACCCAGGACGAACCGACGTCCGACAGCCCGAGATCGGCGCGCATGCCGGGCAGGGCGATGTTCACGATGGCGTCGTCGAGCTGGATCATCGCGTTGCACGAGGCGATGACGGCGAGGGCGAGCCCCGGCCGTGGCCGGCGGGTCTTGGCGGGCGCGGGCGGTGCCACCACGCGCGGTTCGAGCACGGGCGCGGACATGGCCAGCCTCCTGAGCACGGCAAACAGATCCCCGACACTGTCCCGCCACCCCCTCGAGATCCCGCTGAGCCGGGCCGGAGGCCTCCCGTCCGCCGCCGGGCCCCGAAAACGCGTGGGCAGCCGGAAGAGCCATGAGTACGTTGCCCATATGGATCACAAGGCCGGCCCCCCACCCACTGACCCCCCACCCACTGACCCCCCACCGACTGACCCCCCAGCCGTCGAGCACCCGGGCAGCGACCACCCCGCGCTCGACCGCCGAGCCCTCGCCGCCGCGGCCGTCACGGTCGTGCTCTGGGCCTCCGCGTTCGTCTCCATCCGCGCGGCGGCCCCGCACTACGCCCCCGGAGCGCTCGCGCTGGGACGCCTGCTGACGGCCTCCCTCGCCCTCGCGGTCGTCCTGGCCGTCAAGCGGGTCCCGCTCCCGCCGCGCCAGGCCTGGCCCGGCATCCTCACCTCCGGAGTGCTCTGGTTCGGCCTCTACATGGTGGCGCTGAACTGGGGCGAGCAGGGCGTGGACGCCGGCACCGCGGCCATGGTCGTGAACATCGGCCCCCTGGTGATCGCCCTGCTCAGCGGATGGCTGCTGAAGGAGGGCTTCCCCCCGATGCTGCTCGCCGGCATGGCCGTCTCCTTCGCCGGCGCCGTCGTGGTGGGCCTGTCCACCTCCGACGGCTCCTCCGCCTCCCTCGGCGGCGTCCTGCTCTGCCTGCTCGCCGCGCTCGCCTACGGCGCCGGGGTGGTCGCGCAGAAGCCGGCACTGACGTACGCGACCCCGCTCCAGGTGACCACGTACGGCTGCTTCGTCGGCACCGCCGTCACCCTCCCCTTCGCCTGGCAGCTGCTGACCAAACTTCCCCAGGCACCGCTGACCGCCACCCTCAACATGGTCTACCTGGGCCTCTTCCCGACCGCCCTGGCCTTCACCACCTGGACGTACGCCCTCTCCAGGACCACCGCCGGAAAGATGGGCGCGACCACCTACGCGGTCCCCGCCGTCGTGATCCTCATCGCCTGGCCGGCCCTGAACGAGGTACCGGCTCCGCTGACCCTCCTCGGCGGCGCGATCTGCCTGGCCGGAGTGGCCCTCTCCCGCAGACGCCCCGCTCCCCGCCGCCGCCCCGCGGAGCGCTGAAGCGCAGTCAGGCACGGCGCACCCCGACCGAAGCCCCGGCCCCCGCCCTCGCGGTGGCCGGGGCTTCCTAATGTCGCCTGCTCCTTGCTCCTCCTGCGTGAAGTGGCCCAGGCTCGGGCGCTGCCGCGTGCGCGCGGTCAGAGGTCTCGCACGCGTTGAGGGCCGCCGCGTCCGTGCCCCGCGGCGCGGGCCGGGTGGTTCCGGACAGGTTTTCGATCGGTGGGGGCGCCGCTGAGAGGGGCCGAGGCCCGGGTTCTGCCTGGTGTCGCGGTGGCAGCGGGTGGCCGGTATTCGACCGGATGTTCCGGGTTTGGGGATCTCTAACGGCTCGGTGACATCTCCGTACGCTACGGTAACTTCGCTGTCCGTTACTCCCCGGACGCCCCTTGCATCCCTCTGTCAACCACCGCCCCGGGCACTCCCATGCCTCGCGGACCGCCACGGAGAGCGACACACATGAGCACCACCGCAGCGACCGCCCCGACCGCGTACAGCCGAATAGAAGCGTTAGGCGTCTGCCTGCCGGCAGCAGTCCAGACCACCCCTCAACTCGCGGCCCAGGTCCCGGGGCTGGGGGACGTGGACATCGAGAAGATCACCGGAATCGCCGAGCGGCGCGTGTACGACCCCGAACCGGCGGCCGGTGAGGACTCGTTCGGGATGGCCCTGGCCGCCGCCCGGGACGCCCTCGCCTCCTCCCGCTACCAGGCCCCCGACCTCGACATCGTCATCTCCGCCTCGATCACCCGCTTCAAGGGCGGCGGCCGCTTCACCTTCGAGCCGTCCTTCGCCGCCATGCTCGCCAAGGAGCTGGGCGCCCGCACCGCCATTCACTTCGACGTCTCCAACGCCTGCGCCGGAATGATGACCGGCGTGTGGCTGCTCGACCGGATGATCCGCTCCGGTGCCGTGCGGCGCGGCCTGGTCGTCAGCGGCGAGCAGGCCACCCGCGTCGCCCAGACCGCCGCACGCGAGATGACCGACTCCTACGACCCCCAGTTCGCCTCGCTCTCCGTCGGGGACTCGGCGGCCGCCGTCGTCCTGGACGCCTCCGCCGACGCCGCCGACCGCATCCACTACATCGAGCTGATGACCTGCTCCGAGTACTCCCACCTGTGCATGGGCATGCCCAGTGACCGCACACCGGGCATCGCCCTCTACACGGACAACAAGAAGATGCACAACCGCGACCGGCTCAGGCTGTGGCCGCGGTTCCACGGGGACTTCCTGGCCAAGCGGGGGCGGGAGTTCGCCGGTGAGCACTTCGACCACGTCATCCAGCACCAGGTCGGCACCCGCTTCATCGACTACGCCAACCAGACCGCCGAGGCCGAGTTCGCCGCCCCCATGCCCGCCTCCCTCTCCGTGGTGGAGCGGTACGGGAACACCGCCACGACCTCGCACTTCCTGACGCTCGCCGAGCACCTCAGGGCGGGCAGCGCCCGCCCCGGAGCCACGTTCCTGCTGGTGCCGGCCGCCTCCGGCGTGGTCACCGGCGCCCTGTCCGCGACGCTCACGAACGTGGGGGTGTGAGCCATGGGCATGGTCATCACCGCCGCCACCACCGCCCTGCCCGACCGGTCCGCCGGCGCCCGCGCCCAGGCCTGCGCCCCGGCCTCCGCCGTGGACCTCGCGGGCCGGGCCGCCCGCGACGCCCTGGCCCGGGCGCGGGTACCGGCCTCCTCGATCGGCGTGCTCATCAACGTCGGCGTCTACCGCGAGCACAACACCTTCGAACCGGCCATGGCGGCCCTGGTCCAGAAGGAGGTCGGCATCAACCTCGACTACATCGCCGACCCCGAACCGGCCGCGGGCTTCTCCTTCGACCTGATGAACGGAGCCTGCGGCCTGCTCAACGCCGTCCAGGCGGGGCAGGCACTGCTGGAGACGGGAAGCACCGAACGCCTGCTGATCACGGCGGCCGACGTCCACCCGGGCGGCGACGCGGACCGCGACCCCGGCTACCCGTACGCGGACCTGGCCGGAGCCCTCCTGCTGGAGCGCAGCGCCGACCCGGGCGCCGGCTTCGGGCCGGTACGCCACTACACCGCCGACCGGCCCACCGACGTCGAGGGCTACCTCGACACCGACGCCATGGGCCGGCAGGGGCGGACCACGATCACCGTCCGGCGGGCGCCGGACCACGAGGCGCGGCTGAAGGAGTTCGCGGCGCGTGCCGTCACCGACTACGCGGCCGAGTTCGGCGTCGACCTCGACCGGACACTGGTGATCGGCCCGTCCGCGACCCACAGCGAGGCCGGGGGAGAGCCCCACACCGCGGCGCCGGTCCTCGGCTACCTCCGGGCGATGGACGGCGCACGCCGGGACGACCACGACCACGACCAAGGCCAAGACCACGACCACGACTACGACCAGTTCCTGTTCGTGTCCGTCGGCGCCGGCCCCAGCGCGGCGTGCGCCCTCTACCGGCCCGAGGGGTGGTGAGCCCCGTGCCGCGTACGAGGTCCACCGGCGGCCGGGCCGCCGTGCAGCAGCCGGCCACCGACACGGGCAGCGTGGCCGGGTGGCTCGATGCGAACGCCCGCGCCTTCCCCGACAAACCGGCCGTCATCCACCCCGACGGCCGCGCCTCCGACGGCTACGCCGTTCTCACCTACGGCGAGTTACAGGAGACGGTCGAGGAGCTGGCCCGCGGATTCCAGCGCGCCGGGATCACCCGGGGCACCAAGACGGTGCTGATGGCCCCGCCCGGGCCGGAGCTGTTCGCGCTCTGTTTCGCGCTGTTCCGGGTCGGAGCCGTCCCCGTCGTCGTGGACCCCGGCATGGGCGTACGGCGCATGCTGCACTGCTACCGGGCCGTGGGCGCCGAGGCGTTCATCGGGCCGCCCCTCGCCCAGCTCGTGCGCGTCCTGGGCCGCCGCACCTTCGCCGGGGTGCGCGTACCCGTCACCCTGGGGCGGCGCCGGCTCGGCCGCGGCCACACCCTGGCCGCGCTGCGCGCCACCCCCGCCACCGGCAGGCAGGCGGACACGGCGGCGCCGACCGGCGGGGACGACCTGCTGATGATCGGCTTCACCACCGGAAGCACCGGCCCCGCCAAGGGAGTCGAGTACACCCACCGCATGGCGCTGTCCATCGCCCGCCAGATAGAAGCCGTCCACGGCCGCACCCGCGACGACGTCTCCCTGGTCACGCTGCCGTTCTACGGGGTGCTCGACCTGGTCTACGGCTCCACCCTGGTCCTCGCGCCGCTGGCCCCCGCCCGGGTCGCCCGGGCGGACCCGGCGCTGCTCGTGGACGCGCTGGAACGATTCCGCGTCACCACGATGTTCGCCTCACCCGCCCTCCTGCGGAACCTGGCCGGGCACCTCACCGGCGCCGCCCCCGGCCGCCACCCGCTGCCCGACCTGCGCTGCGTCGTCTCCGGCGGAGCCCCGGTGCCCGACACGGTCGTGGCCGCGCTGCGCCGCGTACTCGACGAGAAGGCGCGGATCCATGTGACGTACGGGGCCACGGAGGTACTGCCGATCACCTCCATCGAGGCAGCCGAGATCCTCGGCGACGACGGCGACCCCGACCCCGACGCCGACCCCGGCGAGCGCGACCTCGGCCACGAAGGCCGCGGACGCGACCTCGGCCACGAAGCGGGCGGAACCGCGGCCCGCGCCGCCGCGGGCGAAGGGACCTGCGTCGGCCGGCCCGTCCCCGGCACCCGCGTGACCATCGCCCCCGTCACCGACGGCCCGCTCGCCCGCCTGGACCCCCCAACCAGCCTGCCGGCCGGCCGCGTCGGCGAGATCCTGGTCCACGGCGACTCCGTCAGCCCGCGCTACCACCGCGCCCCCCGGTCCGACGCCGCGCACAAGGTGACCGAGGAACGTCCCGGCGGCGAAGCCCCCCGCGTCTGGCACCGGACCGGCGACCTCGGCCGCCTCGACGACGAGGGACGGCTGTGGTTCTGCGGGCGCGCCGCGCAGCGCGTCCGCACCGCCTACCGGGACCTGCACACCGTGCGCTGCGAGGGAGTCTTCAACGCCCATCCCCTCGTGCGGCGCACCGCTTTGGTCGGCATCGGTCCGGCCGGCGCGCAACGGCCCGTCGTCTGCGTGGAGACCGAGACCGGAGCCGACAGGCCGGCACTCGACGACCTCGCATGGACGAAGCTGGTCGCCGAACTGCGCACGATGGCCGAGGCGCACGCCCCGACCGCCGGCCTCCAGGAGTTCCTGCGCCACCCCGGCTTCCCCGTGGACATCCGGCACAACGCCAAGATCGGCCGCGAGGAACTGGCCCGCTGGGCCGAGCGCCGGCAGGCGCGGCCCCCGTCGTCCCCGGCCCGGCGGGCGGCCCGGATCGTGCCGCTCGCCGGATGGGCGTACCTCGCCGTCGGGGCGGTGTGGGCCGCGACCGCGGGAGTCCCCGACCTCCCGGTGCTGCGGTGGCTGTGGTGGGCCGACGCCTTCCTCAGCATCGGCATGCACGCCGCGCAGATCCCGCTCGCGCTGCGGCGCGGCCGGGAGGCGGGCCACGGCACCGCCCAGGTCGTCGGACGCACCATGCTCTACGGCGCGACCTGGTGGCGGACCCTGTGAGGATCCTGGTCACCGGAGCATCCGGATTCCTGGGCGGACACCTGGTCGACGGCGCCCTGCGCCAGGGCCATCAGGTCCGCGCCCTCGTACGGCCCGGCAGCGATGCCGTACGCCTGCGCACCCTGCCCGGCGCCGAGGTCGTCACGGGCGACCTCACCGACGACGCTTCGCTCCGGCGGGCGGCAGAGGGCTGCGAGGCGGTACTGCACAGCGCGGCGCGGGTCGTCGACCACGGCAGCCGCGCGCAGTTCGAGGCCGCCAACGTCACCGGCACGCTGCGGCTGCTGGCGGCGGCGCGGTCGGCGGGAGCGCGGCGGTTCGTGTTCGTCTCCAGCCCGAGCGCGCTGATGCGGGTACGGGAGGGCGACCGTCTCGGCATCGACGAGAGCACCCCGTACCCCCGGCGGTGGTTCAACCTCTACTGCGAGACGAAGGCGGTCGCCGAACAGCACGTACGGGCGGCCGACACCCTCGGGTTCACCACGTGCGCCGTGCGCCCGCGGGGCATCTGGGGGCCGCGCGACCACGCCGGGTTCCTGCCGCGGATGGTCGACGCCATGCGCGCGGGCCGGCTGCCGGACCTCTCGGGCGGCAAACGGGTCCTGGTGTCGCTGTGCCACGTCGACAACGCGGTGGACGCCTGCCTGCGCGCCGCGCTCGCCCCCGCCGGGCGGGGCGGCGGCAAGGCCTACTTCGTCGCGGACCGCGAGGAGACGGACCTGTGGCCGTTCCTGGCCCGGGTCGGCGCCCTCTTCGACTGCCCACCGCCCGCCCCGCGCGTCCCGCTCGTCCTCGGCCGCGCGATGGCCGCGGCGGCCGAGACGGCCTGGCACCTGCGCCGCCGCCCCGCGGGCGGCGACCACGACACGGACACGGGCCCGCCCCTGACCCGCTACGGGATGGCGCTGCTCACCCGCTCGGCGACGTACGACACCACCGCCGCTCGCCACGACCTCGGCTACGCGGCCCCCCGTACCCAGGCCGACGGCCTGCGAGGCCTGCGGGACTGGGTGACGGCAGCAGGCGGCGTGGCCGCCTGGACCGCCGGCCCGGCCGCGTGGTCCGCCGGTGCGTCCGCGGGGCCCGCCGCACCGGCCGCCTGGACCGCCGGTCCTGCCGAGTGGTCCGCCGACCGGGCCGCCGCGACTGGCTCCCGCGCCGCGACCACCTCCGCCGGCGCCGTCGCGCCGCCCTGCCCCGCGCCGCGCACCGCACCCGGCCCCATGGCTCCGGATGCCACCGTTCCCGGCCCCACCCCTCCGGCTCCCACCGCTCCGGCTCCCACCGCTCCTGGCCCCACCCCTTCGGATGCCACGGCTCTTGGCCCTACGGCCCCGGATGGCATCGCTCCGGGCCCCACGGCTCCCGGCCCTACGGCCCCGGACCACACCGCCCCCGACCCCACCGAACAAGGGACCACTCCCTCATGACCCCCCGTCAGGCCGATGCCGACACCCATGGCGCCGCCCGCTACCGGCGTCCGGTGTCGCCCACCGAACGCCTCTACCTAGCCGCCGGGGACGCCCGCGGGGACATGGCCCTGCGCATCGTCGTCGAGGGCGACGGCATACCCGACCGCCGGCACTTCCAGGCAGCCCTGACCCAGGCCGCCGAGGCGTGCCCGGGTTCGCGGCTCGTGCGCGCCGGGGCGATGTGGAGCGCCGAGGGGCCGGTGCCGAGGGTCCGGTACGAAGCACCGCGCGCCGGAACGTACGCCGACTCGGCGCCGGGCACGGTCGAACTGCCCACCGCACCCTGGCGCCGCACGGAACCGCCGGGCTGCGAGGTACTGATCGTGCCCGGCGGGGACGGCGAGCCGACCACGATCACCTTCAGCGCCTCGCACGCCGTGATGGACGGCCACGGCGCCCTGACCTGGGTACGCGAGGTCTTCCGCGCCCTACGCGGCGAACCAGCCCGCCCCGCCCCCGACACGGACACCGACACCGATCTCCTGCGCCACCTAGGCCGCACCGCCCACCGCCCCACCCCAATGCCCGCCCGCCGCTCCCCCCTCGGCCCCGCCAACGGAGGCGGCCGCCGGCTCGGCTCCGCCAGCGGCGGCCTGCTCGACCTCGCCAGCCGCGACCACTTGCTCGGCTCTGCCCGTGGCGGTGGCCTGCTCGGCTCCGCCAGCCGTGGCGGCCTATTCGGCCCCGCCAATGGTGGCGGCCACCGGCTCGGCCCCGCCAATGGTGGCGGCCACCGGCTCGGCCCCGCCAACGACGGCGGCCACCGGCTCGGCTCCGCCAGTGACGGCGGCATCCTCGGCCCCGCCAATGACGGAGGCCTGCTCGGTTCCGCCAGCGGCGGCGGCATTCTCGACTCTGCCCGTGGCGGTGGCCTGCTCGACCCCGCCAACGACGGGAGTCACCGGCTCGGCTCTGCCGATGGCGGCGGCGGCCACTTGCTTGGCTCAGCCCATGGCAGTGGCCACCTGCTCGGCTCTGCCAACGGCGGCGGCCACCGGCTAGGCCCCGCCAACGCCAACGCCAACGGCAAGGGCGGCGGCAGCCGTACGCCCCGGACCCTATGGCTACGCCGCACCCTCCCCGGCCGCCACCCCGCCCTCACCGCCCGCCTCGCCCAGGCCCTGACCGACGCCACCGGGCTCGACACCCGCGTCATGATCCCCGTCGACCTGCGCCGCCACCGCCCCGGAATCGCGGCCACCGGCAACCTGACCCTTCCGCTGTTCCTGGACCTGCGCCCCGGGACGGACTGGACGGCCGCCCACACCCGCCTGCTGACCGCCCTGTCCCAGAACCGCGAACTGGCCGCCGGATTCGAGACGGCCCTCGCCCCGCTACCGCTGCCCGTGACCGCCGCCCTGCTGCGCACCGCCCAGGCCGCGGCGTTCCGGACCGACCGCCACCTCGCCTCGGCCGTCGTCTCCCACCTCGGCCGCCTGGACCTGACGGAGTTCACCGGCGGCGGCTTCACGCCATCCACGGCCTACGCACTTCCGGTGCACGCTCCCCTGGTCCCCCTCTCGCTGGTCGCCACCGAGACCGGCACCACCACCGAACTCACCCTCGGCGTCCGCGGCGCGGGCCGAGACCTCGCGGCCCGCGCGGCGAAGCTACTGGACACGACCCTGGCCGGCTTCCGAACCGGCCCGGAAGCCGAAGAGGACGGCGCACTCGCGCTGCCACCCGAAGCCCGCCCGACGACGACAACACCGCTCCGCCCGGCCCCCGGAACCACCCCCGACGGCTGCTCGCCGTCCGCCCACCCGGCAGATCCCGACCGGCCGGAACCTTCCGGCGCCCGAGCGACCGCAACTCCCGTTCCACCGGTACGGCTCCCGCCCCACGGCCCCGCCGCCCCGGACACCAAGGCCCCCCGCTCCACCCCGCAGGCCCGGGCCGCGACGGCCCCGGCTCCGGCCGTCGCGGGTCCGGCCGGTCCCGAGCCGGCTGCTGCCCGCCCGGCAGATGCCGGTCATGACCACCCGGTCGGCCGGCCGGAGCCTCCCGGTGGCTCGGCGACCACAACTCCCGTGCTCCCGAAGCCGCTTCCGGCGGCCGGCCCCGTCGGCGCGCACGCCGCGGCTACGCGCCCCACACCGAACGCGCCGCAGCCGAACGCGCCGCAGCCGAACACGGCTGCCCCGGATGCGCCCGCCTCGGGTCCGGCCGTCCCCGAGCTCACCGTCGTGGACGCCTTCCGCGCCCAGGCCGCCCGCACCCCCGACGCGCCCGCGCTCGACGGGCCCGAGGGCATGGTCTCGTACGCCGAACTCGACCGCAGCTCCGACGCGGTCGCGGCCGGACTCGGGCGGCGCGGCGTAGGACGCGAGGACCTGGTGGGCCTCGTCGTCGACCGCACGCCCGCCGGCGTGTGCGCCCTGTGGGGCATCCTCAAGGCGGGCGCGGCATACGTACCGCTCGACCCCGGCCACCCCGGCCCACGGATCAGGGAGATCCTCCACGGATCCGCCACCAGCCTGTGCCTGACCAACCAACACCTGGCCGAGAAACTGGCCCCCTTCATCCCCGGAGCCCTCCTCACAGTCGAGGCCCTCCTCAACGACCCCGCCCCCGTCCCCAGTCCAGCCCCGGGCCTTGCCCCCGGTCTCGCCCCTGCCCCCGACCCCGGACCTGCACCTGCCTCCGGCCGCCCTGGCCACGCCCCCCGCCCCGTCCCGCACGCGCACGCGCACCCGCACGCGCACGCGGAGGCCGGCGCCCACGCGGATGCGGTGCGTGGCGCCAAGCCCACCACCACGGCGGACGCGCGGCCCGCCGCCGGCGACCTCGCGTACGTCATCCACACCTCCGGTTCCACCGGCCGCCCCAAGGGCGTGCAGATCGAGCACGGCAGCCTCATGGGGTTCGTCCGCTGGATGACCGACGTCTGCCAGGTCACCGATCGCACCCGCTTCGGCTTCGCCTCCTCCTACGCCTTCGACATCTCCTGCTTCCCCCTCTTCCTGCCGCTGCTGGCCGGCGGTACGGCCGTCCTCGCCCCCGCCACCCCCTCGCCCGCCACCCTCCGCGACCTCGTCGCCGAGCACCGCGCAAACACCTTGGCGCTGACCCCCTCCCACCTCGCCCTCCTCGGTGCCGCGAGCGGCGGCCGGGCGAGCGGCGGCCCCGCAGGCAACGACCCCGCAGGCAACGGCCCCGCGCTCCCCCTGCGCACCCTCCTGCTCGGCGGCGAGCCCCTCACCCCCGCCGCCGTACGCTCCGCGCACGCCGCGTTCGGGCCGGACTGCCGTGTGGTCAACGCGTACGGGCCCACCGAGGCGACCGTCGCCGTGCTCGCCCACACCGTCGACGGCACCGAGACCGGCGCCACCGTCCCGATCGGCCTCCCCGGCCCGTACGCCCAGGTCGACCTCGTCCCCGAGGACGTCGAGGACGCCGACGAGGGCGAGACGATCGGCACGGCCCCGGCCGACATCGGCCGCACCGGCGAGATCGTCGTACGCGGTGTCCAGGTGGCCCGCGGCTACCTCGGCCCGTCCGACGGCCGTCCCTCCCCCTTCACGACCCGCCCCGACGGCATCCGCACCTACCGCACCGGTGACCTCGGCCGTCGACTGCCCGGCGGCGCCGTCGAATTCGCCGGGCGCATCGACGACCAAGTCAAGATCGCCGGCCACCGCGTCGAGCCCGCCGAGGTCGTCGCCGCCCTCGAAGCCCACACCGCCGTCCACCGGGCCGTCGTCGTGCCGCGCCGCCGCCCGCACTCCACGGCGTCCGTGCTCTGCGCCTACGTACTGCCGCACGCCGACGACCCCGCGGCACACGACGACCCCGCGGCGCGCATGGAGCTGTCCCGCACCCTGCGCACCGAGCTGACCCGCACCCTCGCCCCGCACCTCGTCCCCGCCCACGTCCTCGTGGTCGACACACTGCCCCGCACCGCCAGCGGCAAGACCGACCTGGACGCCCTTCCCAACCCCTTCGCCCGAACCACCCCACCCGCGCCCGCGCCCACACCCGCACCCGCGCCCGCACCCGCACCCGCCCCCACCACCCTGGAGGCCCGCGTCCGCCACCACTGGACGGAGATCCTCGGCGTCGACGGCGCGCTGTTGTCGGCGGACTCCGACTTCCACGCCCTCGGCGGCGATTCCCTGGCCCTCGTCGAAATGCTCACCGCCGTCTCCTCGGACCTGCTGACCCCCGCCCAGGCCCAACGCTTCACAGGCCGCCTCGACCGCCTCGTACGGAACCTGACGCTCGAACAGCTCTGCGGCCACCTGACCGCCGCCGCCCGCGAGGAGGCCTCCGCATGATCTTCGTAGGAGAGGGAGCCCTGCTCCGCCGCGCCGTCACCCACGCCGCCACCCACGGCCACCCGGTCGACCTGGTCTGCTCCGCCGACCCCCTGGACGCCGCGGCCGCCGACGCGCCCCACCTCGAGGCGGCGGACGTCAACGCCCACGCCGCCACGCTGGCCCGGGCCTGCACCGACGGCATCGTCTGGTCCCTCAACAACCGGCAGATCTTCCGGGAGCCCCTGCTCCGGGCCGACGGCCTGCGCATCATCAACATCCACAACGGCCTGCTGCCCCGCCACCGCGGACTGCCGTCCGTAGCCGTCCTGTTCGCCCTGCTGCACGGCGACCCGGAGTACGGCGCCACCGCCCACGAGGTGGACGCCGGCATCGACACCGGTCCGGTCCTGGCCGAACGCCGCTTCCCCATCGGGCCCGAGGACCGCTACCACCAGGTCATGCTCCGCGGCATCCGCGCCTGCCGCACCCTGTTCGAGCAGATCCTCCCGGCCGTCGCCGCCGGAGCCGCCCACCCGGCCGAAACCGCCCACCCGGCCCCACGCACCGCGGCCGCGGAACCATCCGGCTACTACGGCCTGCGCGCCCTGGACCGGCTCGCCGCCTACCGCGACCACCCGGCCTACGCCCGCGCCACCGACCTCGGCCCCTTCAAGCCCCACGCCCACGAGGTCACCCGGGCGGTACTGCGACTGTCCCCACCTGCGACCCCGCCCACCAGCCCGCGGTCCTGAAGAGAAGAAGCGAATACGCCACACCGCACCCCCCCCGTCACCGAAAGTCGACTGGCCAAGTCCGTCCGGCGACGGGCTCAATGGGAGGATGTCAGTCCTCTTGCGTACCGCACGCGCGGCAGCCCTGTCCGCTGCCGTCATCGCCGCCGTGTCCGCCGCCGCACCCCCGTCCGACTCCGCCGCGGCCCCGGCCACAGCGCCGAAGCCGCCCAAGCCGCCCAAGCCGCCCAGGGAGTTCATCGCGCTCAGCGACGTCGACCCGACCATCCGCCAGGAGATCCGCTACCACACGCCGAACAACTTCGTCGGCGAGCCGATCAACGGCTACCTCCAGCCGACCTGCATCCTCACCCGACCGGCGGCCCACGCCCTGCACCGTGCCCAGCGCACCCTCCTGCGCCAGGGCTACTCCCTCAAGGTCTACGACTGCTACCGGCCCCAGCGCTCCGTCGACCACTTCGTCAGCTGGGCCAAAGACCTCGACGACCAGGCCATGAAGGACGAGTTCTACCCGCGGGTCGACAAGAACCGGCTGTTCGAGGACGGCTACATCGCCGAGCGGTCCGGCCACAGCCGGGGCAGCACCGTCGACCTGACCCTGGTGAGGCTCCCCGCCCGCCCCACCCCGCCCCACGACCCGAACCGCCCGCTCACCCCCTGCTACGCCCCGCAGGCGGACCGCGCGCCGGACAACTCCGTGGACATGGGCACCGGCTACGACTGCTTCGACACCCTCTCCCACACCCTCGACCCCCGCATCCAGGGCGAACAGAAGGCCAACCGCCTGCTCCTGAAGAGCACCCTCGAATCCGCGGGCTTCAAGAACCTGCCGGAGGAGTGGTGGCACTACACCCTGCGCGACGAACCCTTCCCCACCACCTACTTCGACTTCCCCGTGTCGAGAAGGGGCGCGAGGTGAACGTGCCCGGGCAGGGCTCGGCCCGCTACGGGGACTAGAACGGCCCGGACGGGGCGGGTGCGCGCCACCGGCCCTGTCCCGTCGTCGCCCCCGTGCCGCCGAGAGCCCCCGCACCGGACACCACCGGCTGCAACACCCACAACAATCCGCAGCCGCTTCTGGCGAAGATCACCATCACCGGGTCGGGTCACGCTCCCCGAGGATGTGAGCAGCCCCCGACGACATCCGGCGCTGCGTGGAACCGCTCACCGCCGCGACGAAAACGATCCCCAGGATCCCCGCACCCGAAGGACCCCACGAGTGAGCCTCCGCGAGATCAAGCCCGGCAACCGCGGCTACCTCTACGTCAACAGCCATCCGACCGGCTGCACAACAGTGGTCGACCGCATGTGGCAGCAAACACCAGCCCCCGCCTCCGCCGCCGGCGACGGGCCCGGCCCCGTCGCCCTCCTCATCGGCTCCAGCGCCGGCTACGGACTGGCCGCCACCCTGGTCGGCCTGCGCACCCACCGGATGCGCGGACTCGGCATCGCCTTCGAGGCCCCCGAGACCGAGCGCCGCACCGCGAGCGCCGGCTGGTACCGCACCGCGCGGACCGCCGAACTCGCCGCCGAAGCCGGCGCCGACTTCACCTTCCTGGGCGGCGACGCCTTCTCCGACGGCATCAAGGACGAGGCCGCCGACCGGCTCGCCGCCCGCTTCGGCAAGATCGACCTGCTCATCTACAGCATCGCGGCCCCGCGTCGCACCGACCCGCTGACCGGCGAGGTCCACCACTCCGTCATCAAGCCGCTCGGCACCGACTACCGTGCCAAGACCCTCGTGTTCGACGACAACGACCCGCAGATCGGCGAGTTGCACCTGCCGGCCGCGGACGAGGCCGAGCGCGACGCGACCGTGCAGGTCATGGGCGGCGCCGACTGGCAGCTGTGGATCGACGCCCTGCAGTCCAAGGGCCTGCTCGCCGACGGCTTCCGGACCGTAGCCCTCTCGTACGTCGGATCCGACATCACCGCCCCCATCTACCGGGCCGGAACCATCGGCGCCGCCAAGCAGCACCTGGAAGACACCGCCCGCGCCCTCAACACCCGGCTGGGGGGCACGGGCCACGCCCACACCGTCGTCGCCGGCGCGGCCGTCACCCAGGCCTCCACCGCCATCCCGAGCATCGCCCTCTACACCAGCATCCTCCACCGCGTCACCGGCGACAGCTGGCAGACCACCGTCGACCAGGCAGCGACCCTGTGGAACCAGCTCACCGGCGACACCGAACCCGACCTGGACGACCAAGGCCGCATCCGCCTGGACGCCTGGGAGATGAACCCCGAGGTCCAGTCCGCCGTCCGCACCACATGGGACCAGGCCGACACCGACACCATCGCCACCACCGCGGACACGGACTGGTTCCGCGACGAGGTCGGCCGCCTCTACGGCTGGCACGTCCCGGGCGTCGACTACGACACCCCCGCCGAAACCACCGTCCCGTGGCCCACTCGTGCAGGCCTCGGGGGTGACGACACACCCATCATGACAGGTCAGAGGCTGTTTTCGTAGGACGAACGGCACAGGCAGCCAGCCTTGTCCGGCCCTCTCCGAGCCACCCAGAATCTCCGCCATGAGCCACTCGGAAAAGATCGATCAGGACGACATCCTGCGGGCGCGGACCATACTGCTCGCAGGCACACACCCCGCGCCGCGCGAGCAGGTCGACGCCTACCGGGTGCTCGCCCAGGTCAGCCCCGCCGCGTACCTGCCGCTCCTGGCCAGGGCGCTGCAACGCCTGAGATACGACGTCACCACCGGCAGGAAGCACGCGGACTCCGTCGCCCTGTGCGAGGAGGCGGTGGCCGCGGCGCGGGCCATCGACCCGGCCGAACCCTCCCGTGCGGACGTTCTGTACGACGCACTCGACACCTGCCAGAGAGAGCTGTACGAGCACGGCCGCCGCGCCGAAGGGCTCGCCCTGCGCGCCGAGATGCTCGCCATCGGCCGCGCGCAGGCCGCCGTGTCCGGGAACCCCGCGGTCCAGGGGCTGCGCGCATGGGCCGCGGGCCTCGCCGAAGAGGGCCGGTACGCGGAGGCGGCCGACGCCCTGACCGAGTGGGTCGCGGCGGTCCTGCCCGACGGGCCCCAAGCCGGCGGGCTCGCCTGGTCACTGCTGGACTGGGCGGCCGCCCTCGACGACGCCGGCCGGTCCGAAGAAGCACTCGCCGCGTTCGAGAAGCTCGTCAGCATGGAAGCGGCCGAGGCCGCGAACGGCCGCGGCCCGACGGCCTGTCACCTCTACTCCCTCATCCGGTACGCACAGATGCTCGACACCCGCGGCCGGAACCAGCAGGCGGCCGCCGTACGACAGGAGGCACTCGCCCTGCTCACCGAACTGGCCGACACCGGTGAGCGCAAGTCCTGGAGCGGATACCAAGCGCAGTACTGGGCGGTACTGCTGTCCTTCGCCTGCGCCGAAACCGACCGGCCCGCGCCCGGCGGACCGCGTCCCCCCACGGGGGCGGCGCCCATGCCGTGGTCACCCGACGCCAGAAGGCGCTACATCGACAGCCGCATCGCCCTGCACGAGGAGGTGGAAGCCCTCACTCCGCGAGCCGCAGAAGATCCGGACCAACACCTGGCAGAACTGGTCCGGCTGCACCGGGGCCTCACCGTCCGCTCCGCCGTCTACTGGCAGCAACGCACCCACCTGTTCGCGGAACGGGTGCGCCCCCTGTTCGACGCCGACGTGGACCTGGCCCGCCGGCTGTCCCACCACGACCCGGCAGCCGGAACCCCCACACTGGCCAGGGCCCTGACCGACAGATCGACCTTCCACACCGCCGCCGGCGAGTTCGGCCCCGCCCTCGACGACTTCCGCGAAGCCCTGAACCACCTGGGGGAGCCCAGGGTCGTGGTGTGCTGAGCCCTGGACCCAGAACGGCGCGGCCGCGTGCGCACCAGGAGCGGAGGCCCGCTGGCTGCCCTGTATGCCAAGGCCCGCCCCGACGGTGACCGGTCGGTGCGCACCGAGGCGTTCGAGGCGATGGCGACGGGGGAGTGGGAGCTCGCGGACAGCCGGTGGCTGGAGACCGAGCTGCTGCTCTGGAAGCCTCCGACCGCCTGGTTCAGCATCAATGCCTTCTTCGTCCCCGACGGGACCGGGCGTCGGCTGCGGCGCCGTCACATCACCGGTGAGCGCGAGCTTTTGGCCAGGGTTCGCTCCTGGCAAAGGACCGCCTGAGCCACTGCACCGTCCATTCGGCTCAACAGGCCCGTGGGCCGGGCTGCGCGCTAGAACGCCCGCGGGTGGTTGCAGGCTCACTGGTGCCGGGTGGGTGGTTCAGGTGATTCGTCGGCCTACGGGTCCGGCAGGCACAAGGGTGGGGTCGGGTCCGCAGCGAGGTGGAGCCGGCGCAGGGTGGATTCGGTTTCCCGCTCGAAGTGCTCCACGGAGATCAGGCGCTGCCAGAGGGGATCGGGCATACCGGGCACCGCGGCGCCGCGGGCAGTCCACTCCGCTGCGAGCCGCGCATACAGGGGCGCGGATCGGTCTGCGACGTCTTCGGGGCCGCCGCGGCGGGCATGCCGACCGGATCCGGCAGCGTGCGGCCGGATCTGCGTGGGAATGAGGGAACCGGGCATGAGCCAGCCCTGCCCTAGGACATGAGGCAAGAACGTTCGCTGATCAGCGGTCACGACCCTTAAACGATTCTTGCGCCCGCCTGACACCGCTGCCCCGAACGCTTCAGAGCGGGCATCCCGTCTCTCCCGGCCCGGGGGAGGCCCGTCGGCACGGTGCGGTCGCTGCCCTGCCGAGCCCCCTGGATCTTGGCTCGAGGCAGATGGCATGGCACAGAGGGAGCGCTCGCCCCTGGGGTGTGCTGCGTGCGCCGGGTGTAGGCGGCAGAGGCCTGGGGAGTGTTGGAGGCATGAACGTGAACGACGGCCAAGGCGATGGTGATGAGTTCGACGTCCTTGGCGTGTACCTGGAAACACTGCGGGCTCAGATGTCTCCGCGGCGGTTCCGGGCCCTGGTGAGGGCTGTGCAGGCGACGTGCGGGCTGCTGTCCGAGGGGCGGGCTGCTCCTCTGACGGTGCCGGGCGACGGCTTCCTGTCCAGCGATCTGCGGCGGGAGTACCTGACCGTGTTGGCGGTCATGATCACGGGACGTATGGATCACCGCCTCGTGGAGGTCCCGGGGCCCGATGGCACATCGGGGTGGGCGGTGCTGGAGGGCGGCGCCGCGCACGACACTGCCGAGTCGAGGGCTGTCCGAGACGCTGACGCGGTGGCCTGCCGGTACAACGAGCAGATGTCCATCACCGCCGAACTGGATGGCATCGCCCGCGCGAGCGGCCTCAGCCCCGGCTGAGAAGGCTCCAAGTGCTGCCGTGTTCGGTGTCGGTGCGGCCTTTACCGAGCCTCTCATGAATCGTTTATCCGTATCGTCGCGCCGGATGCACGCCCCCCTTTGCGGTGCCCGCGGCTCCTGACCCCGGGATGCCCTGCGCGCCCCGCCCGGCCGCCTACGCGCTGGCATCCGCATGGTCCCGCTGAGCCCGGAGCAGGCCCGGCAGATTGCCGAGCACCCGGCCGCGGCCGGTTCGGAGCACCCCCTGGAAGGGCAGTCCGCTTTGCCTCGGCGTGGAGCCGTACGGTCCTGCACGCCGGTCCTGGTCCGTCCGGAGCTGGTGGCGGAGATCAGCGCCGGCTAGCCGTGGACCGGGTGCGGTTTGCCTCGGCGTGGGGGCGCCGCGACGTCCGCGACGCGGCCCTGGCCGCCCCGAACTGGTCGCGGAGACCAGCGCCGCCACGGTCATCGACCGCGGCGGCGTCTTCGGCCACCCGATCCGGTTCACGCAGCTGCGCCTGGACACCGCCGGCCAGGGCGTTTTGTCATGAGATCGGCCTCCCGCTTTTCACCGTTGATGCTGCAGAGCGCCGGCACCTGCGGCGATGACTTCGGCCAGCCGGTTGGCGAAGTCCGCGTTGCATCCTCCGAGCCGGACGAAGCCGTGGCTGGCCACGGGCCCGTCGTTGCTCAGGGACGGAAGGGTCAGGTCTGCGAGCGCGAGCGCTGCCTGAAGGTTGGTGACAGCGTCTGAGCCGGCCTGGTAGGCGGCGTCCTGGCACCGCTTGTACCGGATTCGCTCGTCGTGGGTCCATTCGTACGCCATGGTGCTGACCTCTCGTGGTAGGCGTGGGGTGAGGCGCCGGAGCGCGTTGTGTATTCGGTTGAGCGGGGTGTGGCCCTTTGCCCGGTGCGCCGGCCCTGGGCACACAAGTCCCGTGGCCGCCGCGGCGCTGATCACCTGAGCAGCACGCACGCCGTAGATACCGGCGGCACCGGCCTGTTGCCGGGCATGACCATTCCCTACGGCACGTCGCTTGGGTGTGCCGCAGTGACCGGACGCCTGGGGTGCGGGGTCCGGTCCAAGCCGCATCGCGGTGGGCAGCCCAGACTCGGCTCGCGATCGGGCAAGGGTGGGTAGACCGTCGGACTGAGTCTGGGCACGGCCCGTGACTATCGGTTTCGATCTTCGTTTCAAAGGTGCAGGCGAGCACCCCTTTGACGTGTGGGAAGGACCGGGTTGACCAGGGAGTTAGCGGCTGCTACCGCCTTTGCTCTTCGCGGTCGCCGCCCATCGGATGCTCGACCCTCTCGCGTCGTCGTCCGACAATGCCGTTTCCCCTGGGACGCTCGCCCAGGATTCTCACTCCCGCACTTGGACGGCAGAGCGCTCTCGCCGACGGCACGAGTGTCAGCCGGCCAGACTCCACTGTGGGTACGGGCTTGCGACCAGCCCTCCGGCGGGAGCTCACTGGCTCGTGCCGAGCGGGCAATCGAAGAATCCGGAGGTAGCCCCCGCCCCGCCGGCGTGACATCGATCGTCGCTCCGATGCCCCCCCGCTCCACCGCCTGTCACAGCAACCGCAACCCATCGCCCGAGCCAAGAGCCGTGGCGGCGACCTGCGCAAGTGGCACTGCCGCACACGTACGACCGTCATGCGCCGTACCCGAATCTGTGACTGGGAGACGGAGAGCGGACAGCCCTGTTGTTGTCTGCCCCGGGGTAGCGGGGAGGGACACTGACCGGGCTTGGTCTGGCCGCGGCCGTCTGCCTGAGCTGAGCGGGCGCAGAGGCCCGCGGGTTTCGGTGTCGTGGAGCGGTTTGGCGAGGCGGTCGCGTGAGTGTGATCTGGCGGACCAGCTGTTGGAAGCAGGCCAGCGCCGCGACGGCAGGAAGAGCGGACGCCGCCCCGGCGGCGATCGTTCTGGGTGCCTGGGCCACGCACAGAAGCGTGGCCAGGGTGGAGAACAACAAGACGATGGACCAGGAATGGAGCGCGCGGCGCTGGTGCAGAGCGGATCTGAGGATGGACAGGGAGGCGACCATCCAGGGGCCGTAGATCAGCAGGGGCCACCAGCTGACCACTGCGCGGGCCGTGTGGGGTCCGGCGCTCTGGCGCAGGGCGTCGCAGATGGCCAGCCCACTGAGGATGCTCACCACAGCGGCGATGACACCGACCAGCGCGGCGGTGAACAGACTGCCCGTTTGCAGCAGGGGCAAAACCGGCGATTTCGACGGGTTCCGGCGGTGCCCGCCGGAGGTTTGTGCGGGCGGACGCTCGGCAGGGCTGTGCTTCAGCCCTGCGACGAGGCCGATGGTGCTGGCCGTGTCACCGATGCCGCCGAAGCCGTCTTGGGTGAAGGGCTTCGGCTGCCCGGGTGCAGCGCTCTCTTGGAGAAGGATGGCGAGTTCCTCCGCCGGATCCCACGGCGGATGCGCCTCGCCGGGCCCGCCGAGCTGTTGCCCGGGGGAGGGGTGCTGTACGTGCTCTGGCTGGCCCCAGAACGCGGAGGTCTCCGGCTGGGGGTGGAGACCGTGGATGTCCGGGTACCCGTACGGCTCATACACGGGAGCTGCCACTCGAGCACTCGCCGACAGCCGTTGCGGACGCCGCCGTGTTGTCCAACTGCCTGCCGAACTCGACCTGGATCACGCTCATCGTACTGAGGAAGTCCTCCAAGACCGAGGACGAGTAACGCAGATCGATTTCCAGACTCTCGTGTTCCAGCGTCGCGTGGCGGGTCTCGCCACAGTCGGCTGAGCCTGGAATGAAAAGCCACTTCCCGATCCGGATGGCCCCGGAGTGAAAGCGGCCTCCCTGTCCGTCTTCCTCTGCAGTCCTGCCGAAGAAGATGGGGAGCTTTGCTGTTGTCATATTCCATAAACGCTGTCGATGTTGGTCAGGGTATGCGCCATCCGGGTGATGGTGGTCGATGAATGAGTGTTGACCCTGTCTTATCGGTTCTACAGACCGCCCAGGAGCACAGCACAGCCACGTCCTTTCGCGCCGCCACCCCGCGACTCAAGAAGACGATGAGCTGCGGCCCGAGGCAGGCCCCAGCGCGATGGACCCGGGCCGTCACCCCTGCACCCCGTCCGCCCACCCGCCGGGGCGACTGACGGCAGACGCATACTTCAATGCGACGGCCCTGCTGCGCGCCGCGCACCCTGCCCAGCGGCTGTCGCCGGCTCTTGCCGCAGGCCGCCATGCATATTTCCCTCATTGTTGAGCCCCCATCTCCGGCTCCCTCGGCTTCACTTCCCTTGCATCGGACGGCCACCTCGTCCCTCCTGTGCGCGCTGATCCTCGGCTTGGGGCCGCCGGGTCGGATGCGCGCCCCCTTCGTCTGGCCGCCCACAGCAGCCGACTGATCATCGGTAGATAGGTCGAGATGCAGAGGCTGGCGGATTGCTGCGCATGGCTGCAATCGGAGGACAAGGCGCAACCCTGCATATGCCTGTGCGTTATGCCGAGGGATCATCGGGGCTCCGGTCCTGGGCGCCCCTTGGAACTTCAGCCTTCGAAAGGACCAGCTGTGGGAGGCATCCTCCTGTGGATCATGCTGATCTCCGCCGTACTGGCCACAGGTTTCACCGCATTGAGGTCATCAGGGACTGGCCGCCTGTGGGACGTGGACACCCTTGAACTGAGGCGCCAACAACGCTTCGAGCACGTCCTGTCCCTCCATGTAGACGCCACTCGGCTGTCTCGTCAGGAAGCCGCAGTGCCGGCACAGCCAGGGCATACGCCCGCCGGCGTATCCGCCGGCCTGGGTGCGGAGTCGTTCCTGGTCGTCCATGAGCCGTATCGGCCACTCACGCACAGAGCATCTTGCTGGCGGCCAACCCCCTGGCTGAACGACTGCAGCTCTGACGACTCGCCTCGCTTCTGTAGATACGCAGACCTGTCTTCCTCTCCCCGGGATGACGGCGTTTGTGCGGCTTTCGTCACGTTCCTGGGCTCCGTGGCGAGGCTCGTGATGCCAGCGCGCCCCGCGTGACGAAGGCTCTGGGTCGCGCCGAGGTCGCCGAACCGGCCTCGGGAGAGTGCGTCAGCGCCCCGCCCCCCGGGTCCTATCGCCCTCGCGAACCGTGGCCCGTAGAACCCGACGAGCCAGGCCGAACACCATCCAATCCACCCGCCCGGAGGCCGCTCCGCCAGCCATCCTGATCAAGCCCACCCAGTCAAAGGGGCGGCTGACATCGCTGAAAAACCCCGGCAATCCGTACATTGTCGAGCATGCAAAACCCCGGCAATCCGTACATCATTGAGCGGGCAAAACCCCGGCAATCCGTACATTGATGGGGCTACGAAAACCCGGCAAACTGCACATTGCTGGTTTCTTACCGCCGAAAAGGTCTTGCTAAAGCGGTGGCGGCCTGTCTAATTCCTGCTCGATGCACCTCCGTACTAGAGGTTGAGGGAAATGGCGAGAAGTGCCTAAACTGAAAGAATTATCATCGAACTATTGCTGTGAGGGTCCTCCTCGACAATTGACGAGGAGCCGCCACCCTTCCTTGGGGCATCCCCGTCAGCCAGGTCTACCCCTCCACGACGCGCGGCGGAAGAGAACATTTCGCGGCATGTTCGTCAGGAAGGCCTGGGTCTTCCAGATCATCTGGACACATCGCGCGAGAAGGGTCGCGTGAGGATGGCCCCATGTGGGTACCCAGCCGCTCGCGACCTATGGTCGGCGGCAACACGAGTGGCGTGTTCGCTGCGGGCGGCACTGATGCAGGTGACACGCCGCCTGGCTGAAGCAGGCGCGGCCAGCGAAACTACCCCGCCCCGCACGAGAATGAGTTCGATACAGGCAATCCAGGACGAATACAGGGCGGGTTTCTCCCTGTCCCCACCTCCTTCAGCGAGCGCTGCGAACGACCTCCGCGAATGTCCATGGTGCCGATCCCTTGGAAATCCCGAGACTCCTGGCCGGTCCGGGCCCACTGAGGACTGTCGGCCATGACGGAAGGGAGCTGTCAATCGACGGTGTGGTCGGGGTGGTTGAGACTACCGGCGAGCTGTGTCGAGGCGGCCGTCGTAGTTCAGGATGGTGGCACGGCGGCCTCGGGCGCTGGCCATCCGGCTCGCGACATGGGCCTGCGAGGAGTCGTAGCCCTCTCCGGAGACGTTCTCCGGAGACGAACTGCTTGCGCAGCTGCACGCCGACCGCCGTGCGGACCGGTGGGTGTCGGCCCTCGAGCGGGAGTGGGCGACAGCGCTGGAGGAGTCACGCAGGACGTTTCCCCCTCACCACGCTCTACCAGGTTGTCCTGGTCGGCCGTAACGAGACCGGGTTCATGGACCTGGAAGAGCTCCGGAGCAGGCGCCGGTGAGCGGTCAGCCGTACTCTGTCCGGCTGTCGCCGCCCGCCGGGAAGGTGCTCGCCGGACTGCCCGAGCACGTGGAGGAGACTGTGTGGGATCTGCTGGACGTCGCCGCGGCGGACCCGTGGGGGTTCGGCCAGTGGGACGCCGGTGACACCGAGGGCGAAGACGTCCGTTTCGCGTACGCCGGCCGGCTGTCCGTCGTCTACTTCGCGAACCGTGCGCTGCTCCACCTGTCTGTCCTGGCCATTGTCTGGCTCGGATAGACCCGGTGACAACGTCCCGCCCCCGGCATTGACGGGAGCCGATTCGGAGCGGCTCGCGTGGCGTCGGCCTTCAGGGCCTGATCGTGGTCTCGAAGGCTGACGTTGTGTATATGGGTGTCGATGTCGATGCAGCCGAAGGAGCTGGGAGAGTTACCAGCGCAGACGGTGCGGGCGGCGGACCCCCTCGATGCCGGGAACCCGTCCGCTCTCAAAACCCATCGACAAGTACTCTCGGTTCTCTCTCCCCCGCCTGTCACACGGGATGCCGAACGCCGGGACTGTGATGCGGGGCGTTGGCCGGCCGCGGCTATGGTCGGGCGCAGTCCGCGCCGGTAGGGCGTGCGCGGGCGAGGCCCGGTGACCAGAGCGCTCTGGCGGCAGTAGCACCGGGCCGCCCAACCACCCACTACGCCGACAGGAGGTCCGGTGCGCGGACCGGGCGGAGCGGAACCTCCCCCTCTGGCTTGGTTCGGCTGGCACCGCACTGGATCTCGTCATGAGACCGGCCTCCCCTTGGAGGATGAGGGGAGGCCGGTCTGTGCAGGGCTTTGTGCTGCGGCTGGTTCAGATGGCGGCGCTGGATGTGACGGCGCGATGAGCGCGCCGGGTCCAGGATCCGGTGCTGTCAGTGCTTGCCGTGGTGGTCGGCCTTGTGGTGCCCGTCCGAGCCGCCGTTGTTGATGCACACGTTGCCGAAGGCAGGGTTGAGGGCCCCGATGATGTTGACGGTGTTGCCGCAGATGTTGATCGGGATGTGGATGGGGGCCTGGAGGACGTTGCCGGACAGGACGCCGGGGGAGCCGATGGCAGCGCCCTCTGCCGTGGCGTCGGCGGCGGCGATGCCGGCCCCGCCTGCCAGGACGGCACCAGCGGCGGCGGTAACGGCTACGGCCTTGGCGACACGGAACATAAGGATCTCCTTGAACTCACGCTGCCGCAGGAATACGGCAAGGACGACGTCCCCCACAACGCCCTGAGCCGCCCGATCGTCACGGGCGATGGGCCGAACCGGTGAGCAGGCCGTGTCGGCAAGGATGAGGGTGCCCGCCGAGGCCAGGCGCCTTTGCCCGTCGGCCCCGGGGAGAGGGGAGTGGAAGCTCCCCGGGGCGCGGATGCCGCTTGTCACAGGGCGCGCGTTGTGCATCGTGGTGCGACGTAGGTTGAACGATTCCTCTGCGCGCGGTCACGGCCCTTCGGTGTCGATGTCAGGGAATTCCGCTCTGGCGCGCACGCCCCGGGTGTGCTGCTGCCAGCTGGTGCTTTGCTCTGCGCCGGGCGTGAACGAGCCGGAGCTGAGAAGGAGAGCATCATGACCGACGATCTCCACGAACGCCGCGGTGATGGGAACCTGCTGGGTGCCTATCTGGAACGCGTGAGAGCGTGCTGGCTGCAGGGCCTGGCGGCGTCGTTCCGGCGCGAGATCCAAGCAGCTGGTGGTGGGCGTGACCATGGAGCGTTCGCGGTGGGCGCCAGCGGCTGACCGTTTCGGTGGCCGGGCGGGTGGTGTCGGTTTGTTTCGGGTGTCGGGCGGCCTCGGCCGCGTGTCGGAGGGTTTGGCGCAGCCGTAGGAGGGTGGCGAGGCTGGCGAAAGCCGGAGGGCGCGCTCGTCGCCGCCGTGGACATGTCCGCAGACCAGGCCGCACACCGCCGGCTGACGCTGCTCCTGACAGGTGGCTGCGCAGCCCTGGTGACACTGTCCGCCGCAGCCGGACACCTGCTCTCCGGACGCGCGATCCGACCCGCGCTGACGGCACTGCGCCAGCAGGAGGAGTTCCTCGCCGACGCGGCCCACGACCTGCGCACCCCGGCCGCTCACTGCGCATCCTCGCCGAAACCGCGCTGCGCGACGACACCAACCGGGACGCCGCCCTGGAACGGACCGCCAGCCCATGCGCCTGGACCAGCTCGTAGAAGCCGTCGCCGACGACACCGAGACCGGCGGGCACCACGTGACCGTACACACCGAACCGGTCGTCGTGGTCGCCGACCCCAACCTCCTGGAGCGGGCAGTAGCCAACCTGCTCGGCAACGCCCTCGTCCACGGCCACGTCCCCGGCCGGCCCGCGGAGGTCGAGCTCACCGTGACCGCCGACGGCACGCTGACCGTCGACGACGCCGGGCCGGGCGTACCCCGGGAACTGGCCGACTCCCTCTTCCAACGCTTTCAAAGCGGGTCCGCCTCCGGCTCCAGCGGCCTCGGCCTCTTCATCGCCTCCTGGATCGCCCACGCCCACGACGGCACCCTCGACGCCACCACCAGCCCACGCGGCGGCGCCCGCTTCACCCTCGCCCTCAAACCCCAGGCGAAGTAAGAGGGAGCACTCGCCTGCCGCGTTCGCCACGCCCGCGATCGGCGCGGCAGGGTTCTCGGGCCACACGCGCTCGGCTGCGGTGAGGACCACGCTGGCTGCCCGGGTGTCGGCTCGTGTCGAGCGGAGCAGGGGGTATCCGGCGCCGCCGTTCTCCTCGCCGCCGCCTTGTTCCTGCCCAGACGGTCACAGGCGGACGACGAGCAAAACCCAAACGGCCAACGGCGAGAAGGGTGAACTTTCCCAGCGGAGTTGCACAGATACGCGCCATAGGCGCCGCATGGACATGCATAGGATCGTCGCAGTGCTGGCCGAGGAAGCCGAGCAGCAGATTCAAGACGGGTGTGGGAACTGGCGCCGAACGACCGCGCGCTCGCTCGTGAGGTCGAGGCCGGCCTGCGCGACGCTGTCGGCCCGCCGGACTCCCAGGAGACGTTGTCGCAGATCGAGCGGCTCGAACACTTGCGGGAAACCCTCGCCGTCCTGGCAATCTCCCTCGCTCGACTCATGGCCGCCTGGCCTGGTTTCTCTCCGGTGCCATCCACGCCCTCGAACCGGTCCTGCGCTGGCGCCCGGTTGTGTGCGCATTCATATCGTCACCGCCTGCCCGTGGCTGAGGCCGTGCTGTGATCGGGAAGGTTCGCCGGGTTGGGTGGTCAGGCCGCTGCTGATAGTGGTCTGCCGCCCCAGCGGACACCCTTCTCGCTGCGGATGCGTGCGCGTTCGCGCCGTTGGGCGGCCAGAACGTCGGGGTGGCGGGCATTCTTGTTCCGCCAGCGCAGATAGGCGTGCAGGGCCCGAGTCTGGACGGTGTGGTTCGGATGGTTCGAGTTGGCCAGGGTGAACTGCCGCAGCGGTCCGAAGTGGGCTTCGATCGGGTTGGCCCAGGACGCGTAGGTGGGTGTGAAGCACAGCTCAACCTGTGAGCACGTCGTAGGTGTCCAAGCTGATGTGCCCGGGCTCGGGGTCAAGGCCCGAGGAGCACTACGCCAACCAGGCAATCGCCGAAGGAACGAACCTGAAGCCCTGTCAACCCGCACTGATCAGCTGATCAGCACCTCCCGCAGGTCGGGGGAACCTCATTCTGGATGCGCTGAGCCAGGGTGGTCGCGATGGCGGCGAAGGCGACCGCGTGACCGCGGGCGTTGGCGTGGACGCGGTCGGTGGAGTAGATGCCTGGGTCGGAGGCGAGAGGGTGGTGGTGGGTGTCGACGTGGATGCCGCCGAGTGCGCGGGCCAGGCTGGCGGTGATGCGGTCGAGCTCGTCGAAGCGGCGGGCCATGCCGTCGGCGTGTTCCGGCGGGACGAGGCCTGACCGGGCGAGGTCGAACAGGCCGATGGTGATGACGAGGGCGCCGCTCTCGGCGAGGGGTGTCAGGAACGAGGTCAGTTCGGCCCGCAGCGTCTCCGAGTCGAAACCGCGGAAGGCGTCGTTGCCGCCTGCGCTCACCATTACTACGTCCGGCTCGAACTCCAGGGCAGGGCCGAGCTGCTGGTCCCGGATCTCGTCGAGATGCAGGTAAGGCTTGGCCAGGTTGACCGCGGCAAAGCCGGGGCGTGTGGCGGCGAGGGCGTCGGTGAAGCGGTCGGCGAAGGATCGGTCGCGGTAGCCCGGGAGGGGGTCCATAACGCCGGCGGTGACACTGTCGCCCGCCACGGCCAGCCGGTTCCACGGGAGATCGCGGAGCAGTGCGGCGGCGGCGTCAGGGGCCATGCAGTACGGGTCGGACAACTCGGCGGCGGGGGCGGCAGGCAGATCCTGGACGGGGGTCCGGTCCGGCTGAGAGGTCATCGCTGGTCTCCTTCGAGGATTCGGGCGGCGGCCGGGGCATGGTCGGCCGAGGTTGCGGGCTGCGGCAGGGGTGCGGCCGCGATGCGCAGGGTGAGACCGCCGGCGGCGGCGGCCAGGGTGACGGCGGTGGCGAACCAGTACACGGCGGCGTATGGTTCCGCGCCTGTGCCCGAGACCTCCGCGATGATCACGGCCGTGGCGGCGATGCCGAGGCCGCCACCAATCTGGCGGGCCGCCATGACCATGCCTGTCCCGGCGGCGAAGTGCTGGGGCGCGACGGAGAAGGTGGCGGCGCTGGAGATGCCGACGGTGGCCATGCCGACGCCGACTCCCATCACCGTTCCGGCCGGGAACCAGAGCGTCCAGAAGTGTGGTTCGGTGTCGATCAGCAGGGCTAGGGTAGCCGTCGAGGCGGCGATGAGGACCGAGCCCGCCGCCACCATGGTGCGCGGAGTGAGGGCGATGCGGAGCCGTCCGATGCCGATGCCGACCACGGCGGTGACGAGCGCCGCCGGGCTCATAGCGAGGCCGGCCTCCAGGGCGGAGTAGTTCCAGGCGTCGGTCAGGAAGAGCACGCCGAGCAGCATCGAGGTGAACAGTGCGGTGCCGTACGCGAGGGAGAGGCCGCTTGCGACGGCGAAGGACCGGCTGTGGAAGAGGTCGAGTCGCAGCGCCGGTCGCCGATGCCGAAGCGCCCGCATCACGGTCGCCACGCCCGCGAGTACGGTGATGCCGGAGGCGGCCAGCACGTGCACTGAGGACCAGCCGTGGTCGGAGCCCTGCGTCAGGCCGTACACCGCCGAGCCGACGCAGAGGGCGAGCAGCAGGCCGCCTACGAGGTCGGGCCCCCGGCCGGTGTGGGACTCGCCGGTCAGCAGCTTCCTTCCGGCGATCAGCACCCACACGCCCACCGGCAGGTTGAGGCAGAACAGCGCTCGCCAGTCGAGCACCTCGACCATGACGCCGCCGAGGGCGGGTCCCGCGGCAGCGGCCAGGGCGCCCGCAGCGCTCCACATGCCGATCGCGGCGCGCCTGCGTTCGGCGGGGATTTCCGCGAGTACCAGCCCCAGCGAGGCGGGTACCAGCAGAGCCGCCGCCAGACCTTGGACGGCGCGGGCGCCGAGCAGCACGGGCAGGGTCGGGGCTACGGCGATCAGCAGTGACGACGCCGTGAAGACGGCGACGCCGATCATGAACAGACGGGCACGGCCGACCGCGTCGGCCAGCGGCCCGGCCGGGGCGAGCAGGGCGGCGAAGGGGATCACATAGGCGGTGGCGACCCACGACACGGTGGTCAGCGAGACGCCGAAGTCGTCGGCGATCGGCGGTACCGCCAGGTTGGTCACGGTGGCGTCGAGAAAGCTCAGGAAGGTGCCCGCGCAGGCAAGTAAGAGGACGGCGGCGGCTCGACGGGTGGAGGGGGAAGGCGTCATGGCGGGAATTTAAGAGTACGATCGTTCGTACGTCAATGCCGTACGGTCGTTTGCTAAACTATCGGGCATGGCAGGACGTGCATCGGCTCAGGCAGCGCTCGAAACCCGGCGATCGGTACTGTGCGCCGCCGCCGAACTCGCGTCTGTGGAGGGCCTGGACAGCGTCACCATCGGCCGGCTCGCGGACCGGCTGGGGATGAGCAAGGCGGGGGTGATCGGCCAGTTCCGCAGCAAGGAGAAGCTGCAACTGGAGATGGTGGACCTGGTCCTGGAGGACGTCCGCACCCGGGTCTGGCAACCGGTGTGCCACATCGATGCGGGGCTGCCGCGGCTGCTGGCCGTCTGCGCGTCCTGGGTGCGCTACGCCGTCGATCCTGGCTACTCCGGAGGTTGCCTGCTCACCCAGGTCACATACGACTACGACGGTCGCACCGGCGCTGTGCACGACCGGATCGCCGAGGGTCGCGCCCGCTGGCGGGACACCCTTCGCCGTGACATCGACGCCGCCGTCGCCGCCGGGGACCTCCCGCACCGGACGGACGGGCCCCAGGTCGTCTACGGCCTGGAGTCCCTGGCTGCCGGCATCACTCCGGCGAGACTCCTTCACGGCGACAACCAGACGGAGGACTGGGCGCTGCGCGGTATGCACGCCATCCTGGGCGTCCCCTCGACGGACTGATCCCTGCGCAGGAGGACTCCCGGCCGCGACCGTCCAGATCGCGCCGCTGGCAGCGCTGCTCGTCATGGTTGGCGTCGCCGTGGGCATCTCGGTCTTCAATAGACCGCCTGCGGCAACGGGCCCCTTGGTCGATCTGACCTGCGGTGCATGGCATGCACCTTGCCTGACAGTGGTGGCGGTCTTGATGCCCCTATGGATGTCAAGGAGCGACGTTGGCGGGTCCTGTCTGGTCAACCGGAGTGTTCGGTGGGACGAGAAGTCGGTAGATCTCTCGTGCGACGTAGCGCTTGAGGCAGCGGATGATCTCGCGGCGTGTCTTGCCCTCGGTCAGACGTCGTTGCAGGTATGCGGGTGCGGTCGTCCCGGCGCAGACGGCTGAGGACGATCCGGTAGAGGGTGGCGCTCGCCTGGCGGTCGCCGCCTCGGTTCAGCCTGCGCCGCTGTGTCTTCCCGAAGGAAGCCTCGACCGGGCTGGTGCCGTATAAGGCTGCGAAGGACGCCTCGCTGACGAGTCGCTCGGGGTTGTCGCCGGCCGAAATGAGCAGGGCAGCGGCGCTGTCCGGCCGACGCCACGGACTTCCAGCGGGCCTGGCGTGCTGACTTCGACGGCCTCGGCTATCCGCTTGTTGAGATCGTCGATCTCCTCGGTCAGGTGCCCGATGCGGCGGGCCAGCAGCCTCAAGGTGTGACGGGCGGCCCCGGCCGGCCCACTCGCGTGCTGGGGGTCGAGGTCGGCGCACCGATTGAACAGGTGCGGGTTACTGAGCCCGGCCAACGACTCGCGGAGGGCGGAGTCAGCTGAGACCAGGACGCTCTTGAGCTGGTTGATCGCCTGGGTCCTGGACTTGATCGCGGACCCCTTCGCCAGCTTGAACAGCCGGAGCATCTCGACTGGGCCGTCGCCGGTCTTGGCCGCGGCGGTGGCTCGTCCGGTCAGCACGGCGCGGGCTGCTGCCTCGGCGTCGATGGCGTCGGTCTTGCCGTGACGGCGTCGGGCGGCCTTGTCGGGCTGGTTGACCTCGGCCACCTCGATGCCCTCGGCGCGCAGGTGACGGGTCAGCGCGGCTCCGTATGAGCCGGTGCACTCGACGCCGGCCCGTCGCAGGACGCCGAATGACCGCGCCCAATCGAGGAGTTGCCGATAGCCGTCGGCGGTCGCGGGGAAGCTGCGGCCGTCCAGGGCGGCGCCGACCTCGGCCGATGTTGTCCGTCCTGGTAGTTCGCGCCGGTCTGCGACACGACACGCGGGCGCTTCGCACGCAATAGCTCCGCGATCGCTACCCGCGAACTGGGACTCGTCCCGAACACCGCCTTGATACTCCAGCTGTAGATCGTGATCTTCACCGTTGTGGATGGATCGCCGCCTGCATGCAGATCAGCTGTCTCGTAGCGTCCTGACAACCGCGATGGCCTGATCCAGCAAGTCGATGGGGCAGCCCCAGTAGTCATAGATGCCGCCGCGGGCGCGGTTGCTGCCACAGACAACAAATACGCCGGTCCCCAGCTCAACCTTGAGGTGGGTGGCCAGCCAGCCGACGAAACCGCTGTTGTCCACGTGATCGGCGAAGTGGAAGGAGAAGATTCCGAAGCGTTCGACGCCGTCGCCCTCCTGGGTGAGCGGGACCAGGCGGCTCCAGCTCTCCCGGTCCCGAACGACTGCCAGCGTCTCGGCGGTGAGTGCCGGCGGCTGGTCGGCCGGAGACTCTTCAAAACGCCAGACGCCGTCGTGCACGACGAGGTCAGCCTGAGCGATCACACGGCGTAGCCGCTGCTCTGTCTGTTCCGCAGTCTCCATACTCACACTGACCATCAGCGAGACTCCTTGATCCGTGAAGCCGTGATCCCACCCGGGGATCATCGCGCGATCGCCTCCTCTGTCGGAACGAAGGCTCCTGCAGGGCAACCGTCGTCGCAACGCCCTCGCCGTCTCGTCTATTTCGCACGCGGCTTCCCTCGTCTCCGGAGACTCCGTCGAGCAAGATCGTGATCTTCATGTGGTGGCTGCCTGTCGTCGGTAGTGGCAGGCGCGTGCTCGGGCTTGGTGGCGTCGTCGCCAGCGGGACCAGTCGAGCCGGTGTGCCGCCGTGTGGTCGGGCCGGACGGCCAGGGTGATGAAGAGTCGCTGGATCTCGTTGCAGGACAGCGGGATCAGCCCGTCAGGGGCGCCGTGCCGGGCGTGTTCGTCGGCCCGAACGACGGTGAGGAAGGCGCGGGCGAGCATGGCCACGGGTCCAGGACGAGTAGCGGCGGACTTGATGCTCGTCCAGTCCGGCCAGGCCCATCTCGGCCTGGAAGGTCTCTTCCACCCGCCACCTCGATCCAGCAACTCTGACCAGGGTGGTCAGCGGGACGGCCTGCGGCGAGTGGCAGCGGTAGTAGGCGAGTTCACCGGTGCTGCGGTTGCGCCGGATCAGTAGCTGGCGGTGGCCGGGGGCGCCGTCGGCCGGTCGATGACGGCCCAGTGGTAGAAGCGGTGCCCGTTCGCGCCGTCGCCGGCGGACAGCTGCTGTCAGGCACGCTTGGGCAGCTTCTTGGCCAGCGCGTCGGCCCGGAGCTTGCCGGCGCGAGTGGTCACCTCGGCCGAGCAGGCCAAGGCCAGCACATAGCCGACGCCCGTGCCGCAAGCGCGGCCCGCAGTTTCGGGTTGCCGCCGTAGACCTCGTCCCCGGCAACCCAGGCGGCCTGGTGTCCGGCGTCCAGGAATCGTTCGATCATCACAGTGGCCAGTTCCGGCTTGGTCTGGAAGGTGAGCTCGTCGTCGAGCCCGGCGGCCTGACAGCGATCCGGATCGCTGGTCCACGAGCGCGGGATGTACAACTCCCGGCCACTGCGGCGTGTCGCACTGCCCGGTGTAGACCAGGTAGACGGCGACCTGGGAGTTCTCGACACGTCCGGCGGCGCCGGTGTACTGGCGCTGGACGCCGACGGTGTAAAGAGCCGTTCTTCACGTCGCCGGTCTCGTCGACGACCAGCACCGCGGCCTCGTCACGAAGGTGCTCGACGACGTAGTCGCGGACGTCGTCCCGCACGGCGTCGGCATCCCAGGCCGCGCGGCACAGCAGGTGCTGCATGCCGTGTGGCGCTTCCCCGGCCCATTCGGCGATCGTCCAGCAATTCTTGCGGGGCAGGTCCGCGAGCAATCCGAGCACCAACCGCCCGGCCCGCCGCCGGGGTTCGACCCGCGCGAACCGTCCGGCGATAAGTCGGTTCTCACAGCGGCAGAATAGCCAGCATCCGGCAAGATCCAGAACGAGACGGCCCGACTGCGATCATGTCCGAGCCGACCTGCCCTACCAGCGAGATCACGGTCTCCAGGGTGACGAGTTGGCACAGCTCTGATCACCATTTCGGAAAGTAGGACGATGAGAAGAACGCGCCTGACGTGCGTCATATCCGGGCTGGTTCTGGTCGCGGGGCTCTTCATGGCGACCACGGCTCCGGCCACGGCGCAAGTCGGCTCCGCATCACAGGTCAGCCTGGTGTCGTACAACGTGTGCGGTGGCTGGGAGGAGTGCCGGAGCGATCTGGCCGTGGCACCAGAGAAGACCCAGGAACAACGGGCCGATGCTTGGGCCGCGGAGGCGTTGGCCAAGGCCGGTCTCGCCGGCACCGATGTGATCATGCTCCAGGAGCTGTGCAAGGGCCAGTACGATGCCCTGCTGCCGAAGCTGTCGGGCCATGCCGGGTACTTCGCGGGACGGCAGACGTACGAGGGCTGCGGCGCATGGGGTTCGGACCCAACCATCGGCCAGGCGGTCATCTTCCGGGGAGCGACGGCCGACCAGATGAGCGGAGCTCCGGTGGAGGTGGCCGTGCCGAACGAGCGCTCCCGGCTCGCGGTCTGCGCGAAGGGCCCGATCGCCGACCGCCACACCCTTGCCTGCAGCGTGCACCTGTCACAGCCGACGGCCGCAGGCGACATGCACGAGCTGACCGATCACATCCAGGCGCATGCCGGTGGTGCATCCGTCATTGTGGCGGGCGACTTCAACCACAGGCCCGACGACATCAACCCAGCTCTCGCCGCCGGTGTGCCCGCCAGCGGACCGCTCGCCGAAGCCGACTCAGCTGCCAACAAACCGACGAGCGGATGGGACGCCAAGAAGGTACCGGCCGGATACACGAAGAAGTTCGACCACGCGTTCTTCAGCACTGAGGACTTCCACTCCCTCTCCGCCGAGATCGAGGACCCGCAGCTGGCCAAGGCGACGGTGAAGGATCACGCTCTGCTGAGGGCGTTCGCCGTGCCGCGCAAGCCTGTCCCCGGTGACCTCACCGCGGACGGCCGTCCCGACCTGCTCGCCGTACGAAAGGACGGCTCGCTCCGCCTGTACCCAGGCCTGGAGGGCGGCAGGTTCGGCTCCGCGCGGACACTCGCTACGACCGGCTTCCTGGGCGCGGTGGTGAGCCATCGTGGTGACTGGACCGGTGACGGCCGCGAGGACGTCTTGGCCCGGATCGGCACCGAACTGTACGTGTACCCGAACTCGGGTGACGGAACGCCGGGCCCTCCACGAACATTCCCCAACCGGGAGAACCGCTGGGGCGGTACCGCGCCCCGGGCTGCTGGCGACATCGACGGTGACGGCCGCCCCGACCTCGTCGTCCAGGGTCCCTCAGGGCTGTGGCTGCACCGGGGAGGATTCCCTGCCACTGGCCCTTCGCTGCCGCACGCCGCAGTACAGTTGGGCGGCGGGGAATGGGCTTACGGGGGAGACCTCGAGGTACTCGTCCCGGGCGATACCGGCAAGAGCGCTACGGAGCCCGACGGCCTGAAACGAGCCGACGTGTGGTCCCGCCACCGGATCACCGGCCAACTGCGGGAATACCGCAGCGAGGGCGCACACATGCTGGCAGGTTCGAGTCCGCTCAACGGCGACACCTGGACTGCGGTCAACCGCCCTCTGGTCACCGCGCTCGGAGACGGCGACGGTAACGGCTGGGCCGATCTCTGGTTCACCACGTCGTACGACCAGCAGTCCCAGCAGGGCGGCGACCTGTTTTTCCAGCCCGCCGTAGTGGGCGCATGGGGGATGCCTGAGGAAATCGGCAGCGGCGGCTGGGGTTACATCGAGTCCCTCTCCTGACACTGAGGGGCTACCGCAGCGCTCGGGGATCCGCTCCCAGTTGTATCCCGCGTTTCCCCGGGCGCGCCCGTTCCCGCTGCTTGGAGAACTCATTTCCAAGCAACACAACGAGCAACCCGGTGAACCTTCCCGGTCACAGCAGAGATCGCCCGGTGTCCGGGTACCCCTGTCTTGGGGGCCTGTGGGCTCCGCGCCGGCGGTGTCCTATGCGGAGGCGGGCGGGGCGCTCCCGATCCGGGGGAACGGGGTGGTCGAGAAGACCACTTCGACCGGGACCTCGAAGTACTCCGCGATCCGCAGGGCCAGGTAGAGGCTGGGGCTGTACTCGCCCCGCTCCAGATAGCCCACCGTCTGGTAGTGCACCCCGAGCGCATCGGCGAGCTGCCTGCGGGTGATGGCGCGTTCCACCCGCAGGACGGCGATGCGGTTGTGTACCGTTTCGGCCCCGGCGCCGCCACGCGACCGCCCCTGCTCGCCGGCCGTCTTCCGGACGGAGGCCGGCTTGTCGGTGCCCGTGCCCGTGCCGGTGCCGGGCGCGGCACCGGACGCCTCCGTCACCGACTTCGACGCCGATGTTCCGCGACGCATCTGACCGCCCTTTCTGCCGGATGCCTGTCACCCAACGCGCTTCAATGCCTCCTGCTGCCGTGCCTCGACCTTCGACCCCGTCTCGCCCTTGGCCGTACGGCCAAGGACCTTCGGGGCGATCAGCAGCGCGACGACGGCCCAGGCAAGCAGCACGACCGCGGTCATGGGCCTGCGCCAGGAGTCGCCGAGCTCGACCGCGACCGCCGCTTCGGGCAGCAGCGCGGCGCGGGTGCCCAGTCCTACCCAGTACACCGGGAAGATCTGCGCGATGCCTTGGAGCCATCCCGCCAGCGAGGTGATCGGATAGAAAATACCCGAGATCGCCATCAGACCCATTGTCGGGAAGATGCCCCAGGTGTTCGCGCCGCGAGGGTTCTTCACCATGGCCCCGATGATCAGGCCGATCGGCAGCGTGGCGAGCAGCCCGAGCCCCAGCACCCAGAGCAGGTTCAGCCACTTCGTGACCTCCCCCGTCACCAGGTCGTCGAAGAGGAAGACGCTCGGCACCAGGGTGATCGCCAGCGTGAGCAGGGTGCTCAGCGCGATGCCCAGAACCCGGCCGGCGATGTAGCCGGCCAGCCCGTGCGGCACGGTCTTTGCCCGCAGCAGCGTGCCGTCCTCCCGCTCGGCCGCGAGCGCGAACGCCGCACCGCCCAGTGTCTGGAAGGCCAGCAGTCCGCCGATCATGCTGGGCATGGAGAGCGTGGCCAGCGAGAGATCGGTCCCCTGGACAGTGGAGTTCCGCATGAAGAACAGCACCGTGAGGAAGATCCCGCCGAGGAACAGGTAGTAGACGACGTCACCGGGCGTGGTCAGGCTCTGGCGGAACTCGATCCAGCCGCGGCGCAGACCGAGCCGTACGGCGTAGATGGTCGGACTCACTGGCCTGCCTCCCGGAACGCGGCGACCGCCTCTTCGGACCGGCCGGCCTCGTACTGCCGGACCATGGTCATGTACGTGTCCTCGAGGCTGGCCCTGCGCACCTCCAGGTCCCGGACGCGCTCCCCGTGCTGCTTGAACAGCTTGTGGACGAACGCGCTGGCGTCAAAGGTGGCGTGGACGAACTGCTCGCCGTTCACGCTCCAGCGGACCTCGGCCTTGCCCGAGGCCTGCCTGGCGAGCTGGTCGGCACTGCCGTTGGCGACGATCTGGCCACCGGCGAGGATCAGGATGCGGTCGGAGAGCTTCTCCGCCTCGTCCAGGTCGTGTGTGGTGAGCAGGATCGTGGTGTCCTCCAGGTCGGACAGTCGGTGCACCACGTCGTGGAAGTCCCGGCGCGCCTTGGGGTCGAACCCGACGGTAGGCTCGTCAAGGAACAGCACCTCCGGGCGTCCGACGATGCCGATCGCCACGTCGAGACGGCGGCGCTCTCCGCCGGAGAGCGACCCGATCTTCTGGTCCGCCTGCTCCTCGAGACTCGCCATCGCGATCAGCTCGTCCACGTTGCGCGGACGGGGCCGCTCGGTGGTGGAGTACGGCTGGTAGAAGTCGCCCAGCTGGGTCAGCAACTCCCTGACCTTCCACTTCCCGTGGTCCCGCCACGACTGGAGCACGATGCCCAGCCGGGCCCGCCACTGCTCGTCGCCCTTAGCGGGGTCGACGCCGAGCACCGAGACGTCACCCGCCGAGCGGGTGCGGAACCCCTCCATGATCTCGATGGTCGTGGTCTTCCCCGCGCCGTTCGGCCCCAGCAGAGCGAGGACCTCGCCCCGGCGGACGCTGAAGTCCACCCCGTTCAGCACGTCCTTCGATCCGTACCGCATCCGCAGACCGCGGATGTCGATCACTCGTTCGTCCGCCGGGCCGTCAGGCGATCCATCCGCCTGATTGAGTTGCAGATCGCTTGCCCCTGCCATAGGTCCTCTACCCTTCGGTCCTACCTGTTAGATCAAACGTAGTATCTATACTACGAGCAGCACAAGTTACACGGCACATACTCGGGACGCACCGTGACAGTCGGCGGGCTTCACCGGGTGAGGGGCAGCTCTAGTAGGGCGACGCCTTCAACCGCCTCGCAAGCACGCCGAGGGGCGCCCCGTTGAAGCACACCGTCACCTCGGTGCGGTGCAGCCGTCGCAGGGGTAGCGAAGAAGTAAGCCCAAAAGCCGCCAGTTGTTGATCTTGGGGACCTGGCGGCTCCACTGCGCTGATTTCTCTACGTCGCCAAGCCCGCGGCCGTGCGTTCGTCGTGTTCGCGCAGCATCCGCATGACCGTCGCTGGCGAGGGGTGCTGCCCCTTCTTCGCGCCGGTGGTGATGACGAGCCGCTTGGCGATGTTGCGCAGGCTCATCTCCTTCTCGTCGCGCAGGTGGAGGGCCATGGAGAGCATGGAGTCGTCGGTGACGCCGGCGCCGCCGGTGGTCTTGCCGCGCTTGCGGGCGGACTCGTGCCCTTCGAGGGCGCGGTCGCGGATGTACTTGCGTTCCATGCCGGACATGGCGCCAAGCACGGTGAAGACGATGTCGGAGGGATCGTACGAGCCCTTGGGCTCCCCGGTGAGGAACTCCAGGTTGCGGTCGCTCGTCTTCAGTTTCTCGGCGAGCATGGCGAGTTCGATGCCGCGGCCGAGGCGCTTGTGTTCGTGGACGGCGAGGGTGACAGTGACACCGGAGGAGCGGATCTCACCGGCGAGCCTCACACAGCGGCCTCCAGCTCGGGGCGCTCGGCGGCGCGGGTGGAGATCTTTTCCGAGAAGACCCGGGTGACCCCAGCTTCGGCGAGGGAGTCCAGCTGCGCATCCAGGGACTGCTGCGCGGTCGAGGCGCGGTCGTACCCGAGACGGACGTGTCCGACCGGCTCGGATCCGACGCTCGCGGGCCGGGGCAGCTCCGGTCCACATCGAGCCCGGCTTGCGCACGGCGGGAGTCGGGCACGTTGAGCACCTTGGCGAGTTGGGGCACAAGGTGGAAGCGGGCGGTGGAGTACTGCATCGCCACCCTGCCCTTGGACGTGCGGCACGCGGAGCCCGCGGGGGCGGCAGGTGGACATCGAGCAGGCGTACGGTTCCACGCGCTTGCCGTCGTCGCTTACGCCTCCGACCGTTTCATGAGGGTGTTTCAGACGTCCAACCATTTGCAACAACTCATGAAACATGATCGCCCCAGGTGGGCCGCCGGGCGTCGGGGCGTTTCACGAGCGACCACCTATGAAGCAGAATGTGCGGCACCGAAGGGATCATCATGCCGCCTGAGGCGTGAGAAACGCCCACGGTCGGCCCTCGTAGCAATCCGCGGTATTTGGTCCCGCATCCCTGCGATGCGGGGCCAAACAGCGCAGCCGAGTACGCCGTGTCCACGCGCGATCACTCGTCGCCTACTGCCCCACCTCACCCGTCGCGCGGTCGGAGGAGTTGGCATGAGTAGTTCGGCGAGGCGGCGGTGGTCGCGATGATGTGGCGGTCCGGGGCAGACGGCCGCTTCTCTGGGCTGGCTGGATCCCGGTGTCCGGGTCGGTCAGTCGTTGCGGAGCTTGCCGAACTCCTCGATCAGCACGGGATACTGCTCTTTGCCGTGTCCGGCGGCGATCGCCCGGTCTGCCATAGTCTTGAGCAGCTTGGGCAGTTCGGTGTTCACCCCCACTGCCTCGCTCTCCTCGATCAGGTGCTCCATCGCCCGTGCGTCGGTCTCCAGGGTGGAGACCTCCGCGGGAAAGGAGCCGCTGTCGATCTGCTCGGCGTATCCAGGCAGCCATTCGGCCACACCTGCGGCGATCTGCCGCGCGAACGGTGCATACGTTGCGGCGTCGACGCCGGCCGTCCTGAGCATGGCCGTGCCCTGGAGCCAGGCGTTCAGGACGCTCCACATCATGGCCAGGCCGGCCACGTCGTACAGCGACGCAAGCCCATGGTCCGCCCCCAGGTAGGCGACGGTGCCGAGCGCGCCGAGTGCCGACTCGTGCGCCTCGAAGTCCGTCTGCGGCCCGCTGTGCAGAATCACCGCATCGGCGGTGCCGATGGCCGACGGGATGGCCATGATGGCGCCGTCCAGGTAGCGGGTACCACGCTGCTCGGCCCATCGGGCGGCGTCCCTGGCCTGGGACGAGCTCCCCGAGGTCAGGTTGATCAACATCGTGCCGTCCAGCTCGACATCGTCCGCGCCGAGCAACTCGTACAGGGCCGGGTAGTCGGTGACGCAGATGATCGTCAGCGAACCTGCCTTGAGCGCGTCGCCAATGGTCGGTGCCAGCCGTGCACCCTGGGCCACCAGTTGGTCGGCTTTGGAGGAAGTGCGATTCCACACGATGGTGGGATGCCCGGCTTTCAGGAACGCGCCGGCGAGTGCCTGGCCCATCAGGCCGAGTCCGATGATGGTCACGGGTGTTTCGGTGTTGTCGTTCATGACAGCATCGTCAACGTTGATACCGGTGTGAAGGTCAAGTGAGGTAGCGATGCGGATCGGGGAACTGAGTCGTCGGACGGGAGTCCACACTCATCAGTTGCGTTACTACGGAGCCCAGGGGCTGCTGGAGGCGGACCGTGGCGCCAACGGGTATCGCGAGTACGAGGAGAACGCCGTACTGCGAGTGAAGCAGATCCGGCAGTTGCTCGGTGCCGGTCTGTCTTCCGAGGACATCGCGTACGTGCTGCCATGTGCGATCGGAGAGGGCCCGGAGCTGCCCGGCTGTCCCGAGTTGCTGGCCGCGATGCGGTCACGGCTGCAGCGACTGAACGATCAGATGGCCACCCTCGCCCAATCTCGCGATGCTCTTGCCACCTACATCGATGCGGCCGAGCGAACGGGCCGCGAGAGTTACCCACCCTTTGACGATGCGGACCTGGGGTGCCGGTGAGAACTGTGTCACCAGCCGCAACGGCGGTGATCAGTCCTTGGGCTTGGCCGGCCGCGGCAACTCGGCGAGCGCCTGGCGGCCACGGCCGAGGAGCGCTGGTGGGCTTCGTGCCGGCTACGTCGGCTCTGGCGCGCTGCGGGCGGGCCGCGCGCCACCCTGCCGGTGGCAGAACGCCCCTGCCCCCGACCGCATCACCTTTGGTGTCTGGCAGCTGCCTGGCATGCGCCTCACAGGTGAGCGTTCCCCATGGGCGGGTGCGTGATGACCGCGGTGGTCCTGGGATCGCCCGTTTGCGTGTCGCCGATATCCGCGCCGGACGTGGCGCCCTGAGGTTCGGGTCCGGCAGTGAAGCGGCCCTCGCGCGTCGGCTGGGTCAGGAGTCGTCGTAGTTGTCCCGGCTGCCGGACTTGGCCAGCCCGCGGCTGATCATGTAGCCGAAGGTGAGGATCACGATGTACAGCCAGGCCTTGTCGGCGCGGAAGTAGTCGGTGTGTCCCTCTTCGGTGCCCACCAGCATGGAGGCGATCAGGACCGCGATCACGGAGGCGATGTAGACGAAGAACTCCGTCGTCTTCAGGGCCGACTTCGTCTCGGTCGACAGGCGGCGTGTCCGGTGTCCGGAAACGTCGGTACTGCCGGTCCGGCGACCTGCTGGGCTACCACCCGGGTTCACTGTGGTCATGGCAGCTGTCCAATCCATTGTGCGGAGCACGGAAGTGCTCCACGGGTCGGGAACACGCCAAGATCGACGCCCTCCCACCCAGCGACTACCCGCAAGCATGGGAGTAAGCCTCACGTAAAGGACAAAGTGAGCGGATCGGTCTTTCGGGATGAGGAGCGCCGTAGGCTGGTGGGACCGCCTGCTTCGTAGGTGACAACTGGATCCCGGACCGTCACGGATGAACGCGACGACGCCCCGTCGGCGGCTGAGGGCCGCCTGCAGGGCGTCGGGGGATGTGGGCGGCTCAGACGGGGCGGATGTTCTCCGCCTGCGGGCCCTTCTGGCCCTGGGTGACGTCGAACTCGACCTTCTGGCCCTCTTGGAGCTCGCGGAAGCCTTGGGCGGCGATGTTGGAGTAGTGGGCGAAGACGTCAGCGCCGCCACCGTCCTGCTCGATGAAACCGAAGCCCTTCTCGGCGTTGAACCACTTCACGATGCCCGTAGCCATGCTGTTCTCCTCGACGTGCGCAGCCGCTGGCGCCCGCACTGCGCGACCGCCGTGCCCGACCGGCCTCGCCCGATTGCAGTCCCGGACAGTGAGATGCCCGTGACCGCGAGCCCGGGCCGGCAACGGCTCGGAACCACGACTGCTCCTGGAGACCACGCTATCGCCCCGAGATCCTGCCCCGCAAAGGACACGGGCCCGCAAGTCACCGCGGGTTCCCAGCAGATCCAGCGCGTACGAGTGGCGGGCGCCGCCCCGCCGGTGTGGTGGGTACCCGGACGAAGGACATCGGGTGTGTTCTGGTCCGGCCTGGTCGCCCCGGGAAGGGCGGCTGCGGCTTACCGCCCCCCGCCCCCGGGGCTTGCCGTCACGTCGCCGGCCCCCGGGGCGGGGAGAGCGAGCCCCGAAGTGGACTGATCCGACGTCACCCCACCTCGGTTAGGATCGCCGTCCTGGCTTGTTGTCCGGTGGCATGCACGATCCGTCTCGCCCAGGCGCGCTGAAGGGCCCGGGCGCGGCATTGCACCCGGGCCTGTCGGTTCCCCTGCCTCGGAGGTTCACACCCACCTGCACACCCGCCGTTCCAGGCCCCGAGGGTGCGGGGAGCCGGTGTTCACCCGGGCGAGGCGGGCCGGGGTCAGTCTTCGCCGCGCCAGGCGCTGGTCTCGGTGCCGCTCTCCTCGATGAACTTCTTGAACCGCTTGAGGTCGCCGGTGACCTTGCGGTCGATGAAGCCGAACTTGTCGGCCATCGTCTCCGCCAGTCCGTCGGGGTCGAAGTCCATGCGCAGGGTGACCTCGGTGCGGGTGGGATCGATGGGGCGAAAGGTGACGACGCCCACAGACTGCTCGGTCTCTCCACCGACGGTGACCCAGGCAATCCGCTCGTCGGGGACCTGCTCGGTGATCTCGGCATCGAACTCCCGATCCACCCCGCCGATCTTGGTCACCCAGTGGGTGTGAGCGTCATTGACCTGCTCGACACGCTGCACGCCGTCCATGAAGAGCGGGAACGTCGCGAACTGTGTCCACTGGTTGTAGGCGGTGCGCACGGGGACGTCGACCTCGATGGACTCTTCGACCTGCGACACAGGAGCATCCTTCCTCTTCACCGGCCGGACGGCGTCCGGCCGTACCCGGGGAGCCCTTCCCCTGCCCGCTCCTGTGGCCCCCGCTGCCGGTGCCAATGACCCCCGAACGGACGCACTAGGAGTACCTCGCCTGTGTGCCCGAGCTCAGGACAGTGCGGACGGTTTGCGGGGCGGGGGGATCTGGCGCAGCAGTTCCCACAGGGGGCGGGAGCCGGCGGCCCACTCGGCGAGGAGCTTGCGGTCCACCAGGTGCAGGCGCTGGTCTTTCGCGAAGTCCACCGCGTTGCTGGTGATCCGGCCGTTGGTCAACATGACCAGCACATCACCGCCGTGGACCTGGCGGCCGGTCCCGTTGAGGACGTGCAGGTCGGGCGTGCCGACCGGCTTCCCGGACCAGCCGTCCCTGCGGTGCTTGCACTGGATCACCCACCGGCGTCCGTAGGGGTCCGTCGCCTTCACGTCGGCTCCGTTGTCGCCGCGGCCGCCGACCTGCTGCGCGTCCTGGCAGCCGTCGCGGTGCATGAGGTCGCGTACCGCGAACTCGAACTGCCGGTGGTGCAGACGGTCCAGCTGGTCGACCGCGTACCGCAGACCCTGCGCCTTGATCTGCTCCCACCGTGCCGCTTCACTGCGGCGCCACCACCAGGCCGCCACTGCCGCGGCCACTGCCAGCAGCGTGAGGACCACAATCCAGGGATGCGCGGCCAGCCAGCGCAGAACCCCCATCACCAGGCTCAGGGCCGCCACGGCGAGCAGACCGATTATCGCCAGCTGCTCCAGCCCCGAGTCCTTGCGCCGCCGGGGGCGCCGGCTCCGGCTGGTCCGCCGGGCGGGACGGCGCCGGCTCACCGGCCACTCCCAGCGCTGGGAAAGACGATCGGGTAAGAGACGGTCGGCTGAGGCCGCACCACCGGCTGATCCCAGCCGGGCCACTTGATCGGATACACCGTCGACTCCGGCACGGGCTGCTGCTCCCCCGGAGCTCCGCCCATCGGCTTGCTGCCTAACACGAACGCGGCGAACACGAATAACCCGAGGAGCATCACCTGCTTGCTCGACCCCGCTGGGTTGCGCCAGTGCGCGCGAACCTTGAATCCGTTGCGCTCGTGCTCCACGACAGACGGCACGCGGCCCCCTCATCAGTCAGGTTGTGCCTCCCTGCACAACTGACCAATGAAAGCACCCGCCACTGACACCTCGTCACCGATCCTCAACTATTAGTGATCAACGAGACCATCGGTCATCCAGGGTGCTCTGCGCGGTGATGGCCGGGGAGCGGGGCTTCGGCCTCCGGGCCGGGGGTCAGGCGTTTGAGTCGTGGGCTTGGCCGACGAGTGCTTCGAGGAGGTCTTCCATGGTGACGAACCCGATGACGGTCTCGTCGATGTGGGTGACGGCGGCGAGGAGCGGTCGCGCAGATTCGCCGACGACGTCATGGTCCTGGTGGTGCTTGCCCATGACTCTCGTCCTCCGCGCGGGTGGGCAGGTGCCAGGGCGCGCGGGAGCACGGACGCGAGCGGCTCACACCCACACAGCGTCCCGCCTACCTTCGGAAAGGGGGTGTGAGGCTTACAACTACCCAGTCCTCGGCCGGCTCCAGCATCTCCTTCCGCGGGCGGGGGACCGTGGCCGCGGGGCGTCCTGGCGCTATATTCTTGCGGAGGGTGGAAGCACGCCCGGTGCACCAGCGGGAGCAGTACATGCGAGGGCGGCGGGCGGAGTCGGGCAGTGGCCGGCTTCGATGACGGGGGCCAGGCGAACGGCCTCCGGGTCGGATAGGACGCAGTGCAGCTTGCGGCACTGGCTTCGCCGGGCGGAGGGCAGCACTGGCACGCCCGTAGAACCTCGTGCGGCACACCCACCCCCTCAACTCGTTGCCGACATCGCCCAGCACTGTAGAGGAAGCCACTGACAGCCTCACTCACCTGAGCCCTCACCCGCTGCGCCAGCCATAACAACCGGTGGAGCAGGCGGTCTGTCCAACTGCGCGCTCACGCTGTCAGGTTCAGGCGCTGCGGCTCGGCCGGCGTGGGCAGCGCTGTGAGCCCGGCCTTCTCCGCTCGGGCCCGGGCCACGGCGAGCGCGTACGACGAACTCCTGGCGTGCACACGGTCAGCCTGCTCTCGGAGGCGGGCCATCTCGGCCTGGCCGTCCGCGAAGAGGTGCTCGGGCTCGTGCGCGGTGTCGCGGATCTGCCATTCGACGGCGGCCTGAACCGCCGGGTTCACCGTCCGGGCCGCCCTGGCCCGGCGGTGTGCGGCGATGGCCTCCTGGTAGCCGGCGGCCACCTGGTAGGGCTCCTCGGGTACGGCGTCGGCTTTCGGCGTCTCGGGGACTTCGCCAGCCCGAGGCGGAGCGGCGAGGGTGCCGGGCGGGAGGATGCGGATGGTGCGGACGGCGGTGGCGGAGCCCATGGTCTGGTTGGCGGCGTCGATGAGCTGGCGGGTGCGCAGTCGGACGGCGGTGGCGTATGGGGCGGAGGCTGGGCGGACTGCGAGCTCGCCGGTGGCCGGGTCGTAGCCGGCGAGGGCGATGTGTCCGGCGAGGTCGGTGGCGATGGACGGCCACTCGTCCGCCAGGGAGCCGCCGGCTGCGGGGAGTTCCCAGGCGCGGTCGGTGATGAGGTTGGCCAGGAGCTGCTGGAAGCCGATGGGCTCGCGGCCGTCCGGCTGCCTGGGGGTACGGGTGCGGTGGGTCTTGCGGGATCCGCTGGGACGCTCGCCGCGCTGTTTGGCCGCGGCGCGGGCGGCGGCGAGGGCCTGGCGGGCGAGGTCGACACCAGATTCCGGGGCCTGCGGGCGGCTGACCGAGTCGTTGATCACGAAAGGCTCCTTACCGGCGGCGGGCGGTGGTCGTCGGACGGGTGGGTCGGGGGATGTTGAGGGCGCGGTGGACGAGTTCGTGGCCGAAGATCTGCTCGGCGGCGGGTCGGCCGGAGCTGGTGAGGATGGAGAGGATCAGGCTGTTCTGTCCGTGGCGGTACTCGGTCCAGCCCAGGGCTCGCATGTCCGCGGCCTCCTGGGTGCTCAGTCCCAGATCGGCGTGCTGGTCGACCACGGTGCCGGCGGGTTTGTCGTAGTCGGAGGGCAGGGCCTGGCGGGCGGTGAGGTAGGGCAGCCACGCGGCCTGCGCGGCCCGGCTGCGGGGCCCCTGAGGAATGGCTTCGAGCTCGTGATGGCGCCGGGCAGCAGCGACGCGGGAGTCACGCCAGTCCGAGACCATCGAGGCCCGGGCCTCCGGTGTCAGGACGACCTGCTCAGCGCCGTGCAGCAAGGTCGCCAGGAGCCCCGAGGCACGGTGAACGGTGTCGGCCTCGCCCCGGACGTGCAGCCACGCCTGAACCTCGGCCGCGCTCCAGCCGGCATCAGCGACGTGCCGGACCACCCAGGCGATTCGAGGCGTCGACGCCCGGCCTAGCCAGGGGACTTCCCGGATCAGTTCGGCGGCCAGCTGGAAGCGGCGTCCCACGCCGGTGAGGTTCCGGCGGCCACGCTTGCCCTCCTTCGGGGTGGGGGAATTGCTCTGCCCGCTGGCGAGCTTGCTCTCAGGGGGAAGCGAAGTAGTACCGGCAGAGGAAGAGCGAGAGGCACCCACCTGCATTGGGGTGCAACGGGCCTCACCGGAATCAGCCGCCACAACGCCCTGATCAGCACCCTCGCGGGCGCCCTTCGCCGGGGTCCTCGAGGACTTCTTCGCCCGCGGCTTCCGCACCTTCCGGGCTGCCTTCTTCGCCAGCTTCGCGATCAGCTCCCGACCGGACTCCGCGATCCCGGACACCGCCCGCGTGTACGCCGGAGCGTCGGCATTCCGCTGCACCGTGCGGATCCCCAGCGCGATGTCGAAGTCCACCGGGATCATCCGCGCGAACTCGCTCGCCTGTGCCGGGCCGCCGGACACTCGGGTGCCCCTGACGATCCACGCGAGCAGCCCGGTCTCCCGCAGCATCTGCAGGTGGTACTCCACCGACCGCTCCGACAGGCCGGTCCGGCGCACCAGGTACTCGATGCCCGGACGGCACGGGAACAGCTCCGCCAGTTCCTGGGCGACCCGCACCGTCGTCACGCCGAACGAGCGCGGCCCGTGGGACTTGTACCGGCGCGGGTCGTACAGCCCGGACCCCGCCACCCAGTGGACCGCCTGCATCCAGCTGTAGCCCTCACCCGCGATCCGGCCCGACGACGTCGACAGCCACTGCTGGGCCTCCGCCACGAACAGGCCGGGCAACACAGCGACCACGTCGGCGTCGTCGACGGCACGGCGCGGCGCGGGCAGCATCACGACGGCCGACGCCGCCACGGTGCTCACCGGCCCGCCCGCACGAACGAGATAGGGATCATCTGGGCAGCCTTGCGGAGGCACCCTGTGGACAGAGCCCGCGAAGTGGCGAGAGCCTTCCCTCCCACCCGGCGGGCATAAAGCTTGAACCCCGTCCCGCCACACGGGACGACGGCCTCCCAGACTCGAGTCGGGACCGGCCACAGCCGCTCGTCGACGGCGTTGCCGATGACCTTCGCGATGGGGTGCATGAGCGAGGCGACCGACACCGCGATAGGGCTCGCCAAGGTGTCCCGGAAAGCGCTGCTCTCGTAGGTTCGTACCGGAAACCCCATTTCCGGTACGAACCGCTCATACAGGTGCGAACAGGATGCCGATCCCGTCACGCGGGAAGCCTGTCGAGCTCGAACCGGGGTGAAACGGACAAGGTCAAGCTGACAGGGGACACCACTCTCGTGCACTATGAGAACGACCTGCCTTCCATATAGCTGGACCGACCAGAGCCCTTCGGGGCTGGCCGAGCCGGATGTGTGGATGGGTTGGGCAGCCCCCTTCGCGAGAAGAGGGCGGACACCAATCGGGCGGGGGGAGATTTCTCCTCTCTCTTGGTTGCCTGTGGATCGCGAAAGCCCCTGTGGTGGGGGCCTCCGGTGAAGCGGGCGGTACTGCTACAGCTGTGGTGGCCGTGGTTAGTGGCCGGTGGTGCATTGGCCCTGGTTAGGGGCCGAGGGAAAACGAGCGGCTCGGTGAGCCGCAGCTCAGAACCGGCGGGAACCGGGATCTGAGCAGCCGACGCGGGTGGTTAATCCGCAGTCGGTAGACGGGCCGCGCGACGGCCGGCGGGTGGTTAGTCCGCTTCTTGGCGCGCGCGGCCGATGGCCGCTAGGTCATCCCGATCCCCCTTCGGAGGTCGGCGTCGGCATGCCCTCATCCAGCTGAGTGGCTTCGGGAAAACGCTCTGCGAGGCCCTTGAGCAGGTGGAGGTAGACCTCGCGGTGCGGGCGCCGAGGGCGGGCTTCGCCCGACTCCCAGCGGGCGACCGCCACGCGCTTCACGCCTACAACGTCCGCGACATCCTTCTGTGTGAGGCCAGCAGCAACACGGAGCTGGGCGCGCACTCGGGGCGGCGGCAGGACGTCGTCCAGGCCGTCCAGCAGGGCATCGACCTGCCTCAGGCGGTCCGGGTCGGGCATGGCGCAGCCTCTCATGATCGACAGATCTCTGAAAGATACACCAGCGGGACCCTGAGAGGGAGGTACCATCGCCGTCTGCCCCTGCAGCAAGTACGGTTCCTCCCCATGGCCCGACTCGCCCTCTTCGACTTGGACGGCACGCTCGTTGACCGGCAGGCTGCCCTTAGCGACGCCGTTACCGCGCTGTGCCGCACTCACAACTTCGACGCCCCCATTGAGCAGCGCCTGCGCACTGAACTGGCCGACCGCGCGAACCAGAACGACTTCGTCCGCCTGCGAGATGCCTTCGGCCTGGCAGTGACCGCCGCACAGTTGTGGCAGGAGTACGTGCAGCTGATGGCTACCGCCGTTACCTGTCGGCCAGCCGTCCTCGAGGGCCTGGCGCAACTTCGCGCAGCCGCCTGGACCATCGGCATCGTCACCAACGGAGCCAGCGATATCCAGCGCGCCAAGCTTGCCGCGACCGGATTGACCAACCTGGTCGACGGCGTCGCGGTCTCGGGCGATCTGGAGATCCGCAAGCCAGACCCGGAGCTCTTTGCGGTCGCCGCCTCCCGCTGCGGACACGACCTCGCCAACGGCGGCTGGATGACCGGCGATGGCCCAGCCGGTGACATCGGAGGCGGCCACCAGGCCGGCCTGCGCACCATCTGGCTGCGCGGACGTCCCTGGCCAGCGGAACTTCCCGCCGCGCACCACGTCGTCGACGACGTCACCGAGGCCATCACCATCCTGCTCAACGAGACCTCGGAGTAGCACCGTGGACAAACCGATCGTCGGCATCCTCCACCCCGGCAGCATGGGCGCCGCCGTCGCCGCCTGCGCCGCGACCAATGCGGCCGCGGTCCTGTGGTGCGAGGCCGGCCGCAGCCCCGCGTCAGCGGCGCGCGCCGCCCAGTTCGGCCTGACGCGCGTGCACACGCTGGCCGAACTGCTGGACCGCAGCGATATCATCATCAGCCTCTGCCCGCCGGCCGCCGCCGAGGACCTCGCCCGTGACGTCGCTCGGCACGGCTTCGCCGGGGTGTACGTGGAGGCGAACGCCATCAACCCGGAGCGGGCGCAGCGCATCACCGCGCTGCTCGAACGAGATGCGACCGTCGTGGACGGCGCGGTCGTCGGCTCCCCACCTGTCAGCGGCAAGACACCGACCCTGTACCTGTCCGGCCTGAACGCTGCGACCGAGCAGATCGAGGCACTCTTCGCGGGCACCGCCGTCCGGACCGCAGTGCTGGGCACGGAGGTCGGGAAGGCGTCCGCGCTGAAGCTGGCGTACACGAGCTTCCAGAAGACGTCGCGGGTCCTGGTGGCACTCGCGGTCGGGATGGCGCGCGAGCACGGGGTGGACCAGCAGCTCCTCGAGGTCGCCTCGAAGCGCACCGACTCGTACCTCTCCGAACCGCAGTACATCGCCAAGACCGCGGCCCGCGCCTGGCGCTGGGGCCCAGAGCTGGAGGAAGCCGCCGACGCGCTCGCGGCCGTCGGCCTTCCGCCCGAGATGCTGCGGGCGGCCGCATCCACGCTGGCTCGGTGGCACGACGTCCAGGACAGCGGCGAGCTCACGCTCACCGACGCCCTGGACCGACTCGCCCAGCCGTAGCCCGCGCTCATGCCGTCGTTGCGCCCGCCTGCAGCAGCTGGTCGATAAGCCGCGCAGCCTCCTGCGGCGACGCCATCGTGGTGTCCACCGTGAGGTCCCAGACCGTCTCCGGGTGCGCGTCCAGGTCCTCGCGGGTCGCATCCCACGCCGTCAGACGTGCCGTGGTGTCGCCGTCTCCCCGGCCGACGGATCGCTCTGAGGTCGCCTCGCGAGAGCACCACAGCAGCACCACGGACCAGCTCGCCGGATAGCCGTCGACCAGGGCCCGGATGCCGTCGATCTGCCCGAGGTGCACCACTGGCACGCCGACTGTGAACGCGTCGTCCAGACCGGGTGCGTCGATGACGTAGGTGTTGCCGTACCGGCTGTTCGCGTAGACGACGGCGCCCGCGGCCTCCAGCTCGCGGAGCTGCTCGGCCGTACCCATTCGGTACCCGGCGGACTTACCCGAGCCGACCTTGAGCCGCGCGAACTGCGCGTACGCCGGGCTCAGCTGGGCCAGCGCGGTAGTCACCGTGTCCTTGCCCGCCGCCGGCGGACCGTAAAGGACGACACCCCTCTTCACGGTCATGCGTACATCGCCCCCATTGCCTGGCGCGCCTGGTCCGCAAGCGTCACCGCGGTGCCCAACCGGTTGTCGACGACCAGATGTGGAACCGCCGGCCGCAGGTCCAGGTTGATCGTCGCCATGTACTCGTCCCATCGGGCGAGCTTCCAGGCGTCCCGGGCCGCCGAGCGGAAGGTGATGTACTCCCGCATCGACTCCTCATCACAGCGCACCCACACGGGGAAGACGTCGACCCCCATGGACGCGGCCCGGTTGGACAGGCGTTGCATCCACTCCGGGTCCGTCATCTCCGAGATGAACGGCGCGCTCAGCACCGTGCTGATCCCGCACTTGATGTTGGCCATGGCCGACTGCATGAGGCAGTCGTACTCCACAGACCGGACACGCTCCCTGTAGAGCTCGGTGTGTCGGTCGTTCGGGTCGCCGCCCAACGCCACCAGGAGGCGCTCCACCAGCGGCCGGGTGAGGGGGTCCTTGTCGAGCAGCGGCCAACCGGTGAGCTGGACGAAGAACCGCGCCAGCTCGGTCTTGCCGCTGCCGGCATACCCGCCGACCAGGATCAGGACGGGGCGGTGCGGGTCACCGCCGGTGTGCCTCCGCTTCCAAGCGTCGATGATGCGCTGCTGGAGGGCGAAGTGGCCAGCGTCCTCGCTGCCGGGTGAGATGCGGTGGATGGCCCGTTCGACGGCCAGGACGTGCGCGCCGTTGAGGCGATCGTCCATCGGCGTGAGCTTGAAGGACGTCTCCTCGCCGGGAAGCGCGGTCCTGAAGCCGAGGTCGGGCTCGGTGGCCCGGTAGAGGAGGCAATAGGCGCGCCGGTAGTGAGGGCCCGGGTAAACCTCGCCCTGCTCGTGTTGCCACAGTGTCTGCGGATTCGCGGCGGGAATCCCCTTCAACTTGGCACGCTCCGCTACTTCGCGAAGCCTCTCGCCAGCCTTTTCCAGGGTCAGGCCGTGTGCCTCGCGCTGCTCACGCAGCCGGTCCGGCCGCCATCCCGCTCGCTGCTTCCCCACCCTCTGCCCCTCCGTCATCGTCATGCTTGCGAGCCTAGAGCTCGGGCCCGAAATCCCATGTGTACACGGATGTTGAAAACCCGTGAACGGGCCCATGTACGTGCTTCGACAGCGCGCTGTGATGTCCCCGCCGAAGCGCTTGCGGTGTGATTGCTCCAGCAGCGCAGACGGATGGTGGATGAGGAGGTGTCCTGTGCACTGTCGACGGACTTCGTTTGGTGTGGCGCGATCAGGCTTTCCGCTCTCGCTCAAGTTCTTCGAGTCGGGTGGCCATCGCGTCAAGCCTGGCCTCAAGCCTCTTGACTGTGGCAGCAAGCTCGGCCGCGGAAGGCTGCGCCGTGACAGGCGTCGGCCGGGCGCGAACGAACACGCCCTTCCCTGCCTGTCCGTACAGAAGGCCCTCGGCGGTCAGTTCCGTGACGGCGCGCCGGACCACGGTGCTGGAGACGTCGTACTGCGATCCCAGCTTGGCTGTCGAGGGGATCGGGTCTCCGACTGCAAGACGGCCGTCGGCGATCCGTTGGCGGAGGTCCTCCATGACGCGCTGGTACTCCGGCTGACCGTTCCCCACCACTGCTCCTTCCTCATATAGCCGCTTGCTTGAGCTGCTCATAGTGCAGCACATGGGCTCGGTGAGCAGTGGGTGCAGGGTCTGGGTCGTCATTAGGAGCACCTCCTTGACAGCCTTATACACATAGTGCACCTTGTGCGTAAAGCTCGGGTCCTCCGGGAGCACCGAGTCAGCACCACTGCAAGACCGTAGGAAGTCGTCCTCCTCGCAAGAGGGGGCTGGGGTCGATGGCAACACCAAATCCCCCGGGCTTCTCGACTCCCTACTGCACGTCGCAGCGCTATGCGCTGTCCGTCCGTCAGGACGCCGGGGTCACCCGTGCGGCCTGGGGGGCGGAGAGAGCACCGCGACGCACCCCTCCCCCTTCACGCATGAGGAGATCCCCATGGCCATGACCGCCGCGATGCCCACTGCCAAGGAACGCCCTCGCCGGACCCGGACGAAACGGGTCAGCACCCGCCCCGCCCTCAAGCTCTCCGCGCTCCCGCCCTCGCACATCGACCTCCGTGACCCGCTCAAGGCAGTCCTGGTCTGCGAGGACTGCGGTACCTGGGTGCCGATCACCGGCATCAACAGCCGGGTGCAGAAACTGGTCCCGCACCACACCGGCAAGGCCCACGTCGCCAACGCGATCCACTGCCGGGGCAGCAACCGCCGCATCGACTGGGACCTCACGATCCCCCAGTGGCGCCAGGCCCTGACCGACGCCATCACGGAGGCGTCCAGCCGCACGGCCACCACGGTGCTGTCCAAGCCCTTCAGCCCGCAGACCAACCGGGCGCTGCAGGCCCGCGCCGAGCGCACGGCCGTCGGCCGCGTGGCCGACTGGAAGGCGGTGCTGCCCCGCGTGGCCGCCGCGGACAAGGCCCGTCGGGCTGTGCCCGCCGGTGACACCCCGGCCGACACCCGGAGCGTGCCGACGGACCACCTGACCGTCCAGCGCCTGGCGAGCTGACCAACCCGCACGAACGACCACGGCCCCGGCCGCCCCCCAGAACGGGGGCGGCCGGGGCCGTGGCTGCTCGTACAGCAGTCAGAAACGACGAACCCCCGGGCTTAGGCCCCCGGGGGTTCGTCTCTGCAGTCACCCTCCGGAAAGGGAAGACGCACATGCACAGGATGACATCCACTCAGGCGCGCCGGATGCGGCGCCTGCTGCTCCAGGCCGCGATCGACGCCGGGGCCCGCTGCACCCAGGCCGACCCCGACCTCTTCTTCCGGGCCGACGGCGAGCCGCCGGCCACCTGGCAGGCGCAGCGTGTTGAGGCGATCGGCTTCTGCCACGGCTGCCCCGTCCGGGCGGCCTGTGAGGAGCTGGCCCTGCGCGACGGCGACGGCAACGACCGTGTCGACGACTTGGTCCGCGGCGGCCGCTCCGGCAGCGAGCTCGTCGCCCTCCGCGAGCTCCAGGCCCAGCGCCTCGCTGCGGCGATCGCCGCCGACGAGGCCAGCGACCAGGAGTGGAAGAAGCTCACGGACCTCGCCGTGAAGCTGGGCCGCGAGGCCCGCAGGATGCCGACCAGGAGCGGTGGCATGCCACACCAGGCCGAGCTCTTGCGGCAGCAGAACGAGCGGATCGCTGAGCTCGCCGCCAAGCTGGCGGTGGTGCGCACCGTCCGTCGCGCCCGTACCGGTTGGGAGGTCGCGGCATGACCATCACCCTGATCCCCCGCGCCGGAAAGATCGACGACATCGAGCGCAGGGACGACGAGCGCGGCTTCGAGCGGGACGAGACCGACTCCCTCCACCGGCTCGGCACCCTGCTGCTCATGATGGCCGAGCGGGACGACGCCCGGATCCCCGACGGGCGCCGGGCACGGCGCACCCTCGCGGAGATGGCCCCCGGCTACGTCCGGCCCCCGCTGCTCACCTTCAACCTGCCGGTCCGCGCGGCGGACGACGCCTGCGGCCTGTGCGGCTATTGGACCTGCCGCTGCGGTCAGAACGCCGCCGTCCCGGCCACGCCGCCGAACGCGACGGGCACGGTCCGGTGAGCGGCTGCGGCCACCCGCCGACCCTGGTCACCGTGAACTCTACGGGTGCCGACGGCAAGCCGTACCAGTCGATCAAGCACGAGCCCTGCACCTGCGGGACGCCGCCGCAGCCGCAGCCCGGGGAGGAGTAGGACCGCTTGCACATACCGGCCGCCCGTACCGCCCAGCACCACGCGGTACGGGCCATCGCCGCGCGCGGCCTGACCCACCCCCTCACCCAGGCGCTCCTGGCGGCCGCCGTGCTCACCGCGGCGGCCGCCTGGGACGCCGGCCACCGCGTCACCGACATCCACCCGCCCCTCGCCTCGCGTGGCAAGAGCTGACTACCCGGTGTCCCGTCTGGCGGGCCCGAAGGCCAAGTTCTCGACCGCCGCCCAGGCCCGCCGCGTACCGGCCGCCCGCCCCCCGGGATGCCGCCCTTTCACACCGCCTTCGGTCCGGGAGAGTCTCGGGCCCGCCACTCGCCAGGAGAGCTCATGCAGCACAACACCCAGCTCGACACCGCGACCACCACCGGCACGGCCCGGCGGCTGCCGGAGTCCCTGTGCACGCACCGGCCGACGTGCCCGACCGCCGGCAGCCCCGACCGGGAGGCCGCGCACACCATCGCCTCCCACCCCGAACAGGGCTGGTCCCTCCTCTGCAACTCCGTCCTGGTGTTCGAGGACACCGGCGAGCTGCTCCCCGACGGCCAGATCATCGCCCCGCACCGCCCCCTCGCCGCGGTCTGACGGCTGCCTGATCCGCCCGACCCGGCGCCGAACATCGGCGGCCGGGCCGGGCGGTGACGGGGAGCCGGACAGCCCGGACCACCCGACACGAGGAGTTGCCGTGCGCGACACCACCCAGAGCGCCGCCCCCGCGATCACCTACAAGCGGGGTCAGTACGTCCTGTACCGCAACCCGGAGATGTTCTGGACCGGGCAGGAGGGCCACACCTTCGTCTGCCGTGTCGAGCGGATCTGTGTGGGCGGCGTCACCTACGACCTGACCCCGCTGCCGTCGAGCCGCCAGATCACCGCCGTGAGCCCCGACTACATGCGGCTGCTGCCGGCCATCGACGCGATGCGCGACATCGACACCGCCCCGCTGAACACCGACACGGCCGACGACATGACGGCGGCCGCCATGGCCTGGCTCACCCAGCAGGCCGCGACGGCCAACCGCCGACCGGAACTGCCCGCCCAGCGCTGACCGCCTGTTCCACGCAGACGGCCCCCCGAGTCCCCGGCATTCAAGCTGCCGGGGTCCCGGAGGGCCTGGTCAGGACCCTACCGACTCGACGCCGACCGCGGTGACCTCTTGCACGGAGGCGCCAGAGTAAGAGAGGACACCCTCGTGGCCCCCAAGACCGCCACCCGCCGCAGGCGCCAGAGCGCGGCGGCAGCGAAGCCCCGCGCCAACGGGCGCGCTAAGACGCCCGTGGCGCCGGCCTCTGTCCCCGCCCAGACCGCCGACGAGGACACCGTGCCGCTGGTGTTCGAGGAGGCCGACCCGGTCGTGGCCGACGCCGCCGACCGCGCCGCCGACCTCCGGGATCTGGCCGCCGACGACGTCGCGCGGATCCTCGCCGACGGCGAGATGCGCGCCGCTGAGCTGTTGGACGGTGCCCGTTCCGAGGCGGCCTCGATCGCCGAGGCCGCTACGGCCGAGCAGGCCCGCGTACTCGCCGCCGCCCAGGCCGACGCCGACCAGGTCCGTACGGAAGCCGCGAGCACCGCGGCCGCCGACGCGGAGCAGGTTCGCGCCGCCGCCGAAGCGACGGCGGAGCAGCTGCTCACCGACGCGCGCCGCCAGGCCGACACCGTCACGACGACGGCGGCCGGCGAGGCCGACCAGGTCCTGGCCGACGCCAACGCGGCTGCCGAGCAGCTGCTCGCCGACGCCCGCCGCCAGGCCGACACCGTCACGACGACAGCGGCCGCGCAGGCGGAGCAGGTCCGTACCGACGCCGCGCAGGCCGCCGCGAAGGCCCTTGCCGACGCGGAGAGTGCGCGCACCGAGATGCTCGCGGCTGCGGAGCGCACCGCGGCGGAGACCCGCACCCGGGCCACCACCGACGCCGAAGGGCTACTGGAGCGGGCGCGGGGCGAGGCCGACCGGATGCGCAAGAGCGCCGACGCCCAGGCCGCGCAGGTGCGGACCGGAGCCGAGAAGGTGGCCGCCGAGCTGCGTGAGGACGCCGCCCGCGAGCGGGAGGCGTCCCGCGCGGATGCGGCTCGTATCCGCGCGCTGGCCAAGGAGGACATCGGCCAGCTGCGGGCGACGGCGGCCGAGGACGCCGAGCGCCTGACCCGCACCTTCCGCGAGGAGGCCGACCGCATCCTGGCCGCCGCCCGCACCAAACGGGACGCGGACCTCAAGGCAGCCGAGCAGGCACTGGCGCAGGCCCGCCTGCGGGAAGCGGACGCGGACGTCACGCTGAAGGCCGCCGACGACCTGGTGGCCGAGGCCGCCGCCCGGATGAAGCGCGCCACCGACCGCACCGAGCAGGCACTGGAACGCAAGCGCCTCAAGCTCCAGGCCCGCGAGGAGCGCAGGGACGCGAAGGACACCCGCAAGGCGAAGGCCCGTGAGCTGCGGGCCGCGTCCCGCGCCGGTAAGCCGGCCGTGTCCGACCGCGCCAAGCACTTCGTGAAGGTGAACGCGGAACGCCTGATGGTGATCGGTCCGATCACCGCCCCGATGGCTGTCGCGTGGACGGGCCAGGCCGGGTTCGCCGAGGACATCCTCGGCTGGGTCGTCCCGTTCACGATCCTGTTCGCCGCAGCGTGGGAGCTGTCGACGGCGTTCGTGGGCTGGATGTACCACCAGGCCCGCCAGGGTGGCGACGCCGGAACCCTCTACCGCGTCTCCACGTGGATCTTCGCTCTGGGCGCCGCGGTCATGAACTTCTGGCACGCCTCCGGGGAGCCGGTGGCCGGCAGCCGGTCCTGGGACGCGGAGGCCCAGAAGTGGACGGAGCAGATGACTTACTGGAACTTCACCCCAAAGGCGGTGGCGTTCGCCGCCATGAGCATCGTGGGGATGGTGCTGTGGGAGCTGTACGCCTCACTGATCCACCGCCGCAAGCTTCGTGAGGACGGCAGGGTCGCCAAGGCGCGGCCCTCCATCGGGGCGGTCCGCTGGTTCCGTTACCCGGTCCACAGCTTCACCGCCTGGTCCCTCGCGATCACCGACCCGCGCCTGACCACCCTGGACCGGGCCTGGACCGCAGCGGGTGCGGAGCTCGCGGACCGCAAGGCGGTCCGGACCGGTCTGGCCCTGCACCGGGTCGTCGTCCCCCGGGTCGCGGCCGACGATCACGGACCGGCCGCCATCCCCACCGTCCTCACCCTGACCCGCGCGGACCGGCACGGACCGCTGGAAGGTCCCGCTCCGGTCCGCCCGGTCCAGCACGGCGGGTACGCGGTCCGGTCCGGTCCGGCCGACCGTCACGCGGTCCACGGTCCGGTCCGGACCGCAGGAGCCACGGACCGGACCGGCGGACCGGCGCTCGCCCTGGAGCCCGGTCCGGCCGGACCGCAGGGCGCTGACCTGCCGACCGGCCCCGGTCCGGACCGTGGTTCCCGGACCGTGCCCGCCACCCAGAGCGCGGCGGCCGCACGCGGGGTGACGGTCCGCACCGCCGACACCGCGCCCGGACCGCAGGAGCCGGACCGCACCGGACCGGCGCACCAGGAGGCACCTGACAGCGCTTCCGGTTCGGACCGGACCGAGGAAGGCGGTCCGGACTGCACGGTCATCACGCTCACGGACCTGGAGCGGACCGCGCTGGACCGGCTCCGGACCGCGAACGAGCCACTGAACCGCAGCAACATCGCCAAGGCGGTCCGGACCGAGGGCGGCTCCATCGCCACGGACCGCGCCGGACAGATCGCCGTCGCCCTCAAGCAGCACACGGTCCGCTGACCGGACCGCCCGCACAACGCCCTGCCGCTCATAGTCGCCACCGGTCCGCGCTCGCCCTCCGAGTGCGGACCGGTGACGGCCACGGCTGGCAGGCCGCTCACCCGCCCCGCCCGCTGAACCTCGTCCCCGGCAGGGACCGGGGGCGGGCTTGAACGGCCGTATCCACAGCACTGGAAGGAGGAACCGCCATGTCCGGAATCGACTGGGACGAGGAGTTCACCCGCATGAACCCTGAGACCCCGGAGAAGCCCAGCACGTCCAAGTTCTCCGTCAAGATCGGCGGGGTCCGCCGCAACACAGCCGCGCTCGCCGTGTGCGGCACGATCGCCGTCATCGCCGTGTGCGGCACGGTCGTGGCCGTCACCAGCATGCAGGGCGAGCAGGCCGCCCAGGACCGGGCGAGGGCCCAGGAGAAGGCCGCGAACGCCCTGGTGGAAGCCGAGGCGGACAAGCAGCGGGCGCAGGCCGAGGAAGCCGCGGCCAAGGGCCTGTACGAGCGGGAGATGGCCGTCTACCTGGAGTGCATGAAGATCCGGGCGGCGGCGGTGGCCAAGGCCGCCTCCTACGACGTCGCGAAGATCCCCGCCTGCGCAGCCCCGACCCTCGGCGGCGCCGCCCCCATGGCGAAGGAGCCCACAGGGGCCGGCGGCGGCGACATCACCTCCAGCCCCTGGCTGTGGGTGGCGCTCGTCGGCGGCGGCGGCCTCTTCGCCTACAAGAAGCTCTCCGCGCCCTCCAGTTCCTCCGGTTCCAGTGCAGCCGTCCCCGCGAACAACAAGGGATTCACCTTCGAGAAGGGTGCATGAAATGACGCTCCAGTTCTTTGCCCTGGCCTTGTTCTGCTGGGCACTGTTCTTCACCTTCAAGAAGACGAAAGGCAAGCAGATGGCGATCTGCCTGATGCTGATCGTCTCCGGGATCTTCCTGCCGTACACGCCGTTCAGCGACGAGATCCGAGGCACCCTCGAGTCGGTCTTCAACACGGCGAACGACACGGTCAGCAACATCGGGACGTCGCGCTAGGCGATCTCCGCACGGTTACCGGTTACCGGTTACAGGCCGCAGACGCCGTCCTCACCCCGCCCTGAGCGGCCCGAACCGGCGTCCAGGGGCCGGTAACCGGTAACCGGTAACCGCCCGATAACTACACAACGTTACGGAAGGAGGCTCGTGGAACTCCTCATTCTCCTCGCCATCACCTACCTCGTTGGCGTCGACAACACGCACGGTAAATACGAGCAGGCGGGAATCAAAAAGCCCGCGCCGAAACCGAAAGACAAATGGGCGCCGACCAGGGCGCCGGATACCTTTCGAAACAGCTCCTACAACGCGGCAGCGAAAACGCATTACGGGCTGCTCGCGGGCGCTCACTGGGCCGGGGGCCTCCGTGACGGGTGGCGTTCCACCTATCTGCGGAAACCGGGCGCTACGCCTTCCGGTTCGCCTTCCGCCGCGCCTCCTCCAGGGCCCTCCGCGCCCACCCGGGGGCCCACCGTGCCGCCGACGCCCAGCGAGGCCCCCACACCGCCGCCGCCTGCCGCCGCGCCGCCCACACCTGCGCCGGGTCCGACCATCCCGCCGCCCGGCACCGTCCCCCCGCCCCCGACCATCACCCTCCCCGACCACATCAGGAAGGACCCCGCGATGCAGCCCAACCCGCCCGTTCCGCACACCGCGACCGTCGACGACAAGGGCATCCACGTCACCACGGCCGCAGGAAAGAGCCGCACCTACAGCGGCGGAGAGGTCATCAACCTCACCCAGGTCATCGACCTCGCCGAAGGCGCAGCCACCCTGTGCCAGACCAGCTCCGAAACCTGCCTGGAACTCGTGGACGAGTCCACGCAGCTGGCCGCGGACTGCGACGTCCTCATCGCCGAGACCACGGAGAAGGGCGTCGGCGCGAACCTCATCGGCAAGTGCGAGCACCTCAAGGAGCAGCTCGACCTCCAGGCCGCCTCGGCCAAGAAGCTCCACGACCAGATCCAGGGCGGCGAAGAGGCGTGCCGTACCGCGTCCGCGAACGCCGAGATCAGGCACGGCGGAATCTTCCGCGCGGTCGCCGACTCGCCCCTGACTAAGCCCGCCGAGCGCGACTTCTACAACGCCCGATAGAAGAAGAGGCCCGCATGTCTGTAACCCAATCCCTCAAGGACGCCGCGAACTACGCGGCCCTGCGCGTCAAGCTCGCCTGGCTCACCCACCAGGTCCACGCCCACGCCGAGACCGTCACCAAGCTCGCCGCCGATGTCGACGAAACGGCGGAGCAGATGCTGGACGCCTCCGAGACGATGAAGGCGCTCGCCGTCGACGCGGCCACCACCGCCGAGTTCGCGGACGCCGCCGTCACCATGACCGGCGCCAAGGAAGCGGCGGGCGAGTACACCTCCGTGGCGGACAGCGCGGCCGCGGCCGCCGACGACGCGAAGACGACCGTCGAGTCCGACCACGGGGGCATCGCCGACGCCGTGGACACCTCGCCTGTCGACATGGCCGAAGCCTCCTTCTACACCCAGCAGTAAGGAGAGGACCATGGGGCCGACCCGAGCACAGTTCGTCCAGTACGCGCCCGCCGCCCTCGCGGTGGCTGCCCTCACCGCCGGCCCCTGGTCCGCCCTCGCCGCCGGAGCGGCCGGAGCGGGGGCGTGGGCCATCAACGCCTCCGCCCCCGCCCTGCGCTCCCTGATCGCCTGCGGGATCACCGCCACCGGCTGCGGCATCGCCGCCCACCAGGCCCTGGCGAGCGGCATGAACCCGCTCTTCGCCCTCGGGCTCGCGGTCCCGGCCGGGGCGGCCGTCCTGGCCCACCACCGCAACACCGCCAGCGAGCTCCCCGCGCTCCCTGCCACGACCACGACCGCGGGGCAGAGCTCGCAGGCACAGCTCATCGCCGCTTGGTGGGCGGAGTTCATCTCCGGGCCCACCCAGACCGAGGGCCGCAAGCTGATCCAGGCCGGCGCCGAGCTCGCGCAGCTCGTCCTCGACGTCGGGGACGACCACGTGTCGTTCACCGGGATCATCACCCTGCCGCAGGGCCAGCAGGTCCGGGTGAAGGCCGCGGACATCGCCGCCGTCTACCAGATCCCTGTCTCCCAGGTCGACATGGGAGATCCGAAGCACTTCGCGCCGAACGCGCTGCCCGTCACCGTCCACCTCAAGATGGCGGCGCCCCAGCCGGAGATCGTGGCCGGCGCCCCGACGACCCCTGCACAGGTGTGGGCCGCGTACGTCGCCATCCCGGAAGGAGCGATGCCCGGCACCACCCTGGCCCTCACCCGCTACGACGGACCCCTGGACTGGGAGGGGATCGCCACCCGCGACCGCAAGGCGATCGGGACCGTCAACATCCAGGACCTCGCGGGGAACCTGAACCTGGAGACGATCCAGGTCGCTCTCGCACCCACCGACAAGCCCTCGCAGATGGGGGTGCGCGTGATGAAGGAACACGCGCTGATGCACGGCACGATGCTCTCCTCGGTCGTCGACGAACTGCCCATGGACGCGCGCGGATACATCCGCCTGGGAACCTACATCGACGCCCGCGCGGCCCTGGTCCCGCTGGCCCAGCCCGGTTCCGGCGCCCGCCACCTGTACCTCGTCGGCGGCTCCCGCTCCGGAAAGTCCGGAATCCTGGAACAGATCCTGCTCTCCGCCCACAAGTCGCGCATCGCCGTGATCCTGGCGTCCCCGCAGGCCGGCACCATCGCCGGAGCGGGCCTGGCGGCCTACTGCGGTGACGGCCTGGACGAGGCGATGGGCGCCCTGCGGCTGGCCTACGCGATGATGCTCGACCGCGAGGCCCGCTACCGGTCCCCCGCCTTCCCCTTCACCGACCCGCTGATCCTGTTCGTCATTGACGAAGCACACATGCTGCTGTCGATCTCCTCGCCGTACCACGCGGAGGCCAAAGCGATCGTCGAGCAGCTGACCCGCAGGGCCCTCAAAAGAGGTATCGGCGTAGTCCTGGCCACCCAGACCCCGCTGGCCGAAGACCTCGGCAACTCCACGATCATCCGCTCCCAGCTCCTCATCGGCGGCGGCGCGGTGTTCCTGCGCTGCGCCAAGGGCCAGGGCTCCCTGGTCGGAGCGAACGCGGTCGAGGGGGCGGAGGGCATCGACCTGTCGATGATCCCCTCCTCGTGGCCCGGCCAGTACGACAAGGTCGCCGACCGGGACATGAGCGGCCTGGACACCGAAGCCTCCGCCGGCCCCGAGGACGGCACCTTCGGCCTCGGCTATCTCCTCACCCCCGGATCCCAGGCCGTCCAGTTCCGCTCCCTGCACCTGGACGTGCCGCCCGTCTCCCTCGCCGGAAACATGACCCCCGTCACCGTCGAGGACTGCGAAGCCTGGCGTCACCGCGAGGCGATCGCACAGACCCCGATGGTCGACCAGCGCGGCAAGAACCTGGTCGGCAGCCTTGCCGACGTCCTTACGGCGGCGCAGCAGGGACCGCCCGCACCACAGCAGCAGCGGGTCGCGGCGGGCCCCGCTGGCCCGGCGGCCTCTTTGGACGGACAGGAGCTGATCAAGCCGCGAATCCTCGAACTCCTGCGGGAGCAGTCCATCCCCATGACCGCGGAGACCATCGCCCGAAAGCTGGGCACGTCCGCGAAGAACATCAAGCCCCGCCTGTCCGAGCTGAAGAGGCGGGACGAGGTAACCAACGAGAACGGATTGTGGAGGGCAGCATGAGCACTCGTACCGAGACCGACTTCACCCACATCGACCCCGACTTGTACGCGAAGGCATTCCAACTCCTCGACACCACCCCGGAACCCAGCGCCCCCGCGGCCCCCGCCGCTCCCTCACCGGATTCCTTCATCCTCGCCGCCCCGGCCGTGCACCGGCCCGGCGCCGTCGAGAAGACCCTCACTGACGCCCTCGCCTTCCTCGAGACCCACGGCTGGGCCAAGCACAGGCTCATCCACCCCGAGGGCGCCCGCTGCTCCATCGGCGCGCTGCGAGCAGCGGCCGGCGCCCGCAACGGTGCCTACCGGGACGCCGGGAACCTCCTCCTGGACGAGGCCCGCAACCAGCACGGCAACCGGTGGGAGTCGATCCCCTCCTGGAACGACGCCCACACCGGAGCGCAGGTGCGTAGCGTGTGGGAGGCCGCCATCCGGCGCGCCCACCACAGGAACATCTAATCCGGCTGGAGCTGCCCGTGTCGTTCTCGTTCACCGACCCCAAGCCGAGCAACGACCGCTCGTTCTCCTTCACCGGGCAGGACCCGGCGGACGTGGACCGGCAGCTCCAGGCGATCGCCGACATGGCACACGAAATCCTCCGCATGGTCGCGGACGTGCGCAGGCAGATCGGCAACTGAACGCCGCGTAACAGGCCCGCCCCAAGAGACGTCCAGCCCGGCGGCCAGCCGTGGAAACGTAGAAGGCCGCAGACACACCAACCCCTAGCTCAGCCCCGCGCCCCGCCCGGAGACCCTTACGGGCGGGGCGTCGCACTGTCCTGCCCGGATTCACCCAACCAACAGAGTCCAAGACCTGTGCGTCGCTACCGCTATCGCTGCCCTGTTTGTTCAACCAATTCTCCGACGGTTCATCACCTCGACGAAGCCGCCGCGGAGGCAGTGGCCCACCGCCAGGCCCTCCACGGTGGCCACTTCCCCGACGGCGAGAGCGCCGGCGAGATAGACAGACTTGGCCGCTGGTACGCCTTCCTGACCCCGCTCACCGCCCTGCACGCACGGATCGCCGACAACCTCGCCGACCTCAAAACCCCCAAGGGCACAGGCCACCCGCTGTGGGCCTCCGCCGCAGCCACCCTCACCATCGCCGCCGCGGCCGCTCTCGTCCTCGCCGTCCTCTCCGCAGCCCTGACCCCACTCCGGCCGCTCCGCCCGGCCACCGGCACCGCCACCCGCACCTGGGCGGCCGGTCCCGGTGACCCGGGCAGGCCGACCGGCCTCCGTTCAACCCTGCGCCCGGCGCCCCGACCGGGGACGGCGGGCGCCCCTGTACGTGCCCAGCCACTGCTTCGACTTGGAGGGTTCATCGTGCTCACCCCCCGGCCGCGCCGCAGGATCGGCCGCCCGCGCCCCACCACCCCCGGCCCCCGCTACCCGCTGCCCCAGCGCCGCCTTCCCGGTAGGTGCGCAGCGCTGGTCTGCGGCACCAGCGGAGCGCCGCGCTGAGCTCACCGCCCACAGCGACGACACCTCCGCTCACGGGGCGCTGGGGTCCCTGGCGCACAGTGCGTGGTCGATCAGGGCGCTGGCCGCGTTCTCCTGCTCCAGTATGTGCTCCTTGGTGTCGCCGCGGGCCTCGGACATGGAGACCACAGCGCTTCGACGCCCGTCATCGGTGACGCCGTTGAGGGTGATGTAGCCGCCGTCCCCGCCCTCATGGCTCCAGTAGGTTCCTCCGCATCCCAGGGGGCGTTCGACCAGGCCGAGCCCGTATCGGCCCTTGGGCCACAGCTGTTGGACCTCCGCGCTCACGGGGACGGTCTGCTTCATCTTGGCCAGCTGCCGTGCCGGTAGTAGGCGGCCGTCGAGCAGCGCGCGAAAGAAGCGGTTCTCATCCCGAGTGGTCGTGACCCACGAAAGGTTCGCGTAGTCCACCGGTATCTGGTCCGTGACATTCACCCGGAAACCGGGGCCGAAGAGCTGGTAAGCCTGGGCGTGGGGCTGGGGCAGGGTGGGCGAGGTGCCCATCCACCGGGTCTGGTCGAGGCCCAGCGGGCGCAGGATGCGGTTTTTGATCTCTTGGTGAGCGGGGTGACCGGTGGCCTTCTGGATGATCATGTCGAGCAGGACGTAGCCGGTGTTGGAGTACCCCCAGCCCTTGCCGGGCAGGAAGTCCTCCGGCTCGTGAGCCATGGCGAGGTCGACCAGCTGCTCGGGTTCGTAGATGTTGTGGCGCTGCTGGTAGTACTCCTTCGGCGTGGTGTATCCGGGCAGGGCGTCCCGGATGCCGCTGGTGTGCTGGAGCAGGTGGCGGATGGTGATCTGGCTGCCGTCGTTGCCGTTGCCCCGCACCACTCCGGGCAGCCACCGGTCGACCGTGTCGTCCAGGGACAGCCTGCCCTCGGCCTCCAGCTGGAGGACCACGGTGGCGACCAGCGTCTTGGACGTGCTGGCCATGCGGAAGTAGCCGCCGGAAGAGACCGGGCGGCCGGTGTTCAGGTCAGCGGTACCGCTGGTGGCGACTGACTGCCGACCGTCAGGCGCGATCACGCGGGCCTGCACACCGCTCACACCGAGGGCGTGGATCGCCTTGGTGTCCCGGCGTAACTGCTCCACAGGGGAGGGACCGGCGGGCTGAGCGATGGCGGGGACCACCTCGGCGGCGAGCAGCGTAGCGACACCGAGTGCCATGACCAGGTGCTTTCGCAGAGTCGAAGTCATGGCTGGACGCTAGTTTCGCCCCCCACCGGGGCGCGATCCGGCGCACCCCAAGATCGGAACGGGGGATAACCCCCCCAGCGCGGGCCGTCGCCAGTCTGGCGTCGATCTGCCGAGCGCGGTGTGACGGTTCGCGAATCCAACACCACCGAGCGGTCCCGCCGTCAGACGGGACCGCTCTCTCGTCGAAGGAGCCTCAACCTTGATCGTTTCCTTAGACCGTGTCCTATGTGGTGAGGCGTCGTTGACGTCGGTATGGGGCGGGGTACTTGGAGTTGGATTGTTCCGGACGGGTTGTGGGAGATCGCGGAGCCGCTGATCCCACCGTCGAAGGTGCGATCGCAGGGCGGTGGTACTCAGGACACGCCTGATGAGACGCTGTTCGCGGCGATCATCTACGTCCTGGTCAGCGGGTGCGCCTGGCGGGCGCTGCCGCCCTGTTTCGGGATAT
>JAEBET010000017.1:0-174364 GCA_049998195.1 Streptomyces sp. cmx-11-4
ACGGCTCATGCCCGGAACCACCCCCCGACACCAGCCCGACCCGCCCGCCCTCCCGCGCGTCCCGCCGTACCACGACCCGCCGCTCCACATCGACATCGAGCTCGGGATGAGCGGCCGCCATCCCCCGCAGGGCATCGGCGACCACGGTGTCCGCACTGTTGATCAACATCTTCATCGGGTACCTCCCGTTGGAACCGACGGGTGAACCTGCCGCAGTGCGCCCGCCGCGCTCGCGGAAGCACAGGTCGCGGGCGCGTGCCACTGCCGTCGCCCGCCCTCTCTCAGTGTGCTGCCACAGCCCCGACATCCGCGATGCTTACCGCGTCCTCGGGTGTCCGATGTGGTCCGCTCGCACGGTTGACACGGCCGGGATTAAACTGCTGCCGGAGGACTCGGGGCTTTCGACGGCCGATCTTGAGGTCGGCGGGAAGCGGGCACCCATGACGGAACGACTCAAGAGGTCGGGGCTGGTCGGCGAACTCTCCGCTGAATTCGCCGGCACCATGATCCTCATCCTCTTCGGTTGCGGCGTCGTGGCCCAGGTCGTCGCCGGCGGAGCCCTTACGGATCCGGCGGGCGGCCTTGGCAATCACGACAGCATCGCCTGGGCGTGGGGTCTTGGCGTCACGCTCGGCGTGTACGTCGCGGCGAGACTCAGCGGGGCGCACCTCAACCCCGCGGTGACCGTAGCGCTGGCGGCCTTCAAGGGGTTCCCCTGGAGCAAGGTGGCCCCGTACGCGCTCGCCCAGACGGCCGGCGCGTTCGTGGCGGCACTGATCGTCCGGTGGAACTACTCCGAGGCACTGGCGAAGGCCGACCCCGGCCACACCATCAAGACACAGGGCGTTTTCTCCACCCTCCCGGCCAATGGCAACACGAACCTCCCGGTCACGGAATGGGGTGCCCTGCGCGACCAGATCATCGGCACCGCACTCCTGCTCCTGCTGATCCTGGCGGTCACGGACCTGCTCAACACACCCCCCGGCGCCAATTTGGCACCGTTCATCGTGGGCCTGATCGTGGTCGCGATCGGCATGGCCTGGGGCACGAACGCGGGCTACGCGATCAACCCGGCACGCGACTTCGGCCCCCGGCTGGCGAGCTTCTTCACCGGCTACGGGGGAGCGTGGCGAGATCAGTACGGACACTTCTACTTCTGGGTGCCGATCGTAGGACCGCTGATCGGCGGCCTCCTGGGAGCCGGTCTCTACAAGTTCTTCATCGGCAGGTTCCTGCCCACCGCCGAGCCGGAACCCCCCGGACGGGTCCCGGCACCGGACGAAAGCTGACCGGGACCTCGGGGCGGGCACGGCCCGCCCCGTCCGTCCCGTCGCAGGAGAAAGCCCCAAGAGAGGCGGCATCCCATGGCTGACTTCGTCGGCGCAGTGGACCAGGGGACCACCAGTACCCGTTTCATGATCTTCGACCACGCAGGCAATGAGGTGGCCAAACACCAGCTGGAGCACGAGCAGATACTCCCCCGCTCGGGATGGGTCGAACACGACCCGGTCGAGATATGGGAGCGCACCAACTCGGTGATGCAGAACGCGCTCCGGCACGGAAACCTGTCCGCCTCCGACCTCGCTGCCATCGGCATCACCAACCAGCGCGAGACGACCGTCGTCTGGGACCCCCGCACAGGCCGCCCCTACTACAACGCGATCGTCTGGCAGGACACCCGCACCGACTCCATCGCGGCCGCGCTGGAGCGTTCGGGCCGCGGCGACGTCATCCGCCGCAAGGCGGGGCTGCCGCCGGCCACCTATTTCTCCGGGGGCAAGATCCAGTGGATCCTGGAGAACGTCGACGGTGTTCGCGCAGCGGCCGAGCAGGGCCACGCCCTCTTCGGCAACACCGACTGCTGGGTGCTGTGGAACCTCACCGGCGGACCCGACGGCGGCATCCACGCCACCGACGTGACCAATGCCAGCCGCACCATGCTGATGGACCTGGAGACCCTCGACTGGGACGACGAGCTGCTGGGCTTCTTCGGCGTGCCCCGGTCGATGCTGCCGACCATCAACCCGTCCTCCCACCCGGAGGCGTTCGGCCGGACCCGGACCTCCCGGCCGCTGCGGGAGGCCATCCCTATCACCGGCGTGCTCGGCGACCAGCAGGCGGCCACCGTCGGGCAGGTCTGCTACGCCCCCGGCGAGGCCAAGAACACCTACGGCACCGGCAACTTCCTGGTGCTCAACACCGGTACCGAGCTGGTCCGGTCGCAGCACGGCCTCCTCACCACCGTGGCCTACCAGTTCGAGGGCAGCCCGGCGATCTACGCGCTGGAGGGCTCCATCGCCGTCACCGGCTCCGCGATCCAGTGGCTGCGCGACCAACTGAAGATCATCGGTGACGCCGCCGAGAGCGAACGCCTGGCCAGTACCGTCGAGGACAGCGGCGGCATCTACTTCGTCCCGGCCTTCTCCGGTCTGTTTGCGCCGTACTGGCGCTCCGACGCACGCGGCGCGATCGTCGGCCTCGCCCGCTACCACGACAACGGGCACCTGGCCCGGGCCGCGCTGGAGGCGATCTGCTACCAGAGCCGCGACGTCGTGGAGGCCATGGAGCAGGACTCCGGTGTGCACCTCGACGTGCTCAAGGTCGACGGCGGCGTGACCGCCAACGACCTCTGCATGCAGATCCAGGCAGACGTCCTCGGCGTGCCGGTCAGCCGCCCCGTTGTGGCGGAGACGACCGCGCTGGGCGCCGCGTACGCCGCCGGGCTGGCCACGGGATTCTGGCGGGACACCGACGAACTGCGCACCCACTGGCAGGAGTCCAAGCGCTGGGAGCCCCAGTGGCCCGAGGAGCGGCGCGCGGAGGGGTACGCGGGCTGGAAGAAGGCGGTGGAACGCACTCTCGACTGGGCCAAGGTCGAATAGGCCGCAGCCGCGCCCGCAGTACGAGGAGGAGACCATGGTGGATCCTGTGGCTCTCTCGCCCGGGGCGCGCGCGGAGGCCCTCGCCCGACTGGGAGAGGGTGAGCTCGACGTCCTGGTCGTCGGCGGCGGCGTCGTCGGCGCCGGGGCCGCCTTGGATGCCGCCACGCGGGGCCTGAGCGTCGGCCTCGTCGAAGCCCGGGACTGGGCGTCGGGCACGTCCAGCCGCTCCAGCAAGCTCATCCACGGCGGCCTGCGCTACCTGGAGATGCTGGACTTCCGGCTCGTCGCCGAAGCCCTCAAGGAACGCGGACTCCTGCTCCAGTTCCTGGCCCCCCACCTGGTGCGGCCGGTGCCCTTCCTCTACCCCCTGAAACACCGCGTCTGGGAGCGCCCGTACGTGGGCGCCGGCGTGCTCCTGTACGACACCATGGCCACCGCCTCCGGCACCTCCAGAGGCCTGCCGCACCACCGCCATCTACTCAAGCGCCAGGCCCTGCACGAGGCGCCCGCACTGCGCCCCGACACCCTGGTCGGCGCGGTCCAGTACTGGGACGCCCAGGTCGACGACGCCCGGCACACCATGTTCCTCACCCGCACGGCCGCCGCCTACGGGGCGCTGGCCGCCAACCGCACCCGCGTCAGCCGCTTCCTGCGGCAAGGCGAGCGGGTGGTGGGCGCCGTCGTCACCGACCTGGAGACCGGCGACGAGAGCGAGGTGAGGGCCAAGCAGGTCATCAACGCCACCGGCGTGTGGACCGACGACACCCAGGCCATGGCCGGCACCCGCGGACAGTTCCACGTCCGCGCGTCCAAGGGCGTGCACCTGCTGGTCCCGCGCGACCGGATCAACTCCCGCACCGGGCTGATCCTGCGCACCGAGAAGAGCGTGCTGTTCGTCATCCCGTGGGGACGGCACTGGATCATCGGGACCACGGACACCGACTGGACGCTCGACAAGGCCCATCCTGCCCTGAGTTCCCGGGACGTCACCTACCTGCTGGAGCACGTCAACGCGGTCCTCGCCACACCCCTCGTCCCCGAGGACGTCGAAGGGGTCTACGCGGGCCTGCGGCCCCTCCTGTCCGGCGAGGCCGCGGAGACCAGCAAACTGTCGCGGGAGCACCTGGTCGCCCACCCGGTCCCCGGGCTCGTCGTCGTGGCAGGCGGCAAGTACACGACGTACCGGGTGATGGCCAAAGACGCGGTAGACGAGGCAGCCCGCGGCCTTGATGAGAAGGTGCCCGACTGCACCACCCAGCGTGTGCCCCTGCTCGGCGCCGACGGCTATCCGGCCCTGTGGAACTCCCGGCACAGCCTCGCCACACGGTCGGGGCTGCACGTCGCTCGCATCGAACACCTCCTGAACCGCTACGGCTCCCTGGTGCACGAACTGCTGGCCATGGTCGCTGCCGACCGCTCGCTCGGGGAGCCCCTGCCGAGCTCCGACGACTACCTGCGGGTCGAAGCCGTCTACGCGGTGACACATGAGGGGGCCCGTCACGTCGAGGACGTTCTGGCCCGGCGCACCCGGATCTCCATCGAATCGTGGGACCGCGGCGTGGACGCCGCCGGGACCGTCGCGGAACTGATGGCGCCACACCTGGGTTGGAACCAGGCGCAGCAGGACCACGAGGTCGACTACTACCTCAAGCGGGTGGCGGCCGAACGTGAGGCGCAGCAACAGCCGGACGACCGGACCGCCGACGCGGTACGCCTCGGCGCCCCCGACATCCTTCCGGCGGGCTGAGCACCCGGACGGGGCGGGTAGCGGCACGCGACCAGCCATGCCCTGCCGGCCAAGGACACGGGATCCGATCCGGGAGATGGCCGGGAACTACACATGGGCGGGAACACCGTCCGCCGCAGTCGGGGGCTCGGGCTGCCGCCAAGACGTCCAGCTCCCGCAGCCCCTCCCGGAGGGAAAGGGTGCGCCTGCCGCCGGTCGCCTCCGGTCACACTGTGGCGGCAAGGGCCACGAGCCGGGTCGACTTAGCCGCCACGGACTCCAGTTGCGAGCACGAAGCAGTAGGAGCGGCAGAGGCTCCTGGCGGCGCCCCTCCCCCTCGGTGTCGCAAGGATCGTCGGGCGGGGCTCCTGCGCTCTGTGACGCACGCCACATGCGGTTCCTGTCAGCAATCGGGGCGCTGTTCCGCTCAAGTCACCGGGAGCAAGCGAACCGACAGGAGCATCACATGAAGCACCGCATCGTCATCCTCGGCGCCGGCTACGCCGGGGCCCACGTGGCCGGGACCCTGGCCCGCCGGCTGACCCCGGCGGACACCGAGATCACCGTGGTCAACGCAGAGCCGGACTTCGTCCAGCGGCTGCGGCTGCACCAGCTCGCGGCCGGCCAGGAGATCGAGGCTCCACTGCTCGCCGACGTCTTCGTGGGCACGGGGATACGGCTGCGCGTGGCCCGTGTCACCGCCGTCGACCCCGAGCGGCCGGCCCTCGGCGCTGCGCCTGCGCGAGCGCCTGGACAGCCTGAGCAGGCGGGACGAAGGCGGGAGTGTGCTGGTCGTCGGCGACGGGTTGACCGGCATCGAGACCGCCACCGAGATCGCCCAATCCCGGCCCGGCCTGTCGGTGGCGCTGGTCGCCCGCGGTGAGCTGGGCGCCCCTCTCTCCGCCGGTGCCCGCAGCCACCTGCGCCAGGCCTGGGACCGCCTGGGCATCACCGTCCTGTCTACGCCGTCGGCGACAGCGCCTAGTGGTCCACCGCCTGCTTGATCGTTGCGGCCCACTCGTCCTGCCCGCTCCGGTAGCACCTGTAGCCAGCCACTGCCCCCATTCACCAGGGGATCCGGCAGCACGCCCCGCTTGGGTGCACCGCTCTGCGACGCAGGCGGGTGTCCGAACGAACCTCCGCATCCGGACCGGCGCCGGGTCCTGTGCCCGGGCGCCCCCGGAAAGTATGATCAGGCAATGTCCGAAACGACCGAGACCACACCCGGCTGGCTGAGCAAGGACGAGCTGGAAACGGCCAGGGCGCGCATGCCGATCCTGTACGTCGAGGCCGTCCCCGTACGCGTGGATGACAGCGGCGAGGTGACCCGCATCGGCCTGTTGCTGCGCATCGGTCCGGACGGAACGGTCAGCCGCACCCTGGTGTCCGGCCGCGTCCTGCACCATGAACGGGTTCGTGACGCGCTGCTGCGCCACCTGGAGAAGGACCTCGGTCCCGTGGCCCTACCGCGCATCCCCGCCTCCCTCCAGCCCTTCACGGTCGCCGAATACTTCCCCACGGCGGGCGTCACCTCCTACCACGACCCGCGCCAGCACGCGGTGTCCCTCGCCTACCTCGTGCCTGTGGCTGGCGACTGCCGCCCCAGGCAGGACGCTTTGGACCTGGTCTGGTTCAGTCCGCAGGAGGCGGCCTCCCCGGCCGTGCAGAGCGAGATGCCGGGCGGGCAGGGAGTGTTGCTCAGGCAGGCGCTCGCGCACACCGGGCACGTCTACTGAGACCCCCGCGGCCTGGCCGTCCGCAACCAGACGTCGTTCACCGCGAGATCCCAGTTCTCGTGCAGGTCGAACGTCGAACCGGCCCCCGGACTCGGCGTTCCTGAGAAACCTGGAGGGGAGCCTGCTCGACCTCACCCTGGACGGCCTCACGGTCCGTCCGTGAGCCCACCGCTGAGGTCAGACAGCCGGCAGCGGGTCAGGCGGGCGCCGGCCGCTGGTTGCGGTCGAGGGCTTTGCCCAGGCGGATGGCCTGCGTGACCAGGCGGGACCGTCCGCCGCGGGCCGCGACGGCGGCGAGGCCGGCCGGGTGCGGGGAGGCCGCCCCGGATTGTTCCACGCAGTCGGCGGCCATCTCGAGGAGGTCGCCGGTGCCGCGCGGCTCGGCAGTGCCGGTGAGCAGGGCGGGCAGGGCGGCCGCCAGGACGGACCAGGTGGTCGTGCAGGCGCCGGTCGCGGCGGCGGTGCGCAGCGAGTCGGCGAGCCGGTTGGGCTTGACCGTGCCCAGGGCCAGCTGCTCCCCCAGGTCTGAGCCGAGGCGTACGGCGTCCAGTTCGCCGCGGGCGGCGAGGGCGAGGAGCGCGTCGACGGCCCTCAGCCGGTCTTCGGCGTGCCGGGCGCCGAGTCCGGTGGCGACGGCGAGGTGGAGCGCCGGGCCGGCCGGGCCTGCGGCGGCCGCGAGCAGGGGCAGCACGGTGGTCCCGCCCCGGCCTTCGTGGAGGGCGCAGGAGGTGATGGCCGGGAGCGACCAGGCGGCCAGGGTCTCGCGGTCCTCGGGGAGGGTGGCGACCAGGGCGGCGTCGGCGTCGCCTTCGCCGTCCCAGCAGCGGCCGGTCGCCGTGCGAGCCTGCCCCAACTCCCGGAACGGCTCGGGGAATCGGCGCAGGACCGTGGGGCGTTCCCCGGTGTCCAGGGTGAGGTGCTCCGGCCACTCGTCGTAGTGGCGGGCCACGGCCGGCGCAGTGCGGCGGGTGACGGCGGCGGGCACGCCGTCCTCGCCGAGCCAGGCCGCGAGCCGGTCCCCTTCGGGTGTGCCCATGGCGGCCGCCCCGGGGATGGCGGTGGGGTCGCGGCGGGTCCGCAGCAGGGCCTGCGCGAAGTCCGCCGGGCCGGGGGTCGCGCCGAGCCGTGCGTACGCGGCGAGGCGCTCGATCAGGGTGCGCGGGTCCAAGGAGCCGCTCGTATGGGTGGGGAAGGCGAGCAGGAAGGGCAGCGGCCGGCCCGCGAGGTGCCGTGCCGCCTCGGCCACGCGGGCGTGGGCGGCGACCTGGAACGCGGGGTGGTGGCAGTCGCTGCGCCAGGACGCGAGCGCGGGCCGAGGCGGGTGGGCCGGCTCCGCCGGGCGTGCGTCCAGGACGGCGGCGGCGACGTGTTCGATGCCGGGCAGGTCGCTGGTGTAGTGGTGGGACCGCTCGGGGTCGAGCCACCAGCGTCCGGCCAGCGCGGGACGCAGCGCCGCCGCGAGGGCCGCCCGGTCGCGGCAGGCGTGCCGGACGAGGCCGTCGAGGGCGCGTTCGAACTCCTCGACGCTCGCGGTACGGGAGTTGACCACGGCGGCGACGAGCTCCACGGTCTCCTCGACGCTCTCCGGGGCGGGTGCGAGCGGGACCTGGGCCGGGGGCGGTGGAAGGATCTCCCGGTAGGGGGCATCGTCGGCGGCGGGGGCGGCGTCCGGGCCGAGGACCTCCACGGCCCGCGCCCGGTGCAGGGGGCTCAACAGGTGGGCGCATGCGGCGAGTCCGGCGCGCACGTCCGGGTCGGCGACCAGATGCGCGGCGGCGAGCTTCAGAGCCCGTTCCTGTATGTCGGTGTCGGTGTGCCCGAAGGCCTCGCCGAGTACGGGCAGCAGCTCGGGGGCTGCGGCCGGATCGCGGACCAGCTCCCGGCCGAGTAGCACCAGTTGGGCGCGTACCAGCTTCTTCTCGGGCCGGAAGAGGACGGTCAGGGACATTTCGGCGAGCAAGCCGGGAGTGAGGCCGCCGGCCCCGGCGAGCCGGACCAGGGCCTGCTGGGCGTGTCCGGCGACGGCGGACGGGGCGTCGCCGGCCAGCGCGATCCAGTCGGCGGCACGCTCCCGCTCCTCCTCCGCGGTCGGGTGCAGGGCCTGCAGGATCGCGAGGTACGGCTTGAGGTGGGCGGCGGTGCCGCCGCGCAGCAGACGGGCCGTGCACCCGTCCAGGAGGGCGGTTCGGTCGACCAGGCCCTCCTCTGCGAGGGCGGCGAGCGCGGTCGGCCAGTGGTACGGACCGGAGGGCTCGCCCAACCAGCCGAGCGAGGTGACCGGCTCGGCGGTCTCGAAGAGGCGCGGGACGAGCTCTGCGGTGTACGGGTCGCTGCGCAGGGCGTCGACGAGGGGGGCCCGGGAGGTGGGCAGGGACGAGGCCCAGCCCTCGAGGCAACCGTCGGTGGTCGGCATCGCGCATCCGGCGAGGCCGACGAGCACGCGGATCAGCGGGTAGTCCTGTTCCGCGGTCGCGGCCCGAGCGGCGAGCCGGTGGGCGAGGTCGCCGAGCCACCGCGCCTCCCGGTCGGACAGGACGTCGAGCAGGGCGCCGACCGGGAGCGCCTGCCAGCGTCGCAGGTCGCGCGCGGCGATCCACGAAGCCGCGGCCGCCGCACCGGTGGTACATGCGGCGCCGGCGACGACCAGGGCCGGGTTCACAAGGTCCCGTTCCCGCCAGTTCTCCCAGCCCTGGGAGCGCAGGTCGGCTCGCAGCACCTTCAGCTCGGCGAGCAGCTCCCGGCGCTGCGCCCGGTCCAGGGGCTTCAGCAGTCCCGGCAGGTCGGCGGCGCGTCCGGCTCGGACAGCGGCGAGGATCTCCCGCGCGGGGACGTCGGGCTGCGGGGCGGGAGCGGTGGTCTGCTGGGCGGCGGCGTTCATCGTGCGGCTCCGGCGGGGGTTGTGGCGTTCGTGGTGTCGGGGTGCGTGTGTGTGGTGTCGGGGTGCGTGGTGTCGAGGTGCGTGGTGTCGGGGCGCGTGGTGTCGGTGCGCGTGGTGTCGGTGCGCGTGGTGTCGGTGCGCGAGGCGTCGGGCTGCGTGGCGTCGGGCTGCGTGGTGTCGGGCTGCGTAGCGGCCCGCCGGGCCATGCGGGTGGCGAGGGCGTGCTTGCAGGGGCCCCGGCGGCCGCGGTAGTCGGCCCACCACTGGCAGGTGCAGCTGAGGGCGCCGCCGGCGCCCCGGACCTGGTAGTGGCGTTCCCCGGAGGCGACGACGGCGGTGCCGCCACCGGCGTCCAGGGTGACAGCGCCCTGCGCCAGCAGGGCGCGGGCGGCGACCAGGCGCGGGTTGTGGCGCTCCGCGCGACGGGCATCGTAGGGCAGTTCGCGGTGGAAGTAGGCGGCTTCGGCGAGGTCGTAGCCGACGCGGCCGGCGGTGCCGAGGTGCGTGAGGGCTGCCCGTACGCGCATGACGGGCAGCCCGGACTGCTCGGCGAGGTCGGCCGGGTCGATGCGCGGCTCCCAGGCAAGCAGCACGGAGATCAGGTCGGCGTCCTCGGCCGCCGTGTCCGTGGCAAGGGCCTCCAGGACGCCGCCCTCGCCGGAGAACCCGCGGTCGGGCTCCGGGGAGAGGGTGAGCGTCAGCCGCATGCCGGGCAGCCCGACCTCCCATGCGGAGGCGGTGGGCCCGGCGCCGTCGGCCGGGGGCCCGTACACACGCAGGCCGGTCGCGTTGCGCAGGACCCGCTGGAGGGCGGCGAGCCGGTCCGGGCCGGGCAGGCAGACCGCCCCGGGCACGGGGCTGGTGGTGGGGCGCAGCGTACGGCCCGCGGGCACCACCCACAGGGCGGCGCTCGCGGCGCCGCCGCCCGCGGGAGTGCGCGGGAGCGAGCGCAGGAAGCGTACGGCTTCGGCGGCGGTGAGTTCGGCGCGCAGGTCGAAGCCGGTGGTGATGGCCTGGGATTCGGCGAAACCGCGCAGCCAGCGGTCGGGCAGCGGCACCTTCTTCTCGACGACCGGACCGTCGAGGGTGGTGACGGTCAGCTCGTCGGGGCCGACGCGCAGGTGCAGCGGGTCGTCGCCGGTCAGCCGGGACAGGGCCTCGCGCAGCGGGTTGTTGACGTCGACGTTGGTGGTGCCGTGGCCGGTGTCGGCGCCGCCCAGTCCCTCGGGGAGCACGTCGAGCCGGGCGTACACCCCGCAGCATCCGGAGAAGGACTCGAACCGCAGCCGGTCGCCGTTGCCCGTGACGACCGGGTCGAGGGAGGCCCTCAGGGTTCGCCGGTAGTAGCGGGCGGCGGCCACGTCGGCGACGGCGAGCAGGGCGCGGGCAGCGGCCTGAGGACTGTTCAGGAACCCGGCGAAGAACTGGGGGTGAGCCTCGGCCCCGGCCGGCGTCAGGCCGCCCGCGGTCTCCATGCCGAGCATCCGCCCCGTACCGGCAGCGGTGGTCAGCGAGGATGGGCCCGCGTAGGCGAAGGTGTGTGCGGTTCGCGTCATGATCGGAACGCTAAGCGGGACCACTGACAACGCCGCTGTGCTCCCGCGGCCCGCCGGTACCGGGGGCCGGGAGAGCGACTGCCTGACGATTCGTCACGTCTGCGGCGGTCGCTGGGCGATGATCCTGGCGGCGGCGAACTCCGCACGGTAGGCCTGTTCGGCCTCGTCGAGGTATCCGTAGGCGTCGTCGCCGATGGGGATGCGCAGGGGCGTGGCCGTGTCGGATCCGATGATGTCCAGGACCCGCGCCGCGAAGTCCTCGGGGCGGCCGGTCTCGGGGTTCTCCGCGAGGCCGCGGGCGCCCTCGAGCATTTCTCGGTTGGTGACGTCGTAGGCGGGGATCCGGTGACGGGCCTCGGCCATCGAAGTCCCGTAGCGGGTGGCGAACATGCCGGGTTCGAGGACGGTGACGCGGATGTTGTGGGGTGCGGCCTCGACGGCCAGGGCCTGGCTCATGCCTTCCAGGGCGTGCTTCCCGGCGCCGTAGGCGGCGAGCCCCGGAAAGGCCATGCGGCCGACGACGGAGGAGACGTTGACGATGTGACCGTGCCCCTGGGCCCGCATCAACGGCAGGACCAGGCGGGTCAGCCGCCACGGGCCCACGACCAAGGTCTCCAACTGGTCGCGCAGTTCGGTGTCGGAGACCTCCTCGACCGCGCCGAACAGCCCGACGCCCGCGTTGTTCACGAGTACGTCGATGCCCCCGAGACGGTCGGCTGCGGTACGGACCGCCTCGGCGCAGGAGGCGGCGTCCCGCAGTTCGAGCGGGACCGGGATGATGCGGCCGGGCCAGGCCGCGGCGAGTTCCTCCAGGTCGGCGGTCTTGCGTGCGGTGACGGCCAGTTCGTCTCCGGCCCGGGCCGCGGCGACGGCCAGGGCCTGTCCGAGGCCGGAGGAACATCCCGTGACCAGCCAGCGTCGTGCCATCGTGCCCCCGATGCGTCTGTGATGCGCGGTCCGCCGAACAGCGGAAGTTCATGGTCGGCGGGCCCCGGTCCGTCGGCCATCCCTCCTGCTGGGGCGCGCGGAGGCGCGCGGGCGCACACCGGGGCGCGCGCCTTACCTGCGGAGCCCCAGCCCGGTCCAGCCGGATGCGGTTGAAGCGCTGGACACCGGTCCGGTCGCGCGAAGGCGAGAAGGCGAGAGGGAACTATCACGCCTGCTGGTCAGCGTCGCGGAGGACTACGCATCCGGCCGACGCGGCGCACGGCTGCCAGAAGAAGATCTCCAGGACTACCCCGAGGTCGCCGCGCTGACCCTGGGGGATCCCTGCCGAACCAGTTCGTGCAGCTTTGCCTGATCGCGCCGATCATCCTCCTCGGCATCACCGCGCAACGCCGGCAGAGCCGCACCCCTGATCTGGGGCGCCCTGGCATGGGTACGATCCGGCGCCCTGACGGCTCGACAGCCAGACATGCGGTACGGATCCAGGCTGGGTTCGCCCGGGTGGGATGGGGGCCGACCGGATTCGAACCGGCGTCCTCCTACATGCGGTGAAGGCGCGACGACCACTGCGCTACGAGCCCCACCCCGCTCGCGATCATAAAGCCAAAGGACGACTGCGGTGCAGGTCGCCCTCGTCGTCCACCGGGCTGTGCGGGCGTAGGAGCCGTTCGGGACCGCACGGCCCTGAAACAGTGGGCCTGGGGCGCCGCCACCTCCGGGGCCGGGCCCTGGCACACTGCGGACTGCGCACCCCCGGCCGACTCTCATGAGGTGCTTTCAGTGATGGACGAGTGTGATTCCCGCCGCGTGATCGGCGCCTCGGGTAGCGCCCGACCCGGGGCCTGGGCGCATACGCCGATCACTGTGGTCATGCCCACGTACGACAAGGCGGACCACGTCCCGGTCACGGGGAAGCCCCGTCGGTCCGTCGCCCGCCCGCGGCCCGACGCCAGTGGCGGGAAGGCACCGAAGTCAACAGCGTTGATACGCCGACCGGACGGCGCGCGCCGGTGAAGCCTTCGCTGCTGCCCAGTGGAACCGGAGAAGATCCCGAGCACAGGGGAGACACCTCGGCGCTCGAGTCGCCGGACCCCAGTGCCAGGCGCCCCGGGGCCGGGACCGCGGGAAGCCGGAGCTCCGGACGGGTATGGGGATCGGCCCGGTTCGATCCGCTGTGGGCTGCCCTGTTGACGTTCGCGGTCGCGTGCACGGGCAGCGGCACCGTCCAACTCTGGCGGGACGAACTCGCCAGCTGGAGCGCCGCCCTGCGCAGCCCCGGTGAACTCCTCGCGATGCTGGGCAACGTCGACGCCGCTTCCGGCGCCTACTACCTGGTCCTGCACGGCTGGGTCTCCCTCTTCGGCGACTCCCCGGCCATGTTGCGGATGCCCTCCGCGCTCGCCATGGCCGGCGCGGCCGCGTGCGTGGTGCTGACCGCCCGCACCCTCTTCGACCGCCGGGCCGCACTCTTCGCCGGCGTGCTCTTCGCCGCGATCCCCGCCATCTCGCGGTTCGGCCAGGAAGCCCGCGCCTACGCGTTCGTGACGCTGGCCGTGGCCGCCGCCACCTGGCTTCTGATGCGGGCGCTGCACCGGCCGACCGCCTTGCGCTGGCTGCCGTACGCGGTGGCCGTGACCTGCGCCGGGCTCTTCCACATCGTCTCGCTCATCGTCCTGCTGCCGCACACCCTGATCACACTCGGACGCTGGTGGGACACACGCTCCTGGCGCCTGCTCACCGGCTACGCCCTGACCGTCCTGGCCGCGCTGCTACCGCTCCTCCCGCTGATGGTGGTCGCCCGAAGCCAAGTGGGACGACAGATCAGCTGGCTCCACCCTCCTCACTTCGGCGACCTCACAGCCATGTGGAGCAGCCTGTCCCTCTCGCTGCCCGTCTCCTACGCCCTGCTCGCCGCCGCCGTGCTCCCGCTCGCCTGGCCCCGTGGCCGCCGACCGGCCGAGGAACTGGCCCTGGTGGCCGCACTACCGATCCCTGCGGCCTGGCTCATTTCCCAGACCGGGACCTCCTACTTCCTCGACCGCTACCTTCTCTTCACACTCCCGGCCTGGGCGGTACTGGCCGCCGCCGGCCTCGGTGCGCTGCGCCCGCGGCTGCTCGGCGTGGTCGGCCTGGTACTCCTGATGGCACTGGGCATCGACGACCAGCGGCGTCTGCGGGCCGAGCACTTCAAGAGTCCCGCCGACGGCAAGCGGGCCGCTGCCGTCATCGCCGGGGGCTACGAGCCCGGTGACGGCCTCGCCCCGGTCGGTGGCGGAGACGAACGGCTGTTCATGTTCGGTCCCATGGTCGAGTACTACCTGCCCGCGAACGTGAAGCCGAGGGACGTCTTCGTCGAGCGTTCGGCCGTGGCCGACCATGACCTCTACCCGACCGAGTGCAGCCGTCCCCCGCGGTGTCTGGACGGCGTCCGCAGGGTGTGGGTGGTCACCTGGAGCGGGACCTCGAACCCCTACCACGCGTTCCCGCCGAACCAGGAGAAGGCGCTCAGGGACCACTACGAGGTGGTCAGCACCACCAAGGCCGGCGCACTCCAGGTCACCCTGGTCGAACGCACCCGGTGATCCTCGCCAACCCCCTGCACCTGCCCCTACACCTGCGGCGTGCTCGGCGAGCACCCGGCAGGCGATGGACCGCGTCCGTCGCCCTCGTACCTGGTCAAGCCGTTCCCCTTCCCGCAACTCGTGTTGTGCCTGCGGGCGTTGGCGCGGCGTCGCCCGTACGCGAGGGCCCGGATTCTACGGGGGCGGCCGGCGTCGAGCTCGATCCGGTGCGGAGCGGCGCCACGCCTGGTCTCCGCCACCAGCCGGGCCAGCGCCGTGCTGCCCGGCCGCCGCACCCGGCGGCCGACTACCCACAGCCACACCACCGCGCGACGCGCTCTGTCGCAGGACGCGGGTTTGGCCACCCTCCTGGAACGACACCGGGCCAGCCCGTGAGGGACGGGTCAAGGCGGATGGCGGCGCTCTGGCCAGCACAGGAAGAATCGTCATTTAAGATTCAAGGCGGCTGCGGGGCTGCGGACCGTCACCGTGCGCGGCGACTGCGGAACGGTCGGGCCTATCGAGGAGAACGGCCCGGGCCAGGGCCTTGGTCCTTCGGGGACCGCATGACACTGATCATGAAGATCCCGCGGAGTCGCGTGACCGCCGACGTGCGTCTCAGGGGTGTGACGCGCCGAGCACACCCGGCCACGAACGGAAGACCCCCGGGGAGAAGTGAGGTATGCCCGTGATCTGCGTCGGAGGCATGATCGGAATCGGCAAGACGAGCGTGGCCGAACTGCTCGCCAAGGAGTTGGGCAGCGAAGTCTTCTACGAGAGCGTGGACGACAATCCGATCCTTCCGCTCTTCTACACGGCGAGCCCCGAGGAGATCCAGGCGAGGCGCTACCCCTTCCTGCTCCAGCTCTACTTCCTGCAGACGCGGTTCGCCTCGATCAAGGAGGCGTACAAGCAGGGCGACAACGTCCTCGACCGGTCCATCTACGAGGACTGGTACTTCGCCAAGGTCAATCACGACCTGGGCCGGATCAGCTCCCTCGAGATGCGCGTGTACGAGGGGCTGCTCGACGAGATGATGCGCGAGATCGACGGCCTGCCGTACCGCAAGGCACCCGATCTCATGATCTACCTCAAGGCGGACTTCGAGACGGTGCTGCACCGCATCGGACTGCGGGGCCGCGATTTCGAACAGGACGAAAGCCTCATCGAGTACTACCGGACGCTGTGGTCCGGCTACGACGACTGGGTACACAAGCACTACTCGGCCAGCGAGGTCCTCATCGTCGACATGAACCACACCGATGTGGTGAACAACCCCGAGGACGCGGCCCGCGTGGTGCGGGAGGTCAAGGACGCCCTGGTCGCGGTCAGGCACCGGGCCTGACCCTGTTGGGCGTGGGCCCCCGCCGGCCCGCGCCCCGGCACCGTCTACCACCCCTGCGCCCCACGTCGCATGCGCCGCGGCGTCCCAGGCACCTTCGAAATGCGTCGGCGGCACACGTCGCCCAGGCTGAGACCGACGGGAAACGGTCCGGAGGGAGATGCCATGGACGGCAAGGTCGGTAAGGGCGGTAAGGCCGGCGCGGGCGGCGAAAGCGATCTACGCCGGGGCGACGAGGTCTCGTGGCAGAGCCACGGTCACAAGGTGAAGGGGAAGGTGAAGAAGAAGATCACGGACCGTACGGAGGCTGCGGGCCGCACCGTCGACGCCTCGCAGGAGCAGCCGCAGTACGAGGTGGAGAGCGACGCGTCCGGGCGGTCCGCCGTGCACAAGCCGGAGGCGTTGCGTCGCAAGCCGGGCCGTTCCTCTTGATGGCCGGTGAGGAGGACGACCGCGACGAGACCTTGACCGCCTTCAGGGCTGCCGTGAACATGACAGCGGGTGAGCTGGAGACATGGCTGGCCACGGAGCAGTCGAAGGCTGTGGGACAGAGCGACGGCGGTGAGAGCGTGGGCCACGCCTCCGGACGGCGCATCGTCACCCTCCTGCGGAAGAAGAAGGCAGACCTGACCGGCGCAGACCTCGCGCACATGCGCAAGGTGGTCGGCTACGTCCACCGCCACGGCGCGCAGCGACCCGACGGCGATGTCACCGACAGCCGGTGGCGTTGCTCCCTCATGAACTGGGGACACGACCCGCTCGGGTGAGCCCCCGGGCCGGTTCCGCGCTCACAGGGTGGACGGACGCACTCGGCCGCGTTCCCCTGTCTTCGCGGCCTGAGCGTCCCCGCGGAGGCGATCGGCTCAGACGGGCCGGCCGGGTGCACCCACCGGCAGCCGGAGAGGCGCTCCGGTGACGGCGCTCAGAGCGCCGTCGCCGCGCACGCGGACACCGGCGGCTGCCGGGCCGGAGCCGCGCGCGTCTCGCAGGCTCTGGCGGGGGCGTTAGTACAAGCCGAGGTAGGCCTTTGTGGACCGTGCCTCGGTCAGGACGATCGCCGCGGCCGAGAGCACGAATGCAGTGATGAAGCCCGTCAGCTGGTTCTGTGCCCCGCTGGTGGCCAAGTCCGCTTGAGCCACCATGGACCCGATCGCAACACCGGACAGGCCCGCCGGCACCATCAGCAGCTGGCTCAGCCGCGGGTTCGCCTCCGGCTCGCCCTTCAGCAGCTTGGCCCCGTTGCGCATCAGGGCAACGCCGAGCGGTATGACGAACGCGCTGAGGAAGACCAACCACCCCACCTCGCCAAATGAGCTCAGCCCCCAGACCATCCCGGCCACTCCAGCGCCCCCGACCACCAGACCGTACGCAATGCCGAGTCCCCCCGCGGCCGTAGCGGTGCCGGGGCGTCGCCGCGGAGGAGGACCGGAACGGCCGTCGCGGCGCGGGGTGGTGGATGGGTGTGACATGGACCAACCTCCTGAAGATGACGGGTACTTGATGATCAGAGTTCTTGGAGCCGACCTCCTGGCTCCGTCAGGTCCGCCTCGCGGCGTCCAGTTCGGGCCGACGTGCCCTACAGGGAAGGGACTCCCGGTCGAGCCGTCGACGACGCCTCTTGACCTGGCCCGCAGGCGTTCAACGGCGCCACGCGGCCACCACGGTGAGCAGGATGAGGGCGCCGGCCGTCAACAGCAGGCATCCATTGCGCGTGCCCGGGCCGCGCCTTCGGGTTTCGACCTGGCCGGCTGGGCAAGTGCCGGGGTGCTTGCGGGCGTAGTGCTCGATCTGCCGGCGCAGCCCCTCGGACGTGTCGACCCAGGGCGTCTTGAAGTTGCACTCTCCGCACCAGAAGCGGTTGGCCACGTCGGCTCCTTGCCTTGACGCCCGTATATCCGTATAGGGGCCCGACCCCGACGGTGACCTTGGTTCATGGTGGCTGTACAGGTCAGACGCCCGGCCATTCGTGACCGGCGGCCACGGGTAGGCTCACCGCCGTTCATAGTGGTGGATCAGGGGGAGATGCTGGATGACAGAGGATCTCGGCACGTTGCTACGCAAGCTGCGCGATGCAGCGAACCTGACGCAGGAGCAGGTGGCCGAACGGTCCGGGGTCAGCGTGCGCACCATTCGCCGGCTGGAGAGCGGCGGAGCAACGAACCACCGGATGGGGACGGTGCATCTGCTCGCGGACGCGCTCGGACTGGAAGAAGGAGACCGTCTGCGCCTGGCGGCCGCTCTCACCGGCTCATCCACGGCCACCCACGACGCCGGTCCTGAGCGCCACGGCCACGGACTCCCGGCACCCGCGCCCGCCCGGCCGCCCGGCCCCGCCACGCCCGTCCCCGCCACGCTCGCCGACGCCGCGCACGAGCTGGCGACGGAGGTCCGGCGCCGCTGGCGCCGCGAGGAGGCGCAACGCCGCGTCCACGACCCGTTCCCCCTGCCCGTCCGGTGGAAGCCGGCGCCGGCCGTTCTGACCGACCGAGCGGAGAACATCCAGCGCCTCGGGCCGGGTGAGACTCCGCGCGAGGTGGATCTGGGCGGCGACCTGCGGAGCATGGCCGAGGTCTACCTCAGGATCCCTTCCGGGCGACTGGTGATCCTCGGCCGGGCCGGCTCGGGTAAATCCATCCTCACGATCAGGCTCGTCCTGGACCTCCTGGACCTCCTGGAATCCCCGGCCCCGCACCGCCGCGTGCCGGTCATCTTCAGTATCGGCTCCTGGGACCCGTCGACCACCGCGCTGCGGGACTGGTTGATCGGCCGACTGCTGCGCGACCACCCGCATCTGGCCCGCCGCAGCTCCGGCGGGGCGACGCTGGCCGCCGTGCTGGTCGACGCCGACCTCATCCTGCCGGTCCTCGACGGGTTCGACGAGATCGCCGAAGGCCTACGGCGCGACGCCTTGGACGCGCTCAACGCGACCTCCACCCCGCTGGTCCTCACCAGTCGGCGCGACGAGTACGCCGATGCGGTCCGGGCGGCGCACGCGCCGCTCGTCTGGGCGGGGGGCATCGAGCTCACCGACCTCACCCTCGAGGACCTCGCCGACTACCTGCCCCGCACCACCCGCACCGTCCCGTCCGACGAGAGCGCTGCCTACAGCAGCACTGGCGCGCCCGGCTCGGCATGGGACGCGGTCCTCACGGAACTGCGCACGCGCCAGGGCCCGGCACAAACGAACCTCGCCGCGGTGCTGACCACCCCGCTCATGGTCATCCTCGCCCGCACCCTGTACAGCGAGACGCCCGACCGGGATCCCGCCGAGCTTCTGGACTCCACCCGGTTCCCCTCGGTGAAGAGCCTGGACGAACACCTGCTGGCGGGTTTCGTACCTGCGGTCTACCGACGCCGCGCCCCGGAACGGGATGCGGCCGGCCGACAGCCCAGGGCACCGTACGCGGACCCCGCTCGGGCCGATCGCTGGCTCGGCTACCTCGCCCACCACCTGGTCCGCCTCGACCGCGAGCGCCAGGACCTCGCGTGGTGGCAGCTCGGCGATTCGCTGTCACGTCCGACGCGAACCATGGCCTTCGTCCTGGCCAGCATCGTGAGCATCACCCTGGCCGACTGGCTGGTCGGCCTCCTGCTCACCCCCCTCTCCATCGGCGAACTCCTTGTGCAGGGCAGCCTCATGGGACCCGCCGCAGGCCTCGCCTTCGGAGCCGTATACGCGATGGCGGACAGGTCCGGCGGCGGAGCGGCTTTCGAACCGGCCCGTATCCGGCTGACACTGCGACGCGCCACGCACGAGAGTCTCGGCCGCCGGCCCCTGCGCACCTTCGCCGTACGGTTCGGACAGGGTCTGATCGGCGGCACTGTCATGGGCATCGGATGCGCCTGTGCTCTCACCCTCGGACGCGCGCTGGCCGCGGGGACGTCCGTCACCGACCCGCACATCGTCGAAGGCACCCTGATCAACATGCTGGTCCTCGGGCTGATTTTCGGCTCGGCCGCCGGTCTCGTCTTCGGGCTCATGGCCGCACTCGAAGTGCCCGTGGACGTCACCGCGGCGGCCACCCCGATCAGTCTGCTGTCCTCGAACCGTACGACGGCCGGCCGGCAATTCCTCATCCTGGCTCCGGCGTTCACCCTGGCCATCGCCTTCGGCGGGTACCTGATCGTCCATCTGCTCCAGGGCACGGTGGGACCACTCAACTGGGGAGTCCAGGACAGCCTGTTCATCGGCGCGGTCGGTGGCCTGGGCGGCGCGGCCTCCTACGTGCTCGCCTTCACGGCTTGGGGGCAATGGATCGTGCTGGCACGTGTCTGGCTGCCCTTGGCCGGGCGACTCCCCTGGGATCCCGCCGCGTTCCTGGACGATGCCTACCACCGAGGGGTGCTGCGCCAGACCGGAGCCGTCTACCAGTTCCGCCACGTCCGGCTGCAGGACCACCTCGGACGCACGTTCCGCGGTCGGCACCGGGACTTCGCACCGGCCACGTTCACGCCCCCTCCGCCCGGGACCCCGTGACCACGGGAACATGACGGCGTGTGACCTCGGGACGGGACAGGACGACACGGGCACGGACCACGGGACTTCCGAACGCCGGTCACGAATGGCCGGTGGCTTGGCCTGTTGACCAGGCGGTTCGGGACACCAACATCGGGATGTCCGGCTCGCGGCAGCTCACTACGCCGCGAGCCTCCTCGACGAAGGGTTCCCGATGACGTCCCCGCGCCTCACCTCACTCGGCACGGCACTCGCGCTCACCGCCCTGATGGGCACCGGCGCCGCACAAGCCGCAGCACCGGCCGCCGCACCGGCCGCCGCGCCGCGGCTCACCGCCCCCTCGGCTTCCACCGCCGTCCCCGCCTTCAGTGACGGCTACGGTCTGTCCCTGGTCCCCGAGGAGACGCAGGTGCACAGCCCCACCGACTTCACCATCACCGTCACCACCCAGCAGCTCTCCGGGAAGCACAAGATCCGCATCCTGCTCCCCGCCGCTTATGACACCGTCCCCGGCCGCCGCTGGCCGGTCACGTACTTCCTGCACGGCGGTGGCGGCAACGTGAACGATGTGGCGGCCGCGCCGGCGCTGCACTCTGACTCGATGATCACCGTGGTGCCGGACGGGGGAATGAAGGGCTGGTACGCCGACTGGCTGATGCAGAACACCGCCGAAGGGAAGGCGAACTGGGAGACCTTCCACCTCACCCAGGTCGTCCCGTTCATCGACGCCAATCTCCGTACGCGCGCCGACCGCACCCACCGCGCCGTCGTCGGACTGTCCATGGGCGGCTACGGCTCCCTGCACTACGCCCAGGCCCGGCCCGACCTGTTCGGCCACGTGGCAGCCCTGTCGGGGGGCATCGACTTCGGCATGTGGGAGGTCCGCGGGGCCGTCCTGGCAACCGAGCTCAACCTGGCGGGCGCTTGGTGCGCGGCGAGCACCTCGTCCGGCTCCGGCTCCGGCAACTGCCCCGGCCACGGCCCCTATGTGGACAGCGACGCGATCTTCGGTTCCCCGTACCCGATCTTCAACGCCGACCGCGTGTGGAAGGCGGTCGATCCGGCCGCGCCGGTCAACCTCTCCAAGCTCTCCCATACCGGCATCACGCTCTACACCGGCAACAACGACCTCATCGACGTCTACACCGCTGCGGCTTCCCACACCGTCAAGGCCCGCCTGGACCAGCTGGGCATTCCCAGCCGTCTCGTCAACTACGGCAACGGCGCGTCGCTGGCCCCGAGCTGCAACGGCGGCCACAACTACGGATGCTGGGCCCCGGCCTTCGCCGACTACGTCCCGCGCCTCGAAGCCGCCTTCGCCGCGGCGGGCTGACCGGGCGTCGGGGCACCGGGCCGCAGCCGGGGCCCCCGCCCAGCTCGCACCCCTTGGCCTGGTGACCGAGGTCCGAACGATATCCGTAGTCCCGGACGGGAGAATGCTTTGAAGCGATACGTGGGACCTCTGGTCGCGGGCATCCTTGGCGCGCTCATCGTTTTCGGCGGGTATGCCATCGAGTGGAACATCGGCGCTGACAAGTGTGACGGCTCGGTGATGCAGGAAGGGGACCGCTGCATCGATTTGACGTCCGACGACTCGTACGCCTACGACGACATCAACGCGCGGAAGGCCGAAGAGCAGTACATCGGAGGGCTGGTGGGCCTGGGCGTCGGTGGCGTGCTCATCATCGGCGCTCTCGTGTCTGCCACCTCCGCCGCCCGCGACTGGATGCAACGCCGGGCCGACGCCGCCGCGGCCGTGAGCGAGTGGCCCAAGCCGGAGAATCCCGGGATTCAGGAGCTGCACACATCGTTCACCTCCGGTGCCAGCGTCACCCTGTTCACCCACGCTCTGCGGTACATCGACGAGAACCGTGCGGAGCGCTGGGTGAGTTGGACAGAGATCGACCATGTGCGGCCCAACAACTTCAGTCCGTCGGCGGGGCGAATCCATTTCATCGTTCACATTTCCGCCCGGCACGGCAAAACGTTCGCCATCGCGGGCTATCCGGACAACCAGAATTTTCTACGGTCAATCAAACAATCGATTGCGCAGGCGACATTGCGGAATGTATTGGACATATTGGAGATGGAGGGTGCGTTCATGGTGAAGTCCAGCACTGGGCTCCGCCTCACCACCGACGGATTCGTGCACAAGGTGGAGGACGCCGATCGAGAGCTTCCCTGGTCGCAGCTCACCGGACTGGTGTCCGGCAATGACAAGCTGATCAGCATTACTCACGCCGAAGGAACCTGGGACAGCTTTTACGCCGCTTCCGGGACGAACGCAGCCGCTCTGAACGTTGCACACCGGCTGTGGGCCCGTACGCGCAGCGGACAGCGCACATGAGCCAGAACCAGCCCGGGCCGTACCCCCAGCAGCCCCCGTACGGCGGCGCCCCGGGTGGCTTCCCGCTCCCGCAGCCGGCTCCGAGGAAGAAGACGGGCCTGATCATCACCGGAGTGATCGTCGCCCTCGCGGTGATCGCGGGCGGCGCGTACTTCGTGCTCGGCGGCGACGGTGACGGTGACAGTGACAGCGTGAGCAACAGTGAAATCACCGTGAGCAGCAAGGGCTACAAGCTCGTCGCCCCGGAGTCGGTCGACGCCTACAAGAAGTCGAGTCCGGGCAGCGCGGCCGGCGATCTGAACGCCGCGCAGAGGAAAGAGGCCGAGGGCCTGGGGGTACGCAACGCCCAGGCGGTGTCCGGCATTTACAACGCGGCAAGCACTGATTCCAGCGACCCGGCGAAGGTGGGCGGCAGGCGGCTGAGCTTCGATGGCCTCTACGGCGACATCGCCGACCCCGCCACGGCGCTCGACAACCACTTCGCCAACGTCGGCAAGAAGGGCCTCAAGGGCGACGGGAACACGCGAGGGCTCACGATGGAGCGCGTCGGAAGCGCCAGGACCGTGAAGCCCGCCGGCTTCGAGGGCGCGCTGATGAAATGCCAGGACGTGAAGGTCACTCGCGACAAGGCTGCTGGTGCCCCGAAGGGTGTGGGCACCGACTTCCAGTTCCCGGTCTGCGCCTGGGCCGACTACTCCACCGTCGGTGGCGCCAACGTCATCGACTTGGCGCAGCCGATGACCGGCGGCAAGGGCGCCTCGCAGGAGGAGGTCGCCGCACTGACCGTCAAGCTCTACGAGACGGCTCGCCAGAAGGCCTGACGCGCAGGGGGAAGGACCCGGCCGAAGCGATCGGCCGGGCTCCTTTCGGCTCCTTCCGGCTTCCTCGTCGGCGGGGTGGGGACCGTGGGCTCGACGCCCTCCCCCGCATGCTCTCCCGGCTCGACGCGGACGCGGCCCGTCGGGCTTCGACCTTGGTGCTAACGGTCGCCGCGACCAGCGTGACGTGCCCACAGGATCAGCGGGATCTGCAGGGGAAGCCGTGCGGAGGCGAGGGCCTTCGCGGGGAGGGGGCGATGGCGCCAGTCGTAGGCCATCTTCACGTTGGCCGGGAACACTGCCGCAAAGAAGAAGGCAGCGGCGCGGGCGCTGGTCCGGCGTGTCGGCGGAAACGCGAGACCCGCGGCCAAAGCCAGTTCCACAACACCGCTGGCAGCCGTCCACGTGCGGGGACTGCCGGGCAAGGCGCGCGGCACGGTGGCGTCGAACTGCTTCGGGGCGATGAAGTGAGCGGCGCCCGCAGAGGCGAGGAGCGCGGCCAGTGCGAGTGCGGAGCGTGCGGGAGTGGGCATCGGAGTCCTTCGGGTGCGAGGGATGGGCTGGGGGTGCGCAGGCAAGGGCGATTTACCGGTCGGTAAGTATGGTCCACTCGCGTGCCACTCCCCCCACGTGCCCACGAGACCGGCGATTCCACCGATGTGCGGCTGCCGGATGCGCCGTGACAGTGGTCCGGCCAACGAAAGCGGCGGTACCACCGGCAGGCAGTACGGTCCCCGGCGCGGAGCCGGGCGCCGGCTGCCGGCCGGGCCGACTCCGCCACGACCGAGAGGACGACTCCGTCGTGAAGCAGCAACACACCGAGAACGCCCAGCGAGCCCGCCAGGCCCATCCCCGCCACGACGCCCGTACGAAGGGCCGGTCCGCCGGCCCCGCCGGCTCCGGGAGGACGCGGCTCCGTTCGCTCCTCGCCCCACTGGCGGCACTGCTGACCATCGGCGGACTCGCCACGTTCACGGCGCCTGGGGCACAGGCCGCAGCTAACCCGTACGAGCGGGGACCCGCACCGACCACGTCGAGCATCGAGGCCGCCCGCGGCCCCTACGCGGTCTCGCAGACCAGCGTGTCGTCCCTTGGCGTCACGGGCTTCGGCGGCGGCACCATCTACTACCCGACCACCACCGGCGAGGGGACCTTCGGCGCCGTGGCCATCTCCCCCGGCTACACCGCCAGCCAGTCGTCCATCGCCTGGCTCGGCCCGCGACTGGCCTCCCAGGGCTTCGTCGTCTTGACCATCGACACGCTCACCACCCTCGACCAACCCGACAGCAGAGGGCGCCAACTGCTTGCCGCGCTGGACTACTTGACCCAGCGCAGCGCCGTCCGCAGCAGGATCGACAGCAGCCGACTCGGCGTGATGGGCCACTCCATGGGCGGTGGCGGCACGCTGGAGGCCGCGAAGAGCCGGCCTTCGCTGCAGGCAGCCGTCGCACTCACCGGCTGGAACCTCGACAAGTCCTGGCCCGAGATACAGACGCCGACCCTGGTCGTCGGAGCCGACGGCGACACGATCGCACCGGTCCTCACGCACTCGGAGCCCTTCTACGCCAGCATGCCGAGCTCGCTCGACAAGGCGTACCTGGAACTCAACAACGCCACGCACTTCGCGCCGAACACCTCGAACACCACCATCGGCAAGTACAGCGTCGCGTGGCTGAAGCGGTTCATCGACAACGACACCCGCTACGAACAGTTCCTCTGCCCGCTGCCGGGCCCCGGGCCGACCATCGATGAGTACAGGGGGAACTGCCCCCATACGTCCTGACCTCTCCCGGCCGGTGGAGACAGCGCCCCTTGGCCCGGCCCTCCACCGGCTGCGGCGAGGCTTCCGCCACTGTTTACACCGCAGTAACCTCCCCGGCGTGACCGGACAGACGACCGTGCGACGTCCTTGCCGGATATACGGCCGGACGACCGAGAGAGCAGCTGTGGAAGCGCTGTGGGCCCAGCTCCGGTCCCGGCGCGGCGGGGCACTCCTCCTCGCGGCGGAGCCAGGACTGGGCCGGAGCGCTCTCCTGGCCAGGGCCGCCCGCGAGTTCACGCTCGGGCCCGTCCTTTGCCCCCGGCCCCTCCCCGTCCACCCCCGCCCCTACGGCGGCATGCACGCGTTGCTGCGCGCGGCAGCCGAGGGCGGGGGCGCGGCGCCATCGCCAGCCGCAGTCGGAGCGGGCCTGTGGACGGCCGGCCTGCCCCAGCTGCTGCGGCAGTACGTTCCCGGGGGAGGGCCGCTGCTCGTCTGCGTGGACGACGTACACCTATGGGACGCGCCCTCGCGGGCCGTCCTCGCCTCGGCCGCACGTCAAGCCGACCCCGAGACCCCTATCGGGCTCCTGCTTTCGACAGCGGAGCACCGGGCTGACGAACCCGACTTCGCGGGGCTGCCCTTGGTCCGCCTCGGCCCCCTGGACGACTGCGCGGCGGCCGCCCTGCTCCACGATCTCGCCGACGCGGACGTGGACCCGTCCGTACGGTCCGAGCTGCTGTCCGAGGCCGAAGGGAACCCCGCCGTCCTGGCAGCCCTCGCCCAGCGCCTGACGCCGGACGAACTCGGCGGCCACCGCCCGCTGCCCCGTCCGCTGGTGGACGGCGGCGCCCTGTGGGCCACCTTCGGCGGCCGTCTCGCCCCGCTGCCGCCCCCCACGCGACAGCTCCTGCTCCTGGCGGCGGCCGCGCACGAACCCGACCCCGCAGCGGCAGGCGCGGACGCCTCCCTGGTCCTGCGCGCCGCCCGCGAGGCCGGACTGGACCCGGCCGCCCTGGACCCCGCCGAGGCGGCGAGACTGGTGTACCACGCCGGCGACCGCGTCACGTTCGGCAGCTCCCTGCTCCGGCGGACCGCCTACACCGGCGCGCCGTCGTCACAGCGCCGGGCAGCCCACGCCCTGCTCGCCTCGGTCATCGACGCCGACCGGTACCGTCTGCGCCATCTGCTCCACCTCGCCCTGGCCGCGCAAGGCCCCGACGCCCCTCTCGCCGTCGCCCTCGTCGCCGCGGCCGCTCCCGGCACGCCCACGTCCGCGATGGAGCGCTCCGCCGCACTTTCCCGCGCCGCCGATCTCACCGCCCACGAGGACACCCGCACCGCACGCCTGACCGCCGCGGCCGAGTACGCCCGCATGGCAGGACACCCCCGCAGGGCGCGCCGGCTGCTGGCGGCCACCCGGGACGGCGCCTTCCCCGACACGGTGCACGGCCGCACGGAACTCGTCCGGGGCAGCCTCGGCCTCGGGGACGGGCCGGTGGGCGACGCCTACCAGGCGCTGCTCATGGCCGCGGAGCGGCTCGACCCGCTGGACGCCGAGGCTGCCCTGGAAGCCAGGATGGAGGCGGTCGACGCGGCGTGGGCCGCGGGTGACGCCAGCGCCTGCCTCGCCGCCCTTGCCGACGCCCCCCTCCCGGCGCAATCCCAGGGCCCCGCCGTTGCCGGTGCACCGCAGCCGACCGATCCGCGCGCTCCGGCCCGGCACGAGACGTTCCTACGGCCGGACCCCCTGCCCCCGTTCCCCTCGCCCTCGCCCCCGTCCCCGTCCCCGCACGATCCGAGGCCTGACTACAGAGCGGGACTGCGCAGCGCGCTCGACGGACACCTGACCGAGGCCGCGCAGCCGCTGCGCCGGGTGCTCGACCGTGCGCACCACGACGACGACCCCACCCGCCTGGTGCGGGCCGGTGTCGCCGCGCTGGTGCTCGGCGACATCCCCGCGGCGTGCCGGATCAACGCCCGGGCCCTGGCCGCCTCGCGATCGAAGGGGCTGGCCGCTCTCACCCCCCGGATCCTCGAACACCTCGCGTACGCCGAGCTACGCGCCGGCCAGCACGCACGGGCGCGGACCCACGCGCAGGAGGGCCTGCGCGCCGCCCATCGGGCGGGCCAGCGCAACACGGCCGCGAGTCAGCACGCGATCCTGGCACTGGTCGCCTCCGTCGAGGACGACGCGGCCGCCGTCGCCGCACACGCCGGGGCCGCCGTGGAGATCGCCCGACCGCACGGGCTCCTCCAGGCCGTCACCCTGGCCGAATGGGCTCTGGCGCGCGCGGACCTGTGCCGCGGCCGACCCCTCGAGGCCGCCGCCCGCCTCGGCCCGCTGACCCGGCCGGGTCCTGGGCGCGGCCACTTCGCCGTCCGCATGCTCGCCCTGCCCTGCTTCGTCGAAGCCGCCGTGATGTCCGGGGCTTCGACGGAAGCGAGAGCGGCCGTCGAGGAGTTCGCCCTCTGGGCCGCCCAGGGCGCCGACCCGCAGGCACCGGCGCAGCTGGCCCGGTGCCGCGCCCTGGCCGCCCCGCCGGACGACACGGCCGACGCCCTCTACGCCCTGGCCCTGTCCCGGCACGAGACGGCGCACGGCGACTTCGAGCGAGCCCGCACCCAGTTGCTGTACGGAAAGTGGCTGCGCCGCCGACGCCGTCCAGCGGAGGCCAAGAACCGGCTGCGGGACGCGCTGGTCGCCTTCGAACGCTGCGGGGCCCCGGCCTGGGCCGAGCAGACCCGTGCCGAGCTGCGGGCCACCGGTGACGCCCCCGCCCCCGTACCGGCGGGTGGTCTGGGCCGGCTGACCCCGCAGCAACTGCGCATCGCGCGCCGCGTCGCCGAGGGCGCGACCAACCGGGAGGTGGCGTTGAGCCTCTCGGTCAGCCCCCGCACCGTCGACCACCACCTGCGCAACGTCTTCGCCCTGCTCGGGGTGCGCTCGCGGACGGAACTCTCCCGGCTGGTGCACCGCACCGAACAGGGCGGCGCACAGCCCTGAGGCTCCCTGCCCCCGCACCGCCGGGTACGCCGGGGTCGGACGGTGCCGCACCCACGTCAGCGGGTGAGGAAACGGGTGGCGCCCACGTAGACACGGCCGGTGGAACCGATGGGTTCCTCCTTCACCACGTCACCGGTTCGGGGCGAGTTGATCATCATCGGTTCGCCGTTCCTCGTCCCCGAGTAGATGCCGACGTGGGTGACCTCGGTGCCGGTGGCGGGGCGGAAGGCGACGATGTCGCCGGGCCTCAGGTCCTTTGTGTCGGTGATGCGCACACCGACGGCCGAACCGGCGGGTGCCTGCCCGCCACCCGCGTCGAACTGCGGCTGAGCGTCCCGGGGGATCGTGATGCCGAGGGCGGAGTAGACCTGGCCGGTCAACCCGGAGCAGTCGTAGCCGAATCCGGAGGTGCCCGACCACAGGTAGGGCAGGCCCATGAAGGTGCGTGCGGCGGCGACCACGTCCTCGCCGCTCGGCGCGGCCGGTACCTTCGCCAGGTCCCCGGCCCGGAAGAACACCTGGGCACCGCTGTGGGAGTAGGCGGTGACGACGCCGGGCAGCGGGCCGGCTTTCACGGGGAACGAGGTGTTGTACGAGTACTCGCGTGCCTGCCCCGACCCGGCGACTGAGAAGGCGGCCTCGGCGGTGGTGAAGCCACGGGCCGTGGGGCGACCGACCCGTTCCTCGTGCGTACCACCGGGCGGCCGCCGGTGATCGGAGGTCAGTTGCCGGTCGGGAATCCAACCGGGGTAGGCGCCTCGTCCGGCCTCGTCCCTGGGGGTGGGCTGGCCATGCACCCATACGTGGTCCCAGACGAGGCCGCCGTGCCACATCGTCCGGTCGACGGTCACCTTCGCGCCGTGGAGGGCCTGCGTCTCCCCGGCTACGTCACGACGCTCGTCCAGTGACATGGCCGTCAACCAGCCGCGGATGTCCGCGGGATTGGCGGTCGCGGGAGCGTCCACGGGCCGGACCTGCCCGGGGCTCACCCAGACCTGGGCCACCGTCACGTCGACGTAGCAGGTCGGGGCACCGTCGCACGGACTCGCCGCGGCGGGCTGGGAGCGGCCGGCCGCAACGGCGGGAACAGCGGGCAGTGCGGCGGCCGGGGCAGCGAGGGCGAGGAGCACTGCGGCAGCCGTCAGGACGGTCTTCACGGAGTACATGAGCCGATTCTGTCCAGTACGCCGCGTCCGCGAACCCGTCCGGCGGTGGGGCGGGCGGGCGGGACACGGTGCCCGTACGCCGTCTTCGACCGAGCCGTGTACTCGGCCGGCACGTCCGAGGACCGGCTTGTGGACGTGGACCTCTACTCATCCTCGTGGGCGGCGGGACCGAGCGCGCCCGGCCACGGCCCGCGCGCTGCTCGAGCGGATCGCCGGGACGGCGTACCCGCCGTCGTTCTCCGGCCAGGACGCGCTGCTGGTCGGCACCGCCCGACGCGCTCACGGCCGCCGAAGAGGGCGCACTGGGCGAGTGGGGAGCGCGCTTCCCGCTCGTCCTCGGCTGACCGGTCAAGGCCCGCTCCGACCGTGGGGTGCCCCTCTCTCAGTCTTCTGCGCTGCTGTCGCGTTCATCGAAGATCCGTACTGCACCGGCGCGCGACACGCCCGGCGCCGGGGACCTCCGTGTCCGCTGACCGGCCGCGGCCACGCGCGCCGCGGGCCCGGAACCGACGCCCGGCTGCTAGGCAGGCGGTATCAACCGGTCTTGCCGACCGCCTGCCGCACCCCCGGGAGACACTCGTGCCCACCCGCGCCGTACGCCGCTTCCGCACCGGACTGTCCGCCGCCGCCGTCACCGCCGCCGCGCTCGGCGCGCTCCTCCCCTCCGCACAGGCGGCCGGCGCGGACCCCGGCCCCGCCGGTGGACGCCCGAACCAGGACGAGCGCCTCCAGCGGCAGCTGGAACGGCTCGTCGCCCAGGACGACGGCCCGCCCGGGGTGATCGCCGTGCTCACCAGAGGCGACCGGACGCAGGTGTACACCGCCGGCGTCGGGGACATCTCCACCGGTCGCCGGCCGGACCTCGACGACCACATGCGCATCGCCAGCGTCGCGAAGGCGTTCAGTGGGGCCGTCGCGCTCCGGCTCGTCGACCAGGGGGCCCTGTCCCTCGATGACACCATCGGCAGCCGTCTGCCCGCCCAGCCCACCGCCTGGCACGCGGTGACCCTGCGTCAGCTCCTCCAGCACACCAGCGGCCTGCCCGACTTCTCGGCCGACCCCGAGTTCCTGAGGATCGTGCAGGCCGACCCCCGCCACGTCTTCGACCCCCGCAGGCTCCTCGACTTCGTCGCGGACGAGCCGCTGCTCTTCCACCCGGGCACCCTGTACGAGTACTCCAACTCCGACAACATCGCCGTCGCGCTCATGGCCGAGGCCGCGACCGGCCGCCGCTACGAAGACCTCCTACGGGACCTCGTGTACCGCCCCCTCGGGCTACGCCGGACCAGCCTGCCCCTGGGCTACCGCCTCCCGCGCCCGTTCCTGCACGGCTACGACGTCAACCCGCCGGCCGAACCCGAGGACATCAGCGAGGCCCTCAGCACCTCAGGGGTCTGGGCCTCCGGCGGCATCGTGTCCACCCCCAGGGAACTGGGCGTTTTCATCCGCGCGTACGGCGGCCCCGCCCTGTTGTCGGAGCAGACCCGCAAAGAACAGCTGACCTTCCGCCCCGGCGACTCCTCCGAACCGGCCGGCCCCGGCACCAACGCCGCCGGCCTCGCGCTCTTCCAGTACACCACCCGCTGCGGCGTCCTCTACGGCCACACCGGGAACTTCCCCGGCTACACCCAGCTCGCCGCCACCACCCCCGACGGCACCCGCTCCCTCACGTTCTCGATCAACACCCAGACCAGCAAGAGCAACAAACCCGCCCTCCTCGCCCGGCTCCGCACGGTCCAGGAAGACTTCGCCTGCGCACTCCTCAAGGACGACGGAGCCTCCCGGCGCGGTTAGGACCAGACGACGCGACGGGGAATCTCGTCCGGCCGCAGCGGAACCATCGCACCAGGCTTCGTGGGCGTGCAACCCGCTTGTCGCCCGACCGCGCACCGGACAGCCGTACGCGGGCTGCCCGGTGCGCGGGATCACGACCCCGCCGGTGGGCCGCGGGTTGTTCACGGCGCCGGCGGAGCGTCAGGTCACGCCGGCAACCTGGACGCGTCAGCGACGGCCGGCCGCTGCGAGGGCGGCGTCCGCCTCGTAGGGCGCGAAGCCGGAGTTGTCCTTGCAGCCGAGCTCCTCGTACGTGTTGACCTTGGTCTGCGGGTCGGTGTGGGTCAGCCGGAACTTGCAGGCGCCCTTGATGTAGCGGCCCTTGACCCCGCCGGGGAAGTCGATCTCCTTGTTCCACAGGTAGGGCGAGCTGTAGTCGTTGAGGAGGGCGGTGGCGTTCACGTCGATCCCGCCGGGCGCGTAGATCTCGTAGACCCAGCCGGTCTTGGCGCTGCCGTAGGTGGCGAACTTCTGAGCGACCCACTTCTCGCAGCTTGTGCTGAGGTGCGCGCTGTTCTGGCCGCCGCCCTTGACGATGTACTCCGCGAGCGGGGTCACCTGCTCGCCCCGCGGCGTGAAGCCGGTCTCGAAGATCTCCTGGACCGTCTCCCGGGTGTCACCGCGCCACAAAGCGTTGACGTCCGTACGCCACTGCCAGCGCTCGGCCGCCGCGGCGGAAGCGACGGGACGGGCGATCGACGGACTGGTCGTCGTACGCCACCAGTCCCAGGCCCGGTACTCGACCGTCGGGCCGCACGGGGTGGTCAGGTCGTCCGCCGCAGCGGCCGGGGCTGTGGCGGCAGCCGCCGGGGCGGCAGCCGCCGCTGCCGGGGCGACGGCGGCGGCGGAGAGGAGGGAGAGGGCGGCGAGCACTCGCAGAGCGGCCTGCAGCATGGTGAGAACCCATCAGTCGATCAACGTGACGGGCCCTTTATAGGCGCGGCTACCGGGTTCTACGGGGCACGGTGCACAAGGGCCACCCGTGCGGGTGGATCAGTCGTACTGGGGAAAGGATCCGCCGCCCGGACCGCCCGCCCCACTGCGGACACGGCCCCGACCGGGCGCCGCAGTGCCCCGATGACGGCTGTGTCCAGTGGACGCCCCGGCTCCGGACTGCTAGCTCTGGTCGAGGGTGAACAGGGCGCCGTGAGGGTCCCGCAGCGTGATCTGGTCATGGTCGGTCTCGGACGGCCCCGGCCCCGACACCGCCGTCGCACCGAGGGCGACAGCGGCGGCTTGGGCCTGTTGCACGTCGGGGACGTTGAAGTGGATCAGCCAGCGGGGCCGTTCGTGGGGCTTCTCCGCTCCCGTCTCCACCGGGCCGCTGTTCAGCCGGGCGACCGCTTCCCCCTCGGCACGCAGTACGACCTGGTCCTCTTCGTAGGAGGCCTCGCAGCAGCCCCGGACACCCTCCGACCAGCCCAGGACCCCACCGTAGAAGAGGGCCGCGTCGAACGCGTCTCTGGTCCGCAGTTCCAGCCAGGCCGGCGCCCGGCCCCCTACGCTCCATCCGGCCAGCACACGCCCCTCCCACAGGCCGAAGCCCGCACCGTCGCGATCTGCTACCAGGGCCGCCCTGCCGCGGGGAGGGTAGGAGACCGGGCCGACTCCGACCGTGCCGCCGCGCTCCCGCACGCGGGCCACCGCCTCGTCCGCGTCGTCCACGGAGAAGTACGCCGTCCAGGCCACGGGCACGGCAAGCTCCCCGGCGACCGCGTGGAGGCCCGCGACCGGCACGCCGTTCAGCTCGGCGACCGAGGACGCGCTGCCGAACCCGCCGGGCCGGAAGGTCCAGCCGAGAACCGCCCCGTAGAACCGCTCCGCCGCGTTAAGGTCCCCGGTCATCAGGCTCATCCAGCAGGGTGCCCCGCGTGTCTCCGCCGCCACCAGCGTCATGGCTGCTCCCTCCTCACCGGCTCACGTGCTCGCCTCAGCAGGCGGTGTCTCCCCGTGCTTCGCACCACCCTCGTCAGATGCGGAAGCAGTACGCCCGGCCCGCGTGAGCAGAACCCGAATGCCGGGGCGCCCGGCGCCTACCCGCTGCCCGGCGGCTCACTCCGCCGTCGGGCATGCCCGTTACCTGCACGGGCCGTGGCGGGGGCGGGGACCCGTGACGAAGTCCGCGATGCGCAGTCCCCAGGTCCGCACGTCGGCGCGGGTACGGGACAGGTGGAGCTCGGCGTCCGGCAGGCACTCGGCCAGGGCGGTCGCTGTGGACACGGGGTGGCCGGGGTCGTCCACCCAGGTCAGGATCAGGGTCGGGCACCGCAGCGCGGCGAGTGTGACGGGCGGGGGCAGGTCGGAGCGGGCCAGGCCGCGCAGAACGGACGGCAGGATCGGCTCTGGCGGCGTGGGCAGGAACTCGGGGACGTCGGCGACGACGGCGGGGCGGTGCCGTTCGCCCCGGGCCGCGAGCCAGTCCCCCGCCCCTTCTCGCTCGATGGTGTCAGCGGCGGCCCGGTTGGCCCGGGCGTACGCCTCCCGGGTCGCCCAGGCTGTCGGCGGGAGCAGCAGTACCAGCCGGGAGAAACGGTCCGGCGCCCGGGCGGCGGCGTGGAGGCAGGTGCCGCAGCCCATCGACGCGCCGATCGCGTCGACGCGTTCCGCGGGGCCCAGGTGGTCGAGCAGGCTCAGCAGGTCGTCAGCGAGCGAGGCATACGTGTAGTCCGCATCGACGGGCCGGCCAGTGGAGCGGCCGTGCCCGCGTGCGTCGTAACGGATCAGGCGCCGTCCCGCCCGGAGGACCGGCGCCCAGTCGAACAGGTCCATCCGCTGCTCGACGGCCTGGCTGACGAAGCCGCCGTGCGCGTAGACCGCCAGGGGCCCCGCCCCGGCCTCGTCGTACACCAGCTCGGCCCCGCGGTGGCGGAACCGGCCCTCTGTGATCGGCCTTGTTTCCGGTGTCCCCATGGTCATGCGTCTTTCCGGCCGCCCGGTCCCCCATGCCCCGGCGTCGGCGCGGGCTCGCCGGTCAGCGCTGCGCCGTGGAGCTGGCACCGTCCAGGGATTCGCGGATGATGTCCGCGTGACCGGCGTGCTGCGTCGTCTCCTGGATCAGGTGGAGCAGAATCCGGCGCGCGGACCAGCGGACGGGCTCCGGCGGGGACCACGGGGTGGCGGGCAGCGGTACGGTCCGGTCCAGGTCCGGCAGGTCCGCGACGGCGTCGTCGGTCGTCTCGGCGACCGCCGCGTACTGTCGGAGCAGCTCCTCGAGCGTGTCACCGGGGCCCATCCGGTACTGCTCCATGTCCAGCATGCCTCCGGGCAGTTGCCCGTCTCCTTTGACCAAGATCTGCGTCCACGCGCGCTCGCCGGACACGAGGTGCCTGAGGATCCCGCCGAGCGTCAGCTCGCTGACGGTGGTGCGCCGGGCGGCCTGCTCGTCGGTCAGCCCGCGGAGAGTGATCAGAAACAGCTCCCGCTGTTCCGCGAGGGCCTGGAGCAGCTCTCCGCGCTCGCCGGAAGGCGGTCGGGGCTGGTTCTGCGGGGAAGTGGTCATGCTCGGCAGCGTAGGCGGCAATGAGGTCGGATACTGTCCTATATGTGCCGGCCGTCCGCCAGGACCGGGCCCAGGTGGGCAGGTGCGCATGTGGTCGAGGTTGGGGGCGATGACATGAATGCCTTCGACCACGGCGACCCGGAGCTACGCGCGCGAACTCGCTGCCGAACTCTCACGCGACGGCTCGGCCGCGGTGAGTACGCCGCGGCGTACGGCGGGGGCGCCGCCATGCCGCGGCAGGACGCCCTCGATCGCCTGCGCCCTGCGGCTGCCCGGCGGCCACTGACAGCGGCCCGCCCAGTCTGTCAGCACCGACTGTTCGAATCACCGGGGCGGGCCGCGCGTTGCGCGTGACGGACAGCATGGAGAACACAGTGACACGCTGACCCCCCGCCACCGTCCGAACTGGCGTGGGGCTGCATGGCCCGCGCGAACCGAGGTCAGGCGATGACCGTACGAACCCGCCCCCAGCAGCGACGACACCTGCGGACCCGGATACGCACGGGCCCGCGGCCGTACGGGCGACGACGCACGCACCCGTCACCGCCGCCGACGCACTGCTGGTGACATCGGAACTCGTCACCAACGCGATCCGCCACGGCGGCGGCATCACCGCCTTGACCAGCCACCTCGCCCACGACAGCCTCCACCTGTCCCAGCGGCTACGGATGGCCTCTCATTCAGCACCTCGGGCAATGCGTCACCATCAGGACCATCAGCATCGCCCTGCGACTGGCCTGGCCTGGCCTGACCTGGCCTGACCTGACCTGGCTCGCGCCCAACGGGTCATCAATGCCCCGTGTCCGCCCCCGGTGTGCGGGAAAACGGTGCCGCTACCGTCCGGTGCCAGGTCCCGCACGACCAGGTCGCACGACCAGGTCGCGCGACCTCTAGTGGAGGCAGAGACAGAACGGATGGCCGGCCGGGTCCGCATAAACCCGCCAGTTGGCCTCCGGGCGGAGCTGGTCCGTCCGCTCCAGCACGGTCGCCCCGAGTGCGAGCGCCCGTTCCTCCTCCGCCTCGAGGTCGTCCACGTCGAAGTCCAGATGGAGCTGCTGCGGGTACTGCTGGCTGGGCCACTCGGGCGGGCGGTAGCCGTCCACACGCTGGCAGGCGAGCGGCGTTCCCTCGAACCCGTGCACCTCTACCCAGTCGGGGTCCTTCGGGTCCGCGACCAGCCGGCCGCCGAGCAGGTCCGCGTAGAACTGTGCGAGCCGTACTGGATCTGCACAGTCCACCGCGACCGCCTGCAGCTTTCGAATCACTTCCCGTACCCCTTGTTTCTCCACCACTTCGACGCCACATGCGTACCGGAGGGGTGATACCCGCCGCCGTGGCGGCCATGCACGGCTGCACGCCGTCATCGACGAGGGCGCCTGGTTTCGCGCCATGGCCGCCAGCGCCCTTCCGAATTCGTGCTCGCCGACAACTGCCGAGAAGGGGGGCCGACCTCGCAGGGGCTTCTTGTCCTACTTCTTCCGGCCATGCTTTACCGTGCGCTCCTTGTCTTTGCCTGCAGGGCGCAGGCCGGCCGGTGCCCAACCGGCGGGAGGGGCCGCGGAGGGGTGGTGGGGGGCTGCGTCCGCTGGGGAGGTAGGGCGCGAGGTTGTGATCGCGGGTGCGGTCGAGTTCGTAGGTGCCGCGGGCGTGTGCGACGGACGCGCAGCCGCCTCGGGCGTCGTCGGCCGACTGCCGGTGGATGTGGATGCCAGAGGGGACGCGGTCGCCCCTACGAGAAGCAGGGCCGTGCCGGTCACACTCGCGGCCATCAGGGCCACCTCCGTCGCACGGCGGGGGCGCCGACGCCTTCTGCCGCCGGGCGTATTCGCGGGCCGGTGGAGCGGGGCGGGTGCACGGTGGGTGTCCGGGGGCGTGCTCATGGGAGCGGAGGCACGAGGCGGCGTCAGCACCATGCCCGCGTTCGGCGCTGCGCCGATGGCCTGAAAGGTCAGGTGTATTCGGGCGGCGTCGGGGCGGGCCCGCGGGTCCTGGTCGGTCATCGCCTTCAGCAGCCGTGCCAGAGCGGCGGGCAGCAGCTCGGGCACCTGCGGGGGACGCAGCAGCGGAGCAACACCCACCTCAACGGGAGTGCCCAGATACTCGCGGACGCCGGTGAGCGCTTCCAGCAGCGTGAGGCCCAGGGCATAGACGTCGCTGGCCGTACCCGCTCCTTGGCCCAGGAGCTGTTCGGGGGCCATGTAGGGGAGGGTCCCGACGAGCGTGTCCGGTTCGCTGCGGGAATGGTCGTCGACGGCTCGGGAGAGCCCGAAGTCGGCAAGGAAGGGTGAGCCGTCGTCGCGGAGCAGGACGTTGGACGGTTTGATGTCCCGGTGGATGATGCCGTGCGCGTGTACGTGGTCGAGGGCCGACGCGATCTCGGCGCCGAGCCGGATCACAAGTACGGGGGTGAGGGGGCCGGCACTGATGCGCGTGCGCAAGGTGGTGCCGGGTATCAACTCCGTGACCATGTAGGCGCCGCGTTCGTGGCGGCCGGTGTCGTACACGGTGACCAGGGCGCGGTGGGAGAGCCGCGCCAGTATCTGCGCCTCGTCGCAGAAGCGGTCGGCCGTGACGGTGTCCGCTCCGGGACGGAAGACCTTGACCGCGACCTCGCGTCGCAGGACGCGGTCGACACCCCGGTACACGTCCGCCGTCCCACCGGAACCTATGAGGGCCTGAAGCCGGTATCGGTCACCCAGCAGCGAGCCGGGCTGGATCTGCACGGCGTGGGCTGAGCTCGGGCGCGCCGGCATGCGCAACCTCCTCGACTCGCTGGCAGTACGCCGCGTTTACCCCTTGGGCAGCGGGCTACGCAGACCCTTGCCGACGTCGTATGGCTGCGCACCAACGCGGACGGCGACCACCGGCGAGGACCGGGCGCCGGCGCCCAACGGGTGGACCCATTACCGGAAACCCGGTATCCGCATGCAAAGCGCCAAGCTGCCAGTCGGACTGAGCCCTCGGTACACCCGTGCCCCGTCGCCAAAACGGGCGCGGGGAACCGGCCAGGGCGCGGGCCTGACCCCGTCGGTCACCGCCCCGGGATCGCGCCGTTGCCCCTCTCGGACCCCCGTGTCGCCGCCGGCTGCCGGCGATGCGCGAAGGCCGCCACCTCCCAGCGGGGAGGTGGCGGCCATCAGAGCGTCAGCACTCGCGCAGGCCCGGCGCGGGGTCGACCGACGTGTGGACGTCCACGGCCGGGACGTTGCCCCACTGGCCGTTGTCCAGCTTGGTCCAGTACCAGACGTTGTTGCCACCGGCGTGCTGGTCACCGCGGCCCCAGCACTGGAACCAGCTCGGGCTCGTGTTCAGCGGCCCCCGCACCGCGGAGTTGTACCGGCGGTGCTCGTAGCCCTTGGCGCCGACCCGGTTGCCACACCACAGCTTGCCGTCGGCGCGGACGCCGCATTCTGCGGCCGCGCTCTTCCCGGTGGCGGGCGTCGCCGCGGCGGGCCCGGTCACGGCGGCCATGCCGCCCGCCAGTGCGGCGGCGGCGAGACCCAGGGCGATCTTCCTGCTTGCGGACATGCTTCCTCCTCGAAATGGGCTCCCTCGGGAGCCGGGTGATGGGTGTGCGTGATCAGTGGTGCGGCTGGTACTCAGGGGCAGGTGCGAACGCCGTCCAGCCAGGCGGCGCCCTTGATGTAGATGTTGGTGATCCACGCCCCGTACTCGGGCAGGTAGGACCAGGCGTCGTTGGTGTAGCCCTCCGCCGTCACCGGTTCGGCGTGCTTCTGGCACTCGACGCGCACCGTGGTCGGGCCGGGAAACCGGTGCACTCGCGGGCTCGTGGTCGACGGCTCCTCGTGGGTCCACACATCGGTGCCCCAGGTACTGAACGTGCCGGGAGCCGCCGCGGCGGCCATGCGGACCGCTCCCGCGTAGTCCCCGCCCAGCCGTACGTCGCTGACGGTGATCCGGGTGCCCGATTCCCGGGCCTCGACCATCTTCCCCGCACCCAGGTAGATCGCGATGTGGTGGACGGAGCCCCCCGACCCCCAGGCCAGCAGGTCCCCCGGCAGCAGCGGCGCGGTCCCCTGCGCGGCCGTGAAACGCTGCTTCACCTGCGGCGAGTGGAACTGGTGGTACGCGTTGCCGGGCAGTGGGTCCCCGCCGGCCGCACGGGCGTAGGCGTACCGGACCAGTCCCGAGCAGTCGAAGCCCAGCCGCTCCGGGTCGTGTGCGCTGTCCGGGTCGCTGGGGTCGACCTGACCGTACGTCGGCCCAGGCTGCGGTCCGTGGCCGCCGCCCCAGGTGTACCAGACGCCGATCTGTTCGCATGCGGCCCGTACGGCCCCCTCCGCCACCGCGGAAGCCCCGGGGGCGAGCACGCCGCACGCGCCCGCCGCCTTCGGTAGCGCGGCCGCCGGGGTGCCATGAGCACCTCCCCACGCGGCCAGGAGGGTCGCCGCCGCCACCGCCGCCCCCACCGTTCTCCACATCGCCATGTCCGTTCCCCCATCCCGTCGAGGTGTCCCGCGGGTCGCCGTGCTCGTCGCGGTTTTCGTCGGCGTGCTCGCCGTACGAAGCCACGCACCGGCCGTCCGCCGGCACTCCGAGACTGTGCCCCGCCACCCCTCCGTGTCGAGGAAGCGCGGGTGGCCCACCACGACGGGAAACGGGAAACTCCTGGGAAACCCCTTCTCACCAGGCTCTTTGACTAGCCGTCAATAAGCCACCCGGTGGCCCGTTCCGCGGGCGCTCCGCAACGTCGGTTGGCGCGGTGCCGCATGCACTGCCCAGATGGGGTTCAGTCCTCGCCGTCGGCCCTGCCAGCTCGCGGCACCGGACCATGCCTGCGTGGGACGCCCATGGCACGTTCACCTACGAGGAGCCGGAGATTCCCGAAGACGGCACCACCGGCACGTGGCGGTGGACCCTCGTCAACAACTGCTCCGCAAACGCTGCGCGATGTCGTGCTGACCCAGCTCGTCAACCCCGCGCTGCCCATCTAGCGGGTAAGCGGCCGCCTGACGCTGCCAGCGCGAGGTCTGAGGTCTCTCGTTTGGATCACCGTGCAGACCAGAGGGAAGATGCCCGCGATGGGGAGTCCCGCCAGGAAGATCGCGGCTGTCTTCTCATGGCGAGTGGCGAGCGCGCCAGTGGTCGAACCGTGAGGCACGCCCCCGCGAGCTGCAATTATCGCTATGTGCTACGGAACAGTTACGTAAGGTTACGCCCTCACCCAGCGCTTCGTTCTCCTCACCGCCACGACCGCGCAGGGGTTGGGTCCCACCCGGACAGGGGGCTCCAGCCGCTCTCCCCTGCAGACACCCTCCCCGGTGCGCGTGCGCCACCCCCCGCCTGGCCGGCGGGAGCGTCCTCTTCGACGTCGACGAGCAGATGCGCGCCGGTTCCGGTCGGCGCGGACCTCGGCGGTCATCGCGGGAATCGGGGAGCGCGGCCCGGCGTTGTGGCACGCATGGGCGATGAATCCCGGTACGGCCGAGACGAGCGCGGCCCGTCCACCTTCGCGTCCGCCCGCGCACGCCTCGCGGCCGACCGCGCCGACACCCTCGCGCGGACGGCCGCGCTGGGCCGCGACTTCGACGGGATCGTCGCGGCGAACGCCCTGGTCGCGGTCGACGACGAGCACGACCCCGAGGGGGCCAGCACGGCCTTCGAGCGCGCCCACGTGGCCGCCCTGATGGCGCGGGCGCGCGAGCACCTGGAAGAACTGGACCGGGCGTTGGAACGGCTCGAACGGGGCGAGTACGGGCAGTGCGAAGGCTGCGGCGGGACGATTCCGCCCGAGCGCCTGGAGATCCGTCCGGCGGCGACCACCTGTGTCCGCTGCGCCCGATCCGACCCGCGCCGACCGCCGCGCCCCGCCTGACGCCGCCGGTGTCCCGCGTACAACGGACCTCCCGCGTGCCGGCCGGTGGTCGCGGCGTCACGTGGTCCGGGCCCTCTGGGGTCAGGTGGTCCGCGGCTTCTGGGTCAGGTGGTCCGCGGCCTTCTGAGGGGAGCTCCCGCCGCGTGGAGGCTGGCGAGGGTCTGCCGGTAGGAGTCGAACAGGCTGGTCTCCAGGTAGCTGACCCCGAGCTCCTCGCAGTACCCGCGGACGATGGCCTGGGCCCTGCGCAGGTGCGGGCTGGGCATGCTCGGGAAGAGGTGGTGCTCGATCTGGTAGTTGAGACCGCCGAGGACGATGTCGGTGAACCGTCCTCCGCGCACATCGCGGGAGGTCAGGACCTGGCGCCTCAGGAAGTCGGGCCGGTCGGCGCCCCTCAGGATCGGCATGCCCTTGTGGTTCGGGGCGAAGATCGAGCCGAGGTAGACGCCGAAGAGGCACTGGTGGACGAGGAGGAACACGACCGCCTTGCCGGGCGGCAGCACCAGCAACAGCGCGCCGAGATAGGCGGCGATGTGCGCGGCGAGCAGTGCCCCCTCCCACACTCGGTGCTTGAGCGAGCGGTCGAACAACGAGCGCACTCCGGACACGTGCAGGTTGAACCCCTCCAGCGTGAGCAGCGGGAAGAAGAGGAACGCCTGCGAGCGGCCGAGCAGCCGCGGCAGTCCCCTGGCCGTGCGGGCCTGGTCCTGCGTCCAGACGAGGATGTCCGGATCGAGGTCGGGATCGAGGTCCTCGTGGTTGGGGTTGGCGTGGTGGCGGGTGTGCTTGTCCTGCCACCAGCCGTACCCCATGCCGATGCCGAGGTTGCCGGCGAGACGCCCGGACACCTCGCTGGCCTTGCGCAGCCGGAAGACCTGCCGGTGGGCGAGGTCGTGCGCGAGCAGGGCCACCTGCCCGAACACGAAGGCGAGGAAAGCGGCCGCCAGCAGCGTCCACCAGCTGTCGCCTATCAGGACGAAGGCCGTCCACCCGGCGGCGTACAGGGCCGTCACGGCCGCAATGCGCAGTGTGTAGTACCCGGGGCGCCGGGCCATGAGCCCGGCCTCATGGATCTTCCGGGAGAGCCGGGCGAAGTCGCTCCCCGCATCCGCCCGTACGGGACGGGGACGCACCGTCTGGGAGGGGTTCATGATCAGAAGTCACTTTCCGTAGTCCGTGGGACGCAGGAGCCGCCTCGGCATGGCCGGAACGCCCTGCCCGGGCCAACCCGGCACGCGGGTGGCTCCCCGTACTGCGCATACCCGGAATTACGGAATTGACGGGTGCCTCGGCCGCCCCTTCCGTTCCGACCTCCCGGCGCCCGGACGCTGCCCGGGCCGGCACGGCGGTGCCACCGAGCCGGAGCCCCTGTGGGCAGGGGCCCGCCTCACTACTCCGACTCGTCCCCGGACCGTGTCTGGTCCGCGTTTCCCCGGATGGCCCGGCTACTCGAGCTCGCCTCGGCGCACTGTCTTCGGATCTTCATCATCGTCGACAGCATCGAGGCGGAGCTCAGCCCGTAGCTGGGGCCGCGAGACCGGGACCAATGCCGGGCAGGCACCAAGCCGCGTGCTTCAGGTAGCCACGGGGAGCGGGATGAGCGCTGTGATCGTCTTGCCGCCCAGGCCGCAGCGGATCTCCGTACGGGCAGCGATCCGGTTGACCAGCAGCCAGCCGAACCCTCCCTGCACCTCGACCGGCGTACCCGGCGCGCGGGGGCACAGCGACGTCGCGTCCGACACGTCGACCGCCACGCAATCCCGGAGGTGTCTGACGTGAAAATCGGTCACACCGCCGGCGTGACGGACCGCGTTGGAGACCAGCTCCGAAACCACCAACAGCACGTCGGCCACCAGACGCTCCCCCGCGCCGTGCGCCGACAGGACATCGCGGGCGATCAGCCGGGCGTCCTCACACCTCAGACCGGCCATTCGCACTCGTGTATCTGTCATCGCTTCTCCTTCCACATCCCGCGTCTTCCCCGTCTCCTCCACGCATCCCATTCGGCCACCGGTTCCGTGCCCACACCGGACAGCGTTCGCGCCCTCTCCGAGCCGGTCCTCCCTTCAGGAGGAGGAGGGGGGTGTTGCGGTGTGGTCCGGATGGTGCGGGGTGCGGCGGACCGTCTTGAGAAGGGCTTCCAGGAGGTGGTCGCGCCCACCGGCCACCTCGTCGACGATGTCGTGTTCCACTGCGGCGAAGGGCTGGTAGTAGGTGGAGTTGTACGCCTCGATGATCTGGAACGTCCAGTGGCCCGGGATCACGTTGCGGCCCACGATGTCCCGCTCGACCCGGGCGGCTTGCTCCTCGTGGCCCGCCTCGCGCAGAAGCCGGACCGCGTCGCCGAGCTCGAAGTCCGCGGTCCCGGTCAGCTGATGGAACCCGTAGAGGTGACCACGGGCCCGCTCCGTGGTCTCCAGCGCCTTCGAAAGCGCGCCCAGAGCGCGCACCGTCTTCTCGTCGACCCCGTCCGGCACCTGGTGGGCCGGATCCATCTCGCGATTGCTGTCCATGGAGGATGTTCTGCCCGAAGGACGCTTCGCCGAGTGTTCAATTGGGCCAAGCGGCGTAAGGCAGTCTCGGCAGGTGTACCGGCCATCGACATGATTCCGTCGAACCGCCGCCCTCACGGAACACGAAACCGCGCGCAACGCAGGCGAGCTCTCCTGCCCAGCCGCCAGGATAAGAAACAGATAAGAATCGAATGCATGTCCCGGGTCCGGTAGGGCAGATGACGCTTCGGAGGTTGATAACTATGGTTCCCCTGCTTCTCGTTCTTCTGCTGGCCCTGATCCTCTTCGGCGCGGGTTTCGCGGTGAAGATTCTTTGGTGGGTGGCTATCGCAGTCCTGATCCTTTGGCTGATCGGTTTCGTCGCCCGGCCGAAGGGCGGTAGCGGCCGCTGGTATCGCTGGTAGCCGTACGAAAACAGCGCAGTTCTGACGCTGCGTGGCTGGCGGTGGCCGGTCACCCCCCTTCCTGGGGGGTGACCGGCCACCGCCGTGCCGTCGTCGGCAAACCCTTGTGAACCCGGAACTACCAAAGGCGGTTTCCGGGGGTATCTGGAGAGCAGCCGGGACGGCCGCCCCGGTCCGGCATTCGATCGGGTGCGTGAAGCCCGAAAGGCGGGGCATACGGAGTCCAGGCGGAAGCAGCACCCGCCGCCGAGCACGACATACGGAACTGGGAGGACCGGCGGACAATCCTTTCCCGCCGCCCCCCACAGACCGGAGGAGTTGTTTTTCGCGTGACTGAGCATGTGTGGAGTTACCAGCCGACCTCCGGCCACTTGGCCGGTACGGACCTGACCGGCTACAAGGTCGAGGCGACCGATGGCAGCATCGGCAAGGTCGACAAGCACTCCGACGAGGTCGGTGATGCGTACCTGGTGGTCGACACCGGCGTGTGGATCTTCGGCAAGGAGGTCCTTCTGCCGGCGAGCACGGTCGTAAGGATCGACCCGGACGACAAGAAGGTCTTCGTCGACCGCACCAAGGAACAGATCAAGAACGCCCCCGAGTTCCACCGGGACAAGCACCTCGGCGACGCCGGGTACCGGGAGGAGCTGGGCACGTACTACGGCACCGGCGCCCCCTTCGGCGGACGCCCCGCCTGACGCGTTACCGCACCATGAAGCCGGTCCCGGCACCCTTACTGGGTGCCGGGACCGGCTTCGTGGTGACCCCTTCCGGAATCCGCACCCCGCCGCTACCGGGCGTTGGCGTTCCCGAGTTCGACTGCCACCGCCGCCATCTCGCGCACGTGCTCGTAGTACTCGGTCGCGCCGCCCTCGTCATCGATCGACGGCAGGACCTTCTCAACGGCCGCGAGGCGCGCGAGCAGGATTTTGTGGCGCCTCTCATCAAGGGGTCCCGACAGCGACGAGAGGACACAGCCGGCGATGTCCGCGTCGAGCAACACCATGTCTTCGCCTTCGATCTCTCGACCGCGCATGTGTGGTGGGAATGGCGCGCGCATGTGCTCTTCCCACAGCCGTGAGAGCAGGTCCAGTTTCCATTCGCTCATGTTCGCGATCATGCCGTACGGGCCAGGCTCTGCGGGAGAGAGGCCCCGCAGAGCCGTCGAATGACCGCTCGACCTGCTTCCTCGGCCACGGCCAGGAACCCGGCCTGCCGACGAGTGCTCTCCGCTGTGGTCTTCGACGAGGCCGGGAAGAACGGCCGTGTGGGCGCGGGGTTTACGGAGCTTGGGTGTCCTGGCGTACACATTCGATGAGGTAGTCGCCAGTGTCGGGGTCGATCGTGACGCCGTGTGCTTCGCTGTGGAAGCCCGGGAAGGCCCGGTCGAATGCCTCCAGCGCCCTGAGGTAGCGCAGGACCGGGCCGTCGGGAGCACCGAGTGCTTCTCCGGGCATCAGGACGGGGATCCCGGGCGGGGTCACGGTGACCATGGCGGCGGCCACCCTGCCGGCGGCCTGGGCGAGCGGGAGGCGTTCGGTACCGCCGCGAATCAGCTGCTGGTAGCAGGTCCGGGGCGGGACGACGGGTTCGGGGAGTTGCTGGAAGGCGGTGTCCAGGGCGTCGATCAGTTCGGCTCGGGTGAGGTGTTCGTGCATCTCCTGGCAAAGGCCGCGCAGGGTCGCGCGGCTGTAGCGCTGCGGGTGGCGCTCGACCAGGTGGGGCAGTACCCGCCGCAGGGGGGTGTCGGCGTCGTGGAGTGCTTTGAAGTCCATGAGGGCGTCCATCAGGGTGCCCCATTTGCCCTTGGTGATGCCCATCGAGAAGAGGATGAGCGTGGTGTAGGTGTCGGTCTTCTCCACGACGATGCCGCGGTCGGCGAGGTAGGCGGTGAGGATGCGGGCGGGGATGCCCCAGGTGTCGGTCTCGCCGCGCGCGGTGACGCCGGGGCAGGTCAGCGTCACTTTGATGGGGTCCAGAAGGCACTGTCCACGGCTCAGCCCCGGGAAGCCGTGCCAGTCCGCGTCGGGGTCGAGCTCCCAGCAGTGGGGGTCGGCAGCCAGGAGCGCCGGAGAGGCGTCGGCGAAGGGGACGGTGGTCCCGTCGGCGGGGTCGGTGACGGTGTCGGGTTGCCAGACGCCGAAGAACCACGGGAGCCGGTCGCCGGCGTCCGCGATCCGGCGTCCGGTGCGCACGACGGCCTGCCGGAACCGGATCGCTTCGGTGACCGCTTCGTTGACCAGCCACTCGCCCTGTGGCCCGTCCATCATCGCCGCGGCCACATCCAGTGAGGCGATCACCGGATACAGAGCCGAGGTGGTGCCGTGCATCATGAACGCCTCGTTGAACCGGTGGTGTTCGACCGGCGCCCGGGGTGAGGACTTCACGTGCACCATGGCGCTCTGCGACAAGGCCGCCAGCAGCTTGTGCGTGGACTGGGTAGCGAACACCGTGGGGCGTTCCTCGCTCGCGAAGGTGTCCGGGCCCACGGCCATGCCGTACCGGCCGGCGTACAGGGGGTGGAAGCGCGCGTAGGCGAACCAGGCTTCGTCGAAGTGCAGACGGGGAGTACTCGGTGCCAGGGCACGCGCGGTTTGCACGGTGTCGTAGCACAGGCCGTCGTAGGTCGAGTTGGTGATCACCGCGTACTGAGCCTGGGGTGAGACCGCCCCCGGCGTCAGCGGGTGCGCGGCGATCCTGGCGGCGACCGCGGCAGGCGTCGTCTCCCGGGCCGGGAGCGGTCCCGCCAGCCCGTATCCGTTGCGGGTCGGGACGAGGTAGACCGGTCGGGCGCCGGAGATCACCAGGCCGTGCAGCACCGACTTGTGGCAGTTGCGGTCCACCAGGGCGATCTCGTCGGCGGTGACGCAGTAGTGGCCGACCATACGGTCCGCGGTGGAGTCACCGTGGAGCACGAAGTACGTGCGGTCCGCGCCGAAGATGCGTGCGGCATTGCGCTCGGCGTCCCCGATGGGGCCACTGTGCTCGAAGAGGGAGCCCAGTTCCTCGACAGAGATCGACAGGTCGGTGCGGAAGAGCCGCTCACCGTAGTAGTCGAAGAACGCCCGGCCGACGGGCGACTTCAAGAACGCCACTCCGCCGGAGTGCGCAGGCGTGTGCCATGAGTATTCGTGGGCGTCGTCGAACCGGCGCAGCGCTTTGAAGAACGGGGGCAGGATGAAGTCGCCGTAGGCGCGTGCCGCATTGAAGACACGGCCGGCGATGAAGGACGGCGTGTCCTCCAGAGGCCAGATGTAACCGACGGCGGCCTCGGCCACCCACAAGGGCAGGCGGTCCAGGCCGTGGTCCGACCCCTCGGTCATGACGACGAAGACGGGCAGGTCCGTGAACCGGCGGACAATCTGCCGCAGGACTGTCCCTCCCCCGCCGTCGGCGTCTTCGCCGGTCTCGGACGGCAGGTCCCAGGCGACGACTGCGGCCGTCAAGCCTGCCTCAGTACGGAGGGCGGCACACGCTCCCTCGACCGTCCTCGCCCACCGCACCTCCAGCCCGCGGTTCTCCAACTCCTTGCCGATCCGCCGCAGCTGATCACCGCCGACGCCCCGGCCCAAAGGGTCCTCCCGCAAGGCCAGCAGGACACTACCGTTCGCCATGACACTCCCCACCTGCGTTGCACCCTGAATCCGATGCGCCAAGTGTCGAGTGCAAACGCCATCTGATCGTGTCGAAAAGCGGCAGCCTCACCCGTTCGAGGAGTCGTAAAGCCAGGCAGGGTCCGTGAAGAGGTCAGCTTCGATACGTTCCATCCGGTCATCCCCTCTCGCTCGGGGCCGGGTGGGTGGGCAGGGCAGCTGGTGTATCCCGGTGCCCGTCCGGCGGCGGCAGAGAGCCATCAGGCGGGGGGTGTGGCCTCAGCCGTCGCGTGCGACGCCGCGATCGGGTGCGCTCATGTCCCCTGTCGCGGGAATGCCGTCGGCGAGCCCGTAGCGCAGGTACACGGTGCCCTTCGGGCTGGCTACCGGGGGCGCGAGCAGCGTGACGTTCGTGGGCACCGCGCCATCGTCGAACACCTTCTTCCCGACGCCGAGCACGATCGGGTGCAGCCATAGATCGAGACGGTCGAAAAGCTTCTCTCGCAGGAGGCTCTGCACGAGGTTCAGGCTGCCGACGACCTTCACGTGCTCGTGCCGGTCACGGATCTCACACACCGCGTCGGCGAGGTCCGGGCCGAGGTGCGTGGACCCGGCCCATGAGAGGTCGGGCCTGCCGCGAGAGGCCACGTACTTCGGGACGCTGTTGAAGAGCGTGGCGATCTCGCTGTCCTCACCGCCGTTCTGGTGAGGCCAGTAGGCGGCGAAGATGTCGTACGTCCGCCGGCCGAGCAGCAGGGCGTCCGTACCCTCGTACGCGGCGCCGACCTGCGCCCCGGCGACCTCGTCCAGCAAGGGCGCCTGCCAGCCGCCGAACGGGAACCCCGCCGGGTCCTCGTCGGGGCCGCCGGGCGCCTGACCGACGAGATCGAGGGTCGCGAACAGCTCAATGTGGATGAGGCCCATGGCTTACTCCCGATGAGTCGGTTGTCTCCGTCAAGAGGTAGACCTGCGGGTGCCCGCAGACTCATCGCCTCGACGGAACTGCCGGGACCGGTGTTGCCGACCGCTGGGTGCTGCGGGGCGTCGGCCGGTGTGGGTGGGTCCCGCTTTTCTATCTCCAACCTGTGTTGTTCCTAGAATGGCCATGTGGAGGACATTGATGCGATCGCGGTGTTGCAGGATCCGGTGCGGCGCCGCCTGTATGAGTACGTGGCGGCGCAGGGCCGCGAGGTCGGCCGGAACGAGGCCGCCGAGGCGGCAGGGGTGGCGCGCACGCTCGCCGCGCACCATCTGGACAGGCTGACCGAGGCCGGGCTGCTGGAGAGCGGTAGCCGCCGCCTGACGGGCCGTTCAGGGCCGGGGGCGGGCCGTCCCGCCAAGGTGTACACGCGGGCGCGGGCCGAGTGGTCGGTGTCGCTGCCCGCCCGCGACTACCGCACCGCCGCCGAGCTGCTGGCCGAGGCCGCCGAGCAGGCCGGGCTGGACGCCGGGCTCTGCGCGGCCGCGCGCCGCCGGGGTGAGGCCCTGCGCGGCTCGGCGGCGCCCTGCGGTGGCCTCGAAGAGGCCATGGAGATGCTGGCTGCCCGGGGCTACGAACCGCACCTGGAAGGGATCGAGGGTGCTGAGGGCGTCCAGGACTCCGAGGGTGTCGAGGGCGCGGCCGGGGCGGCCGCGCGCGTCGTTCGTATGCGCAACTGTCCCTTTCACTCCGTCGCCGAACGCTTTCCGCCGCTCGTCTGCGGCATGAATCTCGCACTGCTGGAGGGGCTGCTGGGTGCGGACGGTCCCGTCCGTGCTCGCATGGACGCCCGACCGGGAGAGTGCTGCGTGGTGGTCGAGACTTCTAAAAACAATGATGGTTGACATAGAAAAGCGGGCCGTGTTGGGATGAGGCCATGACCGCATCCGCGCATGCCGCCCACCTCGCCCAACTCAACGTCGCCGCGCTCCGCCACCCCTTCGACGACCCGCGCGTGGCGCCTTTCGTCGAGATGCTCGATCCGGTCAACGCAGCTGCCGACGGCGCTCCCGGCTTCGTGTGGCGGCTCGTGGAGGAGGGGGCGGCCGACGCCACCGGCCTGCGTCCGGCGGGCGAGAACGTCATCGTCAACCTGTCGGTGTGGGAGACCCAGGACGCCCTGTGGGACTTCGCCTACCGCAGCGGACACCTGGAGGTGATGCGGCGGCGCCGCGAATGGTTCGAACGGCACGTCGAGTCGCACCTGGTGCTCTGGTGGGTCCCCGCCGGTCACCTCCCGACCGTCGGCGAGGCCCTGGAACGGCTGACGGACCTACGGGCGCACGGGCCGTCCCCGTGCGCGTTCACTTTTGCCTCTTCCTTCACCGCCACCGAGGCCGCCCAGCACCTTCAGGCCGTACCGCCAGGCCAGCCTGAGCAGGCCGACCGGAGCGCGAAGCCGCCGACGCCGGCCAAAGACTCAACGGCGGTCTGAGGTCTGAGGGAGGGACGCTCCATTCGTTCGATGACGAGGTCCTCGGCGGCGCGTGATCTTCCTCAACGGGCCCCAGTTACCGCCTCGAGAACGGCCTCGAGGCCCTCCGGCTACTTGCCGACGGCGAAGCCCTGGTCGGTGCCGTACTTGGCGCTCGCCTCTGCCGGGCCTCCAGCCAGCCCTGTTCCCACGGCGGTACAAACCAACGGCGGTACAGGCCCACGGCGGGGACGGTGATGACGCCATCACGGTCTCCCCGAACCTCGATGCTGCCGCCACCCTCTACGGGGCAGCGGCAAGGACCAGCTCAACGGCGGGCCGGGCAACGACACCCTGAACGGCGACGAGGGTACCGACACCCTCGACGCCACCGACGGCGTCAACGGCAACGACAGCCTCGACGGCGGCCTCGCAGTCGACTCCTGCACCCGCGACACCGGCGACGCGATGGCCAACTGCCCCTGACAGCAGCTGCGCATCCGTCAGGGGCCTCCCAAACGACCTGTCCCTGGCTGACGGGCCGGCACCACCGGGGCAACGGGGTTCTGACCACAGATCAGGAGCGCACCCCGAAAAGAAGGTGCGGAAGCCTTGTCAGCGGACGACGTCGAAGACGTTCTTCTGCAGGCCGTTGGCGTACACCTCGTGCTCGACGAGCTTCAGCTTCTGGGTGTCCTTGTCCGTGGTGCTGAACAGACGCTTGCCCGCACCGAGCAGCAGCGGGAAGACGAGCAGGTGGTAGCGGTCGATCAGGCCGGCGTCCGAAAGGGCCTGGTTCAGGGAGGCGCTGCCGTGAACGATGATCGGCCCGCCCTCCGTCTCCTTCAGCGCGGCGACCTCGTCGAGCGCGCGCAGGATCGTGGTCTCGCCCCAGTTCACCACCAAGTCGTCCTCGGCAAGGGTGGTGGAGACGACGTACTTCGGCATCTCCTTGTAGTCGGCGAAGTCTTCCATGTCCGGCCACACCGGGCTGAACGCCTCGTAACTGGCCCGGCCCATGAGCATCGCGGTGGCTTCCTTCTGCTCCCGGCCCTTGATCTCGAATGCCTCGGGGAGGAACTCGATGTCCTTGAAGGTCCACCCGGAGTTCCGGTATCCGGGCTCGCCGCCGGGGCCTTCGACGACGCCGTCGAGGGAGATGAAAGCGGTGCTGATCAGAGTACGCATCGGAGGATCCTCGGTGTCTCGTGTCTGACTCTTGGCAGGTTCGGTCGGTGCACGCTTCGACCACACGCGTGGCTGCGGCGCACCAACCATGATCTATGACTGCGGATCACGAAGAAACTCATCGGTCATCGCCCGGGCAACGAACAGAAGGGACAGAAACAGGAGTTCAGGGGCTATGTCAGTTTTCTCCCTAGATCTCTACACTGAAGCACATGAACATTCGGATGACCGCCAACGTCGCCCGCGTACTGCGGGTGTTCGTTGACGAGCCGGAGGCGCAGCACCACGGCGCCGAACTGCTCAAGCGGCTCCGCATCTCCAGCGGAACGCTGTATCCGGTCCTGGCGCGTCTCACGACCGCCGGACTCCTGACCGTCGAGACCGAGGAGGCTTCCCCCTCCGAACTCGGCCGTCCCGCCCGCCGCCTCTACACCATCGACCCGGACCACCTCGGATCCGCTCGCATCGCGCTGGCCGAGTTCTCCTCCGAAGTCACTCCCGCCCGTACCGAGCCGGGCCGTGCCTGGGGACGCAACCCAGGCCCTGCGACGGGGGGCGCGTAGCATGAGCGCCGCCATCGACCTCGTGCTCGCGTCCGCCGAAGGAAACGCCTCGTTTCTAGGTGAGGACGCTGTGGGGTGGCGGACGGCCTTCATCGCGGCCGCCGTCGCTGCGATCGCCTACGAGGCGTCCCTCGCCTTGCTCCGCCGCCTCCGGCCGGCCGCCCGCTGGGTGACCAGCCAGATCCCGTACCTCGTCCTCCTGATCAGCTGGGTCACGGTCTCCAACAGCGCCTGGCGCGCGATGCACGAGGAGATGCGAGGCGCCCTCTGGGACGTCCTGCGCGACGAGGAGCGTTCCCCCGTCGTCAGCTGGTTCCACGGTCTGTGGTTCTCACTGTCCCTGGTCTTCGGCGGTACGGCACGCACCGCCAAGGAACTGAAGCACCCGATGGCTTTCTCCCGCCTCATCCCGGCGAGGGGCTACGGCGCCGGCGTGCCTGGGTGGCCACTCCTGCTGCAGTTCTGGCTCACGATCCCGACGGGGCTCCTCGTGGGCCTCTTCGCGGAGGGCCTGGTCTGGGTGGCCATCATGGCGACCCCGCTCGTCGCGTTGTTCTCGTGGCTTCCGGTCATCGGCTTCATGTTCCGCAAGCCGCGCCGCGACTGACGGACCAGGAGAGCGAGCGGGCGTCGGCGTTGTGGGGCCCTGGATGCGTTTCACGGGGTCCGGGGCATCCGGCCCCGCCGGGGTGTCCGCTCCGCGGGGCCGCCAGCAGCTGGGATGGCTGCCGGCGCCCTGCCCTGTCCCAGTAGGGCCATCTCCGGCACGCCCGGACACCGAAGCCCCGCCAACGCGTGGGGCTTTCGCATGTCACAGCACTGCAACGCCGCCCCACCCCCAGGCGCCGGGAGCCCACCATGTCCTGATGCGCACACACCACACCCTCGCCATCGTCACAGCCGCCGCACTCCTCGCCCTCACCGGATGCGCCGACGCCGACGCCGACCACGCGGGCATGAGCGACGAAGGCAAGCCCAAGCCCAGCGCCTCCACGCCCGCCTCCACGCCCACCGCCGACCCCGAGGCCGCGCGCTCCGCCGCCGGGATTCCGCCGAGCCCTGCCCCCGCGCAGCGCGCGATCTACCTCGCCGCGCTCAACAAGATCGACCCCGAGATCGTGGGCGGCAACGACGACAAAGCCGTCAGCCGCGGCCTGAACCAGTGCCAGTCCATGAAGGACGAGAAGGACCCGACCAAGCGCGTCGAGTCCACGAACCGGCGCTTCATCGGCCCCAACCACCCGGACGGCTTCGGCCCCACCAAGGCCGCGTTCATCCTCGCCGCCGTACAGACCAACCTCTGCCCCACGTACTGACGGAGCCACAGACCACTCGTGCGAATGGGTGCGGGTGCAGACGCCCGGGTCGAGGGCCCGCTGAACCTCGCCCACGCTCCCCCCTCCTGGGGCTGCGCCCTTCCGCCGTCCGCGCCCGGCCCCCGGCTCGAGAGCCCACCCGAGGCCGCCCCGCAGAGCCCGGCGGCCCGGTGGGGGTTTGCGGGCGGCGATCGGGAGCAGGCGAGAGGGCACGACCAATCCGGTACTACACGAGGAGGTCCCCGATGTCGGGTACGGAGAAGAGCAAGGCGCACGTCGAGCAGGCCAAGGGCAAGGTCGAGGAGACCGTCGGCCGGGCCGTCGGCAACGAGCGCATGACCGCCGAGGGCCGGGCCGACCAGGCCAAGGGCAAGGCGCGTCACACCAAGGAAGACGTCAAGGACGCCTTCCGCCACTGACCACGCACGGCCAACCGCCGCGTGTTCCTGGGCTCCGACCCCCTCCCCCGGGTCGGAGCCCAGCCACGTCTGGTGCCGGTACGGCGCGGAGGGGACGGCGACCGAGCTTCGCTGGGGCCAGGCCGTCGAGGAGCGGGAGCCGGAAGGGACGGCCCAGCCCTCGGAGGCGCTCCTGGTGACAACACGTCAGTAGGGCGGCGTTTCCTCCGCCTTGCGATGCACGGCGCCGGACACCGCTAGCTTCACCGGCAGCATCCGAGCGAAACCGCCTGGACGGCACCGCACTGCCCGCGCACGACACGGCGCCGGGACCGAGAGCGTGAGCTCCCGGTCCCGGCGCCGTCCTGCGATGCGGATGCCCCGAACCCGCCCTCGTCACGACCGGATCTGCACGTGGTGATGAAATGTGCGCGATGCGCTGTGACTCGTCACGCTGCTGAGCTGCACTGTCGTCTCGGGAGTCGAACCCGATGCGCTGCTCTCCGCGCGCCAGCCGGGCCGGTAACCGCCGGCCCTCGGTTGTGCACGCCTCCGGAGCGACTACCTGCTCCACATCGCGGGTCTCACTCCAGGAGGTCGGCCTCCCAGTTCGTGCGCTGGATGCGTACGTCGATCTCGCGGATCTCGCGGGCGGCGTCATCAGCGCGGGCGCGCAGCTCGGCTACGGGCAGCGCGGGGAGCACCATCAGCTCCGAGCGCAGCTGGCGGCCGTAGCCACGCTCCCCGCTGCCCGCGGCGGCGTCGGCAGCCGAGGTGAGCACGGAGTGGCGCAGGCGCAGGGTGTCGCGGCGGGCGAGGGCGTCGGTGAGGGTGCCGTCCGCGCCCATGTCCACGGCGGCGTTGGTCCGGTTGATGCGCCGGATCAGGGACTCCAGGGCGTCGAGGGTCTCGGTGACCTCGGCGAGAAGCACTGCCGGGTCCTCGGCGGGGGTCTCGCCCTCTTGGTGGCGGGCGTTGGCCACGATGCGGGTCCGCAGCTGTTCGACGCGGCGAACCGCCTCCGCGCGCTCCGCCAGTGCTTCGCCGAGCTTCATCGTGATGGGCCCCGTCCCCTGATGCCATTCATCGTGTGCGGTACTGCGGTACTGCGGTACTGCGGCACTGTGATACCGCTGCGCCGATCACCCTACGTCACGCCACGGCCGGCCCGGCTCAGCGGACTCGATCGGCCCGGGCGGGTGCCGCGAGTGGACGAAGGGCAGCACATTCGGCGGGCGCAGGGCCTCGAGAACGGCCTCCGCCCGCGATCAGCGCCAGCCCCGGGGTGTGCTGTGGGCGAAGTCAGGGCTTCTGAGGAGCAGTCCGCCGACCAGGTTGGTCAGGTCGGGGGCGTCGGGGGGCGCGGTGCCGGCGACAGCGCGCAGCCGGGCCACGCAGCCGGTGATCCGGAGGTTCCAGTCCGGGAAGAGGTAGTGGGCGAGGTTGCGGTGCTCTACCGGCCAGTCCTCCAGGCCCGCGTACAAGGCGAGCCCGCTGGGGTCCAGGCCAGCATGTCCATACTGCGGCCGATGACTAGACGGGGTCGGGACGCAGCGACTCCAGCAACAGTTTCAGGCGCAAACCGCACGGTGCGGCCCGGTGCGGGCGGCGGCTCGGGCGCGTAGCGGGCCGCACGGGCGGCAAGGTCCCGCAGGTGTCTGCGGATACGGACGAGCCAGGGAGTGGGTACGCGACGACCTGTGCCCACCCTGCCGGCAGTCGGGAACGAATTGCCGTCGGTGACCGCGCGTCGCGGTCGTCGAGCACGGGGTGGCGTCCAGGGTGGACATAGCCGGAGACGATGACGGAGCGGAGAGAGCGGATGCGGTACATCAAGCTGCGTGACCTGGAGGTTTCCCGGATCGGACTGGGTGCCATGGGCATGTCCGACGGCTACACCGGGTCCGGGACGGACGAGGCGGAGTCGATCCGGACCGTGCACCGGGCGCTGGATCTGGGCGTCACACTGATCGACACCGCCGAGATCTATGGCCCCTACACCAACGAGGAACTTCTCGGACGGGCGCTGACGGGCCGCCGCGAGCAGGTGGTGCTGGCGACGAAGTTCGGCCTCGTCTCCCACGCGGGCGAGGGTCCGTGGAACCTCGACAGCAGCCGGGCCAACATCCGCACCGCCGTCGAGGGATCGCTCAAGCGGCTGGGCACCGACCACATCGACTTGTACTACCAGCACCGGGTCGACCCGAACACCCCGATCGAGGAGACGGCCGGCGTGGTCGGCGAGCTGATCACCGAGGGCAAGGTCCGCTTCTTCGGCCTGTCCGAAGCCGGCCCGGACACGATCCGCCGCGCCCACGCCGTCCAGCCGGTCACCGCCGTGCAGTCGGAGTACTCCCTGTGGACCCGGGGTGTGGAGGAGCGGGTCCTGCCGGTACTGCGCGAACTGAACATCGGCCTGGTGCCGTTCTCACCGCTCGGTCGCGGCTTCCTGACGGGCACGATCCGCTCCACCGACCAGTTCGACGAAGACGACTTCCGACGCGACAACCCGCGCTTCACCGGCGAGAACTTCCAGCGGAACCTGGCGATCGCCGACGAGGTCCAGGCCCTCGCCATCGAGGTCGGCGCCACGCCCGCGCAGGTCGCGCTGGCCTGGCTGCTCGCGCAGGGCGACGACATCGCCCCGATCCCCGGCACCAAGCGCGCGGCCCGGGTCGAGGAGAACACCGCCGCCGACGGCATCACGCTGACCGGCGAGCAGATCGACAAGCTCGGCAGTCTGCCGCCCGCCGCCGGCGAGACCCACACCGAAGCCCAGGCACAGATGCTCGAACGCTGACGCGGCATCCCGCGCGAAGAGCTGACGTCGACCTGTACCTGATGCACGAGCCCTACGGCGACGGCCTACGGGCGCGAGGCGGATGCCGCGTCCGGCGAGCTCGCGTGCCAGGCGGGCGCCGATCCCGCGGACCGGGCAGCACCGGTGACCACCGCGCGTACGGTACGGTCCCGCAGCGTCGGCCTGCCTCAGCACGTTCCCCTCCGTTGATCGGCTACGGCCGCCCGGCGGCCGGTCAGCCGCGGGGATTCTCCTGATCCTCCCGGCTGGAGGCGCGCTCTTGCGGGGTCTGCCAGGCGTCCTCACGGCGCTGTGCGATGGGGTTCTGCTCGGCCGGTCGTGCCGCGGCCGCGCGGCGTCTGCGTCGGCTGCCGTACCAGAACGCGCCGATCAGGAAAACGACCAGGACCACTCCGGCGAGCATCAGGAAGAGCGAGGCCTGGCCTTCGGCCGCGAGGCTTTCGATGGCAATCATGAACGGCCCCTACCCGCGATTCCCAGACCTACCGGATTCCGTGCGACTCGAGACCGGCGGCGAGCACGCCCGCCACGCCAGTACGACCAGGCCACTGGGTCGCGCACCCCCGGAAACACCCCCGGAGCAAGCCGTACGGGGGCCGACCGACAGGGTCTCTTCCGGCGGCCGGAAGACAACCCGGTGCGGATCCCCCAGACTCGTACGTAAGGGGGAGCCGCCCTACCTGCCGCCCTACCTGCCGTCCCGCGGGGGCCCGCCGTGCACGATGTGCCCTACTGGCTGTGGATCGTCTTCGCCGCCACCGTTCTGGTGTCGCTGGCGGTCGATCTCCTTGCCCACCGGGAGGCACACGTCATCGGCTTCCGTGAGGCGGCCGCATGGAGCGGGGTGTGGGTCGGGCTGGCCCTGGCCTTCGGCGGTACCGTCTTCGTCGTCGTGGGCACGCAGGCCGGGGTCGAGTACACCACGGCGTGGCTGCTGGAGAAGAGCCTGTCGGTCGACAACCTCTTCGTCTTCGCCCTGATCTTCGGCTACTTCAAGGTCCCACGGGCCTACCAGCACCGCGTGCTGTTCCTCGGGGTGCTGGGCGCCCTGGTGTTCCGGGGCATGTTCCTCGCCGCCGGCGTTGCGGTCGTCAGCCGGTTCACAGCCGTCCTCTACGTCTTCGCCGCCATCCTCTTCTACAGCACGTACAAGATCCTCAGGGAGGAGGAGGACAGTTTCGACCCGGGGCGGAGCATCGCCGTGCGGCTGCTGCGGAAGGTCATGCCCGTCCGCGACGAGTACGCCGGGACGAAGTTCTTCGTCAAGGAGGCGGGGAGACGGGTCGCGACCCCGCTGCTCGCCGTGGTGGCCGCGATCGAGGCGGCGGACTTGGTCTTCGCCGTGGACAGCGTGCCGGCCGTGCTCGCGGTGAGCAGCGACGCTTTCATCGTCTACAGCAGCAACGCGTTCGCCATCCTCGGGCTACGGGCCCTGTACTTCATGCTGGCCGGCATGCTGGAGCGCTTCCACTACCTCGGCAAGGGGCTGGCTCTGATCCTCGCGTTCATCGGCGTGAAGCTGGTCCTGCAGGCGTCGCACAAGCTGATCAGCCCGGCCATCCCGGAGATTCCTTCGCCGCTGAGCCTCGCCGTGATCGTCGTCGTCCTCGCCGTGTCCGTGGCACTGAGCCTGCTGCGGCCACCGCCCTCTGACGGTGATGAGCCCGCGCGCACCAGCTGATTGTCGACCCAAAGAAGTCTTCAATATCGGGCAAAGTAGACGTAAAGTCGGTATATGTACGGAGAAAAGCACCCTGCGGCAGCCCGTCCCGACAGCCTCTGTCCGTCTTGCCGGCAGCCTCTGCCCGCGACGGTCCAGCGGTACAAGACGATGGGCGTATACGTCCCGCTGTACGCCGATGGACCCTGCACGAATCCCTCGTGCCCCGAAGCCGCGCACCATGACCGGCCGACACCCCAGGCCGACCCGCACCGGCGAGCTGCTGGCCCGGCGCAGGCCCCCTCCTAGGACCCCGCTCCCCGGCCGATGGTCGAGGCGTCCGGCGGCGGGCGCGTCGCGGGCCTGCCTGCGGTTGTCGATGATCCGAAATGCCGTGACCGCGCCTACCAGGACAGCCGTGGATCCTGTTCATACTCAGGGGCATGCACGGGTAGCTGCTCGCGGGCGTCGGTACGCCACAACACCCCCGGGTGCGGGGCGTCGCCCGGCGGAAACCGCACGTCGTAGATGCGCCGCGTACGAGCGATCGGGACCTCTTTCAGCACACCGTCGTGGAACATCCACAGGCCGAAACAGTCGTCATCCTCGTCATGAAGCAGCACTTGCACGCAGTGCGGCCGCTCCCACGGCAGGGACTCCAAGTCCTTCAGCACCCCGAAACGCCCATTCGACCGGCAGAACTCGATGGACCAGCCGCTCGCGAACCAATCCGGAATCCTCACGAACCTGCCCGTCCATGTGCGCTCATCGTCGCGCCGGGTGAACGGCTCCATCACCTCGTCCTCGTCTTGTGCCAGCACGATGATCTGCGCATACCACCGCACGCCCCACCAGGCGCGCAACCCTTTGTGAACTCATCAGGCTCACGCACACACGGTGCGCAACCCGCAGAAACACCTCACAGAGGGGCGGCCTGGACTGCGGACCTGCGACCTTCGCCGCTGGGGCATGGGCATTCCGCCCGTCTCCGGCGCACCCTGAAGACATGGACAGCGCTCCCATCGTCGTGCACCGGCCCTCCCCGAACGGCGGCCGGCAGGTCACCATGCACCGCGACGGACTCGAGGAGCCCCTCGGCCTGGCCCGCTCCGACCACGACCTGATCGTTTTCCTCGAAGCCGCCGGGGTGATAGAGCCGGAAAACGTGCTCGACGATCCGCAGCTGGTGGAATGGCGGGGCGGCCGGCCACACCGATGGCACACCACCTGACCAGGCACTGACCGGCCACCCGCACCGCGGGACGGCCGCGCCCAGGCGGGGAAATAGGAGCGCCCTCTTTCCGTGGCGCGCCGACGCCGAGGGGGTCCGGTCGCGTCCGGAGTGATCACGTGCCCCCGCGCCGCGCCCGAGCCTCTGCCGCTGCTTCGCACGACGTCGGCGTGCCCTGTCACACGCCTGTGACAGTCGGCGGACACTCTCGCGAAGTCGCCCAGCCAATCTCTTAGTAAGAGACAAAACGGGCATTCAGCCCACTGCTTCCGAGGGTGCGAGCAGAGATGACCGAGCCGATCCGGCGGAGGAAATCCCATGAGCCTCACCCTCACCATGCCGAGCACCCAGGCCCCCGCAGCCACGCTGGCCCCGCGAGAGCAGGAAGCCCTGCGCCACATCGCCGCAGGCCGCACCTACCTGCAGACCGCCCGCAACATGGGACTCTCCAAGCACACCGTCGACGCCTACCTCCGCCGCATCCGCGCCAAGCTCAACGTCCACAGCACCGCCGAGCTGACCCGACTGGCCATCTCCCTGGGACTGTGACCAACACCAACGAGGCGCACTTCGATCCCCCTCCCCCAGGGCCCGCTACCGGAGTGCCTCCCCCGGCCGGGAGGACCGCCATCACGAAGGAGGCATGTCCGACCACCAGGAGCGGGTGGAGGACGAGGTACCGGCCCTCCGGAGCAGCTGTGACGGTAGCTGTGGCCCAATGAAGCCGGGCGGACGCCCGAGCTCCATGCCGTCCAGCGCACCGGCGGCCGCCAGTCCCGGACCGCCGCTGGAGCACGGGCACGGGCTCCTCCCTCGGGGTGCGGCTCTTCGCCCCGCGCGACCCCGGGATCTGGCGCCGGAGCCCTCGACGCCGTCGGGTAGGGTCCTGAGCGCCCATGGCCCGACCGAGGAGTGCCGGTATGACTGACAGCGAGCAGCCGCTCGGCGGTGCAACGGTCGTTTCCGCCGGCAGCGGCCTGGCGGACGAACGGATCCACCGCATACGCCGGCGTCTGGAGCGGCTCATCGGCATCGCGGCGACCGAGGGCAATGCCGTACGGCCCCTGCGCAACGGGGACGAGATCTTCACCGCGATGCTGGACGCGATCGGCAGCGCCCGCCACACCGTCGACATGATGACCTTCGTCTACTGGCGGGGCGACATCGCACGGCGTTTCGCCGAAGCCCTGGCAGACCGGGCGCGTGCGGGAGTGAGGGTGAGGCTGCTGCTGGACGGTTTCGGCAGCCGTCTGATAGAGCGGGACCTGCTGGACCACATGAGCGGGGCCGGAGTCGAGGTCGCCTGGTTCCGCAAGCCGCTCTACCTCTCGCCGCTCAAGCAGAACCACCGTTGTCACCGCAAGGTCCTCGTGGTCGACGAGCAGACGGCTTTCACCGGCGGCGTCGGCATCGCCGAGGAATGGTGCGGTGACGCGCGCAACCCCAGCGAGTGGCGGGACACGCACGTCGAGGTCCAGGGGGCCGCCGTCGACGGCATCGCCGCCGCCTTCGCCCAGAACTGGGCCGAATGCCACGCGGAACTCTTCGATGAGCGCGACCGGTTCGTCAGCCACGAGCCCAGCGGGGGCGCCATCGTGCAAGTGGTCCGCGGCTCGGCCAGTTTCGGCTGGCAGGACATGCAAACCCTGATGCGCGTGATCCTCGAATCGGCTGAGGAGCGGGTCCGTCTTGCGACCGCCTACTTCGCCCCCGACACCTATTTCATCGACCTGCTCTGTGCCACGGCCCGCCGCGGCGTGGACGTCGAGATCCTGCTGCCCGGCCCGCACACGGACAAGCGGGTGTGTCAGCTGGCGGGGCAGCACCGCTACGAGGCGCTGACCGCCTGCGGCGTACGCATCCACCAGTACCAGCCGACCATGATGCACGCGAAGATCATGACCATGGACGGCATCGTCTCCCTGATCGGCTCCACGAACTTCAACCGCCGCTCCCTCGATCACGACGAGGAGGTCATGCTCGCCGTCATGGACGCCGAGTTCACCGCCACCCTCGACGCGCACTACGACGAGGACCTCGAGGTCAGCGAACTGATCCGCCCGGGCCGCTGGAAGCGCCGCTCGCTGCTGCAGCGCGCCCGGGAGACCGCAGTGCTCCCCATCCGCCGCTACCTGTAGGAGGAGGCGGGCGCGGCGACCCGGCGCCCGCCGGCGCGGCGCCCGTGGCGTCGCCCTTCGGACGCGTCCGGCCCTGGCCTCGATCCGTGCACAGCACCAGTCCGCATGCCCAGTGGCCGGCCTGCAGCTTCTCCGGCGCGCTCACCGGCAGCAACATGGGAATCGCCCGCCCCGGGGCACGTCCGGAGGGGCCGGTGGCATGGTCCGTTGCACCGTCGCCGCCGCGTCGCCCCTGGGCCGGGCAGCGGCTGGCGGTTTACTGCATCCGTCGGCGTGTCCGGCGCGGAAGAAGGATGGGTTGGCGCGCGGGCGGGAGGCCGGGTTGAGCTGGGACGCTGATGTGACCGTGGTGGGTGCGGGGGCGGCCGGGCTGTCCCTGGCGGTCGAGCTGTCCAAGCCGCTCCCCGGGGGACGGGCGGCGCCGCGCGTGGTCGTGGTCGAGGCGCCGCCAGGGCCGCTGCGTCCACCCACCCGGACCTGGTGCTACTGGGAGGCGGGGGCCGGGCCGTACGACGGGCTGCTCGTGGCGAGTTGGGACCGGCTGCGCGTCCACGCCCCGGACGGCACGTTGATCGAACGGTCCCTGGGATCTCTGAGGTACAAGATGCTGAGGTCCGACCGTTTCGAGGCGGCTATGGCGGAGCGGCTCGACTCCTACGGGGTCGAGGTGCGGCGGTTGACGGTGGAGTCGGTGCACGACGTCGGCGGGGCGGCATTGGTCCGCGGGCGGGACGCCTCGGGGGCGCCGTCGATGCTCCGGTCGGGGTTGGTCTTCGACTCGCGGCCGCCGCGGCGGCTGCCCGCGGCCCGGACCACGTTGCTGCAGCACTTCCTGGGGTGGTTCGTGCGCACGGCGGAGCCTGCCTTCGACCCGGGCGCGGCGACGTTGATGGACTTCAGGCTGCCCCAGCCGTCCCGCGGCCTCGCCTTCGGCTACGTCCTGCCGCTGAGCCGGTACGAAGCGCTGGTCGAGTACACGGAGTTCTCCCCCGCCGTCCTCGACGAGGCGGCCTATGAGCGCGCCCTGCGCGACTACTGCGCCTCCGCCCTGGGCCTGGGCGACTACACCGTGCGGGGGCGCGAGCGCGGGGTGATCCCGATGAGCGACGGCCGGTTTCCCCGCCGCTCCGGGCGCCGGGTCTTCCTCATCGGAACGGCGGGCGGGGCGACCCGCCCGTCGACGGGCTACACCTTCGGGGCGATCCAGCGCCAGAGTCACCGCCTGGCCGGGGCGGTGCGGGCGGGCCGCTCCCCCGCCCGGGTGCCACCCGCGCACGGGCGCCGAGCCCGGGCGATGGACGCGGTGCTGCTCCGCGCGCTCGACACCGGCCGGGTCGCCGGGGGGCCGTTCTTCGCTCACCTGTTCTCGTCCGTGCCGGCCGAGCGGGTCCTGCGGTTCATGGACGGCGCGACGTCGCCCTGGGAGGACCTCGGCGTCGGGCTGCGCACACCCGTCGCCCCCATGCTGCGGTCGCTGCTGGAACTGCCGTTGCTCCCCCGATCCGTCCCGGCCGCAGGGTCGGGACACCGCTGAAAGGCTGTCATGTCACTCCTGCGCGACGACGCCCTGTCGGTTGCCTTCGACCACGCAGCGGCACGCTACGACCTGATGGTCGCGGCGAGTCCCGGCTACCACGGGCACCTGCGCCGCTCGGCCCGCCGGTTGGGGCTGCCCGACGAGGGCCGCGGCGCCCGCGTCCTGGACCTGGGCTGCGGTACCGGCGCCTCGACGGCCGCCCTGCTGTCGGCCGCGGGACAAGCCGACATCACCGGCGTGGACGCCTCAGCGGGCATGCTGGAGCGGGCCACCGCCAAAAGGTGGCCCGCCAACGTCCGCTTCGTTCAGGCCTCGGCCGACCGGCTGGGCGCGGCCGCCGTCGACGGGCCGTTCGACGCCGTCTTCGCCGCCTACCTCTTCCGCAACGTGCCCGATCCCGATCACACCCTGGCCGCCGTGCGCGCCCGGATGGCACCGGGCGCGCGGATCGCCGTCCACGAGTACGCGCTCAGCGGGAAGCCGGCGCACCGGGTGCTGTGGACGGCGGTGTGCCGGGCGGTGATCATGCCACTCGGCCGGGCGGGCGGCGACGACGGGCTGTACGAGCACCTGTGGCGCAGCGTGCTCGGCTTCGACACCGCCGAGGGGTTCGCCGCGCGGATGCGCGCCGCCGGCTTCACGGACGTACGGGTACTGCCCCTGCCGGGGTGGCAGACCGGGATCACCCACACCTTCGTCGCCCGGGTCGCCTCGTGAAGGGGGCCCACCCGGGCCGGGACCGGCGGGCCCGGCGCATCGACGCGCGGGCCGGACGGGCCCGGGTCGAGGGGCACGGGCCCCGGGTGGCCGTGGTGGGCGGGGGCATCGCCGGACTGTCGGCGGCAACCGTGCTCGCCGAACGCGGCGTCCGCGTCACCCTGTACGAGCGGGACGCGCAGCTCGGCGGTCGGCTCGCGGGGTGGGGGACGCGGCTGGCGGACGGTTCGGAGGCGACGATGAGCCGGGGCTTCCACGCCTTCTTCCGGCAGTACTACAACCTGCGGGCGCTGCTACGCCGTACCGATCCGGGCCTCAACGGTCTGACCGGTTTGCCGGACTATCCGCTGCGCCACCGCGACGGCGGACAGGACAGCTTCGCGCGCGTGCCGCGCACCCCGCCGCTCAGCGCCCTCGCCTTCGTCGCGCAAAGCCCGTCCTTCTGCTGGCGGGATCTGGGGCGCATGAACCCCCGGGCCGCCCTGCCCCTACTGGATGTCGGGGTTCCAGGGGTGTACGAGGCGCTGGACGGGGTCAGCGCCTCGGAGTTCCTGGCCTCGATCCGCTTCCCGGAGGCGGCACACCACCTCGCCTTCGAGGTGTTCTCGCGGAGCTTCTTCGCCGATCCGGCGACCTTCTCGGCGGCGGAACTGGTGCTGATGTTCCACATCTACTTCCTCGGCTCCAGCGAGGGACTGCTCTTCGACGTGCCGCGCGAGCCGTTCCCGCAGGCTCTGTGGGACCCGCTGGAGCGGTATGTGCGCGGCCTCGGCGTGGAGATCCGTACCGGCACGGCGGTGCGCGAGGTGGGCCCCGTCGGCGAGGAGCGGATGGAGGTCGTCGCGGGGGCGGACGGCGGGCGGTACGACGGGGTGGTGCTGGCCCTGGACACCGCCGGGCTGCGGGCGGTGGCCGGCGCGTCCCCGCAGCTCGTGGGACCGGCGTGGCGCGCCTCGATCGACCGGCTGCGGACCGCGCCGCCGTTCCTGGTGTCGCGGCTGTGGCTGTCGCGCCCGGTGGCCGGCGACCGGCACGGGTTCCTCGGCACCAGTGGCTTCGACGGCCTCGACAACGTGAGCGTCCTGGACCGGTGGGAGGGCGAGGCCCACCGTTGGGCGTTGCGGACCGGCGGTTCGGTGGTGGAACTCCACGCGTACGCGGTCGATCCCGGTGAGCGACGCCCGGAGGTGGAGGAGCGGCTGGTGCGCCGGCTGCGCGAGGTGTATCCGGAGACAGCGCGTGCCGAGATCGTCGACTTCCGGCACGAGTGGCGCGAGGACTGCCCCCTGTTCACCGTCGGTGGATACCGGGACCGGCCCGGGGTGCGCACGGGTGACGCCCGTGTCGTGGTCGCCGGTGACCTCGTGCGTACGGGCCTGCCGGTGGCGCTGATGGAACGGGCGGCCACCAGCGGGTTCCTGGCGGCGAACGCCCTGCTGGAGCGGTGGGGTGTGCGCGGCGAGACGCTGTGGACGGTGCCGGCTCGCGGCCGTATCGCCGCGGGCCGGGTGTTGGCGGGTTTCGGGCGGCCGCCGGCCCGGTTGCCGTGACCCGCCCAGGTCCGCTTGGCACTGTCCGGCAGGGGCGGGCCGGGTCGCCCCCGCGCTCGGCGGCTCATCCGGGGAAGCGTCCGGTGCGGCGGAGCTCCCAGCGGCGCTCCGCGTAGGCGAGGTCGTCCTGCCACAGGCGGCCTGCCGCGCGCCGGATGAGGGGGCGGAGCAGGGGGGCCGCCGTGCGGGCGAGGGCGAAGCCGTTGCGGTGCGAGGAGGCGACGACCGCCTCGGTGACGAGGGTGCGCGGGCGGCCGTCGTGGCCGGTTCCCAACGGGGTGGCGTGGGTCTCGACGACGGAGCCCTCGCCCTCGCCGTCGGTGATGCGCATGACGACCGTGCGGGGCCCGGGGGCGGTGAACTCGGCGGTTACCGGTACGACCAGACGCCGGGCCACCTTGAAGGAGACGCGCACGGTGAGGATGTCGCTCTCGGCGCCGTCGTCGAGGACGGTGAGGTCGACGAAGGAGTACGGGTGGAACCACGCGCCGTGCCAGGGGTCGAGGCGGTTGGCGACGATGTCCTCGGGCTCGCACACGCCGGTAGCGGTGTAGACGGCGGTCAGGGAGAGGGCGGCGGGTGGTCGGGGTGGCACGGCGGGGGTGGCGAGGGGTTCCTCGCCTCCGTGTGCGTCCAGGCGTACCCACGCCAGGACTCCGTCGTCGTGGGCGGGGTACGGACTCCAGCCGGCGAAGGGGGCGCCGTTGAGGGCGAGTCCGTGCCAGGGACAGACCAGGGTGCCGCGGTGGACCGGGGCCTGCGCCAGCGGGGCGCCCAGGTGCGGGCAGGCGCCCGGCCCGGCGACGAGGGCTCCGCCGGGCCCCCGCCAGAGGACGACCTCCGTGCCCTCAACGGTCTGCCCGTAGCCGGCGCCCGGGCGGACCGCAGCGCTCGGGCCCAGCACGTACCAGTTGCCGGCGGGCCGGGCCCGTGCCCGCTTCAGGGCGGCGTCGATGAGCGGGGGTGAGGCGTCCCGCCAGGTCGGTTCCTGCCGGTGCCAGGCCACCGGGTCGCGGCGCACGCTGAGCGGGAGGCGTCGGCGACGCGGGGCTCGCGGACTCATCGGGACGGCTCCTCGAGTTCAAGGGCGGCGGGTGCGCGAAGACGAACGGCCGCGATCTTGGCAAGACCCACCGCCGCGACGGCAGCCCGCCTGGTGAGGGGGACCGAGGAGCGGCGGTGGACGCTGGCGTACCCGTCGCGGGCGACGGCGTCGAGGATCTCCCCGTAGAGGACGAAAGCCGTGCGGACGCAGGGGCGGGAGACGGGGTCGAGCATGTCGAGGCCTGGTTCCGCCGCCGCGTAGAAGCGCCGCGTGAGGGCGCAGGCGCAGCGCAGGGCGCTGGTGATGCGGGGGTCCGGTCGCCCGGTGCGTCTGCTCCAGCCCAGCAGGTCCCGGTCCACGCCCTCGGAGGCGAGGAGGTCGGCGGGCAGGTACACGCGGTCGCGGTCGAGGTCCTCGCCGACGTCGCGGATGAAGTTGGTGAGCTGGAACGCCTCGCCGAGCGCGGCGGCGTGCGGAGCGGCCTCGTCCCGGGAGACGGTGTGGCCCAGTACGGGCAGCATCTGGAGGCCGATGACGGCCGCGGAGCCGTGCATGTAGCCGCGCAGGGCGTCCAGCGTGCCGTAGTCGGTGACGGTGAGGTCGCTGCGCATGGAGGTGAGGAAGTCGTCGAAGTGGCGGTGGGGGATGCGGTAGCGGTGGGCGGTGTGGGCCACCGCGGTGACGACGGGGTGGCGTCCGGGGCCGCCCTCCATCGCCGTGCGCAGGTCGTGCGAGAGGTTCTGGAGGCGCCCGGCCCGTTCGCCGGGCGCGGCGGGGGCGCTCAGGTCGTCGACGATGTCGTCGGCGTACCGGGCGAAGCCGTAGAGGGCGTGCACGGCGGGGCGGCGGGACGCGGGGAGCAGCCGGGTGGCGAGGAAGTACGTCTTGCCATGGCGGGCGTTGAGGCGGCGGCAGCGGTCGAAGGCCGCCCGCAGGGCGGGGTCGGTGATGGCGGCGGCGTCGAGTTCGCGTCGCGTCACGCGGGGCCGCCTTCCGTCGCCGCGGCGGGGGGCGCGGTGGTGCGGCGGCGGACGCCGGGCAGGCCGGTGACGCGGGCCGCGGCGAGGCGGCCGGAGATCAGGACGGTGGGGACGCCGACGCCCGGGGTGGTGCCGCAGCCGGCGAGTACGGCGTTGGCGACGCCGGGTACGAGGTTGCGGGGGCGGAAGGGGCCGGTCTGGGGGAAGGTGTGGGCGACGGAGAAGGGAGTGCCGGCCGCATGGCCCTGGGCTGCCCAGTCGGCGGGGGTGACGAGGACCTCGGTGTCGATGGCGTCCTCGAAGCCGGTGAGGCCGCGGCGCTCCAGTTCGCGTAGCAGGCTGTCCCGGTAGCGGGGTCCGAGGGCCTTCCAGGCGGCGGCCGAGGGGCCGACGGTGGTGTTGGGGCAGGGCGCGAGCACGTAGTGGGTGTGCTTCCCGGGCGGGGCGAGGTTCGGGTCGGTGGCGGTGGGCCGGGTGATGAGGAGCGAGGGGTCGCTCATCAGGCGGCCGGTTCGGGTGAGTTCGCGGAAGGTCTGCTTCCAGGCTGAGCCGAAGGAGATCGTGTGGTGGGCCAGTTCGGGCCATGTGCGGTCGGTGCCGGCGTGCAGGACGACCGCCGACGGGGAGTGGCGCAGGGCGAGCGGGCGGCGCGGACGGCCGCCGAGGAGCCGGTAGCTGGTGGGCAGGTCCGGGGTCAGGACCACCGCGTCGCAGGCGATGCGCTGATGGTCGGTGACGACGGCGGTGATCCGCTCCCCGGTGCGCTCCAGGTGCGTGACGCTCTGGCCGTGGATAACAGTGGCGCCGGCGTCGGCGGCGGCCGCGGACAGGGCCGTGGGTACGGCGTGCATGCCGCCTTCGGGGAAGTACACCCCGGCGACGGTGTCCATGTAGGCGATGACGGCGTAGGCAGCAAGGGCGCGGGCCGGCGGGACGCCGACGTAGAGGGCCTGGAAGGAGAAGACGCGCTGCAGGCGCTCGTCCGTGACGAATTGGGCGATCTTCGGCTGGAGGCGGCCGAATCCGCCCAGTGCGGCAAGCCGGGCCAGGTCGGGGTGCAGGAGGGAGAGCGGCGAGTCGAAGTTGGTCTCGATGAAGCGGCGCATCTGCGCGCGGTAGAGGTCGTGCAACCACTGGCGCAGGCGCCGGTACCCCGCCGCTTCCCGGCCGCCGGCGAAGCGTTCGATCTCCGCTGCCATGGCCTCGGCGCCGGTGTGGACGTCGAGACTGCTGCCGTCCGCGAACCGGGCGTGGTAGGCGGGGTGCAGCGGGTGCAGGGTCAGCCGGTCGGACATCTTCTGGCCTACCGCCGCGAAGGCCTCCTCCAGGAGGTGCGGCATGGTGAGCACGGTGGGGCCGGTGTCGAAGTGGTGGCCGCCCCGGTTGATGAGGCCGGTCCGGCCGCCGGGCAGCAGGTCGCGTTCGACGACGGTGACGCGACGGTGCGCGCCGAGGAGGTGGAGCGCCGCGGACAGGCCCGCGAGGCCGGCGCCGATGACCACCACGTGGTCGGTACGGCCGGTGAGCGTCCTCATCGGACGCTCCCGTGGTCCGCCGCACCGGGGGTGAGGTGCTGGGGAGGGGGCGAGGCGATCTGGTGCAGCAGTCCGGCCAGGTGCTCGGCGGCGGGCCCGTGCAGGCGGGCTGCGCTGAAATGGCACTCGGCGGCGCGGCGTAGACGCGCGATGCGCCGTTCGACTCGCGCCGGGGCGCCGGTGGAGATCAGGGCCTCGCGGACAGCGGCAAGTGCCGGCCCGGAGAGCTCGGTGCCAGTGCCGCGGCTGCTGCTCAGGAGGTCGATGACGGAAGTGGCTCCGGTGGCCCGGGCACGTGCGTGGGCCAAGGCGAGCAGGTAGGTCGCCTTGCCTGAGCGGATGTCGTCCCCTGAGGGCTTGCCGGTCAGCTCGGGGTCGCCGAACACGCCGAGGAGGTCGTCGCGCAGTTGGAAGGCGATGCCGGCGCAGCGGCCGGCGGCAGTCAGGGCGCGGGTGGTGCCCTCGTCGGCTCCGGCCAGCGCCGCGCCGAGGGCCAGGGGTCGTTCGACGGTGTAACGGGCCGTTTTCAGGCAGACGGTGCGGATGGCCTGGACCGCCGAACGGGAGGTGGTCGCCTGGCCGTGCAGGTCGAGGTACTGCCCGGCGATCATCTCCGTCCGCATGACCCGCCAGACGTGCAGGATCTGCGCGCGGGCGGTCGGTTCGAGGTCGATGTCGGCGAGCAGGTCGTCTGCCCAGGACAGGGCGAGGTCTCCGGCGAGGACGGCGGCCGACTGGGCGAAGGGCACCGGTGCGTGCTCCATCGCCGGGCGGGGGTACTGGAGGGCGATCTGGGCGTGGAAGGAGGGCCGGCCGCGGCGCACGGCCGAATGGTCCATGACGTCGTCGTGGATCAGAGCGCAGCTTTGGATGAGTTCGAGTGCGGCGGCGATGCGCAGAGCGGCCTGCGCTTCGGTGTCCGCGCCGCCGCAGGCCCGCATGGCCCACCACAGGAGCCGGGGGCGGATCCGGGAGCCGCCGCTGAGGGTGTACGCGGCCAGGCGCTCCGCGACGTCGGTGGCGAATACGGGGTCGAGGCAGTGGCTGAACGCGACGAATTCGTCGCAGCAGGCTTTCAGCGCGCGGTGTACGGCACCGGTCACGTCCTTGTCGACGGTGGCGGTGTCGGTGTCGGCCGTGGAATGCCAGGGGCGCGCGGTGTGAGGTCGGGGAGTTGTGGCGGGATGTCGCGCAACCGGCTTCGCCTGCATGCGGTCCTCCGTGTCGTGAAGCGGCGTTTACCGCCTGTTCCGCGCTCACAGGGCGGACGGATGCACTCGGCCGCGGTCCCATGTCTTCGCGACCTATGCGTCCCCCAGGAGGCGATCGGCTCAGACAGGTCGGCCGGCCGATCCACCCGATGGGTGCATGAGGAGAGGGGCGGGGCTGCGGGGCGGTCCCGTGGCCGAGTGCGGTGCGCGGCGCAGCCGGCGCTCGCGCCCCGCACTCGAACTGCCTTGGCGGGTCGGTATCCGCGCTCGCACGGCGCGTGTCCGGCTACGCATGGCCCTGTGCGCTGGTGTCGGCAGGGTCCGGTCCGGGCGGGCGAGGGAGCGCCCCTGGGGCTGGGGCAACCCGCACCTGTCGGCCGGACGGGTCGGTGCGGCTCCGGCGGAAACGCCGTGCGCCGGGGGTCAGTGTCGGGGGAGGTCGGTGTGGGATTCGTGTGCCGGGCGTGGGCTGATCACGGCGTGGGGCTCGATGACCGGCCCGGTGCCGGCGTCAGCGGTTGCCTCGCCGCCCGTTGCAAGGCCGGCGGGGTCGCTCTTCATCGCCCTGGCCGCGCTTTTGAGGATCCGGTCTGACTCCCCCATCGAGCGGGCGAGTTCGGGCAGCCTCTTCGCTCCGAGACCAGGACGACGATGATGAGGATGATCGCCATCTCGCTGATGCCGAACATGCCGTTGCCCTCCGATACGGGTGATGCCCGCTCGGGCGCACCTGCACGGCAGCCCCGGCCTGCACGCGTCTGCTGCGCTGGTGCTGGTCACAGGTGGGAGATGATGGCGGGCAGCAGGTCCTGGAACGTGCGCCCGTTGGCCGGCTCGCCGATCGCGGACATGTTCCACCCCTGCCCGGACCGGTGGACTTTGGCCATGACCTGGGCGGTGTACGTGCCGCCGCCCGAGAGGGTGTAGCGGGCCAGCTCCTGGCCGCTGGTCTCGTCGATGAGGCGGCAGAAGGCGTTCTGCACGTCCGTGAAGGTCTGCCCGGTGAAGGAGTTGACGGTGAAGACGATCTGGTCGACGTGCACGGGCACCCGTGTGAGGTCCACCAGGATCGACTCGTCGTCCCCGCCCTGTCCGGCGCCTCCGACGCGGTTGTCCCCGGTGTGGCGCACCGACCCGTCCTTGCTGACCAGCTGTTGGAAGAACACCACGTCCACCGGATCCTTGCCCGCGAACAGTACGGCCGAGGCGTCCAGGTCGATCTCCCGCGCGGTCATCCGGGCCAGAAAGCCCTTGCGCGGGGCGGATTGCCAGCCCAGCCCCATGCGGACCACGCTCAGCGTGCCCCCGCCGGGCTTCTCCAGGCTGATCTGCTGGCCCTTGTTCAGATTGATTCCCACCGTGTCCTCCTGATGATCGACCGTCGGACAGCACCTTCGTGCGGCCGCCTTCGCGACCCCACTGAATCTACAGAACTGTAGAACGCAGTATCGGTGTACGCCGCGCCCGTTCCCGGACGGCCTGGCGCACGGTCACTCGGGCCCGGGTGAGGGGTAGCCCGGGCTGATGGCCCTGATCGAGTGACAGGGGTGTGCTGCATCAGGCGCAGGGGGTGGCCCGCCGGGACCGGCGGGCCACCCCCTGCCTGCACGCGGTTGTTCAGACGCCGACGCCGAAGTCTGTGGCGATGCCGGACAGGCCGGAGGCGTAGCCCTGGCCGACGGCACGGAACTTCCACTCGGCGCCGTTGCGGTAGAGCTCACCGAAGACCATGGCGGTTTCGGTCGCCGCGTCCTCGGAAAGGTCGTAGCGCGCGAGCTCGGCGCCTCCGTCCTGGTTGACGACCCGGATGAAGGCGCCGCGAACCTGGCCGAAGCTGTGGCCCCGGGTTTCCGCGTCGTGGATGGAGACCGGGAAGACGATCTTCTCCACGTCCGCGGGCACGGTGGCGAGGTTGACCTTGATGACCTCGTCGTCGCCTTCACCCTCGCCGGTGAGGTTGTCGCCCGTGTGCTCGACGGAGCCGTCGGGGCTCTTGAGGTTGTTGTAGAAGACGAAGTGCTGGTCGGAGGCCACCTTCCCGGACGCGTTCACCAGGATGGCGCTGGCGTCGAGGTCGTAGTCGACGCCCGTGGTCGTGCGGACATCCCAGCCGAGCCCCACCAGGACCGCGCTCAGGCCCGGCGCCTCCTTGCTCAGCGAGACGTTGCCGCCCTTGGACAGACTCACACCCATGTCGTGGCTCCCATTCGGTATCCCCGCGGCCCCGGCTGGCACGCCCGTACCGTCGGATCAACGCGAATCTACAGCACTGTAGAAGTATATTGGGGGTGCTCGGCCGGTGTGGCGGTTTCGCGGAGTCGGGCCGGCCACCGGCCGCCGACTAGTAGGCGAGTGGATCAGTACGATGAACCGCCGCGCCGCGTCGGGTGAGGCCATGAGGCGGGAGGTTGACGGCATGACGGTGAAAGGCACGAGCGGTGCCGACCCGTCCCGCCGCCGGGGGCAGGGCGAGCTGGAGAGCCAGGTGCTCACCGCGTTGTGCCAGGCGCCGGGGCCGGTCACTGCGGGCTGGGTCCAGGAGTGGATCGGAGGCGGCCTGGCCTACACGACGGTGATGACGATCCTGACCCGGCTCCAGGCCAAGGGTGCTGTGGCCCGGGAACGGGTGGGCCGGTCGTTCGAGTGGATGGCGGTTGCCGACGAGGCCGGGCTGGCAGCCTTGCGGATGCGGAAGGTCCTGGACGCCGAGAGTGACCGGGAGGCTGTCCTGGCCAGCTTCGTCACCGCTCTCACGCCCGGGGACGAGCAGCTGCTGCGGGAACTGCTGGGCAAGGCGTCCGAGGCCGGGGAAGGCTGAGGGTCATGGGGGTCTTCGTGTTCCTGCCGCTGGTGCTGCCGCTCACGGCATGGCCGATCGCGCGCCTGGCCGGGCATCATCTGCACCCCCGTACCGCGACCTGGCTGCTGACCGGCGCCGCGGCGGTGCTGGCGGTGTGCAGCACCCTGTGCCTGGCCCTGCTGATGGTGGTGGGCACCGCGCAGCTGCCCGGCAACCCGTTGCCGGACGGCTGGTCCGATCCTGAGGTGCGCGAAGCGGTCCCGTACGACGAGGTCGCCGGCAAGGCCGCCATCCCCGCCCTCCTCGCGGTGATCGCCTCGTGTACCTCGACGGCGTGGCGCCACCGGCGGGTGCGCCGGCGCAGCCGGCGTGCCCTTGGCGGGCTGCCCGCCACCGCGGTGACGGTGTTGCCCGATGAGGTCGCGTACGCCTATGCGCTGCCCGGTTCGCGCCGTGGCCGGATCGTGGTGAGCACGGGAATGCTGGCCGCGCTGACCTCCCCCGAGCGCCGGGCGCTGTTCGCCCACGAGCGTGCTCACCTCGCGGGAAGCCACCACCGGTTCCTGCTGGCCGTGCAGCTCGCCGCCCGCGCCAACCCGTTTCTGCGGCCCCTGAGGTCTGTGGTGGCCTACACCGCCGAGCGGTGGGCCGACGAGGAGGCCGCGGCCACGGTCGGCAGCCGCCGTACGGTGGCGGTGGCGATCGGCAAGGCGGCGCTGATCAGCCGCGGCGCCCCGCCGGCCACGCCGGCCTTGTTCGCGGCGGCGGGGCCGGTGCCGAGCCGGGTCGCCGCGCTCCTTGAGCCCGCCCCGCTCTCCAGTCGCTGGCCGTCGGTGTTCACCGCGGTGGGCATGGCCACGTGGGGTGCGGCGGTCGGCACGGCGGTGTCCGCACTGTCCTCGGCGAATTCCGCCGTCACCCTGTTCTTCATCCTCCACGCCGCCACACCCCTGTGACCTGGACACCCAGATCAGTCTGGGGGTGGCTGCTGGTCCCCTGCCTGATCCGGTTGCCGCTCGGTCATGCCTTCGTTGGGGCACGCGCGTGGCGGGTTCCGGATGCATGGCCGTGCCAGTCCAGGCACAGGACGGTGGCGTCGTCGCGCGGCGGCCGCCCGCCGTACACGTCGGCGACGGCGCCGACCAGTGCGCGTACGACTTCACGCGGATGCTCGGTAGCGGTCTTGCGCAGGAGGCCGGGCAGGTCGACCTCTTCGGCTTCGCGTTCCTGCATGCCGTCGGTGTGGAGCAGGAGGCGGTCGCCGGGGCGCAGGTCGAGGTCCTGGATCTGGTAGATGCCCTGGTGATGGGTGAGGCCGAAGGGCATGTTCACGGTCAGGTTGAGTTCGCTGACCGTCCCGTCTCGCAGCCGCAGGGGCCAGGGGTGGCCCGCGTTGACGAGCTGGGCGCTGGTTCCGTCGAGGGGGATGCGCAGGAACTGGCCGGTGGCGAAGGTTTGTCGGCCGTGGTCGAGGAGGGCCTGGTGGGTCTGGCGGGCTTGTTCGGCGAGGTCTGCTCCGGCGCGGCGGGCGCCGCGTGAGGCATTGACCAGGAGGGTGGCCATCAGGGAGGCGTGGACGTCGTGGCCCATGGCGTCGGTGACGGACAGGTGCAGGGTGTCGTTGTCGAGGCTGTAGTCGTAGGTGTCCCCGGCGATGTCGGAGGCGGGGACCAGGGCGCCGGCCAGTGTGAACTGGGGGGCTTCACAGGAGGAAGCGGAGGGCAGGAGCTGGCGCTGGATCTCCGCGGCCAGGCTGACGGTGGTGGTGCGGTTGCCCCAGTGGTAGAGGTCGGTGAACCGGCGGTCGGTGACGATGATGTAGGCCAGCGCGTGCGCGGCCTCCTCCACCTGCTCCAGCACATCCGGGGTGACCTCGGTGAGGAACAGCTCCAGGACCCCGATGGTGTCGCCGCGGTTGGTTACCGGGGCGAGGACCCGCTGCCCCTGCCCGTCTTCCGGGGCCAGCACCAGTCGCTGGCTGCCCAGCACCTCGTCGTAGACGCTGCTGCCGGCGAGCGGAACCTGTTCGGCGCGGTCCTCCTGTTGCGTGGCAGCCGTGTCGTGGACCCGCAGCAGGCGCCGGCCGACGACATCGACGAACAGGAACGAGACGTACTGGGCGCCGAACCGGTCACGCAGGTTGCGCGCCACGACATCAAGGGAGTCCACCGGCGCGGCAGCCTCCGCCGCCGCCAGCACCTCGGCCAGCCCGGTCCGATCACGCGCCACATCAGCCTCCATGGGTGCGGGCTCTCCTTCCCGCGGGGGACGACATAATCACAACTGCGGCAGTCCCCTACCCGCCTCGGCGGGGAATCCACCCAGGTTTGGAGCGTGGTTCGCGGATGGTGCGACTGCGCCGACGGCCGCCGCGCATCGCCCGCCCGGCACGCACCGGCGCCCCGCGGCCGACAGCGCCGCGGGGCCAGGAGCAGCGGCGGGCCAAGTTCCTACGGCGCCCCATGTCGCCCGCTCTCAGGCTGAACCGCCCTTTGGTCAGGGCAGGCTCCGCCACTTCACGGGGCTGTGGCCTCCGTTTCACGGGCGAGGTCCGTCGTCGGGGCGGGCGGTGTGTGCAGCGGATTCGGGGCCGTTCCGGGCAGGTCCAGGACCGGCAGGCCGGGTGTGGGCTGTGCCCTGTCCGAGCGGTAGAGCAGGGCCATGACCGACAGGACGGCAGTGAGGCCGGCCGCGAGCATCGAGACGCCGGTCGGCCAAGGCAGAAGGCCGCCTGCCGTGCTGCCCAAGAGGTTGACATTCATCACGGCCGCCAGCGCGTGGATCGCCACGAGCCCGATCCCGGTCACGGTCGTGGCCGACCACACCCAGGCTCGGTCCCGCACCGTCATCAGCACAGCGAGGGTCAGACACATGCCCGCCAGGCCCAGCGTGAGCCATGCCGGCAGGCTGGTGGGGGCGAGGAAGCGGGAAGGGTGGCGAGGCAGGTACAGGAGCGCGGAGACGGCCAGGGTCACCGCCACCGGCCACCGCATCACCCGGCCGGCCACACTGCCCTCCGCGTCCGCCTCCGATGCTTCCCGAGGCGGGTGGTCGGCGCGCCTGAGAGAGACGCGCGAAGCCGATCGACGTTCCGGCTTCGCCCGGTGCGCGCGGCCCGGCTCGGCGCTCTCCGCCTCGATCTGAGGTTGTGTCTCCGACTCGGGCCGCGGGTGGGGCTGGGACTCGGACTCCTGCTGGGCCTCGGACGACCCGCGCTGCGCCTCGTCCTCCCTGGAGAGGAGTACGGCGAGAGAGATGACATCCTCGATGGGGCGGCTGACTGCAGCGGCCCGCAGCGCCTGGTCCGCCGCGTCGGGCACCTGCCCGGTCCCCCGCAGGAGCGTCACCAGATCGGCCACTTCGTCTACGGACCGGCGGGTGACCGCGGTTCCCAGCAGCGTCCGTAGACTGGCGGCGGCGGCGCGCGACGCCTCCAGGTCCTCGGCCTCCTCCCCCGACAAGGGGGAAGTGGCAGGTGCGGAGGATGGGGAGACCGGTGCCGGGTGCGGGGCCGCGGTGTCCCGCACCTGTGCCCGTTCGTCCCCCGCCCCGGGCTCTGCCTCGGGTATCGCGTAGTCACTCATGGGTCGCTCCGTCCGAATGCACCACCGTCGCGGCCACGCGCAACTAGCTTGCGCGGGTACAGCTCGCGAACAGATTCACTCCTCGTAACGGTGCGGCACCTCAGAGGACTGCACCATGTGGAGCAAGCAAACGGGTACGTCCCTTTGCCACGCCTGCGACCCGCATCATCCGTGGACGTGTCGGGCAGGGAGAGGCGCACACGGACGGGTTCTGGAACGCGCCCTTCTGAGCGCATGGGTTCCTCCGCGCGTCGCCGCCCTGGTTTTACTTGCCCTGCAAGAAAGGGTTGCGGATACTGTCCGTAATCAAAACGCGTCCAGGCCCCATCAGGCCTGCCGAGAAGTGATTGGAGCGCAGGACCCGCAATGGGTGAACCTCCCAGTCCGTGCCGTGCCACGCCCTGTCCGACGAGTTGTCTGCCGGGAGCGGGGGTGGCACGGTGACCGAAGTCCTGCTGCTCCTCCTCGCCCTGGCGCTGACAGTGGCGTGCGCGGTGTTCGTCGCCGCCGAGTTCTCTCTCACCACCGTCGAACGCGGCGAGCTCGAGCGTGCCGCCGCGGCGGGTGAGCGGGGCGCCGACGGCGCTCTGCAGGCTGCCAAGCGTCTGACTTTCCAGCTGTCCGGTGCCCAGCTCGGCATCACGGTCACCTCGCTGGTGATCGGCATGCTCGCCGAGCCGTCCGTCTCCGCCCTGCTGCGCGGACCGCTGGAAGCGGCCGGGTTGCCCTCGGGTGCGGTCGCGACCACCGCGACCGTGCTCGGCGTGGCCCTGTCCACCGTGGTGCTGATGGTGGTCGGCGAGCTGGTTCCGAAGAACTGGGCGATCTCGCGTCCGCTGGCCGTGGCCAAGGTCGTCGCCGGCCCCCAGCGTGCCTTCACGGCCGTCTTCTCCCCGCTGATCCGGCACCTGAACAACACCGCGAACCGCCTCGTGCGCCGTTTCGGCCTGGAGCCGGCGGAAGAGCTGGCCTCGGCCCGTACCCCCGAAGAACTCGTCGCTCTGGCCCGACACTCCGCCCGGCTGGGCGCGATCGAGGCCGACTCGGCGGAGCTGTTCGTACGGACCCTGCACCTGGCCGAGCTGACCGCCGAGAACGTGATGACCCCGCGGATCGACGTCCAGGCCCTGGCGCTGCACGCCAGCGCCGCCGACGCCGCGAACCTCACGTACGCCACCGGCCTGTCCCGATTCCCCGTCTACCGTGACACCCTCGACGAGGTGGTCGGCACCGTCCACATCCGCGACGTCCTGGACCTGGACGAGGACAAGCGGCTCCTGACATCCGTCGCCGACCTGATGACCTCGGCGCTGCTGGTGCCGCACTCCCTGCCGGTGGACACCCTCCTCGTCCGGCTGCGCAAGGCCCGCACCCTGGCCGTGGTCATCGACGAGTACGGCGGGACCGCCGGCGTCGTCACGGTCGAGGACATCGTCGAAGAAGTCGTCGGCGCGGTCCGGGACGAACACGACCCGATCGAGGTCCCCGACCTCATCGAGGTTCCGGAGCAGGACGGCCGCAAGGCCTGGGAGGCTGACGGAAGCGTCCGCGTGGACGAACTGGAGGCGATCGGCTTCACCGTCCCCGAAGGCCCCTACGAGACACTCGCCGGCCTGATCGCCACCCGCCTGGCACGCATCCCCGTCGAAGACGACAACGTCACCGTCGACGGCTGGGACCTCACCGTCCTCGACATAGACCACCACCGCGCCGACCGGGTCACCGTCGCCGCACCCGCCGCCACCGGCGAAAAGGCCGTCTCCCGGGAGGAGGACCGATGACCGTTGTCCAGCTGCTGATCGGTGCCTTCACCCTGATCACCAACGCCTTCTTCGTCGGCGCCGAGTTCGCCCTCATCTCGGTCCGCCGCTCCCAGATCGAACCCGCCGCCCAGAGGGGCGACCTCAGGGCCAAGACCACCCTGTGGGGCCTGGAACACCTCTCGGCGATGATGGCCACCGCCCAGCTCGGCATCACCGTCTCCTCCCTGGTCCTGGGCGCGGTCGCGGAACCCGCCATCGCCCACCTGCTGGAGGCCCCCTTCCACGCCATCGGCGTACCCGAGGGCCTGATCCACCCGATCGCGTTCGTCATCGCGCTCGCCGCCGCCACCTACCTGCACATGCTCATCGGCGAGATGGTCCCCAAGAACATCGCGCTCGCAGCCCCCGCGCCGACCGCGCTGCTCCTGGCACCGCCGCTGGTCGCCCTCACCCGCACGTTGCGGCCCTTCGTCTTCGGCATCAACGCCTTCGCCAACACGCTGCTGCGGCTGCTCAAGGTCGAGCCGAAGGACGAGGTCGGATCGGTCTTCACCGACGACGAGCTCGCCCGGCTCGTCAAGGACTCCAGCGCCGCCGGGTTCCTCCCGCCCGGGGGCGGGGATCGCCTGCGGGACGCGCTCGCACTCGGCAAGCGGCCCGTCGGCGAGATCATGATCCCCCGCGACGCCTTCGTCACGGTCGCGCTGGGCATCACCCCGCGCGGGCTGGAGCGCACCGCCGCCGACCACGGGTTCTCCCGGCTGGTCGTCACCGGACCCGGCGGCGAGATCATGGGGTTCCTCCACATCAAGGACGCCCTCGGCCCCGCCGACCGCGCCGCCCCCTTCCCGCCCTCCGCCCTGCACACGGTCACCCAGGTCAGCCAGGGCACCCCGCTGGACGACACCATGAACGCCATGCGCGACGCGGGCACCCACCTCGCCGCGGTCACCAACGACGGCAACGCGGTCATCGGCTTCGTCACCATGGAAGACGTCCTCGAGGAACTCGTCGGCGAAGCCGCCTGATTCCGCCCGTACCCGATCCGTACTCGATGTCGGAGGCCGGCCCCCACCAGGCGCCGGCCTCCGACATGCGCCGCCCACGACCGCGGGCAGGCAGGCAGCACCGATCCGATCCGTCGGCTCGGCCTCCTTCAGAGCGTCGGCATCCACTCCCCAGCCGCTGCGCGCAGAGCCCCGAGCACATGGCACAGACGGCTGCAGTGGTCAGCCGCGGACGTGGACGCCGGGACGCCGGTCCGGGTCGGGGTCGTGGCTGCGGATGACGATCTCACGGGTCACCGACGCGGTGTCGCCGCGCCCCAGGAGGCTCATCGACGGGGAGCCCTGGCTACCGGCCTCCAAGCCCCCGCTCCTGGAAGACACCGCGGTGCTGCCTCACAGATCCCGGCCTGCGAAACCTTGATGCTTTCCTCACGCCCAGGACGCCTGTGTCAGAGCTGACGGTCGCGGTCCCTCATGAAGAGGTCCGTTTCGGACAGGATGGGACAGATGACGCTCTCAGATGCCGTGTACCTGGCCATGGGAATCGGTGCACTCGGTGCCGCCGTGCTGCCCCGGCTCGTATTCCGCCGACCGCTGTCCATGCCGATGGTGTTCCTCGCCGCCGGGGCTCTGGTCGCCGCCCTTCCGGTGTCGGTACCGGTGGTGGAACCAGAGCGGGACCGGCTGTGGGTCGAGCACGTCACCGAGCTGTGCGTCATCGTGTCCCTGATGGGAGCCGGGCTCGCGTTGAACCGTCCCGTCGGCTGGCGCCGCTGGATGGGCCCGTGGCGGCTGCTGGGCATCAGCATGCCGCTGACCATCGCGGTGATGACCGCGGCAGCGGCGCTGCTGCTCCAGTGGCCGCTCGGTGCGGCGCTGCTGTTGGCGGCCGTGCTGTCGCCGACGGACCCGGTACTCGCGGCGGAGGTCCGGGTGGGCGAACCCACCGACGCAGAGGACGACGAGGACGAGGTCCGGTTCTCCCTCACTGCCGAGGCGGGGCTCAACGACGGACTCGCCTTCCCGTTCGTGCTGGCCGCCCTTGCCCTCGCCGCGGCTTCACAGGGGGCAGCGGCGACGGACTGGATCGGGAAGTGGTTCCTGATCGACGTACTGGCCCGGACCGCCATCGGGCTCGCGGTCGGCTTCGCCGCGGGGCGGCTGCTGGGCCTGATGTTCTTCCGGGCTCGGCCCAAGGCGCTGCGGCTTTCGGAGCACATGGAGGGCTTCGTCGCGCTGGGCGCCACGTTCGTGGCGTACGGAGCTGCCGAGCTGCTGCACGGCTATGGATTCCTTGCCGTCTTCGTCACGGCCTGCTCCATCCGGGCCGCCGAACGCAACCACGGCTACCACAAGGTGCTGCACGAGTTCACCGAACAGATCGAACGACTGCTGACCGCCTTCCTGCTCTTCCTCCTCGGGGGCTACCTCGTCCGGTACGGGCTGCCTTCGCTGACGTGGCAGGGCGCCGTTCTCGGGCTGCTCCTGGTTCTGGTCGTCCGGCCGGCCGCCGGTTGGGTGGGCCTGCTCGGTGGGGTAACCGGCCCCCGCGAACGCCTGGTCACGGCCGTATTCGGCATCCGCGGCATCGGTTCCTTGTTCTACCTCGCATACGCCCTCGGCCACAGCGAGCATTTCGGTACGTCAGCACGCCAGCTTTGGGCCGTCGTATCGTTCACCGTCCTGCTGTCGGTGTTCCTGCACGGCGCGGCCGCCACCCCCGGCATCCGCCGCCTGGACCGCCTCCGCCGATCCTCGCCCACACCACCCTGAAGCACCCGGGTCGGCGGGGGTTACGAATGCAGTGTCACTGAGGGCGGGACGCCGTACCGCTCCCGGTAGGCGGCGGCGAAGCGGCCCTGGTGGGCGAAGCCCCAGCGCAGGGCGATGTCGCTGATGCGGGTGGTGGCCGGGTCTGCGTTGCGCAGGTCGTGGTGGGCGCGTGCCAGGCGGACACGCCGGAGGTAGCCGAGGGGGGTCGTACCCGCGTGGCGGGCGAAGGCGTACTGGACGGCCCGTGGGGTAACGGGAACGGATGCGGCGATCTCGGCGAGAGTGATGTCGCGGTGGGCGTTGTCCTCGATGAAGGCGCTGGCGCGGCGCAGGGTGTCGCTGGTGGCGTCCCGGCTGTCGGCGGCATCCGGTACGTCGGTGAGCGTGGTGTTGGGCAGGGCGGCCAGAGCGACGGATGCCAGGTGGCGGGCGGCGGTTGCCGCGATGAGCGAGCTGTCGCCGATCCCCGGCGGGGCCAGGACATGGTCGCGCAGGTAGGCGACCGTGGCGCCGAGCCGGGCGTTGGCCGCGGGAGTGATGGCCCGCTGGCCGGTCAGCTCCACCGGGCCGCCGTTGCGTGCCCCGGTGGCGGCGACCTCGCTGAGCAGGGCGGGGTCGAACATGGTGATGGTGTAGCGGGCGGAGCGGACTTCGCCCCGGTAGGGCCGGTCGTGAGGGGCGAGCATGAAGGTTTCGCCGGGGCCGAAGAACTTCTCGCCTCCGCCGGTGGTGTCCGCGACCGTCCCCTCGTGCAGGGTGACCAGGCAGACCTGGTTCAGGCAGCCGGCGTCGTAGGCCATCGTGTAGTCGAAGGCGAGCCTGTCCACTGTCAGTCCGCCGGCGGCCTGGCGGGCGATCCGCGCCCGAGAGTTCTCCGGCCTGCCCGCGATCCTCATCGGCGTATACGCGGCCGACAAGAACGCCTCGGTCTCATCCAGGTTGTCGCTGTCGAATGAGAACGCCTTCACCCACCGCTCCTTCGCCGTCTGCCCCACCGAGGCACCGGCCGGCAGGCACACACGCGGTCCCTTCGGCGTCGCACGAGTGGCGGCACTGCTCGCCACGGATGTCGGCGTCTCGCCGTAATCCTACGTCGGGCGCGCTGTGGTCGGGTCGTGACCTGCTAAAACGGCCGGTAGGCATGCGCGGCCGGGTTCGCCGCAGCGATTCGCGATCCGGACCGGTGAGACGCAAAACGACACGTTCCCTTCCCCACACGACTGTGCTGATCCGGACGCCCGTTGCTGGGCACAGACGATACGACCGGAAACGCGAAAGGCGACGTGCATGTACAAGCAACATCAACATCGCAGCGGCGGGGCAACAGCCTCCGTGCGGTGGGACGCCGACCGAGCGTGTCTGGCCCTGGCCGGCGAGTTCGACATCGACACCGCCCCTATCGTCTGGGACGCCCTCAACGACATCCCCGCGACCGTCCCCGACGTCCTGGTGGACTGCCGGGCCGTACGGTTCGCCGACTGCTCACTCCTACGCCCGCTCATCGCCGCACGAAGATCGCACACCCTGACCCTGGCCGGGCCCCTGCCCCGCCCGGTGGACAGACTCCTGGCCGCGACCGCAACCCGCAGTCTGTTCACCCTCACGGAAACCGCCGCCGCCCCTGCGGAACCCGGCACCTGGAACACGTCGTCCCGCGGCCAGGTGATCCCAACGACCGCGTACGTCCCCCCGGCCCGGTGCACGTCTCACCCGTGATGAGCGTGCCCGTGCCCCGCGAACGTTCCACCACCACCGAGGACTCTGTGCCCCCGGCGAAAGCACGCGGCCATCCATGATTCAGACCGCGGCGTCGGGGACCGCACCGATCAGCGTGCGTACCCACCCACCGGCGGCGTGATTGCGTCCGGACCTGCCGGCAGTGGCCGGGCGGGACGGGCTCGCGTGATGCCCGCCGACGGCTCGGTCTGGCGATTCGGGTGGCGGCGTGACACGCTCGGGGGTAGCCAGCCTGGTCTGGTGGGAGACCCCGCGCTGCCGGGTGGTCACCGTCATGTGACCGCGGGACGGTACGGGTGGTCTCGCTCGGCTGTGAGCGGCCCTGAGAGGCGCGCGCTTGACGGCCTCCTGCGCCCCTTTGGCGGGAGCCGACCGTGATGGGCTCCGATCCAGAACGGCGGATCAGACCGTGCACTCCAGCATTGGCATTGACGTCACCGTGCATCCCGACCGGACCGTCGTGGCTGTGACGGGCGAACTCGACCTGCACCCCTGCCCGCGCATCACCGAAGCCACCGACGCCCTCACCCTGCGCGGCCAGACCCTCACTCTGGACCTGTCGTCCGTGACCTTCATGGACTCCAGCGCCCTGAACATGCTCCTCGTTCTGCGCCGCCGCGCCCTGGCACTGAGATTGCAGGCGGCGGCAGTGCCGTGTGCCCGAATAGGGAGGCGTGTGTGAACCGGTTCGCGCGCCTGGCCACGCGCCTGCTGGGCGCGCTGCGGGCCGTGGTGTGGATCTCCGCGAATCAAGACGAGCCGACGGAAGCGGCCGAGGCCTGGCCCCCCGGGTCGGCCGACGCGGACATGCTCGGGTTCTGCCGGCGGACCGCCGGTCTCGGTCGCCCCTCGACGTGGCACTCCCACGGAGACGATCCGAAGTCGTACGCCGGCGTTCCCCTGGCGGGTCCCGGAGGGGAAGTGCTGGGTGTACTCGCCGTCGCCCACACCGCAGCACGCCGGTGGAGCGAGGGCGATTTCGAGGATCTGGCTGATCTCGCTGCCGCGTGCAGCGCCCACGTACGACTGCGGGAGCGTTCCCAGACCGCGCGGCGCGGGCAGACGGAGGCCGAGCAGGTTGCCGGTCTCGCCGAAGTCGAGACGGATCGGATGGAGGCGATGCTCTCCCGTGCGGAGTTGCTCCTGCGAGCGGCGGAGGATCTGGGAAACACCAGCGGACTGGGCCAGGTCTACGCGCGGATCGGCGACTTGGTCAGCGGTGGCCTCAAGCCCTCGTACGTGGGTCTGGTGCTGGTGGGTGAAGACGGCCGGTTGCGCCGATGGTCCGATCCCGACGGCGGCGGTGCCGCCCGGGCGGACAGCGGCGCCCTCCTCGAGCCGGGATCCGGCTGGCCCAGTGCACGGGCAGTGCGCGAGGGCCGGACGGTGGTGGTCGACGGGCGCGACGCGCTGGCGACCGGATACGCGCCGGAAGCCCTCGCCGCGTTCGACGCCCTTGGCCTGCGCACGGCGGTGTGCGTTCCGCTGATCGGTGTGCGCGGCACCTTGGGCGCTCTGGTGCTGGGGTGGGACGGACCGTACCGGATCGACCTGGCCGAGCGGGCCGTGCTCACCGCGCTGGCCGGATACACCGCGCGGGCGGTCGAACGCGCCCTCTACCTCGACGAGCGGATATCGGTCGCGCGCCAGCTCGAGCAGGCCATGCTCACCGCCCTGCCGGACACCGCCGGCCTGGAGACCGCGGCGCTGTACCGTCCTGCCGCCCACCAGGACATGGTCGGAGGTGACTGGTACGACATCTACCCCCTCCCCCGTACCGGCCGTGCGGGCGGAGCGGGTTGGGCGGTGACCGTCGGCGACATCATCGGGCACGACATGGCGGCGGCCGCCGTGATGGGGCAGGTCCGCAGCATGCTGCGTCAAGCCGACCACGACCATCCCGGCCGCCTCCCCCACCAGGCGCTGGAGGCACTCGACACCGCCTGCCACAGCATCGGCCTGCCGGCCGGCGGCACCCTCATCCACGCCCACCTCACTCCCCGTCCCCACGGGCACTGGCACCTCGCATGGACCAACGCCGGCCACCCCCCTCCACTCCTGGCCCGCGTCGGCCACCGCACCGAGACCCTGTCCGGCCACGACGTCCTGTTCCACCCCGCCTTGCCCCCGACCACCCGCACCACCCACACCTGCCTCCTGCCCCCCGGCAGCACCCTCCTGCTCTACACCGACGGCCTCATCGAACACCGAGGACAAGACCTCACTCGCGCCATCGACCACGCCGCCCGGCAGCTGGACGCAGCCGATCCCCGCACCCCGCTGGACCGGATCCTGCGCCACCTCACCGACACCGTCGCCCCGCCCCACCCCGACGACGACACCGTTGCCCTCGCCATCAGAACCACACCCGAAGCCGCCCCCGCAGAAGCCTGAGGTGTTGCGTTCGACATGACCGGGCCCTTCGGGAAGCCCGCGTCTGTTCGGCGTCGCTGCCGCTCCTGGGCCCGGCCGGTGGTGTGGTACCAGGAGGCGGCTACGACGGTGGCGAGTGCAGCTTCGGCCAGATCGCCGCCGTAGTACATCACTTGCGCTCCCGCCTGCAGGTCGGCAGCGGTCACGTCGGTGCCGGGCGGTGGCGCCGCGTACAGGGTCTTGGCCAGCACGGCGTGCGCCGCACCTGCGGCCAGCAGGGTCGCCCCGCGCACGGCGACACTCCAGCGGCGGCGCACCGCCTCGAGCTGGCAGACGGCGGAGGTGAACAGCAGTCCGGCGGCCAGCACGTGCGCATGGATCACGGCGTGCGGCCAGGGCCGGTCCTGGCCGGCCGCGAACAGGCCGGTCCGGTACAGCAGCCACAGTCCCCCGATGTCGAGGAGGGCCGCCAGCGGCGGAAAGAGCAGCCAGCGGGCGGGACGGGAGTGCGCGAGGGCCAGGAGTCCCCGGCGTGCCGTGCCAGGGGCGAGGGCGCGCAGGGTGAGGGTCAGGGGGCGGGCCAGGACGAGCGGGATCGGAGCGGCCATGCCGACGATCAGGTGCTGAACCATGTGGGCGGTGAACGGTCCGCCCGGCGGCGGGCCCACTGACGCCCAGGCCATCCCGGCGCTGCCGGCGGAGAACAAGGCGTCCCGCCACCAGGGCCAGGCGTCCCCGCGCTGACGCAGGCGGCGTGCGGTCAGCAGGTAGACGGCGGCCATCAGTAGTGCGGCCACCACCGTGACCCACTCGGTGGGGCCGGGGCCCGCAGGGCCGAGATGGCCGTGCGCGACGATCACGACGTCGATCCCGTCCTGCCGTGGCGCGCTGCGCGGACGGCCAGCGCCGTGCCGATGAGCAGCAAGACCAGGGCGGCGGTGTTCCACGCCCAGTCGTACGGGGTGACGTCAACGCCGTAGCGGATCTGGTGCAGGCGCAGCAGCTTGTGGTCCACGATGCCGTCGAACAGCTGGAAGATGCCCAAACCCAGGAAGAACCCGGCCCAGGCGTGGGCCGTGGCCAGGGCGCGGCGGCGGCGCAGATCGGCGTACAGGAAGAACCCGGCGACCAGGGCCAGCAGCTCGCCGGTGTGCAGGAGCCCGTCCGACAGAAGGCCCACGCTGAGGGTTGAGCGGTCGTAGAAGTGGTGCCAGCCCAGGATCTGGTGGAAGACGATCTCATCGACCGCGGCCATGACCGCCACCCCGATCACGCCGCACACGACCATCGACCTGCGTGGCTCGAGCCGCGCCGCAGGGACGGTGTGCGGGTGGGGCGATCCGCTCATGGGTCTGCCTTCCGACGTGCCGGATCGGTCTGCTGCCCGGTACGCCTACCCCCTCGCACGGTCCGCGCCCGCCGATCGCAGCATCCGGGTGAGCCGGCCGACGGCCGGGGCGAGTCGGCCTGGACGGGATGGGTCGGGCCTCGCCCCGGGCAACGCCACGCCGCTCTCCGCCCCGGCCGCGGTCGGGGAGGGGCAGGATTCCGGACAGGCTAGTGCAGGTTTCAGGACACTTGACCCCGGGTCACACGTGTAGAGCCCCGTCCCCTGTGTCTGGAGATGTGATGCCCGAGAAGAATCCGGTGAAGGCGGTCGCCGACAAGATCGCCGGCGCCATGCACATGGGCCCGGCAACGGCCGGGGGCCCCGAGGACGGGGTCCCGGGGAAACCTGCTCCGGTCTCCCCGCAGCTCGTCGAGCCCGTGGAGCCGGTCGAGCCGCTGCCGCCGAAGGCGGACCAGAGCGGCCCGGAGACGGTCAGCCCTACCGGGCAGCCCACCGGCGCGGACCAGGCCAGGGTCGCGCAGAGCGGCGCGTACCTGACCACCGCGCAAGGCACTCGCCTACCCGACACGGACCACTCGCTGAAGGCCGGCGCTCGGGGGCCGGTGCTGCTGCAGGACCACCACCTGCGCGAGAAGATCATGCACTTCGACCACGAGCGGATCCCGGAGCGGGTGGTCCATGCCCGCGGCTCGGCCGCACACGGGGTGTTCCAGTCCTACGGTACGGCGCAAGCGGTCACCAAGGCCGCGTTCCTCGCCAGGGACACCGAGACGCCGGTGTTCGTGCGGTTCTCCACCGTCCTCGGCTCGCGCGGCTCGGCCGACACCGTGCGCGACACCCGGGGCTTCGCCACGAAGTTCTACACCGAGGAAGGTGTCTTCGACCTGGTCGGGAACAACATCCCGGTGTTCTTCATCCAGGACGCGATCAAGTTCCCCGACATCATCCACGCCGGCAAGCCGCACCCGGACCGCGAGATCCCGCAGGCGCAGAGCGCGCACGACACGTTCTGGGACTTCGTCTCCCTGCACACGGAGGCCACCCACCACACCCTGTGGAACATGTCCGACCGCGGCATCCCCCGCTCCTACAGGATGATGGAGGGCTTCGGCGTCCACACCTTCCGCCTCGTCAACGCCCAAGGCACCACGACGCTGGTGAAGTTCCACTGGAAGCCCAAGCTCGGCGTGCACTCCCTGGTGTGGGAGGAGGCGCAGATCCTGGGGGGCGTGGATCCCGACTTCCACCGCCGCGACCTCTTCGACGCCATCGAAGCCGGCGCCTTCCCGCAGTGGGAGCTCGGCATCCAGACCTTCCCCGACACCGACGACCAGATGTTCGAGGGAATCGACCTCCTCGATGCGACGAAGATCGTCCCGGAGGAGCTGGCCCCGGTGAAGGCGGTCGGGCTGCTGACGCTGAACGCGAACCCGTCGAACTTCTTCGCCGAGGTCGAGCAGGTCGCCTTCCACACCGGCCACCTGGTGCCCGGCATCGACGCCACCGACGACCCGCTGCTGGCCGGACGCAACTTCTCCTACCTGGACACCCAGCTCACCCGGCTCGGCGGCCCCAAGTTCCCGCAGCTGCCCATCAACCGGACCCACGCACCCGCCAACGACATGCAGCGCGACGGCATGCACCAGACGGCCGTGCACCGGGGAGTGGCCCCCTACAAGCCCAACAGCCTCGACGGCGGCTGCCCGTTCTTCGCCGGCGCCGACACCGGCGCGTTCATCGAGGTACCCGTCGAAGTCCCGGCCGGACGCAAGGTCCGCGAAGCACCGGCCTCCTTCGCCGACCACTTCTCCCAGCCCCGCATGTTCTGGCTCAGCATGAGCCCCGTCGAGCGCGAGCACATCATCGCGGCCTACACCTTCGAGCTGGGCAAGTGTTACGAGCAGGCCGTCAAGGAGCGCACGCTGGCCGTGCTCGCCAACATCGACGGCGAGCTGTGCGCCCAGGTCGCGGTCGGGCTCGGGCTGCCGGCGCCGGCGGCCACCGAGCCCCTCCTGGACGTCCGCCCGAGCCCCGCCCTGTCCCAGATCGGCCGTACCTGGCCGCTGGACGGACGCACCGTCGGCATCGTCACCGGCCAGGCCGTCGACATGGCCGCCGTGCGCGAGGTCCGCCAGGCCGTCCTCGACGCCGGCATGGTGCCCCTCGTCATCGCCCCGGCCGGCGGAGTGCTCGGCACCGACGGAGACCCGGTCACCGTCCAGCGCACCTTCGCCACCGCTCGCTCGGTCGAATTCGACGCGCTGGTGTTCGCGGGTGTACCGGGAGCGGGCGCCGACGCCTACGGTGCGCGCGACGCCAAGGCGGGAGCCCCCGGGGCCGCCGTCGGCGATCCGCGTGTCCTCGCGCTGCTCGCCGAGGCATACCGGCACGGCAAGGCTCTCGCCGGCTGGGGTGGCGCCGAAAGCCTCTTCGAGGCCGCCGGCATCTCCGTCGGCGAACCGGGCGTCGTCGTCACGGACGAGTCAGCCGGGCTGAGCCCGCTCATGGACCTGCTCGCAGCCCACCGCGTGTGGGAACGCTTCCCCGCAGCGATGTGACAACCCGGGTCCGCCGCCGCCCGGCCCGCCTCCGGAAGGCCGTGTGAAGGATCGCGTCGCCCTCGCCGGCGCTGCTCGTCAGCGCCGGCGGGCGCGCGCGCTCGCCCGGACGGGTGGCGCCGCGAGTCGCGAGGCGAATCCGGCCGGTACGGACCGGTCGCTGTTGAAGGCTATGAGGAGCCTGGAGACCGCTTTGCTCTGGACTTCGCCGTTTCATGCTGTCATCCAGTGGCATCCGGTCCCGGGTCGCCGTCGTGCTCCGCCTGGAGCGCGCGGGACGAACTCCTGGGAAGCCGGTGACCGTCATGGCCTTCAACCCGCTCGAACAGCGCGGTATCCCCCTGGACCGCCAGCTGCGCAGCTGGCGTGAGCTGAACGTTTCCCCGATCGACCCGGACGCGAGCGACCCGTACACCCGGTGCCGCATCATCACGATGAACGGCATCGAGGTCGAGGCGATCCTCTTCGGTCACAACCTCGCCCGAAACTGCGTGGATCCGGAGGTCAAGCGGCAGCTGGCCCGTACCCGCTACATCGAGGCGCAGCAGCAGAAGGTCGTCAACTGACTGTTGCCCGGCGTGTCGTCGGTGCTGGAGACGACGATCGCCTACGAGCAGGTCGCGGTGGACCTGACGTCGTGGGTGGCGCGCATGGAACCGGACCCGTATCTGCAGCAGGCCTATCAGTTCGGGGTGCTGGAGGACTTCGACCACCTGTACCGGTACGCGAACCTGTACGAGATGATCGAGCACCGCAAGGCCGAGGCGATCGTGGACGGCCTGACCGAGGTGATGCCGGGACGCCCGACCCGGATGCACCACCGCAATCCGGTGGACAACGTGCGCGACGCCTACGACAAGGCACGGACCGACCCGCTGTCGAAGCTCCACGCGCTGACCGTCCTGTCGGCGGAGCAGCAGACGATGAACTTCTACATGAACACCGGCCCCACCTACATGGAGCCCATCGCCCGGCAGCTCTACCAGGAGATCGGCCTCATCGAGGAGGAGCACGTCACCCACTACGAATCCCTGGTGGATCCGGGCGAGACGTGGTGGGAACAGCTGGTCACCCACGAGTACAACGAGTGCTACCTCTACCACTCCTTCATGGAGCAGGAGAGCCACCCCAAGGTCAAGGCGGTATGGGAGCTGCACCTCAACATGGAGCTGGAGCACCTGCGGATCGCGTGCGACCTGATGCGGCGCCACGACGGGCGCGAGCCGCAGGAGATCCTCGCCCCGGAGCTGCCGAACGTGGTCACCTTCGAGCCGAACAAGGCCTACCTGCGGGAGCTCCTGGCCACCCAGATGGACCTGACCACGCTCGGCGCCGGCTACGTCCGGGAGGCGCACGAGCGCTTCGAGGAGATGCAGGCCCAGATCCACGGCGGGGAGGCTCCGCCCAGCGACCGGGTCATCGAGCAGCACCAGGAGATGTTCGGGCGGGATTACCGCGTGGAGACCGAGGGGCCGCACCCCGACCGCTCGCAGCGCGCGTGAGCCGGCCCGGCGTGCAGAGCCGGCCGGCGACCGGGCGTCATGCGGCGCCGGCAGCACACCCCATCTCCAGGAGGATGTCGTGAAGGACGTGCAGGACGACGAGAAGCAGGTCGGTGACCCTGCGGCGGGTGAGGACGTGGTGGCTCTCCTCGTGCGCCAGCACGGGCAGATCCACAGCCTCTTCGACGAAGTCCGATTGAGCGAGGGTGACGCCCGCAAGGACGCCTTCGACCGTCTGGTGCGACTCCTGGCCGTGCACGAGACGGCGGAAGAGGAAGTCGTGCACCCCCACGCCCGCAGCGCGTTCGAGGGCGGTGACGATGTCGTGCGGGAGCGGCTAGCGGAGGAGAACGCGGCCAAGGAGATGCTCGCGGGCCTCGAGGACATGGACACCGGCGACCCGAAGTTCATGCCGATTCGGCTCTCCCTGCGCGACGCCGTCCTCGTGCACGCCCGTGCCGAGGAACGGTACGAATTCGCCCAACTGCGCCGCAACACCTCCCAGGCCCGCCTCATGGTCATGGCCAAGGCGGTCCGGGCAGCGGAGAAGATGGCCCCGACCCACCCCCACCCCGGGGTGGAGAGCGCCTCGGCCAACGCGGGGTTCGGGCCCGTGGCCGCGTTGGTGGACCGGACCCGCGACGCGATCCGCGCCGTCATGAAGAAGGACGCGGACCCCGACGCCTGAGGACCGCAGCCGGCGGGGAGCACCCCCACGGCGGCGGGCGTGTGAGGGGCGACCCGCCCCCAGGCCCGTACGCGGTCGCCGTATCGGGCTGACTCCTCGACGACGCCGTCGAAGCAGAATCCTTCTCCCGCGGGTACGCGGCTCTCCACCAGCGGCGTCACATCGAGCACAGGGAGCAGTGCCGTCTGGGCCGGACACGGGGCGGCGCGGGAAGCTTCGGCGTCCCCTGTTCACGGACGACCACGTGGGCGTCCCAGCTCCGTGGCGATCTCGCTCGCCGCTCCCAGGTCCTGGTGAACCTAGGCGGTCAGCGGCCCGTGCCGCAAAGCGCTGTGTCCCCGGTCCCACGCACCGCGGATGTGGTCGGCTAGCCGGTCTTCCAGGAGGACGGTCGCGGCGCAGCCGAAGGCGATGTCGGCCTCCAGGTCGGGCTCGTCGGTCAGGAGGCCACCGATGACCTCGTGGCGTACGACCTGTTCGTGGACGGCGTCGGCCTCGACGTGCTCGGCGTAGAAGTGTTCGGCGGCGGCTCCGGCCCCGCACCGCCGCATGGCGTTGGCCAGGCGCCTGGAACCCGGTGACGACGTGACCTCGACGCAGGCGAAGTGGCCTACGAGGGCGCCGCGCAGGGCGCGGTGCAGCCCGAAGAGGGACATCAGGTTCACGGTCGCGAGGAGGGGCGCGGGCGCGTGGTCCAGGTAGCGGCCGTAGGCGGGGTCGAGGCCGAGGTCGGTCATGAGGTCCGCGAAGAGCCGTGCGTGGATGCGCTCGGCGCGGCCGGCGCCGAACTCGTCGTACTCGATGGCGACCATGGCGGCCTTGGCCCGCCCGGTGAGGCGGGGGATGACCCAGGCGTGCGGGTCGGCCTCCTTGAGGTGGTAGAGGGAGCGCAGGGCCGCGTACTCGCGCAGCTGCCACAGCTCCCCGTCGGTTTCGAGGTGGCGACTGAGGCTTCCGGAGAGGTCCACGGGCTCCACCAGGAGCGGCGCGAAGGCGTCCTCGACCGTGCGGGGCGCGTCGGACAACTCGGTGCGCAGGGCGTCAAGGAAGCGGGCCTCCATCGCCTGGCGCAGCCGCAGCAGGTCAGGGTCCCACTCGCGGGCGTCGTCCACGCCCTCGAAGCCGCGGTAGTGCAGCTCGTAGAGCAGGTAGAGGGCGAGCTGCAGGTCCTCGCCCCACGGGTCGGCCTGGAGGAGGGACTCGGCAGCGTACCGAGGCGTACCGCCCGATCGCAGGGCGTCCCGCACGGCGCGGGACAACTCGCCCCGTCCCTCCGTCAGGCGGGGGCCGGCTGCGGTGACGGTCGGGCTCACGGCGGGAGAAGGCATCAGGGCTTCCTGTCCTCTGGTGGCGAGACGGGTCGCTCGCGACGGCGGTGGCTGGTGTCGCACCAGGGGTACGTACGGCTACGACGGCAGGTGCATACGGCGGCCGCGAAGCGGTCCGAGCGGGCGACCGTCCCGTCCTCGAGGACGATTTCGACCGGGCCCTCGACGAGGACCGGCCCTCGCGGCTCCATGGACACCCTGCGCGCGGGCGTCGCCGCCGACTCCGCGCGCGGTGTGGCGTCAGAGGCTCTGGGCACGTATGACCACCAGCTCTTCCCGCTCCTGGGCTTCGCTCGCCAGACCCTGCCGCTCCAGCCAGGCCCGTCGCGAACGCAGGACCGGGCCCCAGGGGACGAAGGCTCTCGCCGTGACCTCCGAGGACAGTCCTGCCCCGGCGAGCCGGTCGATGGTCTCCTCGGCTCCGCACATGCCCGAATGCACCATGAGCAGAACACCGCCGGGACGCAACAGAGCCGAAGCGGTGGCGCAGATCCGATCGATCACCAGGCGTCCGTCGGGGCCCGCGTCCCAGGCCCGCTCGGGGCCCCGTGCGGGCACCCGGGTCCCCGGGGCGGGCACGTACGGCGGGTTCGTCAGGACCAGGTCGAAGCTCCGGCCGGCGGTGCGTGCCGAGAAGTCGCCGTGCAGGACGCGCACGGGCAGGCGGTGGAGCAGGGCGTTCATGCGCGCGGTGGCCACGGCGGGCCAGGAGACGTCGACCGCCGTCACCGCGGCGCCCCTGCCTGCGGCGTGCAGGGCCAGTGCGCCGGTCCCGGTGCCGATTTCCAGAACGTCCGTGCGCGGCCCGAGCTCCTCGCGGGCGAGTGCCTGGGCGAGCAGGTGGGTGTCGGCCTGCGGACGGTAGACGCTCGGGAGAGCGACGAGACCACCAGGCCACGTGCCCAAAGTCAGAGCCGTACTGGCCATCGCGTACCTCCGGGGTTGCATGCGGCGCCGCGCCGTGCGAGCCGCTTCCATGAACGACACGCTGCGACTGCCCCGAGTAAGGCACCTCATTCACATTCCGGCGATCTTCGGAGCGTCCAACGTAACCCGATTCGGGAATGCCCGCTTCTCGCACCCGTCCTCTGCGTACACCGGTCCGGGTGGGGCAGGGGCGGCATAGAGGAAGTCACAGGAGAAAGCACCACGAGAGGGACTCATCATGACGACCGCGCGCGACATCATGACTCCGGACGCCGTCATCGACGGCCACACCCTCGTGGGAATCGTCGCCCAGGCGGATGTAGCGCGTTCGCTCCCCGACCCGCAGGTGGGCGACCTCCTCGAAGCCCTTTCCTCCTGACGCGAGCACCCCCGCCGAGCCCCCCGCCGGCTGCCGCCGACTGGCCGCCGCCGACTGGCGCCGACCGGCGAGCGCCAGAGGGCCCACCGCCTCCCACGGTCGCGGTGGGCCTTTGCTCCGCTCCGGTCAGACCGTGCGGGTCACGGCGTGAAGAGGACCTTGACGGCGCCGTCCCGCTTCTTCTGGAACATCTCGTACGCGTCCGGTGCCTGTTCGAGGGGCACGCGGTGCGTGGCGAAGTCGTCGACGCCGAGGGGGTCACCGTCGGTGAGCAGGGGGAGGATGTCGTCGACCCAGCGCCACACGTTGGCCTGTCCCATGCGCAATTGCAGCTGCTTGTCGAACATGGTCAACAGCGGCATCGGATCGGCCGCGCCGCCGTAGACCCCGGACACCGAAAGGGTGCCGCCGCGGCGGACGAGGTCGATCGCGGTGTAGAGCGCGGAGAGCCGGTCGACTCCAGCGCGCTTCATCATGGCCGCGGCCATGGCGTCGGGCAGCAGGGTGGTCATGCCCTGAGCCGCGGCGGCGACACGGCTGCCGTGGGCTTCCATGCCCACCGCGTCGATGACGGCGTCCGGGCCCCGTCCGCCGGGGAGCTCCCGGACGGCGTCCGTCAGGTCATCGCCGCTCCCCTGGAGGTCCAGCGTGTGCGCGCCGCGGCTGCGGGCCCGCTCCAGTCGTTCGGGAACCAGGTCGATGCCGATGACCGTGCCGGCGCCACGGTGAGCGGCGATCCGGCAGCTCATGTCACCGATGGGCCCCAGGCCCAGGACCGCGACGCTGCCGCCCGGCGGAACGGAGGCGTACTCCACCGCCTGCCATGCCGTGGGGAGCACATCGGACAGGTACACGAAGCGCTCGTCGCCCGGTCCGTCCGGTACCCGGATGGGAAGGGCGTTTCCGAACGGGACGCGCAGGTATTCGGCTTGGCCGCCCGGGACCTGGCCGTAGAGCTTCGTGTAGCCGAAGAGGGAGGCGCCGGTGCCGTGCTCGCGCACCTGCGTGGTCTCGCACTGGGACTGCAGTCCCCGGTCGCACATGAAGCACGACCCGCACGAGATGTTGAAGGGGATCACGACCCGGTCCCCCGGCTTGAGGGACGTGACCGCCGGCCCCACCTCCTCGACGATGCCCATGGGCTCGTGGCCCAGGATGTCGCCGGGGTCGAGGAAGGCCCCGAGAACCTCGTAGAGGTGCAGGTCCGAGCCGCACAGGCCGGTCGTCGTGATCTTGACGATCACGTCGTCGCCGTCGCGGATCTCCGGGTCGGGCACGGTGTCGACGCGTACGTCCCGCTTGCCGTGCCATGTGAGTGCCCTCATGATGCCTCCTTGCCGGCCGTGCTGTTCCGCTTCCGTTGGTCCGTGCTGCGCCTTTCGTCCCTCACGGTGCGCGTGCCCCCGGCCCTCCCGACGAACCGGATCAGCCGGACTTTTCCCTCCGGTGCGCCCGGACGGCACACCGGGCGACCGGCAGCAGCGACAGCGCATCAGGGTGGTTTCGCTGGGCAGTCGCCGGATATGAACCGACTCCCGGACACCGGCCCTTCCTACTGGATGCAGACGGTCGACATGCCGTCCTTCGCCCCACTCTCAGGGGCCGCGGAGGCGGATGCGGCGGTGATCGGCGGCGGCATCGTCGGTATCAGCACGGCGTGGGAACTCGCCCGGGCGGGACTGAGAGTCATCGTGCTGGAGGCGGACCGGCTGGCGGGAGGCGTCACCGGCCATACGACGGGAAAGCTCACCGCGCTGCACACCGCCGTGTACGACACCCTCCGGTCCCAGCACGGAGACGACGCCGCCCGCCGGTACGCGACCTCCCAGAGCGCCGCACTGCGCCATGTCATCGAGGTGGCCGAGGAGCTCGGCATAGAGGGTGAGCTGGAGAGTCGGCCGGCTTTCACCTACTGCGAGCAGCCCGAGGGCGTAGAGGCGTTGCGCGCGGAGGCCGAAGCGGCCCGGGCGGCCGGGCTCGACGCTTCGTTCGTCACCGAGACCAACCTGCCCTTCCCTGTCGCGGGGGCCGTCAGGGTGGAGGGCCAGGCCCAGTTCCATCCGCTCAAGTACCTGCGCGGGGTCGTCGACGACATCGTCGCGCTCGGCGGCCGGATCCACGAGGGCACCCGCGTCACCGAACTCGACGACGGCGATCCGTGCCGCCTGACCACCGACTCGGGGGCCACCGTCTCCGCCCGGCACGTCATCGTGGCCACCCACCACCCCGTGTTCGACCACGCTCTGCTCGCCAGCCGGCTGACCCAGCACCGCGATCTGGTGATCGCGGGCCCCCTGGCCGCCCGTCAAGACCCCGAGGGCATGTACATCACGGAGGAGGGCGGCAAGCGGTCCGTGCGGACCGCGCCCCTCGCGGATGGCGGCCGGCTCCTGATCGTCACCGGAGAGGCGTTCACCCCCGGCGAGGGCGAAGACACCGAGGCCGGGTACGCCCGCCTCCAGGCCTGGGCCGAGCAGCACTTCCCCGGCGTCACGATCGACCACCGGTGGGCGGCCCAGGACAACAGCGCCACGGACACCCTGCCCCTCATCGGCGGGCTGCCCGGAGGCGGAGACAAGGTCTACGTCGCCACCGGCTTCGCCGGCTGGGGCATGACGGGCGGGGTGCTGGCCGGGACGATCCTCGCTTCCCTCGTCACTCGCGGGCAAGAACCGTGGGACGGCCTCTACGACCCCGGCCGGTTCGGTTCCGCTCTCCGTTCGGCGCCGACGTTCCTGAAAGCCCAATGGGACACCGGCAAGCACTTCGTCAAGGACCGCCTGGACGCACTCGCGGACGGCACCGACGGGCCCGTCCGAAGCCTGCGGCCGGGTGAGGGAACCGTGGTCCGGGTCGGTGGCGCCCCGTGCGCCGTCCACCGCGACGACCGGGGCGGGCTGCACGCCGTGTCCGCCGTCTGCACCCACCTCGGGTGCCTCGTCGCGTTCAACAACGCGGAGCGGACCTGGGAATGCCCCTGTCACGGCTCCCGCTTCGGCGTCGACGGCGAGATCCTCCAGGGACCCGCACTCCGTCCGCTGGAACGACGGGATCCCGGCGAGCTCTGATCCGAACCAGCCGTGCGGGACCCGCCTGGACGGTGGTTCATGCTGTGCACCACGTGTCGGTGGCGGGGACGTACCTCACCAGTCCCCGCTTCTCGAAGTCCCGCAGCCACCCCTCCATGGGCCAGCTGCCCCAACGGTCTTTGTAGAGGGCACCATTGCGCAGGATGTCCTCGACGTGCTGAAGGGGAGGGCTCTGGGTCGGGTGGTGCTGGTGGTAGACGGGGGCTCCGCCCACCCACCACAGGTCCACTCCCCGCCGGGCTGCCGTGGAGGCGTAGTCGGTGTCCTCCGCCCCGTAGCCGGTGTAGTCCTCGCAGAATCCCCCGATGCGGTCCCAGGTGCGGGCCGTGAGGGCGAACGACAACGACCAGAACAACCGGGGCTCTCCTCCGCGGATGACCTGGCCGTCCGCGGGGGCGGGCCGGGCCGGGTGCGGCGGAGCCATGGCTGCCAGCTCGTCGAGCCGGTAGCCGTGAGCGGGTGGGGGCGGCAGGTAGGCGACCGTTCCGCAGAGCAGGGCGCCGTGCTGGGCGGCACGGGCGTAGCCGTGCAGGAGGGCGGGGCCCGGCACGCAGTCCACGTCGAGGAAGACCAGCAGGTCCGCGTCGGCCGCGAGGGCGGCCGCAGCCCCGGCGTTGCGGGCCGCGGCCAGCGGGAGACGCCCCTTCTTCAGGGGGACGGTGATGACGTCCGCAGCCGGGTTCCTGTCGGCGACGAGGTCCGGGATCCCGGGGTCGGCCATGGAGACGATCACGTAGTGGTCAGGGGTGCGCGTGCTGCGTGCGAGGCCGTCCTGCTGCAGGAGCAGATGAGGGTGCCGGCCCGATGCGAGGGTGATCACCGCGGCACGCATGTGGCTTCCCCCGAGGTGCGCAGGGCCAGCTCGGTGAGCAGACGCCCTGCCCGCTGGGCGCCGTCGCCGGGGGACCAGCGCTCCCAGCGGTCCTCCCGGGCGGCTGCTTTTGCCAGCAGTTCGGGCCAGGCGTGCGGGAGCGGCCAGCCGTCCCGTACGGTCGCCAGGCCTGCCGCGTGCAGGGCCCGCGCGGTGGCGTGCTGCTCCGCGTGGGGCCGGTCCTGGGGGATGACGACGGTGGGGACGCGGGCTGCCGCGCACTCCGCGATGGCGTTCTGCCCCGCGTGGGTGACGACCACGTCCGCACGGCACAGCACCGGCCACGGGTCGTCGATCCAGTCGCCCCGGGGCCCTCCCAGGAAGGTCCACGACCAGTCGGGGGTGGCGCGGACCGCCTCACTGAGCTCGCGATCGGTGACGTCCGTCCCTCCTGCGCCCAGCATCACCACCACTTCCTTCCCGCAGGGCGGGCCGCCGCCGCTGAGGGCGGGCCGGCTGCGGCCGTCGTAGCGGGAGATGCTCCCGGTGTGCAGGGTTTTGGCGTGCCAGTGCGCAGGCCAGCCCGGCTCGGGGAGGGACCGCGGCCAGGGAGCGATGAGGGCGTCCGCGAGGTCGTAGGCGAGGCGGTGCGCCTCGTCCCCGCGCTCGCCGCGCATGGCGGCGACCACGACCGGGACGCCCATCAGACGGGCCAGGGTGGCGGCCTCGACCGATACGTCGCTGACGAACAGGGCGGGATCCTCGCGGCGGATCCACTCGGCGATGATCCCCATCCGCTCGCGGTGCCCCGGGTGATGGACCGGAACCCAGTGCAGGCGTCCCCGGGCCGTGGGATCGACGGGGGCGTCGGCCGCGTCCGGGGGAAGGGACACCCAGGCCCCCGTCCACGACGGGGGCCTGGGAAGGGAGGACAGGAGGGTCACCGGCCCCTCGACCTGCGCGGCGATGCACTCGGCGCGGTGCAGATGTCCACGGCCGTGGTGATGTACGTAGTAGCCGATCATCGCGTCACCTCCTCGTACAGGCTCGTGTAGGCGTCGGCCGTGTGGTCGAGGGAGCAGAACCGCTCCGCCCGTCGGCGGGCGTCACGGCGGTCGAGCTTCATGGCGCGCGGGATGAGCTCGGCCAAGGCCTCCACGTCCCCCGGCGGTGCCAGCAGGCCGCAGTCCGGTGTGAGGATCTCCGAGAGGGCGCCCCGGTCGAACCCGCAGACCGGTGTGCCGCAGGCCAGCGCCTCGGCGACCACCAACCCGTACGGTTCGTCCCAGCTGGGCGTGACGAGAGCGGCGCTCGCGGAACCCAGCAGCACGACGAGCCCCCGCCGGTCCAGATGGCCGACGTACCGCACGTCCTCCCCCAGCAGGGGCACGACCCGGTCCTCGAAGTACGCCCGGTCGGAGATCGGCCCCGCGAGCCGTAGGGGCACTCCAGCCGCACGAGCGGCCTCGATCGCCAGGTGGGGCCCCTTCTCGGCGACCATGCGCCCGGACCACACGAGATCACCGCCACCGGGGCCCGGCCTCCAGAAGTCCGTGTCGATGCCGTTGCGCACGACGCGCGCGGCGGGCACGGTGGGCCGCCAGGCGCCTGCGGTGAACCGGCTGACGGCCGTGAAGGTCACGGGACAGAGGTCCTGGGCCTTGATGGCGGACTCCAGCCAGGGGGTGGGCGGCGTGTGGAGCGTGGTCACCACCGGCACACGAAGTGCCGAGGCCATCGCGACGGGAAGGTAGTGCAGGCTGTTGTTGTGTACGACGTCGAACCGGTGCTCGCCGTCCCGCGCCAGGTCCAGCATCAGCCCCAGGTAGGCGTGGTGCTCCGCCATCCACGTCACGCTGGGCATGCTCACGTCGGAGCGGGCCGCATCGCTCAGCACGGCCCGGCGCACGGGGAGTTCGCGGGCTCCCAGCGCCGGGTCGGAGCCGGGTGCGGCGAAGAGCTCCACGTGGTGGCCGCGCCGGTGCAGGGCATGCGCGAGCCACCACGTGTGGGCTTCCAGCCCTCCCGCGAACGGCTCGCTGATCGGAAAACGGGCCGATGCGATGAGAGCCACCCGCAGGCTGCTCATTGCAGCGTGCTCGCGTACAGGGCACGATGCGCGCCGGCGAGCGCGTCGCGCTCCCGCGTACGGTGCTGCACGGTGGCCCTGGGCGCGGGCCTCTCCTCGTACGCGGTCCGCACCGCCTCGCGCAGCGATTCCTCGTCGAGGCCCCCTCGCTGCGTGTGCCCGTAGGTCAGGCAGGGGCGCTGCTCGGCGTAGAAGCCGCAGTCCGGGGCCGCGACCGCGGTGCCCAGGTCGTGGCACGCCTCCAGCCATCCGGAGTGGGTTCCGAACAGGTAGGGCAACACCGACAGGTCCAGGGAAGCGAGGTAGTCCCAGAGCTGTTCGTCGTCGAAGTAGTCGTGGACGGTGAGCGTGAGACGGCCTCGGTCCGCGAGTTCCCCCAGCGCCCGCAGGAGGTGTGGGGCGTGGGCCGCGGAGGCGGGGTCCGCCACTTCGCGGTGGATGTTGACCTGGAGCTCCGCGTCCCGGAGTTCGGCCACCGCATCCGCCAGGACCCGGACGACCGGGAGGACGGCCATGTTGGGGCGCAGGCTCTTGGCGTGCACCCCGATACGGAACCGGTCGCGGTGCGGCCGGGGCCTGGTGAGGCGCGGCAGCTCGACCACGTGTGGATGGGGCAGCACGGTCGCCGTCCGGTTCCAGCGGCTGCGGATGCTCTGGGCGGCGCCGGGGGTCAGGGTCACCAGGTGGGCGGCCGCGGGGATGACCACGTCGAGGGCGGCGTCGTGGGCCGCGGGGTCCGGCTGATGGGGGTTGCGGAGGTCGTGCACCGTGTACACCAGCGGTTTGCCGTGCAGGCGAAGAGTGTCCACAAGCCGGGAGAGTTGGGCCGGGCTCTGGGCATCGAAGCCGAAGTGCAGGTGGAAGACGTCGAAGTCGTCGCGGTGGGCACTGACCCAGTCCGGGTCGAGCATGACCGGCGGCCACCAGCGCTGCGACGTGCTGGGCGCCCCGTTGGGCCGGGGGTCCCGCAAGCGCCGTACACCGTCGGGCTCCGGTGCGGAGCAGTGCCGCACGTACACGTGGCCGGCGGGCACGGAGGCGACCCGGATCTCGCGCTGCCGTTCGGTCACGGTGCACTCCTTCGGCAAGGGGAAACGACGGACCACGGCAGGCTTTGCCGACCGGCCCCAGTCTGTTGAGCACCGCCCGGGCGCGCACCTGGGTGCAGGGGGCCGCAGGACGACGAAAGCCCGCCCCGGGGTGGTCCGGGACCGAAACAGCCGAGGTGTCAGCTGTCCGCCAGGCGAGTGAGGAACCGCTCCGTGAAGTGAGCCGCCGCCCCCCGCGCTCCGTGGGCTTCGACATCCGTGCTGCGCAGCACGTCGAGCACCACCGCGCCCTGCATGAGGACCAGGCACGCCCGGTCCGTCTGCGGCAGGTGCGTCAGGAACGCGCGCACCCGCCTGTCGGCAGCGCCTGCGTACGGGTGCGTCCGGGCGGCCTTGCCGACTGGCGCCAGCGCGCACAAGGACGACAGAACCGCGTCCGGCTGCTGATCCCGGCCGGAGCCGACGAACAGCAGTACGGCCGAGTTCCGGGTGAGGAATTGGTCGACCGCGTCTGCGTCCCGCAGCTCGATGAGGTCCATGGGCTCATGATCGAGGTCACTGCGCCGATGCCGCTGCCGAAGGCCGCCGGGCACTCGAAGGTCCGGCGGGATGGCGTACGCCGGGGCGGTCACTCCTCGCGGGCTGGTCACGGGGCTGGGCTGAGATGCTGCTCCAGCCAGTCCGCGGCAGCGCGCCGGTAGAGCCGCCGGTTGTCCGCCCGCAGGAATTCGTGACCCTCGTTGCGCAACGTCAGCTGCCGCGCCGGCACGCCGCGGTCGCGTGCCGCGCGGACGAACTGCTCCGACTCCGTCGGCGGCACGTTGGTGTCGTGCTCCCCGTGGACGGCCAGCACAGGGGCGCGCAGCTGATCGATGCGGTTCATGGGGGACAGGGCGCGGAGCAGTTCCCGGTCGTGCTCGGGGTGCCCGTACTTGGCGGCTGCGGACTGCGCGATCCAGGGCTCCGTACCGGCGAAGAACGTGGCGAAGTCCGACATCCCGCAGACCGCGACCCCGGCTCGGAAGAGGTCCGGATGCCATACGAGGGAGGCCATGGTGAGGTAGCCGCCGTAGGAGCGGCCCATCACCCCGAGCCTCAGGGGGTCGGCGTAGCCGAGCGAGACCACGTGTGCGGCGCAGTCGGCGACGTCGTCGATCGCGGCGAACCGGCCGGCGCCGAGGTCGGCGTCCACGAAGGACCGGCCCCAGCCGGACGAGCCGCGGACGTCGGGGGCGAACACGTCCAGGCCCCTGCCGAGGAGCTCGTGGTACAGCGGGCTGAACACGGGCCGTTCCTGTTCCTCCGGTCCGCCGTGGAGGTGGATCACGCACGGGGCCGGCCGGCCCGGGTCCTGCTCCGGCGCACGGTAGTACCAGCCACCGAGTACGAGCCCGTCCCGGGCCTCGCAGCGCAGGGGCACCGGGCGTACGGGGGGCCGCCCCGGCGGGACCGCGTCCTCGTCCCGCGCCGACCAGCCGGTGCGCGCGGGGACGAGGGTCTCGTCCAGTCCCCAGATGCCGGGCCTGCGCCGGGATCCCGACAGGGCAGCGAAGAGCCCGCCGCGCTCCAAGGGCGCGATGCGGGTCACCACCTCGTGGGGCAGGTCCGGATGGTGCCGCGGTCCGATGTCGCCGTCCGTACGGCCGAGGGCGAGCCCCACGCTTTCCAGCTCGGTCGCGCCGTGCGCGTTCCAGGCGAGGACGGCCCACCGGCCGTGGTCGGGCATGCTCAGCAGGTCGAGGGCGGACCCTTCCCGCGCGGCGGCGACGGACAGACCCCTGGACACGCCCTCCTCGTCCAGCCGTACCCTCAGCAGGGCCGCGAACTCCCGCTCCGCGTCGCTGCGCAGCCAGAGCGTCCGCGCGTCGGCGGAGAACCGGCCGATCCAGGGGTCCCCGTCGGCGACGTGCAGCGCGAAGGTGGTGCGGCCCGTGGCGGTGTCGAGTACGAGGGCCTCCCGCCGGCCGCGCGGGCCGCGGCGGACGAGCGCGAAGCGTCCGTCCGCGCTCATGTCGCACACCCGGAGGGAGGCTGCTCCCTCCTCGCTGAACAGGAGTGCCGGGGCGGCGGCTCCGTCGGGGTCCACCAGGTAGGCGGTCAGCCCTCCTCGCCGAGCCGCGCCGAGGTCGGTGGCCGGCGCATCGCCCCGTACCGGAAGGACCGCTCCGGGCACGGACGGGGCGGGGTTCTGCCGGGCCATCCGCTGTGCGGCCCCCTTTTCGAGCAGGGTCGCGCGGCCGTCGCGCTCGGGCCACGCCGAGCCCGGGGCCTTACCGCCGCCCCAGGGCGCACCGTCCACGTCCGCGCCCGACGGCATGTGTCCCGGTCCGCTGTGCTCCGAGCCCGTCGGGGAGGGCTGTGCGACCGTGACGGCAAGGGCGGTGCCGTCATGCGTCCAGCACCCGAGGTGGGCCGAACTTCCCGGCTCCGCGCCCGCGAGTACCTGACGTCCGGTTCCGTCCGGCCGCACCACCAGAACCCGGGTGTGCTCGCCGCCCCCCGGCGCCGAGGTGTAGGCGATCCAGCGCCCGTCCGGCGACCAGGAAACCTCGGTCACCGGGTCGGGGTCGCCGTCCAGCACGTGCGCCTCGACCCCCCGGGCGGGCCCGCTCCACAGCTGGGGGACTCCGGCCCGGTCGCAGATGAACGCCACGTGCTCGCCCGTCGGGTCGGCCGAGGGGTACCAGCACCCGTGTGCGATCAGGAGGGTCGGCGGGTCGATGCCACCATGGCCTGGCATCCGAACCGGCGCGGGGGCCGGTGCCGGGCCCGCCACCGGGTCCCCCGGGCGCGCTTCGGCACCGGGGGGACCGGCCGCCCCGCGGGGCGTTTCGTGCGCGTGCCTCAGGGGTTTCGTGTGCTCCAGGGGCATGGGCCGCCTCTCCCAGGCTTCCGCTTCTGGTGTCCACCGCTCACTTGATGCCGTGCGTTTGCAGCCAGATTTCCAACGACGCGACCTGCCACAGGGTGTTGCCCCCGCGTTTGGTGCGATGGCGGTTGGGTGCCGCGAGCAGCTCGTGGACCAGGCGCTGGTCGAAGATGCCGCGTCGGCGTGCTTCCGGGGCCGTAAGCGCGTCGCGTACGCGAGCGAGCACGGGCTCGGCCATGTGCCGGACCGCGGGCACCGGGAAGTAGCCCTTCGGGCGGTCGACGACTTCAGGGGGCAGGATCTTGCGTCCGATGTCCTTGAGCACGCCTTTGCCACCCTGCGCGAGCTTGAGCTGCGGAGGACAGGCGGCGGCCAGTTCGACGAGCTCGTGGTCCAGGAACGGCACCCTCGCCTCCAGTCCCCACGCCATCGTCATGTTGTCGACCCGCTTGACCGGGTCGTCGGGCATGAGCGCGTGGACGTCCATGCGGAGGGCCGCGTCGAGGGCCGTCGCGGCCCCCGGTGCCGCCATGTGCGCCCGGACGAACTCCATCGAGGCGTCGTGGCCGGCGGTGAAGCCGGGGTGCAGCATCGCGGTGAGATCGGCGTGCGTCCGGTCGAAGTAGGTGCCCGCGTACGCCTCGTCCGCATCCGGCCGGGCGGCCGAGGCGATCCGCGGGTACCAGTGGTAGCCGGCGAACACCTCGTCCGCGCCCTGGCCGCAGAGCACGACCTTGACCTCCTTTGAGACCTGTTCCGACAGCATGTGGAACGCCACGGCGTCGTGGCTGATCATCGGCTCGCTCATGGCGCCGATCGCGGCTTCCAGCGCCGGCGGAAGCCGATCGGACGGGATCAGGAACTGATGGTGGTCGGTCGAGAAGCGCTGCGCGATCAGGTCCGAATACTCGAACTCGTCCCCGGCCTCCCCGTTCTCCGCCTCGAAGCCCATGGCGAAGGTCGCGAGGTCTTCCTGCCCCGCCTCGGCGAGCAGCGCCACGATCAGGCTGGAGTCCAGCCCGCCCGACAGGAGCACACCCACGGGGACGTCGGCGACCGTGCGCCGCCGTACGGCGGTGCGCAGCGCGTCGTGCACCGCCTCCTGCCAGAGCGCCGGGTCCTCGCCGAGCTCGGAGTGCCGGTTGTACGACGGCTGCCAATAGCAGTGGTCGCGGTGCCTGCCGTCCCGCTCCACGACGCGGACGGTGGCCGGAGGGATCTTCCGTACGCCGGCCAGTACGGTACGGGGCGCCGGGACCGTTCCGTGCCAGCTCAGGTACTGGTGCAGCGCTACCGGGTCGAGGGACGTGTCGACTCCCCCGCCCGCCACCAGGGCGGGCAGGGAGGAGGCGAAGCGGAGGCGGTCGCTGTCCTGGGTGACGTACAGGGGCTTGACGCCCAGCCGGTCACGGCCCAGTACGACACGGCCGGTGTGGTGCTCGACCACGGCGAAGGCGAACATGCCGATGAGGGATTCGACGCACTCCCACCCCCACTCGGCGTACGCCTTGACGATCACCTCGGTGTCGGAGCGGGAGAAGAAACGATGCCCGAGCCCTTCCAGGCGGTCACGCAGCTCACGGTAGTTGTAGATGCAACCGTTGAAGACCGCGGTAAGACCCAGCTGCGCGTCGGTCATGGGCTGGGCGCCGCACTCGGAAAGATCGATGATCTTGAGGCGTCGATGTCCCAGCGCCACCGATCCCTGCGACCACGCCCCTCGGCCGTCCGGTCCCCGCGACTCCAAGGCGTCGGTCATGCGTTCGACCGCAGCGAGGTCCGGTCGTCTGCCGTCGAAGCGCACCTCCCCGCTCAACCCACACACGGGGCACCCACCATCGCCGCGGTACCTCGGGAGTGGCACTCCGTCGGGACCTCACTCTCCGTGGATGGCCTGGTCACGTACACCATCACTACACTCCTGTGCCAGTTCAGCCGACCCCGGGCGGGCCGACCCGATCGTGTGATCGACATACGAGGCGCCTGCCCGTCCGAGCGCCCCTTAAGCAGTCGCTCTCCTCGCCGCCTCAGGGCCGCACTGCCGACGCGGGTCGGCGCGGGCGGATGCGTCAGCCCTCCAGTCCGGTCGACGTGTGGGCGGCGCCCACGGGCTTGGACTCGGGTGAGCCCCGCTGGACCAGCCACACGGTGCCGAAGATGAAAAGGAAGAACTGCAGGAACTCCGACTGCCAGTTCTCGGTGACGTCCACGGCGAAGTCGGACGTCGTCACGTACTCGCCCAGGCCGATCCGCTGGAGGCCGTCGACGGTGAGCTGGTCGTTGAACTCGGCGTGTCCGGCGATGGCCTGCCCGACCAGGACCAGCAGGAACGCCGTTCCGAACGCCAGGGTGAGGCTGTTGTCCCGCCAGAACCCGCTCCGTCGCTGTGCCTCGCGCGTGTCGTCGCTCATCGGTGCATCGCTCCGATCGCGATGAAGTAGCCGAGTCCTCCCACCACCACCACGAGGCAGGTCACGAAGAGGAAGCGCACGTCAGCCGCCCTTCAGCGCACACTGGTACGGCTGCTCCCCCTGCGGGGTGCAGCCGGCCGCCACGACCTTCCATCCGCCGCTGAACTGCGACAGGAACAGCGTGTCGCCGTCGAGGCTCAGCAGGGCTTGCCGTCCGTACACCTCGGCCGTGCGGACCGCCCCCGCCCTCGGCAGCTCCTCCGCCCCCAGCGCCTCTGCGCACGCCTTTCCCTGGTCCTCCTCCAGCTCCAGCTCCAGCTCCAGCTCCAGCTGCCCGATCGTCTCGGGTGCCAGCAGCCGGCAGGCCGCCCCGTGGTCCCCGGATGCCAGAGCTCGCTCGAACCGTTCACCGGCGGCCCGTGCCCCGTCCACCCGGGCCGCGGGTGCCCCGCACCCGCCGCCGAAAGCACCGACGGCGCCGGCGCGAGGGACGGCGCGAGCGGCCCTTGCCATCGCCGGTCTCACCAGCGAACCCGCTCGGACCGGAAGATCGGCTTCACACGACTTCTCCTCACGGAGGACACCACAGGACGCCACGGCTCTCTACGTATGCCCGCGCATGGTCGCGCATCCGTCCCGTTCCCCGCAGACCACTCGACCGGCCCCCGATCCGCGCGCCCGCGCACGGTGCGACCCCCGCGCCGGAAACGGGCCCAGGCGCCTAGAGTGGACAGTCCCAGATAGCCGCCGGCCCGAGCGGCCCCGTCGGGGCGGGGAGGCGGTCGGGCTCAAGATCTCGGAGTGCACGCATGGGCCAGTCCCCGTCCGCCGGGGCCCGCCGGTCTCCGCCAGCTCCCTCTGCTGACGACGCCGGTGCGCTGTTCGGGCTGGAGGACCTGCGCACGGGTCCCGCCGGTGCCGACTCGGCGCGATCCGGGCCGCTCATCGGACCCTCGTTCCGCGACTCCCCCGCTGCCCGCCGGCTGCTCTCCGTACGGGAGATCCACGCCGAGCCCGCAGCCGCGGCCTCGCCACGCGGACGGCAGATACTCGCACGCTTCCCCGACGCCCGGGTCATCGACGTGGACTCGCACTGGCGCATCCCGGAACTCCACGGCAACGAAGGCAACCTCGAACGCTGGGTCCGCATCAAGAGCGAGGTCCTCGTCCTGGGCGAGAAGAAGACGCTCGCCACGCGACCGAACGGAAGGTCCGCCGACTGGATCGCCCCCGGCCCCGCGAACGGCTGCGCGATGGCATGCGCCTACTGCTACGTTCCGCGCCGCAAGGGCTATGCCAATCCGATCACCGTCTTCACCAACATCGAGCAGATCATCGCCCACCTCGGCCGGCACGTCGCGCGGCAGGGTCACAAGCAGGAGCCGAACCAGTGCGATCCGACCGCCTGGGTCTATGACATCGGTGAGAACAACGACTGCTCGGTGGACGCCCTCATCAGCGAGAACACGGCGGACCTGGTGCAGGCGTTCTCGCGCTGGCCCACGGCCAAGGCCTCCTTCGCGACGAAGTTCGTCAACCCCGACCTGCTGCTGCTCGACCCGCGCGGCCGCACCCGGGTGCGCTTCTCGGTGATGCCACCGCAGGACTCCCGGCTGCTGGACATCCGGACCAGCCCCGTGGAGCAGCGCGTCGCGGCGGCCGGGGACTTCTTGGACGCGGGGTACGAGGTGCACTTCAACCTCTCACCCGTGGTCATCCGGCCCGGCTGGGAGCAGGACTGGACGACATTGCTGCGGCAGATGGACGACGTCCTGCCCCGCGCCGTGAAGGAGCAGGCCGCGGCCGAGGTCATCATGCTGACGCACAACAGGGACCTGCACGAGCTGAACCTCGCCTGGCACCCACGGGCCGAGGACCTGCTCTGGCGTCCCGATCTCCAGCAGGCCAAACGCTCCGAGAACGGCAGCTGGAACGTCCGCTACCGCAACCGCGACAAGGCCGAAGCCGTCGACACCATCCGCCGCCTGGTGACGTCGCACGCCCCCTGGTTGCGGATCCGCTACGCCTTCTGACGGACCCGCCCCGTCTCGCTGGGGGCATCGGACAGCAGAGAAACGGCGGCCGTTGCCGCGGCCGCGGTGACGGCGCGTTTCGCCGTCGCGACGGGCCGACTGGCCGCTCGCACCGCTATCACCGCTATCACCGCTATCACCGGGGACCGTCGAGGCGATGGGTGGCGACGAGCTGTTCGGCTGCGGCCAGAGCGCCGTGGACCGTCCGGTGCCCGAGCAGGACACACAGGGTGTAACCGGCGTCTTCGTACCGGGCGCGCAGCGTCGCATCGTCGGGAGCGGCCAAGACGCGTCCGCGCAGATCGCGGAAACGGACCAAGTGCCGGCGCAGCGTGTGCGGGACGGGCAGCAGCACCGGCGTGGCCTGGTGAGCGATGGCCAGCGAGCGGCCCATCGCCGCCCTCAGGGCCGCCTCGACCGCCGCCGACGGGGGCGCCGCCCCCGCGCGCAGGGCCACGGCCTCCTGGGCGACCCGCTCGAGGGAGACGCCGACGGCGCAGGCCGCCTGGGCCAGGACGTGCCGCGCGGTTTCGGTGTTGCACGGCAGCAGTGCCATCAACACGCTGAGGGCACGGTCGACGACGCCCCGCAGGTGTGGTTCCGCGTCCAGCGATACCGGCGACGACTCTTCGGCCGGGCTCAGCGGCTCGGGATAGGTGCTGCTCATGTCCCTCCTCGGGCCCGACTGAGGCGGGGTGGAGATGGTGTACCAGGAAAGCCGGCTTCCTCGGGCCGGATTCACGCGCCACGCCCGGAATTCCGCCCGAACCGGCGTCGGCCCGCGACGGGAGCCGGGGCGGAACCTGAGAGCCCCGAGCCGGCGCCACGCTGTGACCCGCGGCGGCTACCCCTTGCGAGAAGGGCCACGTTCCGGCGCCAGCTCTCCGAGGAACCGGGCCACCTGGGTGAGCTCCGGCCGCCTTACGGCGCTGTACCGCCGCGCCACACACCCGGCAGGGCGAGGATGCACGGGCCGGTTCCCCTTCTTCGTGGCTGGAGTCTTTCAGTGCTCGAACGCAAGCAGCTCAAGGGCCGTACCCAGGTCACCTTCGTCCTCCCCGAGGACACTCCGGACGGGCCCGTCAGTGTCGTCGGGGACTTCAACCACTGGGACCCTGCCGCCCACCCCCTGGAGCCCCGCGGCGACGGCACCCGCGCCGCGACCGTCGCCCTCCCCGCCCGCAGCGCCCATTCCTTCCGCTACCTCGCGGTCGGCGACCACTGGTTCGACGACGAACAGGCCGACAGCCACGACGGCACCAACAGCCGCATCCACACCTGAGGTCCCGCTGCCGGACTGCCTGCCCGTTCGCCGGCCCCGCTCAGATGTTCAGCATCACGGCGTAGGCAAGGAAGAAGAGGGCGCAGACCAGGGCCAGCAGGCAGATCACCAGGAGGGGGCCCTTGCCCCAGCCGCGCGTGAGGGGGCGGTACGGGCCCGCGCCGGAGCCGGTGCTCGACTCGCCGGGCGGAGTCTCGCCCGGCGGTACGCCGCCGTACGGTTGGGACGTGTTCCGCGGGCCCGGGTCCGGGTCTGGAATGTGTGCGGACATGTCTGCCTCCTCGCCGCGAAGGCCGGACCCGCCCTGTCGGCAGGCCGGCCGGGGCTGTCCGGCGCCTACCCGCCGCCCGGCGGCCCACTCCTCGCCGACCGTCCGGCTCTACCAGGGGGCGCGGGCGCAGATCGTCTTGCCGCCGTCGGGGGTGGGTTCGATGTGCACGTCGGTGGTGAGGTGGTTGATCAGTTGCCATCCCCAGCCGCCGGTTCCGTCGGTGTGGGGCGGGTGCGGCTTGGGCGGGTCGGGGCTGGTGTCGGTGACGCAGATGTCGATGTGATCACCGTTCAGTTCGAGGTGAAGCGATGCGGGCCCCTCGGTGTGGCGAATGGCGTTGGCGACCAGCTCGCCGACGACCAGGAGCACAGCGTCGTCGTTCCCAGGCTCGGTGGGCGGCCGTATGCGGGCGGCGTGGTGAAGGAAGGCACGGGTGGCGTCGCGTGCTGACACCGTCGGCTGCCCACTGCGGGGCAGAGACCGATCAAGGACGGGTTTGCCCATACATCCTCCTTCCGCCAGGGGTTCCATAAGGCACCTGCCCCGTCCCGGAAGGAGGAACCCGGCAAACGCCCCGCGACGCCTCCAGGCGGTCACCGGGGGCGCAGGTCGAGGTCTCGGCGACCGTGGACCGTGCCCACCAGCGGTCCCCCTGTGCCGGCTAAGCGGGCTGTCGGCGTGGGCTAGCGGCGTGCGGCGGGATCGGTCGGCGGAAGGCCCGCCAGGGCTGCCGCCCGCCCGTTCGCGTGCGCGACGGGACCGAGCCATTCGCAGAACAGGACGGTGGCGTCGTCCTGGAGGTGTCCGTCGTGGTGTTCGAGAACGGCGTGGATGAGGCGGCGCAGGGTTTCGGGGACGGGCAGACCAGCGGCGTGGTGGCGGATGAGGAAGTCGGTGAACCGGGCCAGGCCGAATTCCTCGTCGCCGGCCCGGCGGGCTTCGGTGATGCCGTCCGTGAAGAACACCAGCCGGTCACCGGGCTCCAACTGGTCCCGGCACAGGCTTGCGGGAAGGCCGAGACCGGTGCCCATGGGGTGGGCGGGCGGGCAGTTCAGCAGAGTGCTCCAGCGGCCGCCGCGGATGATCACCGGGGGGTGATGCCCCCGGTTGACCCACGTCAGGACCCCGGTGCGGGTATCGAGGTCGGCGAGGATGCCGGTGGCGTAGCGGGTGTGGCCGTACTGTTCGATCAGCACCTCCTCGACCCTCTCGCTCGTCTCCACCAGCCCGGCACCCTGGCGGCGCGCATTGCGGCATGCGCCCATCGCCAGGTTGGCGGTCAGCCCGGCGGCCGTGTCGTGCCCCATCGCGTCGAACAGCGACAGGTGCACCACGTGCCCGGCGATCGCGTAGTCGTACGCGTCCCCGCTGATCTTGTAGGCGGGCTCCATCGCCGCGGAGATCATCACGCGGCCGTCCGCGTACGTGGGCGGCGGCATCAGATGCCACTGCATCTCCGCCGCGACGTCGAGCGGCTTGACGCGCGTCAGCCGGGCATGGGAGTCACTGCTGCGCCGCTTGCTGTCGATGATCAGAGCGAGCAGCCCGGACAGCAGTTCCATGTCCTCCAAGGCCCGCGCATCGCCGTTGAGGGTGGTGATCCGCAGGACGCCCAGGCGTTCGGTACCGTCCAGCAGCGGCACCCACCAGTGGCTCCCCTCCCCGCCCGCCTCGGCGCCGGCCAGCAGCTGCCCGTACTGGAAGGCACGCCCTGCCACGGTGCCCTCGATCTTCAGCTCCGTCTCCTCCCCCACCGCCCCCTGTCCGGCGTCCAGGCCCTCCCCGGTCAGCAGGCGCAGCACGTCACCCTGCAGATCCACCACGTAGATCAGTACCTGGGTGAAGCCCACCCCCGCCGCGTGCTCGGCCGCCTGGGCCGGCAGGAGCTCCAGCGGCATCAGGTGGCTCGCCGCCAGCAGGCCCCCCAGCATGGCCCGCCCCTGTGTGTCCCGGTCCCGGTCGTTCACCGCAGCACCCTTGATCCTCGACTGAAGCCGGCACACTGCCGATGCCCATGCGCAGGTGCCCGTACTCCACTCTCCTCCTCCACGGCACGCAGAGACAGGTCGGCCAGGGCCCTCGGGGGGACACACGACGGCGGGCCCGAACCACGGTGCTGGTGTCGGGCCCGCCGCATCTGGAGCCAGGGGAAAAACGTGCGGGGGAGTGCTGAGCGGGGGTCGGGTCTTCGCCTCTGCCGGCACCCGTGCCCCGGCGGACACGCTGCCCCAGGCTCGCCCGGGGCCCCTGCTCTGCCCTACGCGGGAGGGCGCTGTGCACCGGGGTCGGTGCGTACCTCGGCAGCGGTTTCCCGTCCTACCTGGCGCAGTTCGTCGGCGGTTTCGTGCCCTGCGTTCTGCGCGTGCTCGGTCGTGGTGGATACGGCCTCCTGAGCCGTGTCCTTCACCGATTCCACGGCGTCTGCGACCGGTTCCCTCAGCTCGTCCCGGACCTCTTGGGCGGCATCGAGAGCGGTCTGCTTGACGGGTTCCAGCAACTCGTCCGAGTGCTCGCGCAGTTGCTGTCCCGCTTGCTCCTCCATCTCGGTGGTCGGCAGGAGGGCGGCCGCGAGCATGCCGGCACCGAAGGCCATCAGGCCGGCGGCCAGCGGGCTGCCCTGGGTCTGTCGCTTGATCTGGGCGGGGGCCTGCTGGAGGCTTTCCTGTACGTTGCCGCCGACTTCCTTGGCCGTATCCGTGAGGCTGTCCGTAGCCTGGTGCAGGCTCCCGGAGGTACCGTGCGCAGCATCCTGTGCCGTGCCCATCACGCGCTCCTTCACTCCGGTCACCCGGTGGCGCATCGAGTCGGCCTTGCGCCGGGCCACCTTGCTCGGGGTCATCCTGTCCGCCAGGATGTTGACGTTGCGCGCCAAGTGGGCACGCCGGTACTCCACGTCGTTCGTCAGCTCGTCGGGTGTCGCGCCCATCGGGCATCCTCCTTCAAGGTCTCCACGGTCTGTTCCGGCTTGAGGTTGACGGTGCGCAGGCGCCCCCGGCCCTTCACGTACAGGACCCCGCCCACCACGGCCCACAGGACGGTGACGATCAGGGCGGCCCATGCCGGGTCCATCACGTTGGCAAGCGCGAAGACGAGGGTCAGGCTGCCGAACAGCAGCACCACGTGCCCCGCGTAACCGGCCCCGCCCAGCAGGCCGACAGCTTTGCCGGCCTTCGCGGACTCCTGCTTGATCTCGGCCTTGGCCAGCTCGATCTCGTCTCGGACGAGCTGCGACAGGTCCTGGCCGATCTCACCGATCAGATCACCGATGGACGGTTCGGTTGCGGCCGGCCGCGGGGGTGGAGCGGGCGCCGCCGGTCGTTCGTGGGAGGAGAGGGCCATGCTCAGATCCCTCCCCCGGGCTGCGACGGGCTGCCGTAGGGCGGGGAGCTCGTCGGCGGGTAGGTCGGCGGCGCCGGGGTGACGTGCGGCGGCTGCGACTGCCCGTAGGTGTCGAGGGGGTCCTCGTAACCGGCGGGGATGCCGCTCTGCTGGGGTCGGGGGCGCGCCACTGCTGCCGGGTCATCCGACCCCGTGGGCGGCCTGCCGGCCATGCCGGGGGTTGCGCCGCCGCGGTCTGCGGAGGAGCTGGCGGAGGTATCCGACGAGGCGGCCGCGCTGACGCCCTTGCCGGCTCGCGCGACGACGAAGCCTGCCAGCGCCGCGCCCGCGAGGAAGACGCCCGGGCGGCGGCGCGCGAAGCTCTGCAGGTCGCTGACCAGCCCGTCGGGGCCCCGCTTCTCCACGTGGGCGGCCATCTGGTGGCCGCCGTCGGCTATCTGCCGGGCCACGTCCGCCATGGTGGAGCCGGGCTTGCCGTTCTCGCCCAGTTCCCGCAGCTCCTGCGACAGACGGCGCACGTTCTCCGCCAGCCGTTGGGTCTGGGTCTCGGCCTGACCGGTCAGCTGAGTACGAAGCTCCCCGACGAGATCCCGGGCCTGCGCGGTGGCCTCGCCGACCACGTTGGCCGCCTGCTCCTTTGCCGTACCGCCGACTTCGGCGGCCTTGCCACCGACCCGCGACGCACCCTCGCCGGCCTTGTCCTGAACAGTGTGTGCTACCGCCGCCGTCCTGCTCTCGTCCGGGCGGCTCGCATTCTGGAAGTCACTCAAGGCTCCTCCTGGTGAATGGCGTGTGGACGTTGCACAGGGGCGCCTGCCCTCCTTTCCGCGCCTAACCCCCACACAGCCGACCGAATGACGCGAGAGGAAGGCGGCCGGTCACCGTCCTGGGCGGGGTCCCCCGGGGACAGCTCGCACCACAGCCGTACTCCGCCGCCGCATCACTCCCCACGCCAGGCATCGAAGGTGACGTCGTCCACCGCGCAGATGTCCGCGGACATGTTGCACCGCATCATCCGCAAGGCCGCTTCGGCCAGGTCGGCGTCGATGTGGGCGACCGCGTCGGCCGCGACGACGACATCGAAGTGCCGGATGTGGGCGTCCAGAGCCGAGTACATCACGCACTGTTCGGTCACCTGTCCGCACAGGACCAGGCGCTCGGTCCCGAGTTGGCCCAACAGGTAGGCCAGAGGCGTTTCGAAGAAGATCGAGTGCCGCGCCTTGACGACGAAGAGCGAGTTCTCGTCAGGCGCGACCGGCTCCACCAGGTCGCGGTGGTGGCCGTCGAGGGCAGCCCGCAGGATCTCCCCGTGGTGCGAGCGCCACTCCCCGAAATTGTCGTTCACGTAGATGACGGGCGAGTCGCTGTCCCGGGCGTGCTTCAGCAACGTCGTGACCCCGTGGAGCGCCTCACGGACGGACGGGGCCAGAGCCTCGGCGTCCTCGTGTGCGTAGGTGTTGAGCATGTCGATCACGATGAGCGCTGTACGAGGCATGGAAGCCGCCTCTCGTCTCGTCCCGTTGTCAGCCGGGATGGAGCCCGGGAGCAGAGGGCTCGCAACGTCCGATCCGTTTGCTGATTCCAGTCTCCATCAACGGGGGCGGTGTGGCCGTGGGGACGTGCTCGCGAGGTGCACGTTTGAAAGCGCGAGACGCGTGAAGAAGCGACTTGACACTGGCCTTATCTCGCGAAGCAGGAGACGCATCATGGGCATCATCGCTTGGATCCTCATCGGTCTCTTTGCCGGCCTCATCGCCAAGGCGATCATGCCGGGCAAGGACCCGGGCGGCATCATCATCACCATGCTCATCGGCGTCGCGGGAGGCCTGCTCGGCGGATGGCTCGGCAAGGTCATCTTCGGCGTCGACTCCATCGACGGCTTCTTCGACCTCTCTACCTGGATCGCCGCCATCATCGGATCCGTCATCCTCCTGGCCCTCTACCGCCTCGTCATCGGAAGCCGGCGCTCCCACCGGCATGCCTGAATTGGCTGCGGTCCTAACGGTCCGGAGCGGACGGAATGTCCGCTCCGGGCCAGTGACGTGACCGAGGGTCAGATGCACCAAGGAGGAAATCATGGCTGCCGATAAGAACGACCAGGTCAGCTATCGGGACGGACGCAAGGATCTGCAACGCGGCCGAGTCGAGGAAGTACGTGATGCGGGCCCCCATGGGGTCTACCGGATTCGAAACGAACGTACCAACGAGATCCAGGTCGTCACGCAGGGGCAGATCGAGCAGGAGGAAAACGGGCCCGGTAAGTGATCAGGCTGCGGGCGCCACCCGCAACCGTCGCCGCAGGGCCGCCTCCGTCCTCCCCCGCTGTGAACCGGCGAGGCGCCCGTCTCGCTCGCGGGCGCCGAGTCACCCGCGGGAGAGAGGTCAGGCCTGCTCGAACTCCAGAGCCTGCGCCAAGCCGCCTTCCAGCTCGCGCACGCCACTCCCGTGCGCGGCGATGACCGCGTAGCGCCAGGAATGGCCGTCCGGCGGTGCGTCCGCGTAGAGCACCACTCCTTCACCACGCTCCGGGTCGAAGGCAACACGGTGTTCGCGCAGCCGGTCGAGAGCTTCTGCGAAGCCGACTGATCGCCGGGTCCGCCTCTTCGACACCGTCCACGCCGGATGCGCGAGGCCGGCCGCCGCCGTCAGCCGGGTGACCATGCTGTGCGGTGTGGTGGTGGCGGTACGGCGGACGTTGCTCTCACTGGCGTACGTCACGCCGTCCGCGCTGATGAGAGCGTCCAGTCCGAACGGGCCGAGATATCCGTGGCCGGCCAGGTGCCGGCCCAGCCTCGTCCCCCACTCCTCCAGTTCGGCCGCCGCGTGCGCGCAGGACGACGGCAGCGGGGAGACGTACCCCGTGAAGGAGCCCTGCTCCGTTCGCATCGCACCGCTGAACAGGGCGCGCGTCCCGGAAACGGTGTTCTCCATCTGAATGCTGACCGACTCGGCCACCGGTACGCACTCCTCGACCACCCACGTCCCCTGTGGGCCGCCGACCGCGTCCAGCGTCAGGGCCGCGCGCTGTACGTCGTTCCGCGAGAGGAAGCGCAGACCGTGGCCCCCGGCGGAACGGTCGGGCTTGACCACCACCCGCTCGTGCTGCGTGAGCAGCTGCCGCATCACCTCCTCCACGTCCGGACGACGGCACACCCGTCCCTCCGGCAAGCGCATGCCCACCCGCTCGGCGGCCTGGCGGAAGCCGGCCTTCGTGTTCAGGAGCATGGTCGTCGGCAGGGCGGCCACGGCGTCGTCAACCGTGGCGTAGGGGTGAACGGTCAGTCCGAGATCCCTTGCGAACGCCAGGGCGGACGCGTCCTGGGCCGTGGGCAGCAGGGCCATGCCCGGTCGATCCGCGTGGGCCCGTACTCGCCCGAGGAGCCCGGCCTGGCGGACCGCTTGTGCAAGGGGGACGGCACCGTACGGTGGTACCTCGATGACCGTCGTCTGCTCGCTCGGCACCCCCGTCAACTCACTCACATAGCGGCGGAAGTCCTCGCTCAGCGGTCCGGGAGTCACCAGTACGTCCCCGGCCCGCAGCAGCCATGCCTTTCGTGGCGCCTGCTGTGCCCACTGCGCCAGGACCTGGCCCTCTTCAAGATCTACTGCCAAGTCCGAAAGGAAGTTGGCGAAAACCACCAAGGGACCTACGTCCGGCTCGCTCACCGCTGTTCCTCCCACCACTTCTGGCGGCTCGGGACGACGTCCGGTCCGCAGCGGGCCCCGCCGCCGGTGCCTGCGTCACGCATCTTTCGGCGAGCCGAACGCACCGAACTCCGTTGGGGCGCCATCTCACGGTCCGGGCTACGCCCCGTCCAGGCATCCGAACCGTCCGGCGAGCGTGTCCGCCGCTCCTCGGGGCCGCGACGGGACGCGCGTTCCAAGACTACCTTCGCCGTGTGCACCCGAGCGTGGGCGGCACGCTCGGCAGGGTGCGTTCGGGCGGCGCACCGGCCCGTCGGCGTGAGATGCGGCCAGATGCGGGTACGCGCACCATGACCTTGACGTCACACCCCCTGATCCGCCCGAGAAGGGCGCACGACGGAGATCCCATGCCTCAGGAAGCGCCCCGGGTCCCCGACCCGGTGACCCGCCACCCGCGCCCTCCCTTTCCCGACCAGGAGCAGGACCATCCCGGCGCCACGGAGCGGATGGAGCCACGACCCGACCATGGCGAGGACTCCTACCGAGGACACGACGTCCTGCTCGACCGGGCGGCGGTCGTCACCGGCGGCGATTCCGGAATCGGCAGGGCCGTCTGCCTGGCGTTCGCCCGCGAAGGCGCGGACGTCGTCTTCACCCACCTCCCCGAAGAGGCGGACGAGGCGGCGGAGACGGCGCGCCTGATCCGCGCGGCAGGCCGCAAGGCCGTACCGGTCGCGTGCGACATCCGGGACGAGGAGCAGTGCGCGGCCCTGATCGACCGGGCCGTGGACGAATTCGGGCGCGTCGACCTCCTCGTCAACAACGCCGCCTACCAGATGTCCCAGCCCGACGGCATCGAGGCGATCACCACGGAGCAGTTCGACCGGGTCATGAAGACCAACCTGTACGGGATGTTCTGGCTGACCCGTAAGGCCCTGGCCCACATGCCGCGCGGCGGGTCGGTCATCAACACCACGTCCGTGCAGGGCTACCAACCGAGCCCGCACCTCCTCGACTACGCGATGACGAAGTCGGCGATCATCTCCTTCACCCACGGGCTGGCGCAGATGCTCGCCGAGCGCGGCATCCGCGTCAACGGGGTCGCCCCGGGCCCGGTGTGGACGCCGCTGATCCCCGCCACGATGCCCGACGTGAAGGAGTTCGGCGAACAGTCACCCTTGGGCCGACCCGCCCAGCCCGCCGAGATGGCGCCCGCTTACGTGTTCTTGGCCTCGCCCCAGGCGAGCTACATCACCGGGGAGATCGTGAACGCCACCGGCGGCACACCTCTGCCCTGACCCGGTCTTCTGCCCGGCCCCTGGAGGGGGCCGGGCAGCCGGCGGGCCAGCACCGGATGCCGGCAAGGCACCACGCCGGCGGGCGGTCAGCGAGGGTGCCCGTCTGCCGGGTATGCGCGGCGCGCGGGAGGGCAGGCGCAGCACATGGCCGTTTTCGTCGGCACCTCCGGATGGCAGTATCGGGACTGGTCAGGCGTTCTCTACCCACCGGACCGGCCACAACGGCTGTGGCTGGAGGAGTACACACGGCATTTCCGCACCGTGGAGCTCAACAACGCCTTCTACCGGCTGCCCTCGCCCGAGACGTTTGCTCAGTGGCACGCACGGACGCCGCCCGGCTTCGTCATGGCCGTCAAGGCGAGTCGTTTCCTCACGCACGTCAAACGCCTGCGCGAACCGGCGGAGCCGGTCCGACGGCTCATGGAGCACGCCGCTCCCCTGGGCGACCGGCTCGGTCCCATCCTGCTCCAGCTACCGCCCACGCTGCGCGCCGACCCTGCCGTGCTCGACGCCTGCCTCGCCTGCTTTCCCCTCGGCACCCGCATCGCCGTCGAACCACGGCACGAGTCGTGGTGGACGGCGGACACACGCGCCGTGCTCGTGGGCCGCGGCGCGGCCCTGTGCTGGGCCGACCGCCGGTCGCGGCCCGTGACACCGCTGTGGCGGACGGCCGACTGGGGCTACGTACGCTTCCACGAAGGCCGCGCCCAGCCCGCGCCCCGGTACGGTCGGGCGGCCCTGCGGAGCTGGGCGAACCGGATCGCGGACACCTGGCCGCGGGACGCGGACGTCTTCGCCTACTTCAACAACGACGCCGGCGGAGCAGCCGTTGCGGACGCGCGGTCGTTCACGCACGTCATCCCGGGCGGCCCCGGATGAGGAGGCTACGTACGGCGTCTTCCACGGCGCCGTACGTCGCGGGGTCCCCGTCCGCGACGCTCGCGCCGAGCGCGTCGAGTGCGGGCCGGACCGTGACGCCGTTCTCGAAGAGCTCGACCACACGGGGGTTGATGGAGGACGCACGGCACACGGCCGGCGCATTGCCGAGGTATCGGCTCACCTCGCGGACCGCGCGCGCCTCAGCGCTCCGGCGGCGGGCGGGGGAGGCGTCGGCCATGTTCTCGGACACGGCCAGGGCGACGGCGGCGAGGACCGTCGCGTGCCACGTGCGGAAGTCCTTCGCGGTGAGGTCGACGCCGGCCCTGTCCCGTTGGACGCCTCGCGCAGCTCACGGAACCGTGCGTGGTACAGGTGCTGGCGCCTGCCTGCCGCGTCCGTCCCCATGGCCTGGATGTGCCCGTTCCCCCAGGGACAGATCCAGACGTCCTCCCAGGCCGGAGTGATGCCAGCGCTCGGAGTCGGGCACGCTCCAGCTCAACGGAACATGCTCCCCGTCTACGCGCCGGATCCGCCCGCACTCCCCCGCCCCGCACTCCGCGGGGTGTCGCGGAGTTCGTCGGCGCGGCCGCCGGCGCCCAGCAGACCGGTCGCTTCGAGGGTCTGCGTGCGCTCCAGACGCGGCAGCTCGGTGCGGGCGACGTGGGTGACGACGGCCGGCAGACAGGCCCGCACCGGTTGGACGGCACGAAGCCAGGCAGGCATGTAGACGGATGTCGCGCGGCGTTCGGAGGCGGCGGCCAGCCGGTCGGCGACCCGGGCCACCGGATACACCTTGCGTGCGGGCGGCGGCATGTGGGCGCGCAGTTCACGCAGGACGGCATGGCGGTCGGCGTCCCGGATCATGTCGGTGTCGGTCCAGTTGATGTAAGCGATCCCGACCGCGACACCTCGGTGGGCGAGTTCCGCGCGCAGGGCATGGGCGAAGGACTCGACGCCGGCTTTGGAGGCGCAGTAGGCGCTCATCAGGGGAGACGTCCCCAGAGCCGCCAAGGAGGCGACCTGCAGGTAGTAGCCGTGCGTGTCGAAGAGGTCGGGCAGGAAGCAGCGTGCTGTCGCCGCACTGCCGATCAGGTTGACCTCGATGACTCGGCGCCAGACCTGCGGATCGGAGACGGCGAACGGGCCTCCTTCGGCGACGCCGGCGTTGGCCACCACCACGGACGCCGGCCCGAGGCGGGCGCGGACCTGTCGGGCCGTGTCGGCCATGGCCGCGTCGTCGGTCACGTCGACTTCCCAGCAGGCCGATTCGTTGTGCAAAGAGGCGCCCAACTCCTGCAGGCGCTCTCCCTCCAGGCCCAGCAGGGCCAGCCGCGCACCCCGCTCGTCGAAGGCCCGGGCCAGAGCCGCTCCCAGCCCGCGCGCCGCCCCCGTCACCACCACGGTGCGGCCCCGCAGGGCCCGGCTCTGCGTCCGCATCCTCACTTGGCGCCTCCGCCCCTGCGCATCCGCATCCCGCCGCCACGCCACCACGGTGCGTACGGCATCGGCCGGGCCCGCGCGCAGCCCCGTCGCCCGGTTCTCCTGCTTCCAGGATGCTCCTGCTCAGCGGTCGCCCGCAGACCGATGGTTCGACGGCGTGCGGAAGCGCGAGTAATCGGCCGCCCTCGGGACAGAAGCGGGCACGAGGCTGCGAGGAGGCGACGTGGGCGATCCATCCGATGACCTGTACGCGCGACTGCGACGGGAGTGCAGCCGCCGGGCGGACGATCTGTGGGCAGTCAGCCGCGCCCTGCACGCGGATCCCGAGCTCGCCTACGAGGAGCACCGTGCGGCCCGGCTGATCACCGACGAACTCCGGCGGGCGGGGTTCGCCGTCGAGCCGGGGACCGCCGGACTCGACACGGCTTTCGTGGCCCGCGCGGGGAGGGGGCGGGGACGATGCGTGGCGCTGCTGTTGGAGTACGACGCGCTGCCGGAGCTGGGACACGCCTGCGGACACAACCTGATCGCCGCGGCCGGACTGGGGGCCGCACTGGCGTTGCGCGGCGTCCTGGAGGAGGAGTTCGACGGCACGGTGCTCGCCGTGGGGACACCGGCGGAGGAGCGGGGCGGGGGCAAGGTCGCCTTGGCCGAAGCCGGCGTGTTCGACGGTGTGGACGCCGCGTTGATGTTCCATCCCGGCGTGCACGACTGGTCGTGGGCGCCGCTGACCGCGCAGACCGAGGTCCGCGTGGGCTTTCACGGCCGGGCAGCACATCCTACGGGCGATCCCACCCGCGGGATCGATGCCCTGGCCGCCCTCATCCAGTTGTTCAACACGGTCGCCGTGATGAGCAGGCGGTTGCCGTCCGGCTCACACGTCCAGGGAATCGTGACCGACGGTGGCAGCGCTACCAACATCGTGCCGGCCTTCGCCGAAGGCCTGTTCGGCCTGCGCGCGGCCACGAGCACCGCGCTCGACGCACTGGTCGCCGACCTCGACGGCTGGGCCGAAGGCGTGGCGGCCGCGACCGGCACCACGGTGGAGGTGACCCGGGTGGGCAAGGGTTACGCCCACTTCCGGGACAACGACGTCCTCTCGGACCGGTTCAGCCTTCACCTCGCGCGCTCGGGCATCCGACTCACCCAGCCCGTCGGCGGGGTGTTCCTGGGTTCGTCCGACATCGGCGACGTCAGCAGCCGGGTCCCCGCCATCCATCCGTTCGTCGCGATCTTGGGCGACGAGGCCTCGGACCACACCCCCGCCTTCGCGCGGGCCGCGGCCTCGGAACGGGGGCGCGAGGTGATGCTGGCGGCCGCCGAAGCCCTGGCCTGCACGGCAGCCGACGTCCTCACCGACCCCGCAATCACCGCCCGGGCATGGGCCCGCCAGCGGGAGAAGGCCGCGGCGGGCCTCTGATTCCCGAGCCGCGGCGTCCCGCGGCGTCCCGTGGCGTCCCCAGCCGGCCGCACGACAGCGAGGCCGGTCCCGGGCCGGGACCGGCCTCGCCGCACCCTCCCCGCACAGGCGCCCTGTGCTCACGACGCCCCGCCCGTCTCCCGGTCGGACTGGGGCCATACGTACGGCAGGTCGTCCGGTACACCCGGGAAGCGCTCCCGGTAGAAGGCCGGGTCCTTGCGCACCAGCGCGGACTGGTGGCTGCGATGGAAGTCCGGTGCGCCCAGCCACGGCGGCAGGTCCCCGTCGGCGGCCAACTGCTCCTGCGTCCGCGGGGCTCCCCCCGCCTGCCACGCTCCGAAGTCCTGGACCAGGGTGACGGCACAGGTATCGGCGCGCCCCTCGGCAGTCCACACCCCGCAGATCTCCAACCCGTACCGGACGAGGGCCTCCTCGTAGCCCGCCCACATCCGCACCGCCGGGTGCCTGCGCCATCCGTAACCCGGCACGACCAGGCCGCGCAGCACCTGCACGGCCTCGACCCGCTGCTTGCCGAGCCTGCGCACATCCAGCGCGGCCGCCGAGGCGTCGAACGACGGAAACGGAAGGAACGTCTGCACAAGGTCTCCCTCCGAGACGGCGGTGCAACCGGTACCCGAGTGCCGTGACCCGCTCCGCTCCGCTACGGGCACGGTGCGAGCCTGCCAGATGCCCCGGAGGCAGGCCTCTCGCCGGGCCGAACCGTCGTCTCGCCGGCCCGAACCGTCGTCTCGGCGGGTCGTACCTGCCCGATCGGACCCGGCGGCCTAACGCGCCCGCACGTATCCCGGCGGACGAGCGGAAGCGGCTTGCCCAGGTGCGGCAACGAACGACACGGCCCGCCCCGGCGACGAGGGCGCCTGGTCCGAATCGCGTGAGATGCGGCGTGATCGGGGTACGCGCACCATGACCGTGACACCACACCGTCGATGAAAGGTTTCATCATGCCCCGAGGATCCAGCCCCAAGCGCGAGCGTCAGTACGAACACATCAAGGAGTCGGGTGAGAAGCGCGGTATGCCGGAGGGCCGTGCGAAGGAGATGGCCTCGCGAACGGTGAACAAGGAACGCGCACGTTCGGGGGAGAGCAAGACGGCGAGCCGCAGTTCCACCCAGGGCAAGTCCGCCTCGCAACGCGGCGGCGAGAAGTCCCGTGGCGGCGGCAGTTCGTCCGAACGCACCAAGGACGACCTGTACCAGGAGGCGAAGAAGCGCGGCGTCGAGGGCCGCTCCACGATGACCAAACAGCAGCTGAAGAGCGCCCTCGGCCACTGACCGCGGGAGGCACCCGTGGGCCGGGGCCGGTTTCCCCTTCCCCTTGCTCGGGTCCTGCCGCGCGCCGCGCCGCACCCATACGTTCCGGTAGCAGGAGGAGTCCCCGTGGCCGTCCGTCATCAGCTCATCCGGCGTCCCCCTCGTAGTGTGTGGGCCGTACTCGCCGATCCGACCCTGTACGGGGAGTGGGTGGTGGGCCCGTCCGAGTCCACGCCGCTCGACCCCACCTGGCCCGCTTTGGGCTCCCGGCTGCGTTACACGGTCCGGCTCGGCCCTTGGTCCGCCCAAGGCATGACGACCGTACGGCACCAGGAGACCGGCAAGGAGCTGGAGTTGGAGGCGTCGTTCAAGGCCCTCGGCACGGCGAGGATCTTCCTCCAGCTCCGGCCGTGGGGCGAGGAGACCCTCATCATCTGCGACGAGCACCCCCTGCGCGGCCTGGGAGGGACCCTGCACAACCCCGTCAGCGAAGCGGCCCTCCAGCTCCGGCACCGCGGCATGCTGGCCCGCCTGGCCAGGGTCGTGGAACAACAGCCGGACGAGGTGCTGCGTGCCTGACGCGGTGGTGATCGGCGCCGGTCACAACGGCCTGGTGGCCGCGAACCTGCTGCTCGACGCCGGGTGGAGCGTGGAGGTCCTGGAGGCGCAGGAGGAGCCCGGAGGAGCCGTACGAAGTGACCGCGGGGTGCACCCGGACTACGTCTCGGATGTCTTCAGCGCCTTCTACCCGCTGGCCGCCGCCTCCCCGGTAATCGCCAAGCTCGACCTCGCGGCCGAGGGCCTGCGCTGGAGCCACGCCCCCTCCGTACTGGCCCACCCGCTGGAGGACGGCCGGTGCGCGGTGCTGGAGCGCCGGGTGCAGGACACCTGCTCCGGCCTGGCCGACTTCGCGGCTGCCGACGCCGACGCCTGGCAGAACATGTACCGGACGTGGGCCCGGGTGGGGCCGGACCTCGTACAGGCCCTGTTCACGCCCTTCCCGCCGGTCCGATCCGGCCTCCGGCTGGCCGCGAAACTCCGCACCGCCGGAGGGCTGCGGCTGGCCCGGAAGCTGGCCCTGCCGGTGCGCCGCCTGGGCGAGGAGGAGTTCAAGGGCGAGGGCGGGCGGCTCCTGCTGGCCGGCACCGCCCTGCACGCCGACCTGGCCCCCGAGGCTGCGGGCAGCGGTGGTTTCGGCTGGCTGATGTCGATGCTCGGACAGAGCCACGGCTTCCCCGTCCCCGTCGGCGGGGCCGGCGCCCTGACCGCGGCGCTCGTGAGCCGCCTCCGGAGCCGCGGGGGCGTCCTGCGCTGCGGGGAGCGCGTCGCGTCCGTCGTCGTACGCCGTGGCACGGCGGTCGGGGTCAGGACCGCGGGCGGGGAGACCGTCAGCGCGCGGCGGGCCGTACTGGCCGACACCTCGGCACCGGCCCTGTACCGGGACCTCGTCGGCGAGGAACACCTTCCGTCCCGCCTCCTGCGGGACCTCGAACGCTTCCAGTGGGACTTCGCGACGTTCAAGGTCGACTGGGCGCTGACCGGCCCGGTGCCGTGGACGGCGCGGCAGGCCGTCGGGGCGGGGACGGTCCACGTGGCCGACGGGGTCGACGGCCTGACCCGGTTCGCCTCCCAGATCGCCATGGGGCAGGTCCCCGACGAACCGTTCGTCCTCTTCGGCCAGATGACCACCGCGGACCCCACCCGCTCACCCCCGGGGACGGAGTCGGCCTGGGCCTACACCCACCTCCCGCAGCACATCACGTGCGACGCCGGCCCCGACGGCATCACCGGCCGCTGGGACGCCCGTGAACAGGAAGCCATGGCCGACCGGATCGAAGCACAGGTGGAACGGTTCGCACCCGGCTTCCGCACGCTGATCGGCGCCCGCCGCATCCTGTCCCCCACCACCCTCCAGGCCATGAACGAGAACCTCCACAACGGTGCCGTCAACAACGGCACCACCGCCCTCCACCAACAGGCGATCTTCCGCCCCACCCCCGGCACCGGCCGCCCCGAGACCCCCGTCAAGAACCTCTACCTCGCCTCCGCGGCCGCCCACCCCGGGGGCGGAGTCCACGGCGCCCCGGGCGCGAACGCCGCCCGAGCCGCCCTGCGACACCGAGGGCTCCTCGCCCCCCTCCACCGCGCCCAACGCATCTGACGAGCGGCGGTGGCCCGTGGCCACCGCTGCCCCGGAGAGGGCGTCACCGTCACAGCACTCGCGGTCATCGCGACGGAACTGGCGCGGCTCGACTACGACGTCGCTGACCAGGACGTCAGCATCCTCCTGCCCCGCATGCCCGCCCTCCCCGAACCGGCTTCGAGCTCCGCCTGGTGTGATCGGCCAGGGCCGGCACCGGCCGCTCCGGCGGGTGCGGTCGGGCCGGCCCGCGCCGAGGGTCGCGCAGATCGGTCTGCACGCTGGCCGCCGGATGCGCCTACGCTTGAAGAGGCGCCACAGGACGCAGGCACCGCAGACTGGAACACATCACCTCGGGGTGCTCCGCACAGCGCGGAGGCGGGGATCCTCTCCCCCTATCCGGAAGGCAGGCGGGCCACATCATGGCTAAGCAGCCGAAGTCATCCCAACCCCGGCACGGCGAAGGCCCGAGCCCGCACGAGGGAACCAAGCAGCACGGCTGGTCGCCCGACGTCGACGAGACCCGCCAGCAGGACAATCCGAGCGCTCATCGCTCCTTCCACCCCGACCAGTACGCCCCCGCCAAGGGCGCCGGCCGCGAGGTGTCCAAGGAGGAGGCCGGAAATCCGCACGGTAGGCCCACGAAGAGTACGAGCCGTCGCGGCGAGGACCAGAGCAAGGCGGGCAGCGACGCGCAGGACGGTATGCACGACAAGGGACCCAAGGGCCGCTCGCAGCGCCCCAGCGGGGGCAAGGACGCATCCGCCTACACCGGCGTCGACCCGCAGGACCCGCCTGAAACCCGTAGCGCCGGCTGACTCTCGGGCAGCTCGCACACCCCACTCGATCAGCCTTGATCAGCGCGTAGGACAGCGTCTCAAGGCTTGATCGTCATCTCGGCACATTGGGTGACGACGGACGCCAGCGTCTGCCCGCCGGCATGCAGCCGACGCTGGATGCGGGCTCCGTTCCCACGTTCGCGCAGGTGCGCCAGGGCTTCCCGGACCCGCTCGTCGTCGCCGTGGTCCTCCAGCGCCTCGCGCACGTGCCGGTACAGAGCTTCGACGGCGTCCTCGGCAGACGTCTCCCGCATGGTTTCGGGATGCAGCAGGGGTCCGTCCAGGCCGGAGCGGCCGGCCCGCCAGGAGGCCAGGCGCAGCAGACTGGTACCGATCCTGGCCGGAGGCTGCCCGTCCCGCCAGGCGCGGGCCGCGGTCTCGACCAAGCCGCGGATGAGGGCGGCGAGCAGGACCGGCGTCGAGGCGTCCAGGCAAACGTCGGCCACCCGGACCTCGACGGTGGGGTAGGTAGCCGACAGGCGGGCGTCGAAGTAGATCATGCCTTCGTCGCGCAGGACGCCGGTGTCGATCATCGTGCTGACCCGCTCGTGGTAGCGGTCGGCGGAGCCGAAGATCTCGACCGGGCCGGCGGAGGGCCACCGGTTCCACACCCTGCTGCGGTAGCTTCCGTACCCGCTGTCCTCGCCCTGCCAAAAGGGCGAGTTCGCGCTCATCGCCATCAGGACGGCCAGCCAGGGCCTGATGCGGTCCAGGACCGCGACGCCCTCTTCGTCCGACGCGACCGACACGTGGACGTGGCACCCGCAGGTCAGCTGTTCCTGCGCGGTCAGTCCGAACTGCTCGCCCAGCCACCGGTAGCGTCGTCCGACGTTCAACGAGGGCTGAACGGGCAGCGGGGAGGTCGCGACCGCCGCCACCACGGCACCGGCACTCGCCGCGTAATGGGCCGCCTCGCCGCGGATGCGGACGATCTCCTCTTGGAGCTCGCCCATCTCCGTAATCGGTTTGGTGGCGAACTCGAGCTGCTCTTTCTGCAGTTCCTTCTCGAATTCGTGGTCGCGTCGGCCGCTCGTGCCCGGATGCTGCCAGGCACCGCGGTCCGCGGCCGCGAGAACCGCCCCCGAAACGGCGAGCGGCGCACCGCTGTCCGCGTCCACGAGCAGCAGCTCTTCTTCCACGCCTACGCTTCGCATGTCGCCGCCTGTGGATCGAACCGTCAGATGCCCCGCACCTTCCCTACCTCTCCTCGCCCATGCAGCCGTCCTGCGCGTTTGCCGCCCGTCAGCCGGGCAGACGGCCCCGAGGAGGTGATGCATCGTGCCGAGATGGCGCACTGCACCGGGAAGAGCGAAGTCGGCGGCTGCTCATGCCGCCGCGTACGTGTGGCACGGTGTGCGGAAGCCGGGCAGTGAGCGGGACGACCTGCTCCTGGGGGCGAAGACGGTAGTGGCGGCCATGGTGGCGTGGACTCTGGCCCGCTACTTCCTGCCGCCGGGCGTAGCGACGTTCGCGCCGTTCACGGCGATGGTGGCCTTGCAGGGGACTCTGTACCGCTCGTTGCGCGACTGCGCCCAGTACGCGCTGGCGATGTCGGCCGGCGCGACGCTGGCCGCCACGCTGGCGGCCACCGCGGGCATCCACGGCTGGACCTTCGGTCTCCTCACCCTGGCCGCACTCTGGCTCGGCCGCGCCCGACGGCTGGGCCAGCAGGGCACCCAGGTCGCGATCGTGGGGTTCTTCGCGTTCTCCTCCGGACAGGGCCGGATCGACTACATCGGACACCTGGCCGCGTCGGTGGCCATAGGCGCCGTCTGCGGCCTCGTCGCCCACGTCGTCCTGGCTCCCGCCCGCCACGCCCGCCACCGGCAGACGGCAGCCGCCGGTCTCTACGCGGAGATGGGCGAACGGATCAACGGCCTGGCCGACACCTTCGAGGCGACCACTCCCGACGCCGACCGGGTGCAGCAGTGGCGCCACGACTGGCGCCGCCTCTCCCGCGACTGCGACGCGGCTCACCGGAGCGTCGAGACGGAAGAGGAGAACGGCCGCCTCAATCCCCGCCGCAGCTTCGAAGGCGCTGCCCAGGCCCTCCCCCGGATCCGCGAGTCGATCACCATCGCCCTGCGCTCACTGGAGCACCTGCGCTCCATCACGCGCACCCTGGACTACGCCATCGACAGCGGGGAGATCGAAAACCTGCCGCCGTCCTTCCGCAGTGGTTTGGCCTCCGTGCTGAGGACTTCGGCCGGGGCGATGGAGGAGATAGGACAGACGTCCCGGACGGACAACGGCCGCCTCGCCGACATGATCGAGGATGCGACATCCCAACTGGATCGGGTCCAGGAGCAATCCCTGACCCACCCGGAAGGCCGGGAGGCGGCACCGACGCTCCAGGGCACCCTGCTCACCGACGCCTCGCGCCTCCTGGCCGAGCTCCGCTCGGGTCGGCACGCCCTCAGCCGCGCCTGAGCCGCCGCGGGACGTCTCCGTCTCGTCGCGCAGTAGCACAGCTGCGACCGTACGTGGCACCGAGGTCCTTCCGCATGCGCCGGGATGCGCCCCACGACTCTTCCAATCAAGATGGGGGACACCCCATTTCCCCCGCTGTCAGGAGCCGATCTCATGCTGGCACGTAGGCCGCGCAAGGACGGGAAGCGATCAGTAGCGGTCGCGGTGCCCAACGACAACACCCGCTCGTTCCGGTACTTGGCAGCCGGTGACTACTGGTTCAACGACGAGAACGACGGCGACCATGACGGTGGGAGGGGCGCGCCTGGAGGGGACGATCTCGGAGGTTCAGCTGGGCAAGCGGCCGGCTGTGCCACCCTTGCCTCGAACCACCCTGCGCGTCCAGGCTCGCCTGGCGCAGCAGCGGTACAGGCAGTCCACAGCGCGTCGTGGGGGCGTCTGGATGGGCCGTAGACATCCAGGGGCACCTTCCCGATGACGCGCAACCCTCCGCCGGAACACACCTCGGACGGGCATTACGTCCTCATCGACGGCAGGCGCTGGCGTGCCACCGACCCGGACCTTCCCGCCGAAGCCGCCACGCGCCTGCGAGCTCACCTGATGGCGGCCCGGCGCGCCGTTGGAGCCGCCCTGCGCGCGCACGACGAGGCGGCGGAGCACGAGGCCAGGCGCCGTGTGCACACCGCGAAGGTGGCCCTGGGTGAACGCGGCACCCCGTGGTGGGAGCAGACCGACGCGGAACGCCTCGCACGCTGGGCGGACGGCCTGGCGACTCTGGACAAGGCGTAATCAGCTGTGGTCTGGATCAGGCCAGGCGGAGAACCGCGTTGATGATCTTGCCGTGGGGAAGGAGGGTGATGTCGATGTGTTCGGCCAGCCGCTGGATGAGCGGCCATCCGTATCCGCCGGGCCGGCCGGGGCCGCGCGGGCGGGGAGAAGGCGTGCGGGAGCTCGCGTCGCCGACGGACAGGTAGAGGACGCCGTCCGTGACGGCGGTGCGGAAGAGGGTGATGCCGCCGCCGTGCCGTAGTGCGTTGGTGACGAGTTCCGACGTGACCATGAGCGCGTCCGTGGCGATGACGCTGTCGAGGCTGACGCCCGCCCGCTCCAGGAGCCCGCCGACGTCGCGGCGGGCCGCGGCCGGTGTGAGCGCGATCGGCCGGTCGCCGTCCCCCCGGCGATCGGGGCCCGGTGTACCGTCGGCTGCTGCGGGCGGGTTCATACCGTGATCGCCTGCTCTCGGTCGCGAGCGTCATGCCGCCCGCAACCCGTTCGGTTGCGGCGTGGTGATCAGCATGCCATCACGACTCCGCGCCGTCCGCCGCAGGTTCACCGCTCAGCTCCCGGTCCGTGCGGCCCCGGCACGGCAATTCGGCTCGCCGAGGTAGAGGTGGTGGTGACGTCGCCGGAGTTCAAGACGAAGCGGCCGGGAACGCCGTGCGTCCCGGACCGCATCAGCGCACGGCAGCCGAAGGAGGCTGCAGGGGTGCGCCGTCAGGCCGCGGCCTTGGGGGCCCGCCGCGGCGGCGGCACGGCGGTATGCGTCCCGGGACAACACGGCTAGTGCCGTGTCAAGCGACGTTGGCCGGTCCCGGTGTGACGTGTATGGCGTGGAGGCCGGCTCAGGCCCGTGGTGCGATCTCTTCGAGGTCGTTGATGGTGCCGGACATGATGACCCGGATGTGTTCGGTGACGTGGTCTGCGGGCCAGTCCCACCAGGCGAGGTCGAGCAGGCGGGCGATGTCGTCGTCGTGGTAGCGGGTGCGGATGAGTTGGGCCGGGTTGCCACCGACGATGCCGTAGTCGGGGACGTCGTCCACGACTACGGCGCCGGACGCGATGATCGCGCCGTGCCCGATGCGTACTCCGGGCATGACCATGGTGTGGTAGCCGAACCAGACGTCGTTGCCGACCACGGTGTCGCCCCTGCCCGGCAGGCCGGCCAGCAGGTCGAAGTGCTCGGCCCAGGATCCGCCCATGATGGGGAAGGGGAAGGTGGAGGGACCGTCCATGCGGTGGTTGGCGCCGTTCATGATGAACCGCACCCCGGCGCCCAGCGCGCAGAACTTCCCGATGACCAGTTTCTCGGGCCCGTAGTGGTAGAGCACGTTGCGGGACTCGAACGCGGTCGGATCCTCCGGGTCGTCGTAGTAGGAGTACTCCCCGACCTCGATCAGCGGCGAGGTCACCAGCGGCTTCAGCAGGACCACGCGCGGCTGGTCGGGAAACGGGTGAAGCACCGTCGGATCCGCGGGAAGGTGATTCATGGCAGTCGCTCTCGGTCGGCATGGGCGGCGAATGCCCCCATTCTGCGCATGACGCAAGGCTGTTCAGGCGGTGTGCTGTCAGCACCGTACCCCTGGCCCACAACCGACGACCGGCGCCTGCACGCCGTCGCCGCAGCACCGCCCCCGCTGGGGGCTCGCTCCCTCCCATGTCCAGCCGGAACGGCGGGTACTCGTCGGTCATCAGGGACGCGCAGACGAACACGCGCAGAGCCCATCGCAGCAGGCCCAAGGCCGCCTCAGCGGCGGTCCTCCTCACCCAGGATGACGTGGATCTTCGCCAGCGGAACGTGTCACATGGTGGCGGCGTCGATGACGAAGCGGTAGCGGACGTCGCTGGCAAGGACCCGCTCGTAGGCGTCGTTGATTCCGTCCGCGCCGATCAGCTCGATCTCGGCCGCCACTGCGTGTTCGGCGCAGAAGTCCAGCATCTCCTGGGTTTCGGCGATGCCTCCGATGCCCGAACTGCTGATGCTGCGGCGACCGCCGAACAACGACTGCAGCTCGAGATGCGCGGCCTCTTCCGGGAGGCCAAGGTTCACCATGGTCCCGTCCGTGCGCAGGAGAGAGAAGTAGGCGGCGAAGTCGAGCGGGGCGGAGACGGTGTTGAGGATCAGGTCGAAGCTCCCCGCCAGGTCCTCGAACGTTGCCGCGTCGGCGGTGGCGCGGTAGTGGTCGGCCCCCATCCGCAGGCCGTCGTCCCTTTTGGACAGGGTCTGGGAGAGCACGGTGACCTCTGCGCCAAGCGCGTGTGCGATCTTGACGGCCACGTGGCCGAGCCCGCCGAGGCCGACGACGGCGACCTTCTTGCCGGGTCCCGCGTCCCAGTGTCGCAGCGGTGAGTACGTGGTGATGCCCGCACACAGCAGGGGGGCGGCGACATCCAGTGACAGCGCTGCCGGGATGCGCACGACGTAGTTCTCGTCGACGACGATCTTCTGTGAGTAGCCGCCGTCGGTGGGCTTGCCGTCCTTGCCGACGGCGTTGTAGGTCCAGACGGGGCCGTCGGCGCAGTACTGCTCCAGGCCCGCCCGGCAGTTCTCGCACTCTCGGCAGGAGTCGACCATGCAGCCGACGCCGACCCGGTCGCCGACCTTGAACCTGGTCACACCGGCGCCGGCCTGGGAGACGAGGCCCGCGATCTCGTGCCCGGGCACCATCGGGAAGATCGCCTTCCCCCAGCCTTCGCGGACCTGGTGGATGTCGGAGTGGCAGATGCCGACGAAGGCGATGTCGATCAGCAGTTCGTTCTCACCGACCGCGCGGCGCTCGACGGTCGTGCGCTCAAGAGGTGCCTTGGCGGCGGGGGCGGCGTATGCGGCAACGGTGATCATGGGGGGCATGCCTTTCTCCGGGGGAACCAGGGCGCGCGAAGGATCCGCAGGCATCACGCGCCGGGGGCCGGAACGGGCATTCCGGAGGAGGCCCGGCGGTGCGCTCGGGAAGCAAGGGGTTCGTGCGGGCGTTCCCGTCGGCGCGGTGTGCGGGGCACGGTTCAAAGGCTTTCGGCCGCAGCAGACGGGGGCGCCGAGTCCGTCCGAGTCCGTCATTGATCTTTGCCCCTCCATTATCGGTGTTCGCGGCGCCTGCGTCTCAGCGACGGGACCCCGAGGCCACCCTGGCCCGCACCGAAACCCGACATGATGATCACCGAACCCCCTCGCCGCTTGCCCGCCGCCCGCCCGCGCCCCCAGCTGGCCCTGACTACCGGGGGCGCCGCATGCGGACGTCAGGTGGCGTGATGTGATCGGTGCCTGTTCTTGGTCCGGTTTTTCGTGGGGGATGTGCAGTGGTGGTCGGGTGGCTGTCTGGTCGGCGGCGGGTACGGACAGCGGGGGTCGCGGCGATCGTCGGCTGCGTGGTGCTGGCGGCGTGTTCCCCGGCGAAGGTCGAGAAGAAGGCCGAGCCGGCTTCTCATGCCCCGCCGGTGCCGACGGTGATCAGTGATGAGCAGGCCGACGAGGTCCTCAAGCGGGGGTTCCGGCAGGCCGCGTCCGCACGGGACGAGCACACCTTGGCGAGCCTGCAGACCGGATCCCTGCTCCAGGAGAGCCTTGCGCTGCTCAAGCTGGGGCGGTGGCCGGATGACCTCGTGCGCAACACGGAACATGGGACGGGGATGTACCGGCTTGAGTACCTGATCCCCACGGAACGGGACCAGCCCGGCTATCCCCGCTCGTTCGCCGCGGTCTTCCGCATGACGGAAAAGGCGGAGAAGGACCGGGCGGCCGGGCTGTACTACTTCGTCCAGGCGGAGCCCGGCGCCCCCTGGAAGGCCGCTGCCAGGACATGGGCGACCGACCGGCCCGCTCCGCAGCTTCCGCCGGAGGAGTTCGAGGACCGCGGGTACGGCGCCTACGGCTTCGATGTGCGCGACCAGCCAATTGCCGCGCCGGCCCGGGAGCCCGCTGGCGCCGTAACACTGTCCCCCACCGCGACGGCCGACCGGCGCGTGTGCGGCCAGTACGCGGAGTACCTGACCTTCACGGCACCGAACGGGGAGCCTGAGAGCGAGCACTTCGTACCGGGCAAGCTGACGAGCGAGGTCGTGAACTCCTACAACGACGAGGACAAGCGGAAGGTGTGGAAGGGCGATCTCCGGCAGCGGTACGCCTTCGAGGTCACAGGACCCGAGCTTCCGGTACTGCGGCTCGCGGACGGTAAGGCGCTCGTCACGTGCTCGTACGTCCGGACCGATCACCGCGAGGGGAAGTCCGGCCCGACCACGTCGTTCAAGTACGGCAGTGAGGACACGGCGAGCCGTCAGACGGACCAGTTGCTCGGCGGCGGCTACAAGTGGTGGCTGAGTACCGATGTGCGGCGCAGCGTCACCGCGACGTTCGAGGTACCGGTACAGGGCCCCGCTGACGTGGTGGGATGCAACTGCGTGAACGCGCCCGTGCTCTCCGCCGAAGGAACGCCCAAGTAGACCCGCCGCTCCTTGGGGCTCCGCGCCTCAGGGCTCACACAGGCGTACGGCGAGGGCGGCGATGTCGTCGTCAAGGCGTCCTTTGCTGTAGCGGAGGAGGTCGCGGTGAAGGGCCGTGAGCAGTTCGCGGGGCGGTGTCGGGGGCTGTCGACGCATCCAAGCCGCCAGCGGGAAGAACTCGCCGTCGCGGGCGCGGGCCTCGGCGATCCCGTCGGTATAGAGGAGCAGCAGGTCGCCGGGGACGAAATCGAAGGTGTCGACGTTGTAGTGATCGCCGATGAGCTCCGCGAGGCTGAGCAGTGGCGAGGGGGTGGCCGACTCGAGGACACGGAGTGTTTTGGGGTTCAGGAGCAGCGGCGGGGGGTGTCCGCAGTTGAGGATGTCGATATGTCTACCCTCGTGCGGGATATCGACGAGAAGGGCGGTGGCGAAGCGCTCCATCGGCCCGTCGGGAGGAAAGGCGGCGTTGTAACGGGTGCTGCTGGCGTCCAGCCTGCGTGCGACGTTGACCATGCTCCTCTCGCTGTAGGCCGCCTCCCGGAAGGCGTTGACGATCGCCGCGGCCGCCCCCACTGCCGGCAGGCCCTTGCCCCGCACGTCACCGATGAGCAACCTGACCCCGTACGGCGTGTCGACCACCTCGTAGAAGTCCCCGCCGATGCGGGCCTCCGCCGCGGCCGCGAGGTACAGCGACTCGATCTCGATGCTGCCGAAGCGGCGCGGCATGGGGCTCAGCACCACCTGTTGCGCCGCGTCGGCGACGAGCCGCACCTGGAAGAGGGTGCGCTCCCGCTGGAGCCGGACATGGCTTCCGTACGCGGCGGCCACGGTGACCGCGATGATCCCCGCCGCTGTCCACCACGTTCCCAGGTCGGGGAAGACCAGGCCGAGGCCGATCATCAGGAAGAGGCAGACCGTCCCGAGCAGGACGGTGGGGAGGACCGGCCACATGGCGGCGGCTAGGGCTGGCGCCGCGGGCAGGAGGCGGCTGAAGGCCATTTCCGGCGGAGTGGCGTAGGCCAGGCTGGCGATGACGACGGTCAGGATGACCGGCGACAGCCGCACAAGTCTTCCGGGGCCGGTGCGCCTACGGAGCCGCGGCGGCCGTCCAGACTCGATCACAGTTCCACAATATCCGTGCGATAAGGGCAAAGCGCTCTGGCGAACAGAGTCGGCAGCCCTGCCCCTCCCCCTCCACAGCCGAAGAGCGCCCCTATGGCCTGCGCCGCTCACACTGCATGATGCGGGGCGCAGGCGGCCCACCAGGCGAGTGAATCGAACACATGATGGGATAAGGATCGCGCTTCCACGGGGCAGCGCCACGGCCTCCCCATTGCTGAATCCTTCTACGGATGCCAGGTGCGCAGCAGTTCTGCGACACGGCCAGCGGTGCAGTGAGGGTTATAGAGCTCGCGGGCGAGGTCGGTGAGCTGGTCGCGTGTGGGGTCGGCGGGGATGCCGCTGGCATTGAGGTACACCACCGCGACGGCGCAGGCGACCGTGAGGTTGGAGCGCTCCAGCCATCGACAGCGACCCAGGGTGTGGACCAGGGCCGCGGCGCGTGCGTAGGGCCCGCCATAGACGGGCTGCTCGAGGAGTTCGGCGCGGTGGCGGGCGACCGCGGCCATCGGGACACCGAGGTCGTCGGGCGCCGGGTCTCGACGGCCGGCGCGTTCGGCGACCTCGAGGATCCAGGACAGATCGACATGCAGGGACATGCTCACGCAGCGGCGCCCCTGGCCTTGGTGGCTGGAGAGTGCTGTTCGTCGAGGTTTGCCTCCAGGTCGGCAAGGAAGTCCGCGTGCTGGTCGATGAGCCTCTGGGCCGCGGTCATGCCGGCAGCGCGCGCTCCGCTGGTGTCTTCGGCAATGAGACGTTCGACGTACTTGTTGAAGTCCAGGCCGCGCGCAGCCGCGGCGTCCTTGCCGGCGGCCAGTACCTCGGGGGCCAGGCGGAGCTGCGTCTGCTTCCTCTCGCTACTCATGCCAGCAAGGTAGCAGGGTGGTAGCAGGCGGGTCGATAGGGGCAGTGAGGGTCTCCTGCGGGCGCCAGGAGCTCTCCCGTCCTGAGGCCTGGGAGCTCGCCGTCGGCCGCGAGCCCCAGTAGATCAAAGGTGGTTCGGCCAGTAGTGCTCGGCGCAGGACACAGCCGTCAGGCGGGGGCGGTGCCTTCACCGAAGGCTCCGAGCTCCAGCCAGTCCCTACCGGACAGGCGCTCTTACGCGCCGCAGTGTGCATGTGGATCTTCCGTCGAAGCCTTGTGGCGGTGCGGCAGGACGCCCTGGCACGCCGGCGTACCTACGCTCCCGTCTGATCGTGCCTTGCCCCGGTGCCCTGGCGCCGGTCGTCGAGACCCGCACCTTCAGCTCGAGAGTCGTCTACCTCCGCTACCGCGTAGCGCGCTAGACGTCGACCCCACAGCGTCCTACGTCGTCGGGATCGCGGCATCGTCGGCCCCGGCGGAGAACTCGGCACCGAACATCTCGGTGTCCAGCGTCGCGAGGATGTTGGCCGTGATGCGCTCTACGTCGCCGCGTTCCGCCTTCGGAAGCGGGGCGCCGGCGGATTCCCGGGCGCGGGCAGCCGCGCCCGGGAGGCGAGCGGCGCGGATGCGTCCCAGCGTTGCTCGGCGGATGGGTGGTCCGCAGCTGTCCGCGAGTTCTTGCGCGGTGCGGGCTGTGTGAGGCCATCGCCCTCGGACGCAACCATGGGCCAGGGCTGAGAAAACTCCTGGTCAGGACAGAGATCAAGATCATAAGGTCAGGCCATGACCCATGGAAACAGCCAGCGGGACGTTCATGTCCCGGTGGCCCGGCCCGCGCGTAGCCTCGCTGCGGCCGAACGTTCCCCTGTGGCCCGATCGAAAGAAGGACATGAACCTCTCCGACCGCCGTGTGGTCATCACCGGTGCGGGCCGCGATTTCGGTCGCGCGCTCGCGCACCACTTCGCCGGCCTCGGCGCCGAACTCTTACTCGCCGCACGGAGCCTGGAGGCGGCCGAACGTACCCGCGGCGAGATTCGCGACCGTGGCCACGACCGCGTGCACGCCTTCGCCTGCGACCTCGCCGACCCCGCCTCCATTCGTGAGTTCGCCGCGACGGTCGGCCGCCTCACCGACCGCGTCGATGTCCTTGTGAACAACGGCGCCCGCTGGCTGGAGGGCGCTGATCTCCTCTCCGTCTCCGACGCGGACGTGGTCGACACGCTCGCCTCGGGAAGCACCGGCACCGTCCTGGTGACGAAGAATTTTCTGCCGCTGCTTCTCGCCTCCGACCACCCCGACGTGGTGACGATGGTCTCCGCCTGCGGTCTTCCCGGAGCCCGGCACCCCGTGGCGCACGAGGCCTACTACGCGGCCAAGCACAGCCAGCGGGGCTTCACCGAAGCGCTCTCGCACCGGCTGCGCCCCCAGGGCGTGCGAGTGATCTCCCTTTTCCCGCCGGACTTCGACAGCAGCCGTGACCCGCTGTCCCCGGAGTGGGACACCACACCGCGCGGAGCGCAGGACCCGCTCGCCGCGCAGTCGGTGATCGACTGCATCACCTTCGCGATCCAGCAGCCGCGAGACTGCTACATCAGCGCCTTCCACTTCGAGTCCCTGAACCCCTCTGCCCCGGCCGGCGCCACACCGACGCTCTGACCAGCCCAGCCCGCTCCGCAGCGTCGCAGTTCGGAGGGGATGAGGGTCTGTCCTACCGGTGGCGGGGGTCCCAACGCGGCTCGCCCGAGCGGGTCGCCGGCCGCTCTGCCAGGTGGCCGGCGGCCTGGCCGACCCCGCGATGGATCACGAGGGCCCAGGTGAGACAGCTGAACCCGAGCGTTGCCGCGACAGCCCGCACGGTGTTCCAGGCCGTCCACTTCGTTTCATCGAGCCGGGAGCGTACCGCCGCGAGATCGGCGTTGCCGCCGGGCTCCAGGACCGTCCGGATCTTCTCGTCCAGGGGCTCATGGACCCCGAACGTGACGGCGCACACCACCAGGCAACACAGCAGTGCCGCCCCCACCCACTTCACCGTCACGCCAGAGCGCCGGGCTTGGCCAAGGGGCACAAAAGGGCGGGCTCTGGCCGAGAGGTCACACTGTTGCCGCCTGCCCCGAGCCGGTAAATCAGCGGCGCAGAGCGGTACGAAGCGTAAGTCCGTGGTAGCGCCGCAGCCGGTACAGCTCCCAACAGGACAGGGTCGTCACCGTCAGGGGGGCGCCGAGGATGAAGGCCACCCGGGCGCCCGTCGGGACCTCGGCGTAGGCCCCGGTGATCACATCCAGGAGCGCCATCTCCCACACCAGGACGCCGGCGAGAATCGGCGGCAGCACTTCGTGGATGTCGGCGGCGCGGAAGACGTGCACCAGCGACAGCCCGATGCCGTACAGGGCGAAGCCGATCGACCACAGGCACAGCACGACGATGACGATCTTGCCGGGCAACCCCACGGCGTCCCGCAGACCGGCCAACTCCGGTGCCATGGCGAGGGCGCCGGTGCCCATGGACGCCATGATGGCCAGTACGGAGCCGAGCGGGCGCAGAGCCCGACGCAGGTACACCCGGCGCAGCCCGTCCCGAGCGGCTGCCACGAAGGCGCCGACCACCACGGGGAACGTGCAGACGAGTACCAGGACGCTGGACCAGCTCTGGTCGAGGCGTTTGCCCGCAACGCCGTGGACGTCGGCGGCGCTTGCGACGGCGTTGTAGGTGACCATCAGACCCACCCAGGCGACGAGTCCCAGCCCGGTCCGCCACAACTGGAGCTTGCGGACCTCCCGGTCGTCGACGATCCCGGGGCGTGAGGGACGGAAGGCCCGCTGGGCGGCGTACAGGGGGTTGTAGAGGCCGCGCAGGATCTTCCGGGCGCGCGACGGCTCTGCGTGCGGGGGCGGGACCAGCGGATAGGGCGGCGCGTACGGGTATCCCGGCGGCGGACCGGTCGGGGCGTACGGATATCCCTGCGGGGGGACCTGTGGAGCGTAGGGGTGTCCCGGCGGGAGGTTCGCGGCGCCGCCGCCCGGCGGGACACCGTACCCACCGCTGCCATAGCCACCGCCGCCGTACCCGCCGCTGCCGTACCCGCTCATGCCACGCACCCCCGGTGCCCCGCCCTGTCGAACCCCGGCATCCTAGTAGGGCTCGTAGGGGTGCCGTCCTCTGGCGGCCAGAAGATCAAGCGGATCATTCGATTCCGGTTCATTCCATATAAAACGGGTAAAGGATGGGAAAAGTACTAGATGCCGCGCTCCCCTCCCCGTGGTCAGGAGGCGTAAGCGATGGATCCCTGGCTGATCTGGCTGACCGCCGCGCTGCTCCTGGGTGCGGCGGAGATCTTCACCCTCACCGCTGCGCTCGGGTTGCTCGGGGGCGCCGCGCTGATCACCGCCGCGTTCGCGGCGATCGGGCTGCCCCTTCCGTGGCAGTTCCTGTTGTTCGCGGTCGTGGCGACGGCGGGTGTGCTGTTCGTGCGTCCGATCGCCCTGCGCCGCCTGGCCCCGTCACAGGGGGAACGCTTCGGAGTGGAGGCTTTGGTCGGCGGCACCGCCTACGTCACCTCCGAGGTGACGGGCATGGGTGGCAGGGTCCGTATCGGCGGTGAGGAATGGACGGCCTGCGCGTACGACGAGACGCTGGTGATCCCTCCCGGCACGGCCGTCGACGTCATCGAGATCAAGGGCACCACGGCGCTCGTCTATCCCCGGGAGTGAGCCATGGAAGCATCGGCGTTCCTCGTCGTAGGCCTGCTCGTCGCCGCCTTCGCCGTGTTCACCGTGTTGCGCGCGGTACGCATCGTCCCCCAGGCCCGCGCCCGCAACGTCGAACGGCTCGGCCGCTACCACCGCACCCTGAAGCCCGGACTCAACGTCGTCATCCCGTACATCGACCGCGTCTACCCGGTGATCGACCTGCGCGAGCAGGTCGTCTCCTTCCAACCTCAGCCGGTCATCACGGAGGACAACCTGGTCGTCGAGATCGACACCGTCCTGTACTTCCAGGTCACCGACCCCCGCGCGGCCGCCTACGAGATCGCCAACTTCCTGCAGGCGGTGGAACAGCTGACCGTCACCACCCTGCGCAACGTCGTCGGATCCATGGACCTGGAAAAGACCCTGACCTCACGGGACACCATCAACAACCAGCTCCGCGGCGTCCTCGACGAGGCCACCGGCAAGTGGGGACTGCGGGTCAACCGGGTGGAGATCAAAGCCATCGACCCGCCGCAGTCCATCAAGGACGCCATGGAGAAGCAGATGCGGGCCGAGCGGGACAAGCGGGCCGCCATCCTCGGAGCCGAGGGGCAGCGGCAGTCCCAGATCCTGACAGCGGAAGGCGACAAGCAGTCCGCGGTGCTGCGGGCGGAGGGCAACCGGACCGCCGAGATCCTCAGGGCGGAAGGCCAGTCGCGGGCCATCGACGAGGTGTTCCAGGCAGTCCACCGCAACGACCCCGACCCCAAGCTCCTCGCCTACCAGTACCTCCAGATGCTCCCCCAGCTCGCGCAAGGGCCGGGCAACACGTTCTGGGTGATACCCGGCGAGGTGACCTCCGCCCTCCAGAACGTCACCCGCGCCTTCTCCCACGTACTCCCCCAGTCCGCAGCCACGCGCGAAGCGTCCTCCGACGACCTGGCCGTCCAAGCCGCGAACGACGCGGCGAAAGCGGCGGAAGCCGCCGCCGAGGCGCTCGCCGACGCGGCGGAAGCCGACCCCACCACCAGCGGGGCATCGCCTTCCGGACCCCCCACCGCAGCCCCCCGCGACCAGTCGCAACCGCCACCTCCCGGTCCGCCAAGCTGAGGGCCGTCGCTTCCCGTGGCCCTGGACCCCGTCATCGTGCCGACCTCGGGCCCGCGCAAGGGTGCCCCGGGCGGTCGCACCTGCCGGGGACACCCTCGCGTTGCCGCTACGCCGCGGTCACCGGCATGGCGTAGCCGAGCAGGCCCTCCTTCGTGTACGGCCCCTCACAGTCGGCTCGACCGGAGACGAAGTGGTCGAATACGGATGGTATGTAGCACCGGTACAGGGGTACCGAGCCCGGCACCGGCTTGGTGTACACGTACCCGACCGCCCCGAGGGGCTGTTGGCCCTCGCACCCCGGGTCGGCGGTGAGCAGCGAGTGGCCCGCCACCTTGCACTCGTAGAGCCGGACCGTGCCGGGCGCGGGGTCCCGCAGCACCTTCCAGACTGCCTCGTGGGTGAAGCCGGCGGGGAGGGGGCGTGAGGAGGCCAGGTGTCCGGCGTGCGGGCGGTAGCCGCGGACCAGAGGTGCGTAGGGGGTGGTGTGGTCGCGGGTGCGCTCCCACATCCGCAGGTAGCCCTCGGCGCCCTGCATGAGCTCGTCCACCACGTCCTGACCGCCGGTGACCCGGATGTCCTCGATCCAGTCCGGTACGAGGCCGTAGTGGGTGCCGCCACCGTCGGTGTTGACGTCCCACACGCGCGAGCCGGTGACCTGCCGGTCGAGGAGCGAGCCGCCGTCGGGGCTGCGGAAGGGGTAGCGGACGGGGTCCCCGGCGGCGGCCCGCGGGCCGGGAAGCCATGCGAAGCCGTTCATGTCGGTGCCGATCCCGTACCCCGCGCCGTACTTGGCTCGCAGGGCCGCGTGCCTACGCGTCTCGGCGGTGAACGCGGGTGCCTCGTACATGTGGCCGGTGATGAAGCCGCCCAAGCGGTAGACCCGCTCGGTCCAGTTGTCGTCCATCCAGCCGTGGGTGGAGAGCACGCCGGAGTAGCGCTCGGATTCGAGCAAGTGCAGCGCCCGGTCGGCCGCCTTGACGCTCATGTGGTCGATCTCGAGCATCATGCTGCGCTTCATCATGCCCAGCACCGCGTACTCCCCCAGCGCGGTCAGGCCGCGACGGTTGCACTGCGCCTGGAGCGAGGGGCTGTATTCCGGCAGTTCGGCCCCCTCCGGCAGGGCGGCGCGAATCCTGGCTTCCGCCTCCGCCGGCGAGGTACCGGGATCCTCGGCGGCGTCGTGCCCGTGCGCCCCCTCGGCCGACGGTCCTGCGGCGAGTCCGAAGCCGATGGGGTTGTCGTGCTGGGGGCCGGAGCACGGCTCTGTGCTCCAGAACGTCCCGGTCGAGAGGAACTGGCCGACGTTGATGGCCATGCCCTGGGTACCCGAGTCGAAGCGGACGCCGCACAGGGCGTTGTCGAACTTGTGGCACAGGAACATGCTGCGCACGCCGAGGCGGTGCAGCTCGTCCAGGCCGCGGTCGATGTCGGCCATCGTGCACTGTGCCCGGTCGAAGACCTGCTTGCAGCCGAACGGTTCGGAGGTCTCGACCCCGAGGACGACCGCGAGCTTGCCCTCCTCGATCACTTTGCGCGCCTGGGAGGCTTCGGTGACGACGCGGAACCAGCCCTTGCCGGGGCCGCCGTACATGGCGTCGACGTAGTCCTGGAGTTCGTACGTCTTCTGGATCTGGATCCTGATCGCGGTCATCTCGTCGCAGCCGCGGTCCTTGAAGAAGTACAGGGAGCAGATGACTCCGTTGGTGACCATGTCGTTCACCAGGATCCGCTGACCACCTCGCCAGGCCCGCTCCACCCAGGCGTAGTAGGTCTGCTGGTGGGTGGCGGAGTCGTGGGCCGGCCAGTCGCGGAACGTCGGCCAGCCGTTCGGGTCGTGCCTGCCGTCACCGCCCTTGGTGATCATGTCGAAGAGGGCGAGGACGCCGTTCGGATAGTGCTCGGGGCAGTCCTCGAGGGCGTCCGCCACCCCCGCCGTGGAGAAGACCTTCCCGCAGACCAGCCGTCCCCCGAAGCCCTCGTTGGACATCAGGTGGACATGCGCGTCAACGTATCCGCGGACCCGGCCCTGGGCGTCGGTCCCGGTGAACGGCTCTCCCGTGACATTGACCTGCGAGTCCGGGGCCGGGCGCGCGACGGGCTCCCACCACTGCGAGCCCGCCGACGCGCCGGCCGCGGGGCCGAGCAGCAGAGTGACCATCGCGAGGACCAGGCCGACCAACAGGTACCGGCCTCGCCCGAAGACTCTTCGTCGATTCATCCCCATCCCTTTCACGAAGCGTTCATGACACTGCGGAGATGGTCTTCGGCCGCTGGCCGCTGGTCGCCGGTCGCGGGTCGCCGGCCGCCGTCCTGCTCGGTGCGCACCCGACTCAGCCCGACCGGTGCACTGCTCCCGCCGCGTGGGCACGGACCAGGGCCAGGTAATCCGCCGCCAGGCGGTGGCAGTCACCGGGCCACCGCGCGGAAACGTAGTTGCCGTCCTTGACGGTGAAGCCGCGTCGGGGCCGGGCGGCGGTGTCGCGCAGGGGCAGGGGCGGGCCGGCGAGGAAGTGGCTCGGATCGGCGAGCGCCGCGGTGACCTCCTGCTGCACGGTGGTGCGGTACGTGCGGTAGTAGCGCCCCAGCCAGAACCGGGTGAGGTTCCACCCGGTCAGCTCCAGCAGGGAGGTCAGAGCCGTCGTCCGCCTGCCGTGGAGGACCGAGCGCCCGGTGGCGGGGTCCTTGGCCCGGGCGGCGAGCAGCACGCCGTGGCAGACGGCCCCCACCGGCAGCCCCTGGGTGAAGACCCGGGCGAACAACTGCTGGGCGGTGGCGTCCTCGAGCAGCGTCCGCATGCCCGAGGCGTGTCCGCCGGGCACGAACAGGCCCGTGATGTCGGCCGGGTCGGCATCCGCGTACGAGGAGGGGGCGAGGAACCAGGGGTCTTCGGTGAGGCGCCGGTAGGCGGCCAGCTCGGCGCGGCGGGTCATCAGCCAGGGAGACAGCCAGGAGAAGCCGAGGTCCGTGAGCCGGGGGTCGGCGAGCGCCACCTTCCCGTCGGGGGTGGCGAACCGCACCGCGAAGCCGGCGTCCCGCAGTGCCGCCCAGGGGACGGCCGCCTCGGTCGGGTCGTAGTCGCCTGCGGGGAGCAGGAAGAGAATCACGGCGTACTCCTCTGAGCGGTGGTGATCAGGGCAGCACGCTCGCCCGGCGCTCCGTGGGCCCCTGATCCCCTCGGTGTCCGAAGGCCGACCTTAGGAGCGGTCCGCGGCTGCGTCATTCACTCCGGCGGCCAATGCGTTGACTCCCCGAACCCGGCTCCCGGCAGCCGCCCCGCCGACGGTGTCGGCGGTGTTGACGGGGGTGGTGTGCCCGCATTGACTGGCGGCCGTGTCCACCATCGAGCCGCCCTCCGTCACCGCGTGCTACGCCCTCGCCGTCCTGAGAGGCACGGCGCAGGGCACCGGCGGCTCCGGTTCCTGGGCCTTGCCCACGGACCGGCTGGAGTTCGGCGAAATGCGCGCCCTGTGGGACACGGTGCTCGGCGCCCGGGACGCCGGCCCGCACACCGGGCTCCTCGTGGGCGACCGCATCCGGCCCGAAGGGCTGCACATCCTGGGCCACCTCGTCCTCACCTGCGCCAGCCTCGCCGACGCCGCGCTGGCCGCCGAGCGCTACCACCCCCTGGTGAGCCAGGCGGGCACGGTGACCCTGCACCGCCGCAGCGGCGTCAGCCGGATCCGCTACCGGCCGACCGTCGACCCGGCGGCCATGCATCCCCAGCAGGTGGAGGCGATCGTCAGCAGCATGGTGCGGGCCGCCCGTTGGATCGCCGGCGACGACTGGGCGCCCCTGGCGGTGTCGTTCGCCCACCCCCGTGCGGGATCGGCCGAGCCGTACGCCCGTGTCCTCGGCTGCCCCGTCACCTTCGATGCGCCCGAGCACACCATCACGGTCGCCAACGAGGACCTCGACTGGCGCCGCCCCCTGTACGACCCGGCGCTCAACGCCCTCCACCGGGCCTACGCCGACCGGCTCCTGGACCAGCTGTCCACCGCCGCGACCGCGGCCGAGCGCGTGAGGCAGTGGCTGGAGCACGCCGCGCTCGAGGACGCGGGCCCCGAGGGCCCCGCCAAGGAACTCAATCTGAGCGTCCGGAGCCTGCGCAGGGCCCTGCACGCGGAGGGCACGTCGTGGCGCGCGCTCCTCGACACCGCCCGCCACGGCCGGGCCAGGCGGCTGCTGGAGACCACGGCCCTGCCCTTGGACCGTATCGCCCCTCTCATCGGACTGAGCGGCGCGACGGCCCTGGTCCGCGCCTTCACGCGGTGGGAGGGCGTGCCGCCCGGGGCGTACCGCAGCCGACACCGGCCCGCGCCACCGGATCGCGGCCGGGCCGGCGGCGGGTGAGGAGCGTCACCGCCGCAGGCTCCCCGGGCCGCCACCTCCGTTGCTACATTGTCCGGCGGCCGGTCCCACGGCCCCGGACGAGATGCGCCGTACCCGGTTACGCACGACGACGCGCGAGGTGCTGCACGAGCAGCGCCGTCCGCTGTCCGCGCCCGGGCAGCGTCCTCGTCGAGCAAGATGGACCGAACGCCATGACCGTGCCACTCACCCGCAGCCTGTACCGGACGACCGCGCATGCCGCCGGGGGCCGTACCGGATCCGTCCGCACGGACGACGGGCGCCTGGACGTCCGCCTCGCCGCGCCGCGCAAGAAGGTGCCCGGGACCACCAACCCCGAACAGCTGTTCGCGGCCGGATTCGCCGCTTGCTTCACCTCCGCGCTCGTGGAGGTGGCCGACGAGTTCGGGGCGGACGCATCCGCCGCGCACGTAGCCTGCGAAGTGCAGCTCGGCACCACGGACACGCCCGCGGGCTACGGCCTCGCGGTGGCCCTCACCGTCAGCCTGCCGGGGTGGCGTGCGGCGGACCTCCAGCCCCTGCTGCACCGGGCGGACGCGGTCTGCCCGTACTCGCAGGCAGTACGCGGCAACGTACCGCTGACGCTCCTGGCCGTGGACGCCGTGGACGCCGTGGGCGACCCCGCCAACGATGACCGGATCTGAGCCCGAGCCGGCGGGCCGGGTACCGGACGGCTCTGGCGTCCCGGTACCCGAGCACGGCGCCTGGCTGCGGCGCGGCATCAGCCGCAACGGCGGACCCCTTCTCGAGGACCGCGAAGTGGTGTGGCTGCAGGTCGGACCGCACTACGCCGACAGCCGGGGCTTCGCCGGCACGACCTCCATCGACGGCTCCCAGGTGCACTTCCACCACCTCACGGGCGAGCCCGGCGACGACGCGGGCACCTTCCGGTGGGAGGGTGCGAACCTCGTCGAGCGGGGCACCAACCCGGACGGCAGCACTTTCCTGGAGATCTGGACCCCGCTGTCCGGCGCCGACGGTATCACCGGATCCTGGTCCGGCCCGGAACACCACGTCGTGCGCGTCGGCCGGCACGTGGTGCACGTCGACTCCCGTGCGGGTACGTACTGGCGGCTCTGACCTCCCTGGATGGGGGGACGCGGACGCTGTCGGGGGCTGCGCGGCGCCCCCACTCGGGTCCGCACCCGGGCTCAGCGTCACCCGTTCCCTTCGGCGGGTCGGCGTGCCCGGGGGCGGCCCGCTCCGCGACACGCCGGTTCCCTGCGGTCCGCCCGCGGCCCGATGGGGCCGATCCCGCAGCACAAGCGGCTGATGGGGCGGATGACCGCACCCAACCGAGACCTCCGAATTGGGCAAAAGCGTGACGAATGAGACATCTTGCGGAAGACTGAGCGGCCGTCGAGAGCAATGGGCATCTCGCCAGGGCCAGTTCCCCGGCGTGAGGCTGTTCCTGCATCCCGTACGGAGGTTTCACGATGGCCTACACCCGAACGGACAAGCCGAGTTCTCCAGGCGGTTCCCGACCCGCATTCCGCTCTCCCCACGTCCTCACCTCTTCCCTTCTCGTCCTCTTCCTGGCCGCCTCCACGGTGACCTGCAGTACCACGCCGGCTAACGCAGCCGCGCCGTACGGCGTGAAGGCCGTGGCGGTAGCGGCCTCCAAACGGGGGGCCCCGTACGCCTACGGCGCCACGGGGCCGAGACGATTCGACTGCTCCGGCCTGACGCTCTACGCCTTCCGCAAGGCGGGCCGCCGACTGCCGCGCACAGCCAACCAGCAGTACGAGCAGACACGCCACATCCCTTCGGTGCAACGCGCCCCCGGCGACCTGGTGTTCTTCCCGAGGGGTTCGACCATGAGCCACGTCGGCATCTATGCCGGACGCGGCAAGATCTGGCACGCCCCGCGACCTGGCGGCCACGTGCGCCTGGAGGAGATCTGGAGCGGCAACGTCCGCTATGGGCGTGCCACCTGAGTCTCCGGGCATCTTGATCCCGTTGGCATGTTCAACCGGTTGGGGGTGGCCGGGGCGAAGGTCTGGGCCAGCCATCCTGGGCGGCCTCGTGCCGGCGCACGGTGCACAGGGAGAGGCCGCGGCGCTTGATCGCGGCCTCATCGGTCATGCCCGAGGCGAGGAGCTCGAGCGGAAGGCGTTCCGCGGGGGCCAGGCCCATGGCGTCGGTGCCGCTGCGGGGTCAGTGCCCAGCTGCACCGGGTCAGCGTCTCCAGCCGCCGCTGGAGGGCGCCGAGGCCGATCAGCCGCTCCCGGCCTCGATGGCGGCGGAGCTCGCGCTCCTGGGCGTAGGCGGCCGACGTCCGGGCCATCACCTCTTTGCCCCGGGCAATCTCGCGCTACGGCGCAGGAGTTCGGCCTCACGTCAGCACAGGACGGCGTCGAATCCGATCTCCGGCCCGACCGCGCGCAACATTTCCGCGCTGTCGCACGAAGGCTGCGACAGCCCCGTGTCGAGCAACTGGTCGAGGCAGTCGCCCACTTCACCCGTGGAGATCGCCAGGCGGTGGCTCAACTCCTCGATTCCTTCGGGCGATCCCGTCAGCAGTCACCTCCGGTCGGGGGCGCGGCAAGCCCCAGCCCTCTTGGCGGGGGCCGAGGCTCGTCCACATCGGCGCGCTGCCGCGGACGGTGGCTCAGGCCTCCGTCGGGCCCTCGGGGATCAGGTGCACTTCGACCGGGTCATTGCCGGGCGTCCCACCCGGGCCGGGGCACGCCGATGCCCGGGCGGCGATCTCCAGGGCCCGGTCCTCGCTCTTGACGTCGACCACCCAGTACCCGGCCAGGATGTGTCCGGCCTGGCCAGGCCCCTCCGTCACCTGCGGTCGTCCATCGCTTCCGGCCCGCACCGTCTTGACCAGTGAAGGGCCGCCCAGGCCCTGCCCCTCCACCCACTCCCCCGCGGAGGTCAGGTCCTCGTTGAGGGCGTTCATGTGGGCGAACATGGCCTCCATGTCGTCCTTGGAGAACGACGACATGATGGCGTCCCACTGCGCGCTCGGCACGTTCATCTGGATCATGTACTTCATGTTCCTCACCCTTCCCGGGCTGCTCCTGGGGCTGGCTTTCAGCCTTCCGGAGAGGTAGACCGCCGGGCACCGGAAAACTCATCGGTGCCGCTTCGTCTTCCACCCGACGATCGACCCGCCGTCGCCGCCCCCTGCCCCCTGCCCCCTGCCCCCTGCCTTTCGGAAGTTTCGGCGACGGAGATGTCAAGCCCCGAATTTCAGCGACATGAAGTGATTCGTCGGCTCGGGCTCAATGGAGACACGGGCGCACGCAGGCCCGGTGGCCCACCGCACCGCGTGGAACAGCACCCGGGGCGCGGCCCACCCGACATCCGTTCCGACCGACCGGCCCGTGCACAGCGGAGCCCCTCGGCACGCTCCAAAGGAGCATCCCCATGGCCCGTACCCGCACGTTGCCACTTGTTCTGTTCACCGTCGGTGCCGCACTGGCCGCAGGCAGCGTGTCAGTGTTCTCCAGCCCCATCGCCACCCCCGCGACACCACACCCCACCGCCACCCTCACGGTCCCGAGCGGCGGGGACGACCACAGCAAGAACCGGCGGAGCGGACTCGGGGAGGTATGGACCACTCTGGACGGCCCTGCCATCTACGCGATCAGATAGCTCCACAGCGATCCGGTCCCCGACACCCGGGGCGTGGTCACGGTCCGCCCAGGAATGATCACGGGGCGTGGCGGGTTCGCGCGGGGCGGTCGCGGCCGACGCCTCTGGCACATCGCTCCGTGCCGTCGAAGTCCGCCTACATCCGAGGGGCCTCCGCTTCGAGGACGAACGCGTGGCCGGCCGGGTCGGCGTAGCGGCGCAGGGTGGTCCGGCTGCCGGGCGCGGTGCCGCCGTCCTCCGCGGCCACCGGGCGGGCCCCGAGGGCCACGGCCTCGCGTTCGGCCTCGTCGAGGTTCTTCGCGTCGACGAGGATGCACAGGTGAGCCTGCTGGGAGCCTTCCGGGAGCGGCCAGCTCGGCGGTGCGTGGCCCGGGTCGCGGCGGACGCCGAGTACCGCGCCCGTGGGGCCGGTGACGAGGAGGAGATCCCCGTCGCCCGGCACCGGTCCCGCTGTGGCACCGAGCAGGTCGGCGTAGAAGCGTGCCAGCAGCTCGGGCTCGGCACTGTCGAGGACGAGAACGGTCGTCTTGGGTACGGTCATGCACCCCGTTTGCCCTGTGTCGGCGTCCGTACGCGGGGAGTTGCCGGGGAGCGCGTAGGGAGTCAGGCCCGGCACTGCTTCGGTATGCGCCCCGTCTGCTCGCCCGGCGCGAAGGCTTCCGCCTCCGGTGCCGACGCGAGGACCACCCTGGGCAGGGCGTCCGGGTGCTTCTCGGAGAGCCAGGCGACCAGTTGCTCCCGTACGGCGCAGCGCACCGTCCACAGGTCGTCGGCGTCCTTCGCGGTGACGATCGCGCGCACGACGATGGTGGACGGCGTCGTCTCGGTGACGGCGACGTCCCAGCCGCGGCCGTCCCACTCCCGGCAGTGGTGCAGGATCTCGTGCACCTTTTCGCGAATGAGGTCCACGGGTGCGCAGTGGTCGCAGTGGAAGAAGACGGTGCCGGTCATCTGGACGCCGCCGCGGGACCAGTTCTCGAAGGGGCGGGAGGTGAAGTACGAAACGGGCATGGTGATGCGGCGTTCGTCCCAGGTGCGTACGGCGAGGAACGTGAGGGTGATGTCCTCCACCACTCCCCATTCACCGGCGACCACGACCGTGTCCCCGATGCGCACCATGTCGCCGAAGGCGATCTGGAAGCCGGCGAAGAGGTTGCCCAGCGTCGACTGGGCGGCGATGCCCGCGACGATGCCGATGATCCCGGCGGAGGCCAGCATGGAGGTACCGAGCGCGCGGAAGCTCGGGAAGACGAGCAGCATCGCCGCGACGGCGACGACCGCGACGACGGCGGTCACGACCCGCGTGATCAGGGTCACCTGGGTGCGGACCCTGCGGACCCGGGCCGGGTCGCGGGTGCCGGTGGCGTAACGGGCGTACCCGGACTCGACGGCGGCGGAGGCCACACCCACGACGAGCCAGGCGCCCGCGCCGATCAGGGCGAGCGAGAGGACCCTGCCGACGACTGCCTCGTTCTCCTGCAGGGGCTGCCATGCGGTCTGCCGGTACGCGCCCCTGAGCAGCACGGCGAGCAGCACGATCTGCAACGCCGGGAGGCAGCGGCGCAGCTTGTTCCACAAGGGCGTTTCCGGGTGGCGGGCGTCGGCCCGGCGCAGCAGCAGTCCGGCGGCCCATCCGGCCGCGACGGTGAGCAGGACCGAGCCGCCCAGAACGGTCAGCAGGCGAAGAACGGTGTTCATGTCTCCTCAGCGGTTGTCGGGGGCGTGGACTGCCCCGCGCCTGCCCACGAGGAGGCGCGCCGACACGTCGCACCACGCATGGCGCCGGGCACCTTCGGGCACGCGCGTTCCGTGACAGGGATCCCGAACACCACCTCGCGCGGCGCAGGCCGGCGCGCCGGAGTCGTGGCGCGCACCCGCGGCGCGCTCGCGCGTACGGCCGTGCGCGTCTGGAGCGACAACGTCGCCGACCAGGCGGCGGCGCTCACCTACTACGCGGTCCTCGCGCTCCTGCCCGCCCTCGTCATCGCGGTCTCCCTGGTGGGGCTGCTGGGCGGGGCCACGCGTGAGCGTCTGGTCTCCGAACTCACCTCGTACGCCCCGCCCCAGTCGGCGCAGGTGCTGCGCGAGGCGCTCGACGGGCTCTCGGCGGCGGGCACCTCGATATGGGTGCTGGTGGTCAGCGGTGTCATCAGCGCGCTCTGGTCGGCGTGCAGCTATCTGGCGGTGTTCCGCCGCGCCCTGCACACGATGCACCGGGTGCCCGACACGCGGCCGCCGCTGCGGGCGGCGCACACGCTGCTCATCACGGCCACGCTGCTGCTGGTCCTGCTGGTGGCGGGGGCCGCCGGGCTGGTCGTGTCCGGGCCGGTGGCACGCTGGGCCGCGCAGACCGCGGGTGGGGGCACCGTGCACAGCGTGGCGCTGCTGCGCTGGCCGGTGCTGCTGGTGGTGGTCACCCTGCTCGTCCTGGTGCTCTTCCGTACCGGCCCGGCGCAGACCCGCGGTAAGCGCCGGGGCCTGCCCGGTGGCGTACTGGCGGCCCTGCTCTGGCTCGCCGCCTCGGGGCTCTTCACGCTCTACACCCAGCTGGACACCTACGGCCGGCTCTACGGCTCGCTGGCCGGGATCGTGGTCTTCGTCGTCTGGCTCTGGTTCGCCAACCTCGCCCTGCTCACCGGGGCCCAGTTCAACGCGGAGCGGGCCCGGGACCGGGGAGGCCGGCCACCGGCCTGACATCGCGGTGCGCCCGTGAACAGCGACACCCTGGGTCGATGGGCCACCGGGCCCGGGGGCCCCGCCGACAGTAGCGTGACCGCATGCGCACATGGACGGGCAAACCGTATCCCCTGGGAGCGACGTACGACGGCTCCGGAACCAACTTCGCCCTCTTCTCCGAGGTCGCCGAGGGCGTGGACCTGGTTCTGCTCGACGACGGGGGGCACGAGACCCGGGTACCGATGACCGAGATCGACCGGTCCGCTTGGCACATCCACCTCCCGGACGTGGGCCCCGGCCAGCGGTACGGCTACCGCGTGAGCGGCCCCTTCGACCCGGCCGCCGGGCACCGCTGCAATCCGGCCAAGCTCCTTCTCGACCCGTACGCGACCGCCTTCGACGGCCGGCTCGACCACCACGAGTCGCTCTACGGCCACCACTTCGCGGACGAAGCGGAGCCGAACACCCTGGACAGCGCGAGCCACACCATGCTGTCCGTGGTCACCGACCGCAGCTTCGACTGGGGCGACGACAAGCCGCCCGGCTACGCGTACGCCGAGAGCGTCATCTACGAGGGTCACGTACGCGGACTCACGCGCACCCACCCCGCCCTGCCCGAGGAACTGCGCGGCACCTACGCGGGCATCGCCCACCCCGCCATCCTCGACCACCTCACAAGCCTCGGGGTGACCGCGCTGGAACTGATGCCGGTGCACCAATTCGTCCAGGACGGCCACCTGGCGGAGAGGGGCCTGTCCAACTACTGGGGCTACAACACCATCGGCTTCTTCGCGCCGCACAACGCCTACGCGGCCACCGCAGGCCGCGGAGCACAGGTCACCGAGTTCAAGCAGATGGTGAAGGCGCTGCACGCGGCGGGCATCGAGGTGATCCTCGACGTCGTCTACAACCACACCGCCGAGGGAAACGACAAGGGACCCGTCCTGGCGTTCAAGGGGATCGACAACGCCGCCTACTATCGCCTGGTCGACGAGGACCGCTCGCAGTACTACGACACCACGGGCACCGGTAACAGCCTGCTGATGCGCCACCCCAACGTGCTGCAGCTCATCATGGACTCCCTGCGCTACTGGGTCCAGGAGATGCACGTCGACGGCTTCCGGTTCGACCTCGCCGCCACCCTCGCCCGCCAGTTCCACGAGGTCGACCGGCTCTCGGCCTTCTTCGACGTCATCCAGCAGGACCCGGTGATCAGCCGTGTCAAACTCATCGCCGAACCCTGGGACCTCGGCGAAGGCGGCTACCAGGTCGGCAACTTCCCGCCCCTGTGGTCGGAGTGGAACGGTCGCTACCGCGACGCCGTGCGTGACTACTGGCGCGGCGCCGACGGCACGCTCGGCGAGTTCGCCTCCCGCATCACCGGCTCCGCCGACCTGTACGAACACGACCGGCGCCGTCCCCTCGCCAGCGTCAACTTCGTCACGGCGCACGACGGGTTCACCCTGCGCGACCTGGTGTCGTACGACCGCAAGCACAACGAGGAGAACGGGGAGGACGGGCGGGACGGCGAGGACCACAACCGGTCCTGGAACTGCGGAGCGGAAGGCGAGACGGACGACCCCGGCGTCCTGGCCCTGCGCGAAAGACAGCAGCGCAACCTCATGACCACGCTGATCCTCTCCCAGGGCATCCCGATGATCAGCCACGGAGACGAGCTGGGCCGTACCCAGGGCGGCAACAACAACGCGTACTGCCAGGACAACCCGACCACGTGGATCGACTGGAACGTCGACGAACGCGGCCGCCGGCTCCTTGACTTCACCTCCGGTCTCATCCGGCTCCGCCGCCACCACCCCGTGCTGCGGCGCCGGTGCTTCTTCTCCGGGCGGGCCGCCGGACACATGGGCCGGCTGCCCGCGGACGTCGAGTGGCTCCGTCCCGATGCCACGCCGATGGAGGACGAGGACTGGACGTGGCCGCAGGCCGGCGCGCTGACCGTGTTCCTCAACGGCGAGGCGATCACCGAGCCGGACCGCTACGGCAACCGGGTCACCGACGACTCGTTCCTGCTGATGTTCAACGGCTCGGACACGACCGTCGACTTCCGCCTCCCGGGCGACCGGTTCGCCGTCCGCTGGAACCTGCTGGTCGACACCGCGAGCATCGACGCCCCGGACGAGCGGGAAGTGAAGGCGGGCAGCGCGCTGCGGCTGGAGTCGTACAGCACCGTGGTCCTGCGCAGCGCCCGGGAGGACGCGGCGCCGGACGAAAGGTGACGGTCCATCGCCCTCTGCGACGAGGAAGGCGGCCACAGCTCCGCCATGGCTTGGCAGCGGGGCGGGCGGTGCACCAGGGCCGGTGGCAGACGGTCGGCGCCGGACCGGATGGACAGGCCGGGTCTGGGCAGCAGCGGGACATGGCTGTCCTACGAAAGCTCGCCCGTCCCCTCCTCGCCGCCCCGTTCCTCACCGGCGGGCTGCGCACCCTGCGCCGCCCCGAGGCCGTCGCGGAGATCGCCCAACCCGTCGTCCGGGTGATCGGAAAGCGCGTCCCGGCCCTCGCCGGGGATCCGCGCCGACTGGTACGCGTCACCAGCTCGGTCCAGGTCGCGGCGGGTCTGCTGCTCGCGACGGGGCGTGCCCCGCGCCTGGCCGCGCTCACGCTCGCTGCCACGCTGGTGCCGAGCTCCCTCGCCGCACACGCCTTCTGGACGGTGGAGGAACCCGAGGAACGCGCACGGCAGCGCGCTCACTTCCTGACCGACCTCTCCGCACTCGGAGGGCTCCTCATCGCCGCCGCGGACACCCACGGCAAGCCTTCCCTCGCGTACCGCTCCCGGCACGCACTCGATCACCGGCACCCGGTCCAGGCCGTCCGCCGCCCCGCCGAAGCAGCCGCAGCGAGTACGGCCAACCGAGCCAAGGCGGTCGCGGCCTCCCTCACCGGCTCCCGCTGAGAGCGGGCCACATCTGCTGCCGCGCGCGGGGCCCCCGCGGTCGGCACCTCCACGGAGCGCACGACATCCGGGTCCCGGCGCCGCCGGTCGGGACCCGACCGGAACGACGAGGAGCACCACATGGCAGACGTCCGCCGCACCGCCCATCGGATATCCCTCGGCTCGTTGCTCCGGCCCACCACGCTCGGCCCGCGGCTCCTGATCCAGACCCTGGCCGATGTCACCCGGAGCACTCGGCGCCGCCATACCGCAGGCGCCGCGGCCATCTGCGCGACCGCCGCGGAGCACCGGTCGTGCCCCGGGCGAGAGGGCGAGTCCGGATCCGGTGCCACGGGTCGGCCGCGATCCGGGGAGACCTTCCCGGGCGCCGCCGACCCTCGCGAACGAGCCCACGAGGCAGTCGTGTCGCGCACTACCAGCCCTGACGACCTGGCCTCGCTCCTTGCCATGCTGGACCTGCGGCCCGGGCCGGACGGGAAGAAGTCGCGAACCGAGGACGACGAAGGCCACCCCGGGCGCGACAACGGGTAACCCGTGGCACTGAGCGCCGCGACCCTGCCGACCGCGCCCCGCTCACCCGGCCCACCCCCGGCCCTTCCCCCGCCGACGACGTGCACCGGGGCGGGTCGCGGTCCCGTGGCCCGCGCCGCCCTGCGAGTCGGCCGGATAGCGCAGATGGTGCGCACCCGTCCGCGGGTCAGTCTGCCGACCGTGCGCGGGCACGGGCGGCCCGCCGCTTGGCGGCCCGTCGTTCCTCCTCGCTCATGCCACCGCACACACCGAGGTCCTGGCCTGCTTCGAGGGCCCACTGAAGGCAGTCCTCCATGACGGGGCAACGGCGGCACACCGTTTTGGCTTCCTCGACTTGGAGCAGGGCCGGGCCGCTGGATCCCACCGGGAAGAACAGCTCGGGATCTTCCCACCGACAGGCAGCCTCGTGGCGCCAGTTCATCGTCATTCCTCCATCCGTTTCGACCGATTCCTTCCCCACCCTCCTGGCCGGTGACGGCCGGTCTATGCAGGATGGGGGCGACCGGTTGCCGGCTCGTCTCTTCCTCGGTCCGGGAGCCGGGCTGTCTGTTCAACGCGCGCGGTTGGGGTAGGCGGGTCACATGTTCAACCATCGGAGGGTGCGTACAGCCGTCGTTCTGGTGATCAGCTGGGTGGTGATGACAGGGGTGGAACGAGTGGTCGAACACGCGCCGTGGCAGTCGGCCGTCCTCAGGGGGCTGCTGTGGGCGGGCGTGGTCGCCGGCGCATGGTGGTTCTCCGAGTGGACTCAGGTACGACCCGTGCGGGCTCGCCGCCCGGAGGAGGTCGCCGTGGACGATGAACGGTCGCCGCACTGACCTGGCCCCGCAGACCAGCCACGCCCCGGCTGGGCTGCGGGACGACACCCGGCCGCCCAATCTGTCGGGATCGCGGGATTTGATACACGATACCGGGGCATCCCACAACGAGACTGAGACGGACTCAGCCTTTGCCAGCCGACAGGAGGCAGCAGTGACCACCTACGTCATCACCGTGCCGGGCACGTTCCTGAGGGACGTCGACGATGCGGCTCGCTCCGAGCTGGCGAGGAGCCTGGCTTCGCACCACACCGACTTGAGCGAGACCGAAGAGGTGGAGCTGCTGACGGTCCACGAGGACGGGACCTTTTCCGTCCGGCTCGAAATCGAGGCCACCGACCGGGCAACGGCCGAGGGCGACGCCGTACGCCTGGCCGGCGGCGCCCTCCGCGAGCTGGGCCTCTCGGAGAAGGACGCGCCCCTGGGGCCTCCGGCCGTCACAGGTATCGAGGGTGAGTTCTGAGATCGACCCGCGCGGGGAAGCGGTCACCCGGGATCACGACCGGCCGGGGAGTTCGACAACGCCGAGGGCCGTCACCCCGTGAGGGTGACGGCCCGTTGGCACGTTCCGGTCCACCTGCCCGGGAAGGCGATGAGGGCCGGTGGTGCGTACTGCGCAGAAGCGCGACGGGTGGACCCGATCAGCCCTTCGCGCCGGTGCGACGCATCCGGGCGGCGAGCAGCAGTCCGGCGCCGGCGACGAGTGCGGTGCCCGCGCCGCCCGCGATCAGGGTCGTGCTGTCGCCGGCGCCCGTGGTGGCGAGGGGCGCACCGCTGCCGCCCTGGGCGGTGACCGCGGCGTTGCCGGAGCCGTTGCCGGTCGCCGCACCACCGGTACCGGAGGCCGACCCGGAGCCGTTGCCCGGGTCCTGGCCGTCCTTGCCCGGGCCGAGAAGGGCGAACGCCTCCCGCCGCCGGCCGGTGAGATCACCATCCACCAGCGCAAGAGCATCGGCTTCGGCCTGATCGCCAAGACGGTCTTCGGCCGCTACCCCCGCCGCGCGTTCCTCGGTCTGTCGCTCTTCATCGGCCAGGCGTTCCTCTACAACGCCGTCACCTTCGGCTTCGGCACCATCCTCACGACGTTCTTCGACGTGCCGACGGGCAACACCGGCTACTACTTCGCCGTCATCGCCGCGGGCAACTTCCTCGGGCCCCTGCTGCTCGGCACGCTGTTCGACACGCTCGGACGCCGGATCATGATCTCCTCCACGTATCTGCTCTCGGGCGTGATCCTGTTCGTCACGGCATGGCTGTTCGACCAAGGTTCACTCACGGCGACGACCATGACGGCCTGGTGGTGCGCGGTGCTGTTCTTCGCGTCGGCGGGCGCCTCCAGCGCGTACCTGACCGTCTCCGAGATCTTTCCCATGGAGACCCGCGCCATGGCCATCGCCTTCTTCTACGCCCTCGGCACCGCGGCCGGCGGCATCAGCGGCCCGCTGATCTTCGCCGACCTCACCGAGTCGGGTGTGGTCGGCGACACGGCACTCGCCTTCCGGATCGGCGCCGCGCTGATGTGCGCCGCCGGCCTCGTGGCGGCCTTCCTGGCGGTCAAGGCCGAGCGCCGCTCGCTGGAGGACATCGCCGAGCCGCTCTCGGTGGCGAAGCCGGCCCCGGCCGGCTCGGAGTCGCTCTAACGGCCGCTGTCCGTGAGGATCGACGGCGATGCCCCGCGCTGGTGGGGCACCGGCGCCTGCGAGGACGACGCCGGGAGCTCGTCCCGTTGGAGGGCGACCGTACGGGTCGGGGCGGGGATCGAGATACCCTCCGCACGGAACCGCCGGTGCAGGCGCTTGATGAACTCGTGCTTGATCCGGTACTGGTCGCTGAACTCGCCGACACCCAGGATCACGGTGAAGTTGATGCGGGAGTCCGCGAACGTGTGGAAGCGGACGGCCGCTTCGTGGTCGGGGAGCGCGCCGCTGATGTCGGCCATCACGCCGTCGACGACGTCGAGGGTCACCCGCTCGACGTGCTCCAGGTCGCTCTCGTAGCCGACGCCCACCTGGACCAGGATCGAGAACTGCTGTTCCGGCTGGGTGAAGTTGGTCATGTTCGTGCGCGCGAGACGCCCGTTGGGGATGATGACCAGGTTGTTCGACAGGTTGCGCACCACGGTGTTGCGCCAGTTGATGTCGACGACGTACCCCTCCTCGCCGCTGGTGAGCCGGATGTAGTCACCGGGCTGCACGGTCTTCGAGGCGAGGATGTGCACCCCGGCGAAGAGGTTGGCGAGGGTGTCCTGGAGTGCCAGGGCCACTGCCAGACCACCCACTCCGAGGGCGGTGACCAGGGGCGCGATGGACACGCCGAGGGTCTCCAGGGCGACGAGCACGCCCATCACGAGGACCACGATCCGCGTGATGTTGACGAAGATGGACGCCGACGCGGCCACCCCGGTGCGCGCCCCGGCCACGGACTGGACGAGGCCCGCGACGACCCTCGCCGTACTGAGCGTGGCGATGAGGATGAGCAGCGCGGTCAGGGACTGGTTCACGATCCCTGAGACCCGCGCGGTGAGCGGCAGGGTCGTGGCGGCCACCGCGGCGCCCGCGATGACCGCGGCACCCGGGGCGATGGTGCGCAGCGCGTCGACGATGACGTCGTCCCCGCGCCACCGGGTCCGCTCGGCGTGCCGGCCCAGCCACCGCAGGAGGGCGCGCAGCAGCAGCCCGGCCGCGGCGCCCGCCGCCAACGCGATACCTGCGACCAACCAGTCGTGCAGGACGAGATCCCGGTTCAACGGACCCCCTCCGCTGCGCGGCGCCGGCCCGGGGGCGTGGCGACGGACGCTGCCGACCGTCGTATGAGGTGTGTCGTCACCTTGTCACCTGTCAGTTCGCTGTGCTGTCAACCGCGTTCGGGCATGTGTACGCATCCGGAACGGGCTGCCATCCTCCCCCATGGCGGGGGACGCAGCGCAAGCGGGGCGGCGGCTACCGCCGCACAGCGGCGTGTTCGAGGACCGCGCGGACCTCAGCGGTGATCGCGCTCTCGTTGCGTTCGAACTCGGGGCCGGTCAGCAGCTGGGGGTCGGTCGGCAGACCGGTGAGCACCGGGGTGTGGAGGTGGCCGCCCGGCAGGTGCGGGGCGAGTTCGGCGCGCAGCAGGTTGGAGCGGTAGGCGACCTCGTTGGACAGGTAGCCGCCCCCGCCCCCCGCCACGGCCCGTGAGCCTGGCGTCGGGCCGTCGGTCCGGTCGACGGGAGCCGTGCCGCCCGCCGGGATCTCGGTCACTTCGGTGTTGAGGAGGACCGGGTACGGGGTCTGCACGGCGGCGGTCACCGCGTCGGCGGGCAGCGTGGTGCGGATGAACTCCGGGCCGGGGCGAAGGCCGGGGGCCGTCACCGGACGCTCGCGGGTGCCACCGGAGAGGGTGCGCGCGTTGTCGGGGTACGGGTCGGCGGACCGCGCCCGCCCCGCCCAGTCCTCCAGAGTGAAGATGCCGGGGTAGCCCTGGCTGACGGTGGTGATGATGTCGGCCGAGGCGGGACCGGCGGCCAGGCGCGGGGCGAACGCCCGCTCCACCATGCCGGCGTCGAAGTCGGCGTACCGCACGGGCAGGACGACGGCGCGGATCTCGGCCGGGCTGCCGTCGGCGAGGGTCACGCGCCGTCCGTTGAGCTGGAGGGCAGCCGATCCGGACGGGTTGGCGCGGCGGATCTCCGCGTCGAGCCCGAAGGGGTCGAACCCGCTGATGAAGATCCTTCGTACGCCGGGCGCCGTCCGGAAGGCGTTGTCGGTGAGGCCGCGGGAGGCGTCCTCGAAGCGGGCGCGGAGCCCCGCCCGGTCGATGGTGAACTCCGGCTGCCAGCGGGCGAGTACGGCGGTCATACCGAGCCGCGCCCAGTACAGCGGCCGGTCGTCCCCGGGGGCGAGGTCGCCGCCGGGCCGCTGCCCCTGGGCCCTGCGTACGGAGGCCTGCCAAAGGGCCTGGCCCCAGGAGTGGAGGAGCCGTTCGGCCTCGGCGGGGCTGCGCGTCGCGCACAGGGCGGTGGGAAGCCGCCGTACGAAGTCCCCGAGGCCCGCTCGGTCGACCAGGGCGGTGGTACGGGCGTCCGCGAGCCGTGCCTGTTCGGCGTCGAGCGCTACGGACGCCGAGGGGCGGCAGGCGGACGAGCCGTCGACCGCGTGGGCGGGCGAAGCGACTGCCACGGGGAGGACGGTGACGAGAAGGGCAGCGGCCGATACCGCACGACGTAAGAACATCATGCGATGTGACATTACATAGCGGCCGACGCCCCCACCAGGGGCACCGGCCGCAGCGGCCGCCCCGAAAGGACCGCCGGCGGCCGCACCCCCTCCGCCGGGCCGCTCACCCGTATCGGCGCAGTTCGTGGAAGAAGCCGTCGATGACCTGCAGTTGCCCGGCGCGGGCCGCCTCGTCGTAGACGTGTTTGCCGACGGCGAGGTCGAGCACGCCCAGGCCGAAGGGCGAGAACACCACCGGCCGGTCTTGCGGCAGTGCCACGCGGCCGGTCGTGACGTCGTGCAGTGTCCCGGCGAGGAAGTCGCGGTTTCCGGTGAGCTGTTCGGCAAGGTGGGGTGAGGTGTCGGCTTTGAGGCAGTGCTCGACGTCGTCGACGATGTTGGTCGAGGCGAGCAGGATCTCGGGGGCGAGGTCGCGCAGCGACACGTGCAGGACCAGGGGGTTGTGGTCGAACCATGCCGGGTCGGTGATGTGTGGCCGGTCGGCGATGGTGGCGAAGACGAGCAGGTCGCTGGAGCGGATCAGCTCTTCGGGGCTGTCGTGCACGGTGATCCGGGTGTCCGTGTGGGTGGCTTCCAGGTAGCTCTGGAAGCCAGCTGCGCTGTCGGCGGAGATGTCGTGCACGCCGATTTCGTCGAAGGACCAGCCGGTCGCGGCCAGGAAGGTATGGATGTAGCGGGCGATCAGGCCGGTTCCGAAGAATCCGACGCGGGCCGGTCGTGTCCCTCGGCTCTGGCTGAGCGTGTGGGCCGCTGATGCGGCCATCGCGGCCGTTCGGGTGGCGCTGATGATGGAGCTTTCCAGGCAGGCGAACGGGTAGCCGGTGTCGTGGTCGTTCAGGATCAGCACCGCCGAGGCCCTGGGGAGGCCGGCCTGCACGTTGCCGGGGAAGCTGGAGATCCACTTGAGGCCGTCCACCCGCGCCTCTCCGCCGATCGAGGCGGGCAGCGCGATGATGCGGGCGGTCGGGCGGTCGGGGAAGCGCAGGAAGTACGACGGCGGGTTCACCGACTGCCCTTCGGCGTGGAGATCGTAAGTGTCCTCGATCAGCTCCATGATCTGGCGTTCCTGGCCCTGGAGGGTGTGCTGGACCTGGGCTCCGGGGATCACGGCGAACGGGGGCACGGAGAACTGGGGTGACGCTGCGTTCGGGTCGGACAGGGGGGACGGCGTAGGAGTGGGACGGGTCGTGGTCATCGGGTGCTCCGCTCGGGGGTCGCGGTCGGGGTGGGCGGGAAGGAGGTCGGGGCTTGCGGTGCGGCCATGGCGACGAGGACCTCGCGCGGCGCCTCGAACGCTTCCCTGCTGTGGGCGGTGCGGATGTTGTCGATCAGCATCAGGTCGCCGGACTGCCACGGCTCGCGGAGGGTGTGCTCGTCGTAGACCGTGTTGATCAGCTGGACCACGTCCTCGCTGATCGGGGCGCCGTCTCCGAAGCGGGTGTTGAACGGCAGGGCTTCGGGGCCGTAGACGTCGACGAGGTACTCCCGTACCTCGGGCGCCAGCGTCCACTCGTTGAGGAACGCGATCTGGTTGAACCAGCAGCGCCGGCCGGTGACCGGATGGCGCACCACGGCGGGACGGCGCTGGCGGGTGCGCAGGCTGCCGTCGCCCTGCCAGGCGAACTCGATGGCGTTGGCGCGGCAGTAGTTCTCGACGACTGCCGGGTCCTCGGTGCCGAATGCCTCGGTCCAGGAGGCGCCGATGTCGTCGTTGTAGGTGCGGGTGAGCAGCCAGCCGTCCTGTTCGAACCGCTGGACGAGTTCCGGCGGCAGTGCATCCAGGACGGTGGCGGAATCCGCGAGGGCGGTGGCTCCGCCCGCGGTGGGTGCCGTCAGGCAGGCCATCAGCAGCAGACCGGGAGGGCTGTGGGTATAGCTGAGCTCGTGGTGCATGCACATGGGCTGGTTGGCCGGCCACGCCGTCGAGGAGTACACGCCGGGGGCGTAGGTCTGGCGGGGGGCGAAGGTTTCGGTGTCGGTCATCAGGGCGGGGGCCAATTGGCCGAAGACGGCGCTCACCTGCCCGCTGTCGCGCAGGCCGGCCCCCCGGACGAGGACGGCGCCGTGTTCGGCGACGAGGCCGTGCAGGGTGTGGCGGTGTTCGGCTGCCCAGGCCGGTAGGTCGGCCGGTGCGGGGGTGGGGACGTGCAGTATCGGGGGTGTGCCGGGGTGCAGGTCCACCCGGGGGACGGACGCGGAGGTGGGCACGGGGCTGGGGCTGATCGGGGCGGGGCTGGTGAACGACATGGTCTGTGTCCTTTCGGAGGTGTTGAGGAGGAGGCCGGCCATCAGGAGGAGGTCGACGGTGCGGTGGGGCGCCGGTGGGACGTGCTGTCCAGGAACCGGGCCAGATCGGTGAGGACGGGATGGCGGGCGACGTCGGCCGGGGACACGGCGCGGTCCAGGGTGACGGCGAGTCTCACGGCCGACAGGGAGGTGCCGCCCCGGTCGAAGAAGTTGTCGCGCCGGCCGATGTGGCCTTGCGGAACTCCGAGCACCCTCGCCCACGCGGCCGCCAGCCGCTGTTCGGCGGGCGTGTGCGGCGCCTGGACGACGTCCTCGACGGTGTGAAGTCGCGCGGCCAGGGCCGTCAGGGCTTTCCGGTCGATCTTGCTGTTGGCGGTCAGCGGGAGGCCTTCCTGCCAGTGAATGGCCGAGGGGACCATGTACCCGGGCAGTGACGCGCCCAGCAGGTCCAGCAGGATGCTGGTTTCGAGCGGGTGCGGGGCGGTGTAGAACGCCACCAGGTGGGTGCTGTGGTCGGGCCGTTCGGTGACCACCACGGCGCTGTCTCGGACACCGGGTGCTCGTAGCAGGGTGTTCTCGATCTCACCGGTCTCGATACGGAATCCGCGGATCTTGACCTGGTTGTCGCGGCGGCCGAGGAACTCCAGCTTGCCGTCGAGCTGCCAGCGGCCGACGTCGGCGCTGCGGTACAGGCGCCTGCCCTCACGGTGGGGATCGGCAAGGTAGGTCGGCCGGGTGCGCTCGGGGTCGTTGACGTAGCCGCGGCCCACGCAGACCCCCGAGAAGGCGATCACGCCGGGCGCACCGAGCGGCACCGGGTTGAGGTGCTCGTCGACGACGTAGAGGTGCACGTTGTTGACCGGCCGGCCCAGCGGGACCCGGTCGGTGTCGGGTACGCGGTCCATGACCTCGTGGTTGGTGTCGTCGCTGGTCTCGGTCAGCCCGTAGGCGTTGACGAGCTTGATGTGGGGCTGTGCGGTGAACCAGCGCTGGGCGAGTTCCCTCTTCAGCGCCTCGCCCGTGACCGACACGTACCGCAGGTCCGGCAGCGTCCGGGGGTGCTGCTCGAGATGGGACAGGACGACGTCGAGGTAGGAGGGGACGACCTGCAGCACGGTGACCTGGCCGCGGGCAACGGTGTCGACGAACCGTGAGGCGTCGAGGATCGCTTCCTGCTCGATCAGCAGGGTTCGCCCGCCGACCAGCAGGGGGGCGAGCAGTTGCCACAGCGAGATGTCGAAGCACTGGGGCGCGGTCTGGGCGACCACCTGCCCTTCGCCTATCTCGAGGTCGTCGATTTTGGCGTAGAGGTGGTTGAGCATGCCCTCGTGTTCGCACATCGCGCCCTTGGGCTCACCCGTCGAGCCGGAGGTGAAGTAGATGTAGGCCAGCTGGTCGGGTGCGACGTCGATACCGAGGTCGGTCCCGGAGTGCTCCTGGCCGTAGACGGTGTCGGCGAACAGCGTCTGGACCGCGGGCTGGGTGGCGAGGGCCTGCTGCAGGGTGGTGGTGGCGGCCGGTTGGGTCAGCACGAGCCCGCATCCGGCACGGGCCAGCATGGTGTTGATGCGTTCGGCCGGCAGGTGCGGCTCGATCGGCAGGTACGCGCCGCCGGCTTTGAAGACGGCCAGGACGGCGGCCAGCCAGTCCAGGTCCCTCTCCATGGCCACGGCAACCACCCCTTCGCGCTGCAGTCCTTGGGCCCGCAGGGCGCGTGCCAGCCGGTTGGCACGGGCGTTGAGCTCCTCGTAGGTCCACTGCCGGTTGCCGTGCTGGGCGGCGACGGCGTTCGGGTGCTGCCGTACACGCTGCTCGAACAGCTCGTGCACCCGGCGCTCGGGCAGTTCTCGGCACGGCCCGGCAAGGCCATGGAGCTGGAAACGGAGCTCTTCGGCGGACACCAGGCTCTGGCCTGTGTGATCGGCATCCGGGTCAGCGGCGATCAGGGCGAGCGCGGTCAGGTGGTATCCGGCGATCCGGGCAGCGCAGTCCGCGTCGAGGACGTCGGTGCGGTAGCGCAGCCGCAGCGTCGGCTGTCCGTCGTCGTGGTGGGCGATGCCGACCCACAGCGCCGTGTCCGCGGACAGGGTGCTGCTGTCCTGGGCCGGCTCACCGTCGGCGCCGAGGAGATCACCGCTGGTGCCGGTGGGATCCAGCACGGTCTCGGAAGGTGCTTCGACCAGGCCCAGTTCGCGCCTGAGGTCGTCGACGGGGAAGTCCTGGTGGGCCAGCAGCTGCGCGATGGCGTGGCGGGTGTGCAGCAGCAGGCTCCGCCAGGAGCCGGGGCCGGTCGTCAGCCTGCACGGCAGCGGCCGGCCTCCGACAGCGGCGACGTAACCGGTGGTGACGTCCTGTTCGCCGCTCAGCGCGGCCAGCACCTTCGCGTGGGCGGTCAGCAGCACGCAGTTCAGCGGCACCGCCAGGTCGTCCGCCAGTCGGCGCAATGCAGCCGCTTGGTCGGCGGGGACCGGCGTCTGGTACTCGGCCACGCCCGCAACCGGCACCCGGGTCCATCGGGGAAGGGGCGTGAAGCCGCTGCCGGCGGCCAGGATGCCATGCCAGAACTCTCTACTGGTGGATGCGTTGAGCGTCATGAGGGGTCTCTCCTGTCTGGTGCTGATGTGGTGGGCATCAGATGCCGGCGAGCGGGTCGGGGTGCAGGGGCGCCGTGCCGGACAGGTGTGCCGGCGGCGTTGCGGGGCGGGGGGTGTCGTCGGGCTGCTGCCGGGCCGGGTTTCCCGCCCACCGGGCTCGCTGCGGGACCTGCTCGCCCTTCATCAGGAAGGAGTCGCAGGCGAGCTGGACGTCGTCTCCCAGCGTCACGCCGTAGTGGACGTACGCGCCGACACCGAGGGTGCAGCCGTCACCGATCGTGGTCCGGTCGGACTTGAAAGCACCGTCCTCCTGCGAGTGGCACTGGACCACCGTGCCCGCGTTCAGCGTGCAGTCGTCGCCGATGGTGATGAGGGTCCGCTCCGGGAAGGAGCAGCCGTCGTCGAAGACCCGCTTGCCGATCCGCGCGCCCAGCAACCGCCAGACGACGTTCTTGAACGGGGTCCCGTCGAAGACCCGCTCGTAACCGACCGAGGCCATCTTCCAGAAACGCTCGTGCTGCCAGAACGACGGCTCGTAGATCGAGCAGTACAGCGGCTTCTGGTTCTTGAATCCGGTGGTGGCCCGTTCGATCAGCGCGAAGTAGACGACGGTGAACGGGAGCGTGAGCACCATGGCCAGCGCGTACGCCGACGCACCCAGCGAGGGGTAGAGGGTCGTGGCGCCCAGGGCGGCGAGGGTTACGGCGAAGACGTGGAGCCACCGCGCCATCAGGTACAGACCCGCCGTGACGGCGTTGTGCCGGTTCTTGGCGGCCAGGCGCCGGGGCAGCTCGCTGCCGCTCTCCAGGTCGTCGAACCGGGTGTCCCGCATCACCGTGCGGGGGATGGCGAAGGAAGGCGAGCCCAGCAGGCCCACGTTTTCCCGTACCTCTCCGTCGACCGGGACCATGACCTTCGTCGCCAGCAGACAGTTGTCACCGGTCCTGGCCTGCGCGGGATAGGCGATGCGGTTGCCGAGGAAATTGTCGGCTCCGATCGAGACCCGGGACAGCCTGAATGACGTGTTGGAGAATTCGGCATTGATGACCGACAGGCCGTCGGCGACCATCGTCTTGCTGCCCAGCGAGCTCAGAAACGGGCTGTCGTGCTTCAATTCGATACCGAAGTTCGAACCGGTCTGGGTGACACGGGACAGGTCGTAGCCGAGGTAGCGCAGGTAGTGGACGATCGCGGAGCTGTCCCCGAACAGCGCCGTGAAGAACTTGCTGTTGGTCATACGCGCGATGGCGCGCTGCAGACCGTAGTGCAAGCCGTAGAGCGGGTAGACCGTGTCCGGCTTGACCGCCAGGTTGAGCAGGCGCGGCACCACGCCCTGGATGACCAGCCCGGCGAAAGCGGCGCCGAAGAACAGCACGAAGGACACGGCCAGCGCACCCAGATAGAACGTCCCGCCGGTGAACGCCGGCGTCCCGGCCTGAGGCGGTGTGGCCAGCCGCGACAGGGGGGCCAGCACCACGGTGGCGCCGCCGGCGGCCAGCGGCAGAAACCCCAGCAGCAGGGCTGCCAGCTGCCCGGCGGTGTAGCGGACTTTCCTGGCGGTGGAGCATTCGACGCCACCGACCATGCGGAAGTCTGTGCCTGCGGGCTCGGCCGGCGAGCCGTGCCAACGCTCGCCGGCGGGGACGGTCTGGCCCGCGTGCAGGCTGGAGGCGTGCCCGAGCTGGGCCTGGCTGCCCATCGAGGTGTCGATGTCGAGGACGGTCTGCTCGCTGACCAGGACGTTGCTGCCGAGGGTGACGGGGCCGGTCTGGATGAAACCGGCGTGTGCCCGGTAGCAGGGGAAGAGCGCGTCCTTGCGGATCACCGTTCCGTCACCGATCGTGAGCAGATCGGTGCAGACAGGGATGTGAGGGGAGAAGATCGCCACATTGCGCCCGATCTTCGCGCCCAGCGCCCTGAGGTATGCCACGTACAGCGGCGACCCGGTGAACAGACGGGCAGGGCTGGTGCGGATCAAGGTTTTGACCAGCCACCAGCGCACGTAGCCGAGGCTCCAGACGGGGAACTCGCGGGCCGTGAAGCGACCGATGAGGGTCCACTTCACCACGATCGGGAGCACGCAGAGGCCTGCGAAGACGCCGCTGCCCACCAGTACGGAGCGCAGGTAGACATCGAGCACACCGGCGCCGGCGCTGATCCACTCGAAGCCTCGAACCATGGTCAGGGCAGTGAGGTAGGCATAGCCGAGGAACGCCAGGAACTGCAGCATGCCGCACAGCAGGTACTGCCCCGTGCCCGCCCGCGCCGCCATCCTGCGCGCCGTCACAGACGTCGGCGTGGATGCCGGGACGGCGGCCGGATGGACGGCGGATGGCTGGACCGGCACGGGCGCAGCCGCTGCCGGTCCGGTGGCCATGGGACCAGGGGATACGGGCGCGGAGGCTACCGGCGTGAGGACTGGGGGCGTGGAGTGGGTGGGCGTGGAGTGGGTGGGCGTGGAGGCCGCGGGTGCGGCGTGGGTGAGCGCGGAGGCCAGACTGTTGATGGTGGGATGCCGGTAGACGTCCTTCATCGATACAGGCAGCAGGTCCGCCCGCTTCCTGACCCGGGCACAAAATCCCGCCATCACCATCGAGTCAGCGCCCAGCTCATCAAAGAAATTGCTGTCGCCTGACACCTGCTCCACACCCACGACATCGGCCAGCACCTCCGCAAGGAGCCGCGCGGTCTCGGCCGCCGGGCCGCCGGATGTGCCATGCGGCCTGCTTTCGGGCCTGCTGCCGGAAAGCGTTGAGGTGCCGGTCGGGCCGCCCGTCCGGGCATCGGTGGATTTCTCTAGCATGTGTGCTCCTCGACGACGTGCCGGGCGGCGCGGGCCGCGGCGATCGGCACCCGCCGGACACGCACGGGACCTGCGGCGGGAGTCAGCGCTCTCCGGGCCGCGAGGCCGTGAGCTTTCATCTGGTCACCAAACGACAGAAACATGCGCAATCCACCTAAATTCTTTCATTTCGCTGTCGGAAGATGCCGTTTCGGCATCAAATGTGTTTGTGACGCGCAGCAACGGGTGACGTCGCATCGTCACGGTTTTCACTCCCGCTCCCGCGCACCGGAAACGCTGCGGTTGGGTCGTCGCGGGTGGCGGGCAAGGACGTCGGCTTCCGTCTTCGAAGGCCTCAAGCCCTCCAGGGCGGATTCGTGATGCCGCTCCTCCAGTAGGCCCGTCCGGGATATATCCGTCATGCCGCTAAATGTCGTGACTTGACACCACACATCCGCAGCGGTATCCGACAGCTGAGGCCGGTCTTCGGCTCTTATCTGTCGCGCACGCCGGGGCGCATCCGCCCTCGTCACCCTGGACCGACACGGACGGCACGGCACGGCACGGCAGAACACCGGAAGCCCGACCGCCGACGTGCGGGATAGCACGCAGCCAGGCAGACGAGCCGTCCCACAGGGCACCGTCCCCGCCTCGGACAACCACGACCGCGAGCGCGACCGTCCGGCGTTTATCCCGGCTCGCCTCGGGTGTCAAGCCCCGACATCCGGTGACATGACAGGGCCGCGGTCAGCCCGCGTACTGGAGGAGTCCCGAAGGCGTGGCAGCAGCCGATGTCTTCCCCGAGCCGCCCACGCAGGCCAGCGGCACCAGAGCCCCCGTGAGCGCATACAAGGAGGTGCCCGTGCCGGTCATATCCACTCCCCAGGAATTCAACACAAACGACCTCTACGTCGATCTCGAGGCGATCAGCGGACACCGGCTGTTCCTCAAATGCGAAGGATTCAACTTCGCGGGATCCATCAAACTCAAAGCCGCGAGCGCAATGGTCGAGGCCGCCGAACGCGACGGCCTGCTCACCCCTGGATCCATCCTGGTCGAATCCTCCTCCGGCAACCTCGGCGTGGCGATGAGCATGATCGCAGCGAGCAAGGGCTACCAGTTCGTGTGCGTGACCGACTCACGCTGCAACCTGGCGACCCGGCTGCTCCTGGAAGCCCTCGGCAGCCAGATCCACATCGTCACCGAGCCCTCCCCCACCGGCGGCCTGCTCGGCGCCCGCATCGACCGCGTCCGCGCCCTGTGCGCCTCCGACGACCGCTACGTATGGCTCAACCAGTACACCAACCCCAACAACCACATGGCTCACTACCGCACCACCGCACCGGCCATCGCCCGCGCCTTCCCCGACCTTGATGTCCTCTTCATCGGGGCCGGCACCACCGGGACCCTGATGGGGTGCGCCCGCTTCTTCCGCACCTGGCACCGCCCGGTACGCATCGTCGCGATCGATTCAGCGGGCTCCGCCACCTTCGGACACACACCCAGCCGCCGCATGATCCCCGGCCTCGGCACCAGCATGCGCCCCCCGCTCCTCGACACCTCCTACGTCGACGACGTGGTACACGTCAACGAAGCCGAGACGATTCGCACGTGCCACCAACTGGCCCGCCACGGCTTCATCTTCGGCGGCTCCACCGGCACCGTCGTCAACGGCGCCAGCCAATGGCTGGCGCAGCGGGAACAGCAGGTGACCGCGGTCGCCATCGCCCCTGACCTCGGCGAGCGCTACCTCGAAACCGTCTACCAGACGGGTTGGGTGCAAGACCTCTACGGCGAGGACGTCCTCCAGCCCGCCGCCGCCACTGCCGCCGTCGGCCCAACAGCCTGACCCGCCGAGCACGCCGCAGCCGTAGCCGCAGCCGCAGCCGCAGCCGGCGGCACAGAACCGGTGGAGGGCCTCGGTCGGGGCGGGTGGCCGGAGGCCCAATCCCGGTGGTCCTCCAGGCAGGTGCCGAAGGGGGACGCGGCGCCGTCCGGGGCAAGCCCCCAGCCCCCTCGGCGCCGCACACGCGTCGAGCAGCGTGGTTGGGAGTGCCGAAGACGAGGAAGTACCGCTGAGGGTCCGCCAGAGCCCCACCTGAGTGACCGCGACCGCGACTTCGGGAACGCGCTGGAAGAACGCGGGCGAGCGGGTCGGTCACGAGCCGGTGAAAGCGCACCCCCACAACGGATCGGGCACAACCACAGGCCAGGGCGGGATCCGGGGCGGGATACAGCAGAAGGGCCCGGATCCTGTTGAGGATCCGGGCCCTTCTGAGCAGTAGCGGGGACAGGATTTGAACCTGCGACCTCTGGGTTATGAGCCCAGCGAGCTACCGAGCTGCTCCACCCCGCGTCGATGCCCCCACCCTACGCCACCTTTGGCCTGGACTTCGCCAGCTTTTCCCGGCCGTCCCACCGCCCGGTGAGGGTGCGCCGGACCCGGCCCGGGTCCGATCGGCAATTGCGCCCCGACCCCTCCGGCCCTCCGGCTCCGCCTCCACGAGCCAGGGCCCGCCAAAGCCGACCTCACCTCTTCCGCTGCGGTACGGACCCTCTCCTGCGCCGTCCCGCTCGGCGAATCATCGACGTCACGTGAAGGGGTCACGCCGCCGGAGTCCGTGACCGGTGCGGCTGCCGGTATCGGGACGCGCTGCGGCCTGGTCTGCCGGTGGCGTCGGCTGCGCGGGGCGCGGCCATGGCCAGCAGCGCCGCGCCCCGAGACACGGGCAGTAGCCGTAGGTGGGCGGTGGCGTCGGTGGCTTCGCCGCGGGTCGACTGCGCTTGTCGGCGCGGCGTGTCCGGTTCTGTCCGATCTGCACCGCTAGCCTCATCACATGGCTGACACGTTCGAACACGCGCCGCAGGTCTGGACAGCGGGGCGGCTACGCTCCGCCCTCACCGGGGTTGCCGACGACACCCCCATCCACATCGGAGTGGCGGACGAGCCCGGCAACCTCGAGGGTTACGGCGAGTTCGTGCTCGTCGGCGCCGAGCCTGTGGAGATGGAGGACGACCACAGCACCGTGCCGCCGCAGGTCCAGTTCACTCTCTTCGCCGATGCCAAGGCAGGCGTGTACTACCTCGACATGGACTGACCTCGTTCTTCATCTTCCCGCGGCTTGATGTGCGGCGACCGTGAGCTCGCGGTGGCCGGCCGGGGCCGGTGGGTTGTGTGGGAACGCGGGTCAGACGTACCGATGCGGGTACGACGCACCGGACTCCACAACGCGTCCCTCTGCTCACCAGCCGATCTCTCCGTCCTCGTCTACGGACGGATGGCGATCGTACTGACGGTGCCGTTGCCCCAGACGGTGGTGTTCATCATCATCCGGCCGTCCAACGAGGCCACGGTGAACTCCGGAACGAAGCGGTCGGTGAAGACCCTTGCGAACCCACTCCTCAGGAGGGCTACCTCGCTCCTGACCAGGTCCCAGCCCTCGGCGAGCTGGACCCGGAACCACAGCAGGTAGGGCTCATCCTCCGGATCGCCCCCGATAGCCTCGACGGTTGCTGCGAGGTGAAACTCGTGGTTGCTGTCGAAGAGTCCGTAGTCCGTGGCCATCCGGTACCAGCTTGAGTTGACCTTGTCCGGCCATCTCCGGGGCATCCACCTCGGCGACCTCGTCCGGGTGGGAGTCGAAGCGCCCGTGCTCGGGCCGGGCACTTGCGGGTGAGTGGTGCGGCGGCAGCGGTGGGAGCTGGACCTCTCCCTGGACTCGCTCGATCAAACGAAATCCGGCGGGCAGGAGCAGGGTGCCTATCTCGGCATCTGTGAGAGTCACAGAGGCACAGTAGGCGCAGGTCACGTCGCTGTGGTCGGAATTTTCGTGCGGTCGCAGATGAGGCCCGGGCTGCCGGGGTCCTGGCAGCCTGCACGAGTGCCTTGGGGGCAGGGAGGCTGCGGACTCATCGGTCCCGTTGTCATGTTCTTCGTCCTCGGCTCCGACGGCCCGGCAGCGAGAAGCAGCTGTACCGGGCAGGGCCGGCCGCGGAGCCGGGACACCTTCTGCGGCCTGGCGAGCCTGCTCCGGTCAAGGCCAACGTCCCGTACGGCACGACACCGCTGCCGGTGTGGTTCTTCCGGCCCGACGCGTCGGACGACCGGCGCCCCACCGTGATCCTGACAAACGGCAGCGACGGCCAGGATGTCGACATGTGAACTTACGGGGCGGACCAGCTGGTACAACGCCGGCTTGTCGGAGCTCCCCCGGTGCACTCGTGCCAGCGACGTAGCGGCCGATCCGATGGCCCGGGCCTGCGAGCACGTCCCAGGCCGCACGGGCCAGCCACCTGCTGCACGCCCCGGGCCGGACCGTGCGCGCGGCGCCACCAGCCGTGAACAGGTCGCTGGCGGTCTCGGCGCTGATCTCCGTCAGCGGTGAAGGCCCAACGACAACCGCCCGATCTCCTCTTTAAGCGGATCTATACCTTTTCACCTTTATATGGTGGGTGCGTAGACCAGTTTCCCGTCGAGACCTGGACGCAGCCTGTGTTCGATTCCTTCACGTTCCTCACCGGTCTGCGGAAGGCCGTGCGCCGCATGCTGAAGCGGGTCAACGCCCGTCTGAGCCGACCGGACGCCGCTGTCCTCCTCGCCGCGGACGACCTCCTGGTCACGGCCCCGACGGAAGGCGCCATGTGGACCGCGGGTGCGGAGCACATCGTGCGCTGGTTCCTCACCGGTCCCATCGACCCGGTCGACATCCACATCGTCCAGCGCGATGGCATCTCCACCGTGACCCGCGCCGTCCTCGCCGAAGGCCTGCTCTCACACGAAACATCGGTGAAGGTGACCGTCCCGGCCGACACCCCCGCGGGCGAGTACATGATCCTCGTTACCAGCCAGGGCATGCTCGACGCGTACAGCCGCCCCTTCACCATCACCTCGGCCTGACCCCGCTCCGGCCCGATTCCGCTCACGCGTGCGGACCGGCCCCACACCCTTCCTACGCCGCGGAACGTTGGGCCGTGACCAGGAGGTACTCCCAGTCCATGGCGCCGTCGGCAAGGTGCCGCGAGGCCAGGTCGTCGAGGGCCGCGTCGAGTGCGGCCACCCGCTCGGGGTCCTCGGAGACGAAGCGGTAGGTGGCGATGGTCGGCCCGTAGCAGGCCTTGAAGAACTCCCGGAACTCCTCCGGCCGCGCGAACCGGTCGACGCGCAACCGCTGCCGACGGGCGTCGACGCCGGTCACGCGGTCTCCAAGCAGGGAGCGCACGTGTTCCGGGTCGCCCCACAGGGGCGGCGGCTGGGCACCGGGCGGCGGCGGGGGCGCGTAGGGCCGCATCGCGGCGAACATCTGCCCGATGAACCCCTCCGGGGTCCAGTTGATCAGGCCGATCGTGCCGCCCGGGCGGCAGACCCGGACCAGTTCGTCGGCGGCCCGCTGCTGGTGCGGGGCGAACATGACGCCGACGCAGGACATCACCGTGTCGAACTCGCCGTCCGCGAAGGGCAGGGCTTCCGCGTCCGCTTCCCGCCAGTCCAGCCGGGCGCCGCCCACCCCGGCGAGGTGGCGTCCGACCTCCAGGAGCTCGGGCGTGAGGTCGGAGGCGACGACGTCGGCGCCGAGGAGCGCCGCGGGGATGGCCGCGTTCCCGGAGCCGGCCGCGACATCGAGGACGCGGTCGCCCTGCCGGACGCCACACGCGCGCACCAGCTCGCCACCCAGTTCGTGGATGACGTTCGACGCCACGGCGGGGTAGTCGCCCAGCGCCCACATCGCACGGTGTTTGGCCTTCAGGACATCGGGGGCGGGGGTGGCATTCTCGTTGCTCATGTCCCTATACGTAGCCCCTACGGAGGCCCTGGAGTCAGGGCCAGGAGGGTGACGCTGGGGAGCCTTCGGCCCTGGCGTACGCACCGCCGCCTGCCCCGCCCTGGACCAGAACCTCGCGCCTACCTCCGCCACGCCTCCGCACCCCATGGCGGAGGTCAAGCCGTGGAACGACCTGTCAACGCAGTGCCGCACCCGGTGCAGTAGCGGGCGTCCGCCTCGATCGCGTGGCGGTGACACCGGCCGCACACCAGGTGCAGCGCGCACGGCCGGGGCTCAGCGGCAGGGGTGGCCCGTCCGATGCGCATGCCGCGGCGCCTGCGGTGGACGGTCAGGACGAGCAGTGCTTCGGGGCCGGCCAACAGCGCCCGGGATGTGCCGCGCGGCAGCAGGCCGAGGAATCCGGGGGACAGCTGAGACTGGGTACCGTCGAGGGTGAGGGTCCCGGCGCCCGCGAGGACGACCAGCATCACGTCGACCTCGTCTTCGGTGTGCGCCGCCCCGCCGGTCCCGGGCAGGTGGCGCACCAGGTTCGCGTCCAGCTGCCGGTCGATGCCTTCCAGCCGCCACAGCGCGCCGCTCTGACCCTGCGCCGCCGCCGCGACCAGACCGGCGGCCGTCACGAACTCCGCCCCCCGCACAGCCTCCATTGCCGTACCCCCGTGCCCCCGTGCCCGAGCCGAACCCCACACACCACACCACACCACACCACCCAGCATGATCGCTCACTCGCCACCGGGCCGGGGCGGAAAGGCCCACGACCCGCGCGGTGGAACTCGTCCGCGTGGACGACGGATCCGTTGAAGTGGGCGCCCACGGTCAGGATTCCCCGGTTGCGCTGTGGATCGACGATGTCCAACCCCACAGTTTCGAGCGAGAGTCCCTGGGCACACGACGTAACGTCACGATGAGCTACACCGGGAGGGCTTATGTCCGGACTACTTGCAAAGATCAAGCAGTTCACCCGCACCCCGCAGGGGCAGCGGACGATCGCTTCGGTGCGGCGTGCGGCTTCCGACCCGCGCAAGCGGGAACAGGCCCGCGGACTGCTCGGGCGCCTTCGAAGCAGGCGCTGACCTCGACTAGGGCGATCGTGCCCGTGCCGGACGGCGGGCCTGAAACGCTGCTCCCTTGGGTCCCGAAAGCCTTCGACGACCCGCGCACATGCACACTTCACGCGCACGCGAAGGCCCCGCCCCATGCCCCCTGGCGAGGCCTTCGCATCAGTACTACGACGGACCCGGCCCCAAACAAAGGGCCGGGTTCGCCCCCGGAGATCATCGGTCAGGCGGTGCAGCGGATCATGATCAGCGGGCGGTTCGCGGCGTAGTCCGCCCAGAATTCCTCGCCGTACTTCTCCACACCGTCATCCGAGACATCCAGCGGAACCCACTCGATCCCGGTGAATCCGGCCGCCGTCAGGGTCTGCTCGTACGTCTCCGCCGACGGCGTGGTGGCCTCGAACGAGACGGGGGGATCCAACAGGGCCGTGATCCGCGTTCCGCGGCCGATCTCGTTGTCCTTGCCCGTCGCCTCGCACAGGAACCCGTACTTGTCCAGCGATGGGCCGCCGAAGTCGAAGCCCGGGTTCTGCACGAACAGGTAGAACGCACCGCCGGCGACGAGGCTGCGCCGGATGTTGCGCATCATCTGCTCGATCTCGGCGACATCGCTCGCGTAGTTGAATGCCTGCACGGCCACGGCGACGTCAAAGGGCTGATCGAAATTCCGCAAAGTGGCCGTGTCCCCGACTTCGTATGCGATGCCGAGGGGTTCGGACTGCTCGCCGGCATTGGCCACGTCGACCATCGCGCTCGAGATGTCGAACCCGAAGACCCGCGACGCACCGCGACGCTTGAGCTCGCGGCTGTAAAAGCCGGTACCGCAGGCGATGTCGAGCACCGACTTGCCGGTGACGTCGCCGACCAGGGCAAGGAAGCCTGGTACCTCGGTGTACCGAATGATGGGCAGGGTCTTGAAGCCTTCGAATGCTTCGCCGATTCCGTCGTACAACTGACCACTCATCGTGGTGGTCCCCTCGATTTGTGGCGTCGGCTCTCAGAACGAGCCGCGGCCCTCGGCGGGAAGTCTCGCCCCTCATCCCGGGGAGTTCGTACTGGTGGAAGGTACAGACATGCGGGGGGAATTCCTGAGGTGAGTCCAAATGGGGTCCGCAAGTCCGCAAGTTCGCGAGTCCGCTAGGGACTGTTTCTCGGATCAGGTGCGGAGCCAGATCGCGAGGGCTGCGAGGGTGACGGTGCCGAGGTAGATGTAGGCGCGTTTCTCGTAGCGTGTGGCGACGGCGCGGAAGCCTTTCAACCGGTT